>DATIPO010000263.1:0-10482 GCA_035471925.1 Acidobacteriota bacterium
CTCTACGGCATTCAGCCGGGGCATCCTCTGCCCCTGGCGGCGGCGGCCGTGGTGATGCTGGCGGCGGCCTCGCTGGCCGCTTACCTGCCCGCCAAGCGGGCCGCCCGCATCGATCCCATCTCAGCTCTCAGAGAGGAATAGGGAAGCGCGGGCGAGGGGTACGGAAGCCGATCGTGACCAAGACCTGAGGCCGGGCGGATGTCACAGTGACGCTCGTCGACCATATGATGCGATTCTGATGATCGGCCGCGTCCGCCCCCCAAGATACGGTAACCATCGTTGCGCCGGACTAGCGCGGGTCCTCGGGGACGCTTCCCGTGTAAGCTTGCTTGTAACTGCGGTCAAAATGGCGGATGAAGCGGTCGACGACCTTTAGATTGACTTGGTTGATCCTCAGGTCGTCGTGGGCGGCCATCTCTTGGCGGTGTCTCTTCAAGGCCTCTGCGTCCTTCCGGAGGAAGGCCAGGGTGGCGTTGACATAGGCGTTCCAAGAGAGCAGCCGGTCCGCAAAGGGCTTTTCCCTAGCTTCGATGACAGAATCGGCGTAGAGGGACTGGGAAATGCGTTGGGCGGCTGTCGATTCGTCTCCTGCGAAGGCGTAGCACTGGCCGGCATGAAAATTGAGAATGACCCGTTCAGAAGGGCTGGGTTCATTCTCTGCAATAAAGCGGTCCAGCAGCCGGGCTGCCTGCCCATCGCATCCCAGTGAACCGAGAGTCCTCCAGCCTCCGTCCATGTCTTGGTCGAAGGCTGCAAAATCCAGATCCAGCACTCCTTCTTCGACAGACCTCTCAAGGGCCGCCTCACAATCGGTTTGCAGCGGTGATGCGGTCAAGAGGAACAAATAAATCCAAAGCTCCATTCCCTTATCCACGTCTAAGCTGCCAGCGAGTTCCTTCTTCTTTGTTCACGCAGGGTTTGCCGGGCGTAGAGGTCCGACTGCGCGGCTGCGTCTGATTGTGAGTCGCGAGAGGGCAGGTAGTGGCAGAAGACCGCTCATTTGGACGCGCTCTGCAAATGATGAGGATTCTCCGGTCCTTAGATCTAGCCGTTTGAACTGACTGGTCCGCCAAGCGATCGGGGATTATGGGCCAACCGCCCACCGCCTCCTTGGGCCGTGCGGTTTTCGCCCGGGAGTTACCCGCAGAAAGGTGTGCCGAAGTTTGGGAAGGAGCCATAAAAACCGATTATTCGCAGACCGGGACTTTTTCCTAACCTCAACTTAACACCCCCATGGTGAAAAAGGGCGAGAGCGGCCCTAAGATGCCCCCATGAAGATTTCCGCATTCTGCGCTGTGACATTCTTGTTTCTGGGTAACGCCTGGGTCTTGGGACAGCGGTCCATGGAGCAAGATCCAAACCTCAACAACCTGGTCCATCCTGAGGGCTACAAACCGTCTCCGCCGGGCACCTTCGGACACGTCGAAAAGCGGGGCGAGGGACCCGTGCCGATGATCCTGATTCCCGGCAGAGGATTCGATTGGAGCGTCTTCGAGTCCTTCATGCAACGCAACCGGAAGGCCTACACGATGTACGCTGTCACGTTAGCCGGCATGGGCATGACGGCGGCGCCTCCCATGCCTTCCGAAGGAACCAGCTACGGGGAGCGCACTTGGATCAATGGCGCCGTCAAGGCCCTCAAAGAACTGATCCGGAAGGAGGGACTGGAGCGACCGGTGATCGTTGGCCATTTTCTGGAAGGTACTCAGGTCGTCTTGGAAATGGCTCTCGAACGGCCTGAGTCGGTCGGTTCCGTCATCATCCTTGGAGGGATACCCAGGAATCGCCGTTTTGATTCCGCCACCTTGGAGCAACGCATCGGCTACCTCGACACCCAGATGGCGCCCAAGTGGTTCAAGACCGTGACGGCCAAGACCTGGAACGACAACAGTTATTCGGCGGCGTCCTATTCCAACCAGCCTGACGTGGCCGAGAGACTGCTCCCGATCGTCACTGAAGATCAGTTGCAAGTCCATATTCGCTATCTGCTGGAAGGTTGGGCAGGCGATGTCGGTGAACGGTTCAGCGAACTTGAGGCGCCGATGCTCGTCCTCATGCCCACGTTTAGCCAAGAGTTTAAGAAGGCACAAACCAACAACTGGCCCGATTTGTTCTTTGTTGAAAGCTGGAAAGGCACCGAGGACAATCCGCGCATCGAGAAAAAGTTCGTTCCCGAAGCGCATATCTCGGTCTGGCTTGACAACCCCCAGTTCGTGGATGATGCCATTGAAGAATTCCTGGACAAGCAGAAGTGAAATACCGAGTTCCAAAAGAAAAGCTGCAACACCGTTTCCAGATTCTCACCCAGCGGACCGCACCGATTCCCGATTCAGCTCTTGACTCACTGATGGGCTTCATTGGCAGGCAAGCTCGCCTGCAGGCGAGTTCGCGAAAACATCAGCCAGCGTCTACAGAGTTCAGGGTGATCGCGCGCTAGCGTTCACACTTGCTTCGTATCTGCTCCTCAACCTCATCTCTCTTAGCCGGAGTTTTGTGCCCTGGGAGGGGCCCCATTACTGCCCTGTCAGTGCTTACCAGCCGCGCCGCGGATTCGGATCCAATGACCGTGGCGGGATCGACTGTCATGGCCGCCACAGTGCCAGTTGCCCCCCGCGGTGAAATATTAAGAAATTAATGGACAAGCGGGAGACCTTTCTGTAGGCTGCTTAACTATTAATAGTTTAATAGTAGAGGGGGCGTAGAAATTAGGGGGCAGTGACGTGATACGAAAACACATGATGAAAAACTCCCCACTGCTGGTGATTGTACTGGTGCTGGCTTCGATCTTTCCTGCGCTCAGCCAGCCCTCTCAGGCCTATGAAATTCCATTCCAGATTAGAAGCGGACGGGTTCATTTCGAGGCGCGGGTCAACGGGGCTGGCCCCTACAATTTCATGTTTGACACGGGTGCCGAGGGAATGGGACGTGCCGACACACGGCTGGTCCAAGAACTGAGCCTTCCCTACGAAGGCCGGGGTGTCAATGATGACGGCGTCAACCGGTCCACCATCGACTTGGTCCGGATACAGTCGCTCTCGATCGGATCGCTTTCGCGTGGCGATTTCATCGTCTCCAGCCGCGACTACAACCGTTCGGAGCGTGCAGGCGGGTTGCTGCACGGAATCGTGGGACGTGGATTCGTGGAGGGCTTTCTGGTCATCATCTCCTATCCGACAAACCGGATGCTGCTTTACCGAGACGCCAGCCTTCGTCCCGAAGCCGAAGGCGTTTTGACTTACACCGGCGGTTACCGCGCGCCGGTCAAGGCCGGCGACCTGGAATTCCTGGCGAGAATTGACACCGGTTCGTCGTTGACCATGCATTTTCCCCTTGAAGCGGCTGACCTCTTGGGCGTATCCGACTTGCGTTCCGTAGGCATCGGGAGCCGGGCCAACACCGAGTTTCAACTCTTGGCCGGGACGATCCGCAGGCCCATTGGCGTGGGTTCTGTCCAAGTCGAGGAACTTGAGGTTCTATTTTCAGCCAAGGCCCGTATGGTGAACGTCGGTGGACGATTCTTGAGCCGCTTCGTACTGGTGCTCGATCCGCGCAATAAGCGGCTCGCCTTGGTCGGCAGCCTCGCCGACGCGCTACAAAAAATTGCCCCTGGGGATGAGCAGGACGATTCCGGAACGAGGTGATGTCCGCAGGTTCAGGCATGGGCCAAAACGAGCTTCGGTTCCGGATTTCCCCGCAAACGGGTGGCTTCCAAACGGCGCTTTTGGGTCGCCATCGTTCCAGAAAGAGGTTTTTCCTTGACTTAGAGTGCGCTCTAACTTGTAGCGTCGATTTGAGTAACGGTGAATTGACATGATTTCGAGCTACAAGGAGCGCATTTTGAATCTAGGACTAAAAGCGAAACGAGTGCTGGTGACGGGGAGTACGCGGGGGATCGGCAAGGCCATCGCAGCGGGGTTCGTGGGTGAAGGTGCCAAAGTGGCAGTTCATGGGCGGCGGCAGGAAGCGGCGGAAGTGTCGGCTCGGGAGGTCGTCCAAGAGGTTGGCGGGAAAGCGGAGCAAGTCATCGCGGTTTCGGGCGACCTTTCTGCGAAAGGGGGCGTGGGGAGAGTCTTTCGGGGCTGCCTGGAGGGCCTGGGAGGGATCGATGTCCTGGTCAACAATGCCGGGACGTTCGAAGTCAGCGGCTGGAAGCAAGCTGACGGCGACCGCTGGCTTCAGGCCTACGGCGTGAACGTGGTCTCCATGGTGCGGCTGATCCGCAGGGTCGTGGAACCGATGCGGGAGCAGGGGTCGGGACGCATTATCCAGATCGCCAGCATCTCAGCAGCCGTCGCGCCGCCTGTGTTTCCGGACTACGCGGCGGCCAAGGCGGCCACGGTGAATTTGACAGTCAGCCTCATGCAGGAGTTGGCGGGGACGGGCATCACCGTCAATACCATCAGTCCAGGTCCCGTGGAAACCGCCACCTGGAAGGACTTTGCCTTGCAGATCGCGGAACTGCAGGGCTGGGAGAAGGACTTGGAAACGGTCAAGAAAAAACTGCTCTCGGGACTGATGTCCAACGCCAGCGGACGCCTGGGACGGCCTCAAGATGTCGCCGATGCATGCCTCTTCCTGGCCAGTTCGAGATCGTCCTACATCAACGGCGTCAATCTGCCCGTCACGGGAGGGTTGGCGGCCAGGGCGGTATAATCACTTCACGAGATCACTATGGCCTACACGATTGGAGACATATCCGAGAGCACCGGCTTAAGCCGTCACACCCTGCGCTATTACGAGAGGGCGGGGCTGCTGCCCCCGGTTTCGCGGGACGGCGGGGGCCGCCGCTGCTACGACGAACGCGACCTGCGCTGGCTGCGCTTTTTGATGCGTCTGCGAGAAGCGGGAATGCCGATTGCCACGATCCGGCGTTATGTTCAACTGCTGGGGCAGGGCGAAACCAGCTTGCCGCAACGAATCGAGCTCCTGGACTCCCACCGTCAGGCCCTCCGGGCAAAAATCCAGCGGCTGCAAAATCACCTGGACGCGGTTGATGCCAAACTCGACCTCTATCGCCGTGAAGGCGTCGACTGCCTGGCCAAGGCCAATGACTAAGACCTGGCCGCTAATGAAGTCCAGTTTGCCACCTTGGGAAGGCCGGCTTTCCAAAGGCGAGAATCGGGCTAAGATAGTGGGGCATGATCGAAGAGTCGCGCCCCAAGAGGCGGGAACCGTTTTTCAGCCGCTATCCGGAACTTGAGTTGAGCCTGGCGGATGTCGTCACCCCTGGGAACAAGGGTGCTTCGGAGAGGGCGCCCTATGCGGGTTATTTGAAAGATCTGCGGCCGATGCTCTTCGACCAAGCCGGAGCGGATTTCCGCGCCGCGGCACTGCGGGGCGAGTTGCGGGAGTCGGATTTTTTCGACCTCAACCGCCTTCTCGTGAGAGCCAAGTCGGAAAGAGATGATGCTGGCGACCTCTTTCGCCACTATGCGGCTCTGAAGATGCTGGCCATGCAGATTGCCCAGGTGGTTTTCGTCCACCGCTGCCTGATCGAGGGGTTGCCGGCCAAGATTCGTGGGTACCGAGGACTCAGTGAGGATCTAGCTGGCGAGATCCTGCAATTCAATTTGGCTGCGGGGCGGGGCTTTACCCGCGAGGCGGTGGAATTCTACGCCTCGCTGTTTCTGCTCCAGACGGCTTTCGACCGCATCTTCGTGCCCCCTGAGCCCATCGGCCGATACTGCTTCGAGACCGGTGAATATTTTCTGTCTTCGGGTTATCGTGAGGCCACCCGCTATCTGGACCTGTGCGCCATCTACGAGGTGGAGGCCAAGCCGGCCGAGCGCGTTTTGTGCGAAAACATCACCACTGGATGGGGCGACGGCATCGAGCGTCCCGAATGGGACCGGCTCAACGCACTCTACTACCAGGGCAGGTCACCCCACAGCGGACGCCCCAACCTTTTCGCCGCCCACTACAACGATCTCCTGGAGCGCATGCTGCCGCAGTTCGCCTATTCCAAAGTGCGGCTGGCTGAGACCGTGGTTTCCGATTTGAAGGCCGGCCCGCGCGTCCGCCTGCTGGAATTCGGAGCCGGATCGGGAGCCTTCGCCATTGACCTGATGATGGCCCTCAAGCGCGCGGGCCTTCCTCAAGACGAAGTCGAGTACCTGGGACTGGAGCCCAGCAAGTCCATGATTGCCGGATTCTCCGACAACCTGCGGGCCAAACTGGGAAAGTCGGACCTGGGAGACGCCGCCGAATCCGACCGCTTCAAGCTCCAGCAGGGAAGCCTGGAAGAGGCTCAAGAGCGCATCTCAGAGCTGAGCGCCCAACCGCCCAGAAAAACCGTCGGCGTGTTCTCCTACGCCCCTCATCACATTCACCACCGCAGCCTGCGGGCCTTCCTCGTCAGCCCCGAGGTGCGCAAGCATCTGTCCCGCATCTATTTTCTGGAGGGCACCGAACGCCACGGGTGGACCAAGATGCTCTACATGTGGACGGACTGCGAGAGTCCTGAGAACTTCCGCAACGTGGCTGAGAGCGGAGACTGGCATTCGCGGCTGCTGTGGGAGGAGCCGTCCGAGCCCGTCTCCGAGTATCCCCACGTCACCAATGCCTGGTGCCGGGCCCGTGTCCTCACCTGAGACGCAAACAGACCGGAAACTATGGTTTCTTGAGGAAATCGAGGATTTCCTGCATCAGGCGGTCGCCTTGATCGGTATCGAAGAGGAATTGGGCGTGGGCCGAGCCTTCCAGAAGGACCAGCTCCTTGGGCTCAGGGGCGCGTTCGAACTGAGCTTTGATCTCAGGCAAGCGCGGAATGCCCTCGCCCCGGACGTCGTCTCGGGCTAAGATGAAGAGCTTGCGCCCCGTCAATTGCTCGGGATGGTCGGCTGGCGCCGCCAGCAAAACCAGGCGGTCAATCAGTCCAGGTTCGGCAGCCGAAGCTCCGGCCGCCGCCCAGCCTCCGAAACTGCCTCCCACCACTGATACCGACTTGGCGCCTTGGTCACGCAGATAGTGAACAGCGGCCAGAACGTCCAGGTGATACCCCTCGCCTTGTTGGGAGTCAGGACCGCCCCGGGACTCCCCTCTTCCCCGGAAGTTGATGGCCAGGACTTTGAAGCCGTGTTCCTGCAAGATCTGCGCCTGCGAGGCCCAGCTCTCCTTGGTGAAGCGTCCCCCGTGGGCCAGCACCACGGCGGGTCCCCCGGCTTCGTAGAGGTCAGCCTGCACGCGCCCGCCGTCCTGGGTGGGAAACGAGACTTCTCGCGGCACTTGGCTTCCCATCCACAGCAGCGCCACCGAAGCCAGGACAAGGTTCTTGATGGTCTTCACCGCGTCCTCCTGAAAAAGAGATGACCGCACGCCCGCTTCCGCAAGGCCTGAACAATCACCGGATGTTAGCATGTCGAGCGTTTTGCGGCTCTCGTGGCGGACAGCAGCCCCTATGTTGTGATTTGAATCACTTCCAATCCTCGATCCCCGTTCTATGCTGGCATTCTGGACCGCCTGCGGGCGGTGAAGGTGCCGGGGAAGCGTTCTAGAAGTGCGGGCTGACCATCCGCCGGCAAAGACACTCCTGGTGCTGGAACCTCTCCCAGCGGCTCACACGCAGAGATGACGAGCCTCCAAAGTATCAGGCTGCAAGGTGCAGCTTTGAAGCCCGAAATGTGCGTTGCCTGTCGGCTCCCGACTCGGGGCGGATGGCAGCGTTTGGATTGAAGCGAGGCGCGAAGATGAAACGGGAACGGCGGCGGTGCCCCAGGAAGCCCCTGGAAATCCCCATTCAGATCACTGACGAAGAGGGCATCCAGCACAAGGGGTACACCATCAATGCCAGTCCGGGAGGCTTGGCGGTGGTCTGCCCCCGCCTGCAATGGAAAGGCAAAGTGGCTCTCGAGGCCGGATCGGCCCTGATCGGCGAGGCCATTGTGCGCTTCCAGGAGGACTACGACGGCGAGTCATCGCTGATCGGCTTGGAACTGGTTACCTCAGAGACAGAGGAGGGTTTGGGGCCAGGCAAGGCTTGGCGGCTGCAGTTTCCAGGCGCCACCAATCGCCATGCCATCGAGTATTATTCGCGCTTGCGTCGGCTTCGGTCGTACGTCGACGATCACTTGGAAGAAAAAATCACCCTGGAAAATGCCGCCCAGGTGGCCGCTTTGGAGAGGAGCTACTTCTGCCGCTACTTCCACCAGAAGGTGGGCCTGCCCTTCACCCAGTGGATGCAAAGAACCCGATTGCAGCGCAGCATCGACCTGCTGCTGGAGGGCGACAACTCCATCACCGAAGCCTGTTATGACGCGGGCTTTGGAGACCTGCGCCACTTCCAGCGCACCTTCCGCCGCTGGACCGACCTGTCCCCCTCCGATTTCCGCAACTTGGTAGTCGCCGTCTAGGGTGGTCGTCCAGTGTCGCCGCCCATTGTCGGCCTTAAAGAAGGTGGACCGCCAAGCCTCGTGCGATCGTCTCGATAGCTGAGAGACGTGGCTGCCAGGCACTTGACCAGCCTCGCCTTATCCGTCTATCTTTCCTTGACGACCCCCAACTCTCTTCCCAGGGTTGACGCGATGGGTCCGATTCGGGTAGCCCCTGATGCGGGCTTCGCTGGGTTGCAGCCCGGGACTAGCCGTTGAATAGCAGGTTCATGGAACTTTCGCGGGGAGGATCGATTTGTCGGAGACGGCCCTTTACAAGCCACCCCTTGCCTGCACCGAGCAGGAGCGCCGGGAGTTCGAGCAATTGGTCCGCCTGGGCTTTAACGGTTCCGATGCCGGCCTGCGTGAGCGCATCCGCAAGGCGACCGGGTTGGCTTTCTACTACGCCGAAGACGGAGAGCTGGCGGCGATCGCCGGACTGAAAACTCCTGAACGCCAGTACGGTGCTGATGTTTTCCAAAGCGCCAAGGCTGGCGTGAGCTCCGCCAGTTATGGTTTGGAGTTGGGTTGGGTCTTTGTCCTGCCCGATCAGCGCCGGCGGGGCATCGGTGAAGAGCTCTGCCGACGTCTCTTGAACGAGGTGCCGACGACACCGGTCTTTGCCACAACCCGGCCTAATAACAACGCTATGATTAGGATTCTGATTGCCCTCGGCTTCCGGCGGGTCGGAAAGCCCTATTCCCGCCGCAAAGAAGAGCTTGCTCTCTTTTTGCGTCCCTAGCCCGTTGTTCAGACATCTGCGCCAAAGTCGCATCACCGCCTGAGGGTAAAGCTGACTTCGACGACGACCATAACAGGAGCCGGCTGGCCCTTGTGAGTGCCGGGTTCGAACTCCCAGTTGTTGACGATAGCTTCCATGGCCGCTTCGTCCAATCCATAGCCCAGAGTCCTGATGATGTGGATGCGGTTAGGATCAACCATTCCGTTCTCGTCGATGACAACTTGAAAAAGGCTCGTTCCGCCGATGCCGGCTCGCTTTGCCTCGTCGGTGTAAGAGGGCGAGGTGCGGTGGGTCAGGGACGGGGCTTGGACTCCTTCGGCCCCGATCTGGAAGGCATCAAGGGCCGCTTGCGAAGTGGCCGGAGATCCGGCAGAGAGGCGTCTCCAGGAATTCGCTGTGTCGGAAGTGACGATGACGTGGCCCTGGCAGGCTTGCCGGGTAACCTGAGAGACTTCGATCGTGATCGGCGGGTGGCCGGGAATCAAACGGAAATCTTGGCGCCTTCCTTCACGCAATTCTCGGCGCTGCTGCTTCATTTGGCCCTGACCCCACAGGGTGACTCGGCAACTCCGGTCATCGGCGTTCAGGGAGTGAACCGTCAAAGCGACGCTGTAGACATTCCATGACTGCTCTTCGAAGACCAAAGCTCCGAACAGCGTACGCCGGTCTTCATCGGGCTGGATTGCGAACTCTAGCGCGTTGGACGACGGCTGGGCCAAAAGTGGCACGCATAATGCCACCAGAAGCGCGATGCAAATCATCGGTGAAAAACGTTGATGCATGACCTCACCTCACTTTGATTGACTGGTTCACGTGGCTCAGAACCACCTGCGTTGCAGGCGCCTTTGTGCGGATAGATGAAGGCTCTCCGCTAAAGAGTTCATCAGGCTCCTCAAGTTTTGTTCGCTGATGTCCCAGTCTGCATTTCTCACGGTTGTCGTCGCGAGGTGCCGCAGGCGCCATAATGGCAAGGCGTCGCGACCGAGTGCAGCGCAGTCAGCGCGGATGGATGCGCACCGCAGCAGACCACCATTGAGAAATGCGGGGGGCTAAGGGCTCAGCAGGGGATGCGGGTTGAGGGGCCGGCCTCTTCGGAAGGAGAGGGACGAGTCGAGTTGATGGATGGCGAAGTGCAGGTGAGGGACATTCTCGGGTGCGTTGCCTGAGGTGCCGACATAACCGATGACTTGGCCTTGCCGGACGAAATCGCCTTCCTCCAGGCCTTCGGCGAAGCCCTCCAGGTGAGCGTAGAAAAAGGCGTAGCGCTCCTTGGGATCGCGTTGGAGTACCGCCAGCCCGGCATTGCCGCCTTCGGAGAGGCCGACGATCACGCCATTTCGCGCCGCCAGCACGGGAGTGTGGCGTGGAGCTGTG
>DATIPO010000264.1:0-78170 GCA_035471925.1 Acidobacteriota bacterium
CAGTGGATCACGCTGGCCAATCCCATGCGCTATTTCCTGGAGCTGGTCAGAGGTGTCTTCCTCAAAGGCACGGGAGTCGAGACGCTGTGGCCGCAATGCCTGGTGCTGGCCCTGATGGCCGTGGCCACTATCGCCTTCAGCACCTGGCGCTTCGAAAAACGGGTCGTTTAGTGCCGGCTGGCGATCTTGGCGGCACCTTGCACCGACATGAATTCGCCCAGGTTGTCCATCGTCACCATGCCCACCAGGCGGCCGTCCTTGAGAATGGGCAAGGAGCGGCAACTGCACTCACGCAGGCGGTTGAAGACAGTTTCCATCATCTCGTTGGGATGGGCCACCTCGAAGTCGGTCTGCATGACGTCGTAAACCCGTGTTTCCTCGCCTTTGTTGCGCAGAGCGCTGACCAGGTCGGAACGCGTCAGCACCCCGAGCAGTTCGCCTTCGCGGTCCACCACCGGGAAGTCCTGCTGGAATCCGGCCAGCAGGTGGTCGACGACGTGGCGCAGCGAGTCGCTGGGATCAAGCGTGCGGAATTCGGTGATCATGGCGTGAGAGATAGGCAGTCCCGACATGGCGGTCTTCATCTGCACCATTCCCGACTCTTCGCTCGCGCCCAGCCAGACGAAAAGGGCGATGAAGATCAGAAAGGGATTGGTCAGCAGTCCCAGGAAACCGAAGAGCAGCGCCATTCCCTGTCCGATAGAGGCCGCTACCTGTGTGGCTTGGACATAGTCCATACGCATGGCCAGCAGGGCGCGCAGGACGCGCCCCCCGTCCATGGGAAAGGCCGGCAGCATATTGAAAACGGCCAGGACGATGTTGATGCCCGCCATCTGAGCCAGAAAGGAACCGCCCACGACCTCGATGTTGGTGAGCGTCCCGGCACCCCACAGTCCGACCACCAAGGCAATGAAGAGAGCCGCCAAGACGACGTTGACGGCGGGCCCGGCCAGTGCCACCCACAACTCCTGTCGCGGGTCTTCGGGCATCTTCTCCAAGCGGGCCACGCCTCCGATGGGCAGCAAGGTGATGTCGCGCGTCTCGATGCCATAGCGGCGGGCCGTGAGGGCGTGTCCCAGTTCGTGCAGCACCACGATTCCGAAAACCGCCAGGATGAAGACAATGCCTTCGAGGACTCCCTCAAGGGTGCCCGTTTCGTTGTAGTAGATCCACCCCACCCATCCCAGGATGAGCAGGAAGGTGAGGTGCATGTAAACGTCGATGCCGGCCAGACGGCCAAGCTTAATAGACCACTTCATCGTCTTTGTCGAAAAACCACGCTCATTCGCTTTTCTCGCCCCACAGGGTGAGTACGAGCTTGCGCGCCCCGCCGTGGTCACGGTGTTCGCACAAATAGATGCCCTGCCAAGTCCCCAGTTTCAACTCCCCCGCCCGCACCGGAAGCGTCATTCCGCTGCCCAGCAGGGAGGCCTTGATATGCGCCGGCATATCGTCGGGACCTTCCAGGGTGTGCTCATAGTATGGCTGATTTTCAGGAACCATGCGGTTGAAGTGCCGCTCCATATCGCCTCTCACGTCAGGAGAAGCGTTCTCGTTGAGGGAGAGGGACGCCGAAGTATGAAGGATGAAGACGTGAAGCAATCCGACACGGTAGTCCTTTAATTCGGGCAACTGGTCCACGACCTCGCGCGTAATCAGGTGAAACCCGCGCCGACACGCCTCAAGCGTTACCAGCTTCTGCGTCCAAGACATCGACTTCAAGGTATCAGAACCGATGCCGCCAAACCACCTTGACACGGGCCTCCGATCGGTCAGCCGGGCCGGTCGCCGAGAAGGTTTTGAAAGGGTCGGTCTTGCTTCCAGCGGTAGATGGCGAAATCGCTCCAATCGGTGGTCAGGATATCCCCGCTGGTGACTTGCTCAGCCAGCAGAACCAGCGATGCATCAGCCAGATCCATCGGATGGTCCGACGGCTTCGCCCCGCTGTGTAGCTGTTCATCGATGAGAAAGTTCCTTTGAATCCATACTCTCGGGTCGCTTGGAGTCCGGTTCGGATAGGATGATGTCGACCGCTCATCAGGGCCTGAGACTGAGGAGGCGGGCGCTGCCGGAACGGTCCTATTGAATATCGAAGCCGCCGGCTTCGTCTTGATTTCAGGAGGCGCACTTGAGGGGGAATCACTGGAGAGCAGCGCGAGGGAGATACAGATGAGCATCATTGCCGTGAAAGGACTGGCCTTCCGCTACCAAGGAGCTGGCGAAAACGCGCTGAAAGGATTCGATTTCGAGATGCGGCAAGGGGAGATCTTCGGATTCCTGGGGCCCAGCGGATCGGGCAAATCGACCACCCAGAAGATCCTGACCGGGCTGCTCAGGGGATTCGAAGGAGAGGCGGCGGTGCTGGGTCGACCCGTCAGCAAATGGGGGCGGGGACTCTATCAGAAGATCGGGATCTCCTTCGAGTACCCGACCCACTTCTTGAAGCTGACGGCCCTGGAGAACCTCGACTACTTCGCGGCGCTTTACAACGGAAACACGCGTCCGGCCCGGCAAGTGCTGGAATGGGTCGGGCTGGGAGAGGAGGGCGAGAAGCGGGTGGAAGAGTACTCCAAAGGCATGAAGAACCGGCTCACTTTGGCCCGCGCTCTCATTCACCAGCCCGACGTCCTGTTTCTGGACGAACCCACGGCCGGACTCGATCCGACCAATGCCCGCCTGGTCAGGGACCTGATCAGACGCGAGAATGAGGAGGGACGAACGGTCTTCCTCACAAGTCACGACATGCATCTGGTGGATGCGCTTTGCCATCGGGCCGCCTTCCTGGTCAACGGACGGATTGCGGCGGTGGGCGTCCCCGGAGATTTGAAGCTCAAACACGGCAAGAAGGAAGTCAGGGTGCAGTACGAGAGCGAGAGCGGTGTGCATGAAGCCGCCTTCGGCCTGCAAGGACTCGGAGACAATACTCAGTTTCTCAAGCTGTTGCGTTCCGGAAAGATCCTGACCATGCACTCGCGGGAGGCGACTTTAGAGGACGTTTTCATCGAGGTGACCGGCAAGTCGCTGCGCTAGCCGCGTTCCTCACGGGTTGTCGTGGCCAGGAGACGCAGGCGCCCTGATGACAAGGAGTCGCGACCGATGGCGACCGAAACTTGGCCGACCGCGCACGGCGCAGCCCCTGAGGGCGGGCCAGACAGCACGCACCAAGGAAGAGTCCAATGCAACGATCCGCAACCCATTCTGAGCAGGCGCCAGCGAAGTGGGACAAGCCGCCTTTGCGTCTTCTCGTCGTCACCCTTCGGCGCGACCTGCTTATCCAGGTCAGGCAAGGATTCATTGCCGCCTCAGCCTTGGTCATGGCGGTGATGCTGGCCGTTCTGCAGTGGCTCCCTCAGGAGATGCGCGTTCCCATCGCTCCCGTGCTCATCTTCGGGGAGCTCTTCATGGGAACGTTCTTTTTCGTGGCCGCGCTGCTGATTCTGGAAAAGGAAGAAGGTTCGCTGGCCGCGCTGGCCGTGTCGCCGCTGCCCTTCGGAATCTATCTGGGTTCCAAGGCGCTGATCCTAACCGGAATCGTGGCGGCTGAATCATTCCTGCTGGTGGTGCTGGGACTGCGCGTCCCCTTCGATCCCTGGGCGCTTCTGGCGGGAGTGGCGGGCATGGGGATGATCATGACGCTCCTGGGATTCCTGGCGGCGGCCCGCCATGACTCGGTCAATACCTTCCTCTTCCCCTCCATGTTGTGGGTGACGGCATTGATTCTTCCCTTCCCCGCGGCCTTCGGACTGGCGCCCGACTGGGCCACGGCATGGCACCCGGTGGCAGCGGGAATGGGATTGTTGCAGGGTGCTTTTGTCCGTCGACCTTGGATCGGGATCCTGGCGGACATCGCCCTTTTGGTCATCTGGACGTCGCTGCTGGCCTGGCTCTGCGGCAAGGCCTATCGCCGATGGATCGTCCAGAGAGGAGGCTGGAATGTCTGAGGTCAAACGCCTCGTCACTCTGCTGGGAATCGACATGCGGCTAGTGCTGCGCGACAGCCTGCTGCGCTGGATGGTGGTCTTGCCCTTGGCCATCTTCGCAGTCATGGCCTGGGGGCTGCCGCTGCTCAGCCGGCTGGTGATGGAAACCTACCAAGTCGACCTGAGCGTCTACAATCCGCTCATCGCCGTCTTGGTGCTGGGAATCCTGCCCGGCAGCTACGGATTCCTACTAGGCTTCCTCTTGCTGGACGAGCGAGATCAGCACACTCGTGAAGCGCTGCTCATCACCCCTCTGCATCCCGCCACCTTCCTGCTGGCCCGTATGGGATACACGGTTTTGCTCAGCACACTGGTGGGCGCATTGCTGGTCCGTGCCTTGGGGCTGCTCAGCCTCTCCTGGACGCCGTTGCTGGCCTGCAGTTTCTCGGCGGCGCTCTTAGGTCCCCTGATGGCCTTGGCGCTGGCCGCCCTGGCCGGCGACAAAGTCCAGGGCTTCGCTCTCTACAAGGCTCTCAGCGGAGCCCAGATGCCCCTCATGCTGGCCTACTTCATCGATCCGCCGCTGCAACTGGCCTTTGGAGTACTGCCCAACTTCTGGTCGGCCAAGATGCTGTGGACGCTGGAAGCCGCAGCCCAGGGCCAGCCCGTGGCCGGCGCTGCCGTGCCTTCCACGGCAGTTGTTCCCACGGGCTGGATCTACTTCGCCATCTCGCTGCTCGTCCAAGCGGCCCTCATCGTCTGGCTGGCCCGCCGCTGGGCTAGACGGCCTTGAACGGACTCCCGGACCGACATCACATTATGAGGCCGTTGCCAACCAGCTCTCGCATTTTGGGGCAAGCCTGGAGGACGTGGCGCTGATGCGCCGCAGCTGAGTCCAGAGATCGGGGTCAAAGCAGCGGCCCACAAACTGCTGCGAACAGGGTCGCCGTGCCCCATACGCTCTAGGCCTCGACGGGTTCCACCGGTTCGGCGGGCTGGGCGGGGACGAAGTCGAGGGTGCCGTCGGGATTGAGGCCGACTTCGACGTGCTGTCCGTCGCGGATCTCGCCCTTGAGCAGCAGGATGCCCAGGGGATTCTCGATCTCGCGCTGGATGGCCCGCTTCAGCGGACGCGCTCCGAAGTGCGGATCGTAGCCCACTTCCACCAAGTGCCCGGCCGCCTTGTCGCTCAGCTCGAGAGTGATCTTGCGGTCCTCCAGGCGCTTTTGCAGGTAGCCCAGTTGGATGCGCACGATCTGGGTGAGATCTTCGCGGCTGAGGGCGTGGAAGACGATGGTCTCGTCCACCCGGTTGAGGAACTCGGGACGGAAGTTGCGCCGCAGTTCGTTGAGCACCTCGATCTTCATGCGCTCGTAGCCCTCGCTTTCGGCATCGCCCTGGTACTCCAGGATTCGGGTGGAACCGATGTTGGAGGTCATGATGACGATGGTGTTCTTGAAGTTCACGGTTCGTCCCTGGCCGTCGGTCAGGCGTCCGTCGTCGAGGATCTGGAGCAGGGCGTTGAAAACGTCGACATGGGCCTTTTCAATCTCGTCGAAGAGGATCACTGAGTAGGGACGGCGGCGCACCGATTCGGTGAGCTGTCCGCCTTCCTCGAAGCCCACGTAGCCCGGAGGCGCGCCCACCAGGCGCGCCACCGAATGCTTCTCCTGATACTCCGACATGTCGATTCGGATCATGGCCTTCTCGTCGTCGAAAAGGAACTGGGCCAGGGCCCGGGCCAGCTCGGTCTTGCCCACGCCGGTGGGCCCCAGGAAGATGAAGCTGCCGATGGGACGCTCGGGATCCTTGAGTCCCGAACGGGCGCGGATGACGGCTTGTGAGACAGCGTGAACCGCCTCGTCCTGGCCCACGACACGCTTGTGCAGTTCGTCTTCCAAGTGGAGCAGCTTTTCGGTTTCGCCCTCCATCAGGCGCGATACGGGGATGCCGGTCCAGCGCGAGACTACCTGGGCCACGTCCTCATCGGAGACTTCCTCTTTGAGCAGGCTGCTTTGCGACTGCTTCCGCTGCAGAGCCTCTTCCTGTTTGTGGAGTTGCTTTTCCAACTCCTGCATGCGTCCATAGCGCAGTTCGGCGGCCCGGTTGAGGTCGTATTCGCGCTCGGCTCTCTCGATCTCGGTGCGCGTGTGTTCGATCTCCTCGCGGATCTGGCGCAGCTTCTGCACCGCCTCCTTTTCAGCTTGCCACTGGGCCTGCAGGGCGTCGAAGGACTGTTTGGCGTTGGCCAACTCCTCCTCAAGCTTCTTGAGGCGTTCGCGCGAGGCCTGGTCCTTTTCTTTCTTAAGGGCTTCGCGCTCGATCTCAAGCTGCATCACCCGGCGGCGGATTTCGTCCAACTCGGCGGGCATGGAGTCCATCTCGGTGCGCAGTTTGGCGGCGGCTTCGTCCATCAGGTCGATGGCCTTGTCGGGCAGAAAGCGGTCGGAGATGTAGCGGTTGGAGAGGATGGCCGCCGAAACCAGCGCCGCGTCCTGGATGCGTACGCCATGATGCACTTCGTAGCGCTCCTTGAGTCCGCGCAGGATGGAGATGGTGTCCTCCACCGTGGGCTGTTCGACCATCACAGGCTGGAAGCGGCGTTCCAGGGCAGCATCTTTTTCGACGTGTTTGCGGTACTCGTCCAGAGTGGTGGCGCCGATGCAGTGCAGTTCACCGCGGGCCAGCATGGGCTTGAGCAAGTTGCCGGCGTCCATGGAGCCATCGGTGCGTCCGGCGCCGACAACGGTGTGCAACTCGTCGATGAAGAGGATGACCTCGCCCTGGGCCTCCTGCACTTCCTTGAGGACGGCCTTGAGCCGCTCCTCGAACTCGCCGCGGTACTTGGCTCCGGCAATCAGGGCGCCCATGTCGAGGGACACGATGCGCTTGTTCTTGAGTCCTTCGGGGACGTCACCGTTGACGATGCGCTGGGCCAGTCCTTCAGCGATGGCTGTCTTGCCCACTCCCGGCTCGCCGATCAGCACCGGGTTGTTCTTGGTGCGCCGCGACAGCACCTGGGTAATGCGGCGAATCTCCTCGTCGCGTCCGATGACGGGATCGATCTTGCCCCGCCGCGCTTCCTGAGTCAGATCGCGTCCGTATTGCTCCAGGGCCTGGAAGGTCGACTCGGGATTCTGGGAAGTGATGCGCTGCGATCCGCGCACCTCGCGCAGAGCCTTGAGCAGGCGGTCGCGGGCGACGCCGAAGTCCTTCAGCACCACCCCGGCCGTGCCCTTGTCGTCGAGCATGGAAAGGAGCAGGTGCTCGGCGGAGACATATTCGTCCTTGAGCGACTTGGCCTCCTGCTCAGCTTGAGCCAGCAGGGTATTGAGGCGTCCCGTGATGTAGACCTTGTCGGCCTCGGCTCCAGGTCCCGAAACCGAGGGTCGGCCGGAAAGATCCTCTTCCATGCGCTGGCGGATCCCCTCGACGTTGACGTCGGCCTTGTTGAGGATGGCGGCTGCCAACCCCTTCTCCTGCGAGAGCAAGGTGGCGAGCAGATGCTCGACGTCCACTTGCTGGTGCCCCCGGCGGACGGCATCGCTCTGGGCCTCCATCAAGGCTTGCCTGGCTTTTTCGGTCATTCGATTAATATCCATGTCTATCTACTTTCGTCCTGGGCCGATTTTTCCTAAACTCTTGCACGGAGTTTACTTAAGATGGCTCCGGCCCGGAAGCAAGTCCGGGACTCAAAAAAGTTGACAACAGCGGACTCAAGTCAGCAGCGGTCCGAACAGGAAAAGCCATGAGCCAAGATCCCTTTCAGGAACTGAAGCGGCTTCAGCAGCGCATGAAGCAGATTCTGGAACAAAGCGCCCAAGCCAGCGGTGAGATCGAGAAAGGCGCCTCGGCGTCAGCGGCTCAGCCTTGGACTCCCGTGGTGGATATCTTGGAGGGCGAAACCGAACTGGTGGTCAAAGCCGAACTGCCGGAAGTCAAACGCGACGATGTCCACTTGCAACTGACGGGCAATGTCCTGACCTTGAGCGGAGAGCGGCGCCTTCCTCCTGAGCAAGAGGGCCAAGCCGTCCAGCGCGAGCGTCCCTGGGGGCGTTTCGTGCGCCATTTCAACCTGCCGGGCCACCTTGATTCCGACAAGATCTCAGCCCACTTGCGGGAGGGCGTCCTCACCATCCGCCTGGCCAAGAAGGACCGCCCCACGCCCCGCCGAATCCAGATCAGTTGAGGTCCGCTTGCCCGAAGAGCGCAAGTCCAGCGAGATGCAAGGCGGGTCAGGCACCCCTGTTCGCCAAGGCTGCCTGGGCCAGGCAATCTTGCTGAAACGCCGGCCCCGCCAGCCACCCCTCCAACCCGTCGACAGTGTTGAAGCCAAGTCCGGACGCGCTGTCGGCGGGTCAAGCATCTCCCTTCGCCGAAGTTGCCTCAACTCGTCAAGATTGCTGAAGTGCTGGCCTGCACGCCGCCGCAGGGCCCGATCAGGTGCGCAGGCCAGCCACCCCTACAGCCCGGCGACGTTGTTGAAAGCCAAATCCGGGCTCGCTGTAGGCGAGCCATGGGCCAGCCCAGGGTCAGCCAACGGCGAGCGGAGCGAGACAAGGCGCCACCCTGGGTGGGGCAGCGAGATCCGATGAACGCTGAAATCGTGGAATAGCGCTTCAGACCGAGGACGGATGGGCTGCTGCTCAAGAGGCGCTGGCTAACGAGGCGCTTTCCAGCGCTGGCGGGAACGACGGCGAGGAGCGCCGTTGAAGCTGTGGCAGATGGCCACGGCCAAGGCGTCGGCTGCGTCGTGAGGCTGGGGAGTGCGGCGCAGGTTGAGCAGCGTCTTGACCATCATCTGCACCTGGGTCTTTTCGGCCCTCCCATAGCCCACCACCGACTTCTTGATTTCCAGGGGCGAGTATTCGAGGATGGGAACTCCGGCCTCGGCTGCCGCCAGCAGAATGACGCCCCGGGCATGCCCCAGCTTAAGGGCGGTCTGGACATTGACGGCGTGGAAGACCTTTTCCACGGCCACAACTTCGGGCTGATGCTCGGCGATCCGCTCCTTGAGTCCCTGATAGATGCGAACCAGTCGCTGGGCGAAGTCGGAAGGGCTCCCCCGCTGGAGCCCCTCGATCTTCCCGTAGTCGAGACAAGTCAGACGGCTGCCACTCGATTCGATGACCCCGAACCCCGTCACCCGGCTGCCCGGATCGACGCCGAATACCTTCATCTTTTCATCATGTCACGCCGCCCTGTCATGCGAGTTTCCAATTCCCAACTTTCCCAACTCGCAGGGCGCCGCCAGAGAAGGCTGCTACACCGCGTCCACCGAACCGGCGGTGATCCCTTATGGTTCACAGAGCGGCAGGTGCCACTAAGTTTGCGAGCGAAGATCAACTGTTTCCCGGCATCGAGGCACGGAGGCCAATCCCCGGGGAGTCAGTGCGAAGGCGCTCGCCTTGTGAGTTGGGCTTTGGAAGTTGGTTGCTTGCGAAGCTTCAGCTCATCATGGCTTCCACTTCGGCCTCGTCGATGTCGAGATTGGAGTAGACGTTCTGCACGTCCTCGTGATCTTCCAGAGCGTCCATGAGCCTGAGCATTTGCTGAGCCTGCTTGCCTTCCAAGGCCATGGAGTTCTGGGGAATCATGGTGACGTCCTTGGTTTCGGCTTTGATTCCGGCGTCGTCCAAGGCGTCGCGGAGGGCGTCGAACTGCTCGAAGGGCGAATAGATCTCGTAAACGTCCTCGCTGACTTCCATGTCCTCGGCTCCGGCCTCCAGGACGATCTCCAGCAACTGCTCTTCATCGGCTTCCTCCAAGGGCACCCGGAAATAGCCTTTGCGCTCGAAAATCCAGGCTACGGCGTTGGTCTCAGCCAGATTGCCGTTGTACTTGGAGAAGAGGTGGCGGATCTCGGCCACCGTGCGGTTCTTGTTGTCGGTCAGCGTTTCTACGAAAACCGCGGCTCCGCCCGGTCCGTAGCCTTCGTAGCTGACGGGCTCGTAGACTTGTCCCGGCAGCTCGCCGGTGCCTTTGAGGATGGCCCGTTTGATATTGTCTTGTGGCATGTTGGCGGCTTTGGCCTTTTCAACCGCGGTGCGCAGGCGCGGATTGGCGTCTTCGTCGCCTCCGCCCAATCGGGCGGCCACGCTGATTTCCTTGATCAGGCGGGTGAACAGCTTGCCGCGCTTGGCGTCAGCGGCCGCCTTTTTATGCTTGATCGAATGCCACTTGGAATGTCCTGACATAGTTTTCTACTCCCGTCGATAGCAAACGAGCATTTTAACATGCCTAGGCTTTGCAGCCGCAAGGCCAGAATCGCCCGGCCCGGCAAAATCAGATACACTGAAGCCATGTCCAAATGTGGATACATCGCCCTGATCGGGCGTCCCAATTCCGGCAAGTCGACACTTCTCAACCGCCTCATCGGACAGAAGATCGCAATCGTCAGCGACAAACCCCAAACCACCCGCAGGCGCATCTTGGGAGTGGTCAACCGGGGGGACGCACAAATGATCTTCGTCGACACTCCGGGCATCCACAAGCCCGGCTACCGCCTCAACCAGATCATGATGGAAACCGTCTACGAAGCCGTGAAGGACGTCGATCTGCTGCTTCACATGGTGGACGCCTCCGAGCCCTACGGACGCGGCGAACAGTTCGTCGTGGACTTGGTCAAACAGGCTGGCAAGCCCACCCTCCTGCTGCTCAACAAAGCCGATGCCGTCAACAAGGGCCGTCTGCTGCCCGAAATCGAAGCCTACAATGAACGTTTTGAATACCGGGAGATCATTCCCGTCTCAGCTTTGGAGGGCGACAACGTCGAGGTTTTGCTCGAGCGCATCGCCGAGCATCTGCCCGAATCGGACTGGATATTCCCGGAAGACTACTTCACCGACCAGCAGGAACGCTTCTTGGCCTCCGAGATCATCCGAGAAAAGGTCCTGGCCCATACCCGGCGCGAGATCCCCTACTCCACCGCCGTGGTGATCGAGGAATTCGACGAAAGCCGGCGCGAGGAGGAAGAGAGCTTTCTTCGCATCACGGCCTCGATCTTGGTCGACAAGCCTAACCACAAGAAGATCGTCATCGGACGCGGCGGACGGATGATCAAACTGATTGGCACCGAGGCCCGCAAGGAACTCAAGCGCATGCTCGACGTCAAGAGCCTCTACCTCGACCTCAACGTCAAAGTCGAGCCCGGCTGGCGCGACCGCGAGCGTCTCCTCGACCAAATGGGCGTGATCGGGGGCTGACCCGGTGATTGCGGGACGTCCCGCAGCCCGCTATGATTTCGCCAGCACACTGGCCGAAAGGTATCGATGCCCGCACAACGAGCGCAAGCCGCACCCGCTCGCAAGGACAAAGTCCAGGCCGTGATCGAGAAGGTCACCAGTCCCTTCTATCTTCGGCTGTTCTTTCTCACCAAGCTGCCGCTGGCCTTGGTGGCGGGGCTGCGGGTGAGGGACTTGGATGAGACCTCCTGCCGGGTTTGCGTCCCCTACGGTTGGCGCACCACCAATCCCTTCAAGTCGACTTATTTCGCCGCTCTGTCGATGGCGGCCGAACTGTCCACCGGACTGCTGGCTGACATCCAGGTCCGGCTGGCCCCCGAGTCGGTGGCCATGCTGATTGTGGGCCTTGAAGCTCAGTTTGAGAAAAAGGCCACGGGAACCGCCACCTTCACCTGTGAGCAAGGGGACCTGCTGGCCCAGGCCGTTTCGCGGACGCTGGAGACGGGAGAGCCGGCCACCGCCAAGGTGGAAACCGTGGGCCGCCTCAAAGACGGTACCGTCGTGGCCCGCTTTTCCTTTACTTGGTCGTTTAAGAGGCGGACGTGGCATTAGGCGCCGCCTTGACCTTGTCCGGCCAACCGCTTGCTCCCAGGCAGATCCGCTCCGACATCACACGGCCTTTCCCTGATGCGCTGCCCTTCGATCATAGTGAGACATCTCATCTGGAGACACGATCTTGTGAGTGACTCGTGTCCGGCATTCGCACAGCCGCAAGACGAAACCGCGGGCACCATTTGTCGTCTGGTTGGCCGCAGTTCCTTGGCCTGAACAGAACAAATCGAGTGCCATCGGCCCAAGCCATCGGCGATTTTTCGGCAAATCTGCAATAAAAATGGGGATTCATGCGAACTTTTTTCATCTACTCCCGTCTAACTATTTGAAAGACACCGCCGAACGTGGCGGTGCCTCCTGATGGATGAAACGGGGGGCGGGGAGGCAACCCTACCTACCCTAGCGAGCTCAAGCCCTTCTCGCCCCTTCCATCCTCAACGGGTCCTTTCCCCGCCAAAACGCCAACGCCTGAGAGTGCCGGCAAAAGGCAAAAAGTCTTTCCATGGGCATAAATTTATTGACAGCAGGCGCGATTCGGCACACAATAGAAAAGCTTGACGTGGCAGGTCGCGCAGGAGCCGATTCCCTTCCCCTTCGGACTTGCGCAGCAGAGCCGGAGAGGCTGACGAGCCGTTGAGGCCGTTCCACACCCATTCACGGTCAGGTGCGGTTCGCCAACCCCGGGTTGGCCGCGTCGAGTGCGATCGATTCCAACCGATTGGATCGAAAAGGCCCGCATGCACCCTGCGGGCCTTTTCTCTTTTGGGGGATACTGAGGCCATGGAACTCCACATCCCCTCCGCCCAATGGGACAGAATCACGCATTGGTTGAAAGAGGCCCATCCCCGTGAGGGCTGCGGCCTGCTGGGCGGCCGCCGGGTTCCCGGCATCATCGAGGTCCTGCAGGTCTTCCCCGCACCCAATGCCTGGCCTGCGGATGGGAAGAGCTCCCAGCGCAACCGCTTCCGCATCTCTCCCGCATTTCACCGCCGCGTTCACGGCCAGCTCAAGCAGGAAGGGTTGGAAATCGTAGGCGTCTTCCACTCCCATCCCGACGGCCCATCCCGGCCGTCCTCAATCGACCGGCGCCTGGCTTGGCCCGACTTGGTTTACTGCATCGTGGAAGTCGCGGACGGCCGGGTGAAAAACGCCGCCGTTTGGCTGCCCCCGCGGTTGAGCCGGCAGGCCGTCCTCAAGATCACCGGACCGCGAGCCGACGAGTGACCCTATTTCACGCTTTCAGAGGCTGTCGCAAAAGCACGCACATGACATCTTCGAAGCACCGCTATTCCACCCTTTCAGGGTTTTTTCCCGGCATTAAATTTACCCAGGGTTACGCACGCGTCTCGCTCGGCTCGCCGCGGCTCACCCTGGGCTAGCCTATGGCTCGCTTACAGCGAGCCCGGACGTGACCTGCCCCGATCAGGTCGGCGGGGGGGATCCACTAGCCCCTGATGAAGGTCGACGCGGGGAGTCCATTAGTCCCTGATGAAGGTCGACGCGGTCCGATGGCATGAGACGTCATTGAGCTGGTTTTCAGCGGCTCACAACGTCGGCGATGTCGGAGTCGGCGAAGAGGCTGGCGTCAGTCGGCGCAGGGGCACTGGCCCTGATGAGGTCGGGGAGTGGGGTCCATTGCCTGATCTTGCTGCAAAGCGCACTGCCGGTGGGCGAGACGCTGCCCACCAAGCAACAACTCGCCGACTGGCCCGATAGGGTCTGCGTGGGGTCGACTGACCCTGCGGTAGGAACGAGATCGGCCACAGCGAGGCCGGACGTCAGTCCAACGAAAGTCAAACTGCTAGACTGGAGAGATGAGCGAGCGGACTGCTGCCGAGGATGCGGGCGGACTGAGCGCGGGGGAGGTGGAGCGCTACAGCCGGCATCTGATCTTGCCCGAGGTGGGGATGGAAGGGCAAAAGAAGCTCAAACAAGCTCGGGTGTTATGCGTGGGCGCCGGGGGATTGGGATCGCCTTTGGCACTCTACCTGGCGGCTGCCGGCGTGGGGCGGCTGGGTTTGGTCGACTTCGACGTGGTGGACGCCTCCAACTTGCAGCGGCAGGTCCTCCATGGGACCTCTCAGGTGGGCCGATCCAAGCTCGAATCGGCACGCCAGCGGCTGCGCGACTTGAATCCCGAGGTCGAGGTGGTGTGCCATGAAATGCGGCTGGATTCGCGAAACGCGCTGGAAGTGATGGCCGACTACGATTTGGTGGCCGACGGCACCGACAACTTCCCCACCCGTTACCTCGTCAACGACGCCTGCATCCTCACGGGCAAGCCCAACGTCTACGCCAGCGTCTTCCGCTTCGAAGGTCAGGCCTCGGTCTTCGGAATGCCGGGAGGGCCCTGCTACCGCTGCATCTTCCCCAAGCCGCCCGATCCGGGACTGGTGCCGTCCTGCGCCGAGGGCGGCGTGTTGGGCATCTTGCCGGGGCTGCTGGGGATGATTCAGGCTACCGAAGCGGTTAAGCTGATTCTGGGACGGGGCCAGCCGCTGGCGGGACGCCTGCTGCTGGTGGATGCCCTGGCCATGCGTTTCCGCGAGGTCAAGTTCAAGGCCAACCCCGAATGTCCCGTGTGCGGCCAGAACCCCACGGTGACGGAACTGATCGACTACCAAGGATTTTGTGGAATGAGCGAGCAATCAGAACAACACACCCCCGAGGTGAGCGTGCGCGACTTCAAAGCCGAGTTGGACGCAGGCAAGGAACTCTTCGTCCTCGACGTACGCAATCCCCACGAACTCGACATCGCCAAGCTGGAGGCCACTTCGGCCGTGATTCCGCTGCCGGAGTTGGAAGGGCGGGTCGACGAACTCGACCGCGACAAGGACATCGTGGTCTTCTGCCGTTCCGGAGCCCGCAGCGCCGACGCGACCGAAATGCTCCTGGAGCGGGGATTCAAGCGTGTCCGCAACCTTGCGGGCGGCATCCTGGCTTGGTCCGACGAGATCGACCCCTCCATCACCAAGTATTGAAGACCGTTGCTGGACTGCGGGCGAGACTGGCGCCCGATCCGGCCCCCAAGTTCGTTTGGCCAAAGCGGCGAATGGAGAGTGCCCGAAGCCATTCAGGCTTGTTTTATCGGTTCTGTTGGAAAGTCAATTCCAGGACCCGCTGCAAGGCGGGACATAGGCCAGCCCAGGGTCAGCCTACGTCGAGCGCGGTGAGACACCATCGGCGCCATACCTGGGTCCAAGCGGCGAACGGCCCGGACGCCTCATGCGGGTAGAGGCGTCAGCCAACGCGCGACCTCGCCGGACTCCTCTATCTTGCCTCGGGGATGAGCTGGCGGACGTAGCGTCCCACTTGCTTCGACAATTCGGCTTCACCCTTGTGCTCCTCGATGAAGCGGACGATGGCCGAGCCCACGACCGCGGCATCAGCATGCCGCCACACCTGCTCGACGCCCTCCCGGGAGTCAATACCGAAGCCCACCGCGATGGGGATGTCGGTGTAGCGGCGGATGCGGCCCACGCTGGAGGCGATTTCCTCTCCTATCTGGGTGTGGGTGCCGGTGACCCCGGTGCGGGCCACCAGGTAGAGGAATCCGCGGCTGGCTTGGGCGATGTTCTTGAGACGCTGGTCGGAAGAGGTGGGCGCCGCCAGAAAGACGGTGTCGAGTTTCTCGATGGGATCCATGAGGGCGTACTCCTCAGGGGTCAGGTCGGAGATGAGCAGGCCGTCGAGACCCGCCGAAGCGGCTTCGTCCTCGACCCGCTTCAAGCCGTACTTGAGCAGCGGGTTGATGTAGCTCATGAAGATCAGCCCGGCGTCGGTCTTGGCCCGCACCCGCCCTACCATTTCGATGTAGTCGCGCATCGAGTATCCATGCTCCAGGGCCTGAAAAGAGGAGCGCTGGATGACCGGACCGTCGGCGATAGGATCGGAGAAGGGTATGCCGATCTCGACGATGTCCGATCCGGCGGCCACCAATTCCACGATGATGCGCTCGGTCGTGTCCAAGTCGGGATGGCCGGCGGTAACGAAGGGGATGAAGCACTTGGGCTGGTTCTTGAAAGCGGTTGAGAGTCTCGACATGTGGCTTACTCCGACAGGCTGCGGACGGTCTCCACGTCTTTGTCGCCGCGTCCCGACAGGTTGACGATGATGAGAGGCTGATCCTGACCGGACTGCTCACGCGCGGCGGCCAGCGCCACCGAGTCCTGGCGCAGCAGATCAGCCACGGCGTGGGACGACTCCAGGGCCGGCAGGATGCCTTCCAGGCGGCAGATGGCGTGGAAGGCCTCCAGGGCCTCCTCGTCGTTGACCGAGGTGTAGCGGATGCGTCCCTGATCGTGCAGGTAGGCGTGCTCAGGTCCGATGGAAGGGTAATCGAGTCCCGCCGAGACGGAGTGGGTGAGAGCGATCTGTCCCTGCTCGTCGTGAAGCACGTAGCTTTGGGTGCCGTGCAGTACTCCCAGCGATCCGCCTTGGAAGCGGGCTGCGTGCTCGCCCAGTTCCTGGCCACGACCGCCGGCTTCCACCCCCACCATGAGGACATCTTCATCATCCAAAAAGGCGTGAAAGAGGCCGATGGAGTTGCTGCCTCCGCCCACGCAGGCCGAGAGGACGTCGGGCAGGCTTCCTTCGGCATCCAGGATCTGGCGACGCGTCTCGCGTCCGATGACGGACTGGAAGTCGCGCACCATGACCGGGTAAGGATGGGCGCCCAGCACCGATCCCAGCAAATAGTGAGTGTTCTCGACGTTGGTGACCCAGTCGCGCATGGCTTCGTTAATGGCGTCCTTGAGGGTGCGGGATCCGGCGTCGACGTCGGTCACGGTGGCGCCGAAAAGCTCCATGCGGTAAACGTTGAGAGCTTGGCGCCGCATGTCTTCGGTGCCCATGTAGACTTCGCATTCCAGTCCCAGCAAGGCGCAAGCGGCAGCGGTGGCCACGCCGTGCTGTCCGGCCCCGGTTTCGGCGATGATGCGCGATTTGCCCATGCGGCGGGCCAGAAGGGCCTGTCCAATGGCGTTGTTGATCTTGTGGGCTCCGGTGTGGCAGAGGTCCTCGCGCTTGAAGTAGAGGCGGGCGCCCACTTTTTCGGAAAGGCGGCGGGCCAGGAACAGGGGCGTGGGACGTCCTACAAAGCGGCGCAGAGCATCCTCGAGTTCTTCCTGAAATGACTCGTCCTGACGGGCCTCACGGTAGGCCTTGTCGAGTTCCTCCAGGGGAGTCATCAGGGTTTCAGGGACGAACTTGCCGCCGTAAGATCCGAAATGGCCCGCGGCATCGGGCAGGTCGGTGTAGCTGCTCATAGGCTGATCTCCGAGAGAAATCGTTTCAGTTTCAGCGGATCTTTGCGTCCCGGGCTGGCTTCCACGCCCGAACACACGTCCACGCCCTGGGGACGGGCGCGGCGCACCGCTTCGGCCACGTTGTCAGGATTCAATCCCCCGGCCAGGATGTAGGGACGGTCGCCCAGTTCCCCCGCCAATCGGTCCCAGTCGGCGGTGATTCCGCGTCCCGAGGAGGGATCGACGAGGATGTCGCGGCCCGGAAAGCGGCTCACCTCGTCGGGCTTGACGGCGGCCCACACCTTGCGCCCCCAGCCCTCCAAGTCCGACTCGCGGCGGGCCTTGTGGACCTGCACAACGTCGATCTCAGGAGGGATTGTGGGCCGCGGATCCTGTTCGGCCACCACCACCACCGCCACCTTGAGAACTCCCTCTGGCAAAGCCTTGAGAATGTCCCGCGACTCCTGAGGATCGATGTAACGGGGACTGCCGGGGAAATAATTGAATCCCAGCGCGGTCGCTCCGCTCTGCAGCGAGGACAGGGCATCTTCCAGGGTCGTGATGCCGCAGATCTTGACCAGCATCAGGACTCCTCCCCTCGAAGGAGGCGCAGCTTGGCGGCTGGATCCTCGGAGTCCATCAAACTCGAACCCACCAGGAAGGCGCTGTAGCCGGCGTTGCGCAGCTCGCTGATCTGGAGGTGTTCGTTGATGCCCGATTCGGAAACCAGCAGGTAGCCCTCTTCGCCCTCCAGGGCGCGGGCCACCTTGAAGGAAGTGTCGAGATCGACCTGGAAGGTGCGCAGGTCGCGGTTGTTGACCCCGATCAGGTTGGCTCCCGCCTCGACGGCTGTCTCCAATTCCTGCAGGTCGTGCACCTCCACCAGCGCATCGATGCCGTATTCGTCCGAACAGGCCACCAGGTCGGCCAGTTCGGAAGGCGTCAGGCAAGCCGTGATCAGCAGATACGCCGAGGCACCCCAAATGCGGGCCTGGACGATCTGGTAGCGTTCCAGAATGAAGTCCTTGCGCAGCAGCGGCAGATGCCCGTCGTCTGAGGAGAGGCGTTGCAGGTATTCGGGATCGCCTTTGAAGAAGGCCTGATCGGTCAGCACGGATATGGCCTGGGCTCCGCCTTCCCGGTAAGCCCTGGCCACGTCTTCGGGCGGCCACTGGATGGCGAAGGGGCCGTGAGAGGGGCTGTGGTACTTGATCTCGGCGATGATGTTGACGCTATCCTGTTGCAGGGCCTTCTTGAAGGACGGCGGAGCGCTTTGGATGATGTCGCCCGGCAGTTCCTCCAAAAGCTTGGCGAAGGCCTTCTGCTGCAGCATTTCGTCCAGTTCGGCTCGCTTGCGGGCCACGATTTGATCGAGAACGTGCATGGGCTAGGACAGATCTCCGGTTTGGGTGGCTTGGATGAGGCGGCGCAGCTTGTCCAGCGCCGCCCCCGAGTCGAGCGATTCGGCGGCCTGGTCGAGGGCCTGCTCGAATCCTTCCTCCTCTACCAGCGCGATGGCGGCGGCGGCATTGAGGAGGACGATCTGGCGGGCGCGTCCGCCCAGCCTTCCTTCCAGGACGCCCAGAGTGATGGAAGCGTTGTGCTGAGGATCGCCGCCCCGGGGCAGGGGACTTTCGTCGTCCTCGATGCCGTAGTCACGGGGATCGAAATCGAAGTTGCGGACGCTCTTTTCCTCCACCTCGCTGACACGGGTCAGGGCGGCGGGTGAAATCTCGTCCAGCCCGTCCTTGGAATGCACGACCCAGGCCCTGCGGCATCCCAGCGAGGCCAGCGACCAAGCCAGCGTCTCGGTGAGTTCAGGAGCGAAGACGCCCACCACCTGACAGGGAGCGCCCATGGGATTGGTAAGCGGACCCAGCAGGTTGAAAATGGTCCGCCGTCCCAGGCTGCTGCGGATGCCGGCCACCCTGGCCATGGCGGGGTGAAAGGCAGGAGCGAAGAAAAAGGCCACTCCCAGTTGCTGCAGGCACTCAACCGTCAATTCGGGAGGATGGTCGATCTTGACGCCCAAAGTCTCCAGCACGTCAGCCGATCCGCTGCGCGAGGTGACGGCCCGGTTGCCGTGCTTGGCCACCGCCACTCCAGCTCCGGCGATGACGAAGGCAGCAGTGGTGGAAACGTTGAAGGTGTCGCCTCCCCCCCCGGTTCCGGCGGTGTCGACCAAGTCGTCGCGTCCGCCGGGCATGCGCAGGGCGTGGCGGCGCATGGCCCGGGCGAAACCGGTTATTTCCTGAGGATGCTCGCCCTTGTCGGCCAAGGCCACCAGCAGATCGGCGATCTCGGCGTCCTCGAAGGGCTGGGAGAGAATGGCGTCCAGCGCCCCTTCAGCCTGGCGCGCCGAGAGATGCTCTCCGGCGCGGGCCTGTCGGGTCAGTTCTCTGAGCATAAGAACCTTTCCAGCAGGGCCATTCCGGCCCGGGTCATGATCGATTCGGGATGAAACTGTACGCCTTCGGTGTGATGTTCGCGATGGCGCAGCCCCATGATGGTACCGTCCTGAGTCCAAGCCGTCACCTCCAAGCACCGGGGAAGGGACTCGCGTTCCACCGCCAGCGAGTGATAGCGGGTGGCTTCGAAGGGATTGTCGAGTCCGCGGAAAAGGGTGGCGCCGTTGTGATGCACCATAGAAGTCTTGCCGTGCTTGAGTTCAGGGGCATGGACGATGCGTCCGCCGAAGGCTTCCCCGATAACCTGGTGTCCCAGGCACACGCCGAGAATGGGGATGCGTCCCGAAAAGCGTTCCACGACCTGCAGCGAGATGCCGGCATCCCCGGGACGTCCGGGGCCGGGCGAGATGACGATGCGGCCGGGATCGAGGCGCTCCACTTCCTCAAGGCTGAGGGCGTCGTTGCGGAAGACCTGGGGACGCGCGCCCAATTCCCCCAGATACTGCACCAGGTTGTAGGTGAAGCTGTCGTAGTTGTCGATCATCAGGAGACGTCCGGGTCGGTTTTGACGGTCCGGCGCCCGGCCCTGAGCATGGGGACGGCCGGCAGGTCGGTCCGGCAGATCAGATAGGCTCGGATGGGCTTGCTTGTGGTTCATGATGAGGCTCCCATTTCCAGGGCCCGGAAGAGGACCCGCGCCTTATTGTGGCATTCCATGTCTTCGTGTGCGGGGTTGGAGTCGGCCACGATTCCGGCGCCCGCCTGCACATAGGCTTTTCCCTCCTTGAAGACGATGGTTCGTATGGCGATGCAAGTGTCGAGATTGCCGGTGTAGTCAAGGTAGCCTACAGCTCCCGCGTAGACGCCGCGCTTCCAGGGCTCCATTTCGTCGATGATCTGCATGGCGCGCACCTTGGGCGCCCCGGAGACGGTTCCCGCCGGAAAGCAGGCCTGCAGCGCGTCCAAGGCATTGAACTCGGGACGCAGGCGTCCGCTCACGGAACTGACGAGGTGCATGACGTGGGAGTAGCGCTCCAGGAACATGAAGTCGTCCACCTCGACGCTCCCGAAACGGCACACGCGTCCCAGGTCGTTGCGTCCCAGATCGACCAGCATCAGGTGCTCGGCCCTCTCCTTGGCGTCGCCCTTGAGTTCCTCTGCCAGGCGTTCGTCTTCATCGGAGTCCTTGCCGCGGCGGCGGGTCCCGGCGATGGGGCGGCACTCCAGATGATCGCCTTGAACCCGCACCAGCATCTCGGGCGAGGCCCCCGCCACCGCCAGGTCCCCCTGCTTGAGGAAGAAGTGGTAAGGCGAGGGATTGAGAAAGCGCAGGGCGCGGTAGACGTTGAAGGGATCGCCCGGGTAGTCGACCTCGAAACGCTGGGACAGCACGACTTGAAAAATGTCCCCGTCCACGATGTACTGCTTGGCCTGCTCGACGTCCTCCTGAAAGCGCTCGCCGCCGTATCCGCAACTGGACACATAGTCGAGTCCGCTCCGGGAAGCTCCCTCAAGCGAAGGAGCCCATCCCGGACCGGTCTCCTCGGCTTTGAGCAGGCGTTCTTCCCACTCCTCGACTTTGTCAGGCCCTTCGTGGGAGAGGATGACGATCTCGTGCTTGAGATGGTCGAAGACCAGCACGGTGGAGTAGAAGTCCATGTGCACGCATTGGCCGGGCAGCAGTTGGGGGCCGGGCTTGTTGCCGTTGCCCACGGGTTCGAACTCGCGAATCAGATCGTAGGAGAAAAGTCCCACCGCCCCCCCGCAGAAGGGAGGCAGGCTCTCAGGAGAGATCTCAAACTCGCGGAAGGCCTGGCGGAACTCGCGAAAACTCCCGCTGAAATGCTGCTGAGGGGCGGTGCCCAAGAAGGAGTAGCGTCCGATGCGCTCCCCCCCTTCCACCGATTCCAAGAGAAAGCAGCGGTCGGCTTCAGCCGCCACCTTGAGAAAGGTGGAAACGGGCGTGAAAGTGTCGCCTAGGAGTTTTTTCTGATAGATCATGCCAGCCTTGCGAGGTCTTCGGTTGTCGCTGCAAAAAAAAAGCCGTGGAGAACTTGTCCCCACGGCTTTTCCACTCATTGATCTAGTAGAAAGTCAGATCGGCACACAGCTCTCCGGCGTTACGATTTGAATCCGCTTCGCCAGAGAAATCCGTTTGCCATCATCCTTCTTCCCAGACTCTCAGAATAGGCATTCCGTCCGCCAAAATCAACCCCTTTTTTCATGCGGGGCTGTTTGAAGCCCTACATTCCCTTGGTCATGGCCTTGAGGAAGTCGCTGTTGTTCTTGGTCTTGGCCAGCTTTTCAAGGAGCAATTCCATCGATTCGGTGACCGACAGCGGATTGAGGACCTTGCGAAGCACCCACACGCGGTTGAGCTCTTCGGGGCTGAGCAGCAGCTCTTCCTTGCGGGTTCCCGACCGGTTGATGTCGATGGCCGGGAAGACGCGCTTGTCGACCAGCTTGCGGTCGAGGTGCAGCTCCATGTTGCCGGTGCCCTTGAACTCCTCGAAGATGACGTCGTCCATACGCGACCCGGTGTCGATCAAAGCCGTGGCCATGATGGTCAGGCTGCCGCCTTCTTCGATGTTGCGGGCGGCACCGAAAAAGCGCTTGGGACGTTGCAGGGCGTTGGAATCGACACCGCCCGAGAGCACCTTGCCGGAGGGCGGAACGATGGTGTTGTAAGCGCGCGCCAGACGGGTGATGGAGTCGAGCAGGATGACCACGTCCTTCTTGTGCTCGACCAGTCGCTTGGCCTTCTCGATCACCATTTCGGCCACCTGCACGTGGCGGGTTGCCGGCTCGTCGAAGGTGGAGGAAATGACCTCGCCTTTGACCGAGCGCTGCATGTCGGTGACCTCTTCAGGACGCTCGTCGATAAGCAGCACGATCAGCACCACCTCGGGCTGGTTGTAGGTGATGGAATTGGCGATGCTCTGCAGAATCATGGTTTTTCCGGCCCGGGGCGGAGAGACGATCAGTCCGCGCTGCCCCTTGCCGATGGGCGTGAGCAGGTCCATGACGCGTCCCGACAGGTTGTCCTGTTCGGTCTCCAGCTTGAGCCGTTCGTCGGGATAAACCGGCGTCAGGTTCTCGAAGAAGGTGCGCTCGCGGGCCACGTCGGGATGCTCGAAGTTAATGGCTTCGACCTTGATGAGAGCGAAGTAGCGCTCCCCTTCCTTGGGAGGCCGCACCTGCCCGGAAACGGTGTCGCCAGTGTGCAGGTCGAATTTGCGGATCTGGGAAGGCGAGACGTAGATGTCGTCGGGGCCGGGCAGATAATTGTACTCGGGCGCGCGCAGGAATCCGAAGCCGTCGGGCAGGGTTTCCAGCACGCCTTCGGAAAAGATGAGGCCGCTGCGTTCGGTCTGCGCCTTGAGGATCTGAAAGATCAGTTCCTGCTTGCGCATACCGGTAGCCCCGGCGATGTCGAGTTCTTTGGCGATTTTGTTGAGCTCTTGATTCTTGAGCTCTTTCAACTCTTGAATGTTGAGCGTGTCGCCCTCAGAAATGTTGGCGGTTTTGGTCGAAGATTCAGCCATATCAAACCTCTTGAATGATGCGCCACAACTCCTTTTTCCCCCGGCCGGTATGGGCCGAATAGGGAAGCACGAGTTGGGCGTTGAAAGTCTCCCTAATTCGTTTTAACGATTGTTGCAGTTTGTTGGCCGAAAGCTTGTCGGCCTTGGTCGCCACCACCACGTAGGGCACATCCCATTCGTCCAGCCATTCCTTCATGACCTTGTCCAAAGGGCTGGGCTCGTGACGCGCGTCGACCAGCAGTATTAAGAGTTTCAGTTGTTCGTCGCTGCGCAGGTATTGCTCGATCATCGGTCCCCAGCGCTGACGTTCGGCGCGTGAAACCTTGGCGTAGCCATAACCGGGCAGGTCTGTAAAGAGCCATTTCGAATCCACCTGGAAAAAGTTGATCAAGCGGGTACGGCCCGGCGAAGAACTGGTGCGGGCCAGCTTCTTGCGGCCGACCAGGCTGTTGATCAAACTCGATTTTCCGACATTGGATCGACCCACGAATGCAATCCGCGGCAGCGGACTGTCGGGGTACTCCTGGGAGCGGGTTGCACTTGTTACAAAAGACGCTTCCACGTTTCCAGCGTTCTCTTTTTTCTTCCGGGTATTACTTGGGACGGGCGGCAGGCTCTGGGAGGGGCGAGAGACGCGCCGGACGGGAAACGCCCGCACCGGCGCGGAAAGTTGTCAGTGGACGCCGGGACGATCCTCCTCACCTTTGATTTGAGGAGGTCGCTGTTCGATCAGCTTCTCGCCGTCCTCTTTGCTCTTCTTTCCAATGGGCCGCTCCAGAGCAATCTCCAACACCTCGTCCATGCTGTCGACGAGACGGATCTCCAGTTCTTCCTTGACGGTATCCGGAATATCCTTGAGATTCTTTTCGTTTTCCTTGGGCAGCAAAACTGTCTTGATTCCCGCCCGGTGGGCCGCCAGGACTTTCTCTTTGACGCCTCCGATGGGCAGGACGTTTCCGCGCAGCGTGATTTCGCCCGTCATGGCCACGTCGCGACGCACCGGAATGCCGGTCAGAGCCGACACGATTGTGGTGGCCATGGCGATGCCGGCCGAGGGCCCGTCCTTGGGAATGGCGCCCTCGGGAACGTGGACGTGCATGTCGTTGGCCTTGTGGAAGTCGGCTTCGATGCCGTACTCGCCGCTGCGCGAGCGGATGTAGGAGAAAGCCGCCTTGACCGACTCCTGCATCACTTCGCCCAGCTTGCCCGTCAGGGTGAGGTTGCCCTTGCCGCGCATGGCGGTGGCCTCGGTCATGAGGACTTCGCCTCCCACCTCGGTCCAGGCCAAGCCCGTGGCCAGTCCCACTTCGTTGGCCTTTCCGGCCATCTGATTGCGGTACTTGGCGACGCCCAACAGTTCGCGGACGGTGTTTTCATCGATCTTAAAAGGCTCCAGCTCGTCTTCCTCGGTGCTGCGGGCGGCCACCACCTTGCGGGCCACCTTGCGGCACACGTTGGCGATCTCCCGCTCCAAGTTGCGCACTCCCGATTCACGGGTGTAGGAGCGGATCATCTCGCTGATGCCTTCGTCCGTAAATTCGATCTGCTCGGGTTGCAGCCCCTTCTGGGTGATCTGCTTCTCGACCAGGTACTTCTGGGCGATGTTGAGCTTCTCTTCCTGGGTGTAACCCGAAATCTGGATGATCTCCATGCGGTCCTGCAGGGGACGCGGGATAGTGTGGAGCACATTGGCGGTGCAGATGAAGAGCACTTCCGAGAGATCGAATTCCACGTCCAGGTAATGGTCGTTGAACTCGCTGTTCTGCTCGGGATCCAGAACCTCCATCAAGGCCGCCGAGGGATCGCCGCGGAAGTCGGTGGACATCTTGTCGATTTCGTCCAGCAGCACCACGGGATTCTTGGCCCCGGCCTTCTTCATCATCTGGATGATCTGTCCGGGCAGGGCGCCGATGTAGGTGCGGCGGTGTCCTCTGATCTCGGCTTCGTCGCGAACGCCGCCCAGCGACTGGCGCACGAACTTGCGTCCGGTGGCGCGGGCGATGGAGCGTCCCAGCGAGGTCTTGCCCACTCCCGGAGGACCCAGGAAGCAGAGAATCGAGCCTTGAGCTTCCTTCTTGTCGGCCAACTGCCGCACAGCCAGATACTCCAGGATGCGTTCCTTGACTTTCTCCAAACCGTAGTGATCTTCTTCCAGGATCGTTTCGGCTTTGTTGATGTCCTTGATCTCGTCGGTCCGCTTCTCCCAGGGAACGGCCAGCAGCCAGTCCAGATAGGTCCTGCTGACGGTGCTCTCAGCGCTCATGGGCGGCATCTGCTCCAGACGGCGGATCTCGTTGAGGGCCTTCTCGCGGGCCTCCTCGGGCATCTTGGACTCTTCGACCTTTTTCTTCAGCTCTTCGATCTCGTCCTTTTCACCCCGTCCCAGCTCTTTCTGGATGGCCTTGATCTTCTCGTTGAGGTAGTACTCGCGCTGAGCCTTTTCCATCTGGCGGCGGACGCGTCCCTGAATCGACTTGTCCATCTTGATCTTCTCGATCTCGATCTCGATGAATTCGCAGATCTTCTCCATCCGCTCGGCCGGGTCGAAGACTTCCAGCAGGGCCTGCTTGTCTTCCACGGCGATGGGCAGATTGGATGCGATGGTGTCGGAGAGCCGGTCGGCGTCGGTAGAGCGCGAAGCCTGAACGATGGTCTCGTAGTTGACGTTGGGATTGAGTTTGGCGAACTGCTCGAAGAGCACGTTGAGCTTCTTGGTCAGAAGGCTGGTCTTGGCCTGGGAGATGCGGGGCACCTCCTGAAAGTTGACGCTGGCCTGAAAGAACCCGTCCGATTCGCGGACGTCGCCGATGCGGGCCCGGCGCACGCCTTCCACCATGACCCGGATGTTGCCGTCGGGCAGCTTGAGGCTCTGCACGATGTTGGCCACCGTTCCCACTTCGAAAATCTCGTCGGGCGAGGGGTTGTCCTGGGAGGCGTCCTTCTGGGTGGCCAGGAAGATCTTCTTGTCGGTCTGCAGGGCCCTCTCCAAGGCCAGCACGGAGGAATCCCGTCCAATGACGAAGGGCACCATCATGTAGGGGAAAACGACCACGTCCCGAATGGGTACCATCGGATAGCGCTGGGTCGTTGGTTTTTCTTTTTCGCTCATGATTGCTTCCTGTTGAAGGCGGTCGGGACCATCAACGAATCTCCGCCGTTCACGGGCCGCTGCACCTCGTCTGAGCCTTTCCGGATGATGCCCGCCCCGAGAAGGGGAGCGCGGGGATGCTCGTCTTGAATGACTTCTAGATTACCAGTTTATCCTGACCCTTGCTAAAGAAAAAGCGTTCGAGAGGGGCGGACGGCTCAGCCCGCCTTTTCCAGCAGCTTGAAGACGACTTCCTTGTTTTCCACCATTTCACGAGTAACGACAAATTCTTTGACCTTTTTGTTGGAGGGCAATTCGTACATGACATCCAACATCAGGTCTTCGGTGATCAGGCGCAGTCCGCGGGCCCCGATCTTGCGCTGCAGAGCCAAGTCGGCGATGGCCTTGAGGGCATCGTCGGTGAAGCGCAAGGAGACGTTCTCGAACTCGAACATCTTCTGGTATTGCTTGATGAGGGCGTTGTTGGGCTGGGTCAAGATCTGGATCAAGGCGTTGGCATCCAACTCGTGCAGAGTGCAGACGATGGGCAAGCGTCCCACGAATTCCGGGATCAGTCCGTACTTGATCAGATCCTCAGGCAGCACTTTCTCGAACAGGGCCGTATTGCTGGCCTTGAGCCAGCGCATGTCTTCTCCATTGACTTTGGGAGAGTGAAAGCCCAGCGAGGTGGTGCCCAGCCGCTTCTGGATCAGTTTGTCCAACCCCACGAAGGCGCCCCCGCAAATGAAGAGGATGTCGGTGGTGTCGACTTGCACGAACTCCTGGTGGGGATGCTTGCGTCCGCCCTGGGGCGGAACGTTGGCCACGGTGCCTTCCAGAATCTTGAGCAAGGCCTGCTGGACGCCTTCGCCGGAGACGTCGCGGGTGATGGAGGGGTTTTCATCCTTGCGCGAGATCTTGTCGATCTCGTCGATGTAGATGATGCCCTGCATGCAGCGTTCGCGGTCTCCTCCGGCGGCCTGCAACAGCTTGAGGATGATGTTTTCGACATCTTCGCCCACATAGCCGGCTTCGGTCAGCGTGGTGGCGTCGACAATGGCGAAGGGAACCGAAAGCATGCGCGCCAGCGTCTGGGCCAGCAAGGTCTTGCCGGTCCCCGTGGGTCCGATGAGCAGGACGTTGCTCTTAGTCAGCTCCACGTCCTGATGACGGCGGCGCCCCATCTTGATGCGCTTGTAGTGATTGTAGACGGCCACGGCCAGCTTCTTCTTGGCCACTTCCTGGCCGATCACGTACTGCTCCAGGAATTCCTTGATCTCAGCCGGCTTGGGCAAGGTCTCCTTGATGGAGGCCGCCTCAGCCGTCATGTCGTCGGAAATGATCTCGTTGCAGACATCGACGCACTCATCGCAGATAAAGACCGTAGGTCCGGCGATCAGCTTCTTGACGTCGTTCTGGCTTTTGTTGCAGAAGGAACAGCGCAGAACATCATCTGTGTCTTTTTTCACTCAAGACCCCCTGAAGTCACGAATCTGCCGCATACGGGTGCGTCCAGCCGCTCTGAGGCAGCAACGGACGGCGTCATTCGGATGGCCAGCGAGTTTGGCATAGGTGGGAGGCAACTCCCTTCGAAACGGGAATCACCGACTCCGGCGTTAGGCCGGCTGTTTAATAATCTGGTCGATTATACCATACTCCTTAGCTTGTTCCGCATCCATAATGTAGTCGCGCTCCACGTCTTGATGGATGGTTTTCAAGTCCTTGCCGGTGTGGTTTGAGAGGATCTCGCTGGTGCGCTCGCGCATGCGCAGGATCTCCTTGGCATGGATGTCGATGTCGGTGGCCTGTCCCGACAACCCGGACATGGAAGGCTGATGGATAAGGATGCGGCTGTTGGGCAGAGCAAAGCGTTTGCCGTCTTGACCCGAGGCCAGCAGCAGGGCGCCCATGGAAGCGGCTTGGCCGATGCAGATCGTGGACACGTGATTGCGCACGAACTGCATGGTGTCGTAAATGGCCAGTCCGGCGGTAATTGAACCGCCCGGCGAGTTGATGTAGAGGGAGATATCCCGTTCAGGATCCTCAGCCATCAGGAACAGCAACTGGGCGATGACCAGATTGGCGACGTTGTCGTCAATCGGACTGCCGATGAAAATGATGTTGTCCTTAAGCAGACGCGAATAGATGTCGTAGGCCCGCTCACCGCGGTTGGTCTGCTCGACCACCATTGGAACAAGAGTCACTGGAAACTACTCCTTTATTCTTTCTCTTCGGATATTTCGGCGCTTTCGTAGACTTGCTTCATGGCCCGGCGCCTGAGCAGGCGCTCTTTGAATCCCTCAAAGGAACCGTCGCTGCCGCGCAGATTCTGGCGCACTTTTTCGACCGGCTGCTGAGAGGCTTCAGCCATTTTGGCGATTTCTTCCTCGAGATCCTCCTGGCTGATTTCGATCCCCTCATCTTCCGCGATCTGATTGAGGATCAGGGCCAAGCGGACGTCCTTCTCGGACTCGGGTTGCAGATCGCGGCGCACGGCGCGCCAGTCAATCTGGGCCGTGCGGGGATCCATCCCCTGCCGTTGGATATTATACGCCACCTGCTGGATCCGCTGATCGATTCGTTCCTCCACCAGCGAGTCGGGCACTTCGAAGGAGGTGCCGTCGATCAGGTGCTGGGCCAGCGAGGAATGGATGCTCTCCTCCCTCTCCTGTTCCTTGCGTTCGGCCAGCCGTTCGCGGATGGTCTCGCGCAGTTGCTCCAGGTTTTCGACGCCTTCCACATCGAGATCCTTGACGAAATCGTCGTCCACCTCGGGTAGCTGCTTTTCCTTGATCTCGGTGACCAGGATCTCGTAGGCCAGCTTGCGCCCGGCCAGGTTTTGGTCGGCGTAGTCGGCCTCATACTCCACCTGAAAGGCTTCCTCGTCGCCCTCCTTGAGTCCCACCAGGGCGCGGGTGAAGGCCGGATGGGTGCGGTCATCGCCCACCTGCACCACCACGCTCTCGTCATGAATGTCGGGCTCGGCCTCGTCTTCAGGCTGGTCTTGGCCTTCCTCCAGATACCAGCCTTTGAGAACGATGGTGGCGTAGTCGTCCTGCTCCACGCCGCGCTCTTCCACCGCCACCAAGCTGGCCATCTGCTCGCGGATGCGCTGCACCTCTTCGTCGATGTCGCCTTCGCTCACCTCGACAGGGGGCGCCGCCACCTTCAATCCGCTGTGCTCAGGCGTCTTGAACTGGGGCAACACCTCCAGCGACGCGGTGAATTTGAGCGGACCGCCCTCCTCGTACTCGACGTCAGCGATCTGAGGCTCGGAGATGGGGTGCAGATCCTGCTCCTTGACAGCCTCGTCGTAGGCTTGGGGGACCAGCTTCTGATAGAGCTCGCCCTCGATGTCTTCCTTAAAGCGGCGCTTGATCAGTCCCGAAGGGGCGCGTCCGCGGCGGAACCCCGGCAAAGCGGCCATTCCGCGGAACTGTCCCACGATGCGATTGTATTCCTTCTGAGCCTCTTGGGAAGGGATTTCAACCGTCAGCTTCTTCTTGACTTGACTGACGTCTTGCGACTCGACTTGGACTTTCATGGATGGGATCTCTAAAACTCTGGAGTGTCTGCCGCCGAATTGCGGCGCGGGAGCCCTCAGCCGGCTCTCGCGGGGCGAGAAGCTTGTCCTTACTCGCTGAGCACAAATGCGGATTATACCGACAGGCCCATTTCACTACAAGTCCCCCGCCGAGGCCTGTCGTGGGAAGGCCGGGATCGTTTGCTGCCAACTCAAGCCGGGGAACAGCCGAGGGTCGGGAGGGGGTCCGCGCCCACCGCCTCACGCCGGCCGCAACTCGCGCAGCGCTTGCAGGCCGGCTTCGTGAAGCCGGCCGTTGGAGGCCAGCACTCCCCGGTTGTTGAGCAGTTTGCGTCCCGCCGCAAAATCGAGAGGACGCCCGTCCAGGTCGGTTACCTTGCCCCCGGCTTCTTCAATCACCAGCGAGCCCGCCGCCTGATCCCAGATCTTCTCCTTGTACCCGGTCTTGTCGGGGCGCAGCAGGCGGACCAGCAAGTCGCCCTGTCCCGCCGAAAGCGCCGCGTATTTGGCCTGGCTGTCCATGAGGATGGGATCGGCCTGGGCCCCGATGCCCTCCACCAGAAGCTCCATCTGGGAGACGTTGGTGTGGCCCGATTCGTAAGAGCGCAGGATTCGGGCTTCATGCGGCTCGCCGCGGCTGGAGGCGCGCAGGGGACGGAGAGCAACGCGGCTGCCCAGCGGACGCCACCAAGTCCCTTCTCCCCGCACGGCTACAACCAATCCGCCGGGACCGTCCGGCTGCCAGATTTCATCGGCCGACCAGTGGGGGCACCCCAGCACTCCCAGGCGTACCCGTCCCTGCTCCAACAAGGCCAGGCAGACGGCCCAGTGGCTTCCGCGCAGGAATCCTTTGGTGCCGTCGATGGGGTCCAGCGTCCAGAAACGGCCCGCGGGCTGGTCGGCGCCATGGTCGATCCAGGTCAGAACCTGCTCGCGGCTGCAGTTCTCAACAAGGCGCGAAACCCAGTGGCGGACCTGCTCCAGGACGGCCACGTTATCTGGACGGCGCAAGTCGTGGGCGTCCTCTTCGGCCACCAGGGGATTTTGGGGAAATCGAAGGCTCAGGCGCCGCCCCACTAAGGCCTGGATGGAGAAGTCGGCCACCGTTACCGGCGAACGGTCCTGCTTGTGCAGGGCGTCATGGGCCAAGGCGTTGCGCACCTCCAGCCCTATCTCCACGCCCTGCTCCACGGTCTTCATGGCAAAGCGGACTTCGGGTTGTTCGAGATCGATCAAGAAGCTTTCCTCTGCGGCGGCCCGCTAGGTCCACCAGGTGGCCAACAGGTTCACACACGGGTCACGTTTTGCGAACATGATGGCGTCCTCCCTTGCTCTCGGCGCCAAAAGATTGCAGGCTATACATCGCGCTTGTCGTGCCCCGTGTAGACTTGACGGGGCCGGGCGATGCGCTTTTCGGGATCATTCATCAGCTCCTCCCACTGCGCCAGCCATCCCACCGTGCGGGCGATGGCAAAAAGGACCGTGAAAAAGCTGGTGGGAAATCCCATCGACTGGTAGATCAGCCCCGAGTAGAAGTCGACGTTGGGGTAGAGCTTGCGGTCCACGAAGTAGTCTTCGTGAAGGGCGATCTTCTCCAGTTCCAAGGCGATCTCCAGCAGCGGATTGCTGCCCGTGACCTGGAAGACCTTGTCGGCCATGGTCTTGATGATGCGCGCCCGCGGATCGTAGTTCTTGTAGACGCGGTGTCCGAAGCCCATCAGCCGGACTTCGCCGGCCTTGACCTTGTCCATGTATTCGGGGATGTGGTCTTTGCTTCCGATCTCCTTGAGCATGCGCAGCACCGCCGTATTGGCGCCTCCGTGAAGGGGACCCGACAGGGCTCCGATGGCGCCGGCGGCCGAGAGGTAAGGACCGGTGTCGGAACTCCCCACCTGGCGCATGGTGGCCGTGCTGCAATTCTGTTCGTGATCGGCATGGAGGATGAAGAGCACATCCAAGGCCCGCACCAGGACGTCGTTGAGTTCCTGCCCGCCCGGTCCTCCGAACATCATGTTGAGGAAGTTGGCGCAATAGCTCAGCGAGGGGTCGGGATCGACGTAGACTTGTCCCGTGACATGGCGATAAGCGTAGGCGGCGACGGCGGGAATCTGGCTGACCAGGCGGTGCATCTGGGTGCGGCGCTCCTGGGGGTCGGAGAGGTCGGTAGGATAAAGGGCTCCCAGCCCCGACACTCCCGCCGCCAGCATGTGCATGGGGTCGGCATCTCGGTTGAAGGACTCCATCAGACGCCGCAAGCTGGTGTCCACGATGCGGTGACGGTCGATGGACGCCAGGAAGGACTTCTCCTGCTCCTCGTCGGGCAGCTCGCCGTTGAAGATGAGGTAGGCCACCTGCATGAAATCAAAGTCTTCCGCCAGTTGCTCGATGGGATAGCCGCGATAGCGCAGAATGCCCTTGGCGCCGTCGATATAGGTAATGGAACTGCGGCAGGAAGCGGTATTGGTGTAGCCGGGATCGTAGCTGAGCATCCCGAAATCGTCTTCATTGACCTTGATGGGACGAAGCTTGAGAGCCCGGATGGTGTCGTCGGTGATTTCGAGTTCGTACTCGCGTTCCGTCCGGTTGTCCTTGATGGTGAGCGTATCTTTCGCCATAGCGCTGAATGTCCTGTCTATCGTGAAGGTTTCATCTCTTGAAGAGGGTCGGTTGCGCAGACGCGCAAGCCGGCGATTTCGCCCCTGCCAGTCTACCTTTCTAGCATAGCGAAAGCTCCCGCCCAACACAATTGCGTGATAGACTCCATATTTATGCGACGTACCGTCTGCATAGCCCTCTTTACCATGCTCCTGGCGACTCTCCAAGCCCAGGACGGAGTGATGCGCAGCTTCAACGGGCGCACCTTCACCTTCGGCTTTCTGCAGCCCGCCGGCTGGATGATCAATAACGAAGCCGCCCAACTGGCCCACTTCGTGCTCCACAAGGAGGGCGTCAGTTGGCGCCAAGCTCCCGCCATCTTGTTTGTGCGTTTGGTGCGGCGTGAGGACGGCCCCGCCGCTCAGGACGCCGAAAGTGGCCGTCACGGCGAAGAAGGCGTCCGATACGAGGACTTGGAGTCCTTCGTCAAGTCCAATGTAGAGAGCTTCAAGAGCGCCTGTCCCCACTTCGAAATCAAAGACGTCGAAGCACTCAGCCACGCCAATCTGGCCCACGAGTTCATCGTCAAGAGCTACGACTGTCCGGGCATGCGCCACGAAATCACGGCTGTCGCCGAATTCCCCGACTACTTCGTGCTGCTGGTGCTCTCTTCGAGAACGCCGGAGAACATCCAAGAAGCCCTGCCCAAGTACGAAGAGGTGCTGTCCAGCTTCTACTGGAGACAGCGCCAACCGGTCTCCGAAGTCCCCGACAATCGATAGCGGCCGCCTCAGGCGGGGGTCGACTGCCCGATCTTCTCCCTCAGACGCTGCATGATCTCGTTGATGTGGAAATAGCGGTTGAGGACGTAGAAATGAATGCCCGGAACGCCGCCCGCCAAGAGTTCGGCGGCCTGCTCCACGGTGTAGCGGATGCCGATTTCGCACACTTTGTCTTCATCCTCGCCGGCTTCCATCAGTTCCTCCAGAAGTCCTTGGGGAATGGTGCAGCCGCAGATGGAACTGATGCGGCGGATCTGGTGAGTGCTGAGGATGGGCAGGAGTCCCGGCACGATGGGCTGTGCGATGCCCAACTCGCGGCAGCGCTCCTGAAAGCGGAAGAAGCTGCGATTGCGGTAGAAGAGCTGAGTGATGACCACGTCGGCTCCGCAATCGACCTTGTGCTTGAGCCACTTCAAGTCGGATTCGAAGTCAGGAGCCTCGACGTGTTTCTCCGGATAGCCGGCCACTGCCACGCCCATCTCTCCCCGGTTGCGGATCAGCTCCACCAGTTGTGAGGCGTTGGAAAAGCCGCCGTCGGGCGCCACGAACTCCTTGCTGCCCTGCGGCGGATCTCCCCTCAAAGCCACGATGTTCTCAATGCCCGACTGGGCGATTTCTTCGATCTGGCGGTTCAGTTCCTGGCGGGTGGCGCCGACACAGGTCAGATGGTGGGCCGTCTCCATCCCATGGGAGCGAATCAGTTTGGCGATCTCCAGCGTCCGCTCGCGGGTGCTGCCCATGGCGCCGTAGGTCACCGTGATGAAGGAAGGCTCGAGAGTCACCAGTTTGGGCAGCCGCCTCTCCAGAGCCCTCATCCCTTTCTCTCCCTTAGGAGGAAACAGCTCGAAGGAAAAGACGGGATGTGTCGCGGATCGGTAGTGGTCGGCAAATCGCATGAGTTCGGAGCTGAGAATACCAAATGAGAGGCGGGCGGAGTTTTATTCGGCGCTCAATCGTTGTATCCTTTCAAGCTTCGCATGCGAGTTCTCATACTAGGCGGCGGAGAGGTGGGGCAACTGGTGGCCCGGCGCCTCATCCGCGAGAAAAGCGAAGTGGTCATCGTAGAGAACGACGAGGAGCGCTGCGCCCGGCTGGAAGAAACGCTGGACGCCAAGATCGTCCACGGAACGGCTTCCAGCGTCAAGACCCTAGAGAAAGCAGGCGTGGGCAAGTCCGACATGGTCATCGCCGTCACCAACAGCGATGAAGCCAACATCCTGGGTTGCCTGATCGCACAGACCTATGCCAGCGTCAAGATCAAGGTCGCCCGCCTGCGCACCCACGAGGTCGACCGCGGGCGGGCCATGTGCGGCAAGGACCTGCTCGATATCGACTTGGTGATCCACCCCGACCGCGAGACCGCCGAACGCATCCTGCGGGTCATCGGACTTCCCGGCGTCAGCGACATCCTGGAATTCGCCGACGGACGCATCAAGCTCTTCGGCATGAACGTGGCCCACGACAGTTGGGTGGTGGGCAAGACCATGGCCGAGATGGACGAAGCAGGTCCGCCCAGGAACTCGCTCATCGCCATCATCTTCCGCGGACACAAGGCCATCATCCCCCGAGGACATGACGTGCTGCGCCCGGGCGACCATATTTATATCGTGGTCCCCACCGAGGAGCTGGAGGAATGCTTTGAGTTCATGGGGGTCCAGAGCAAGGAACGCCTCAAGCGGGTCTTCATCGTAGGAGGCAAGCAGTTGGGCATTGAGCTGGCCCTGCAGTTGGAGCGCAAGGGCGTGCAGGTCAAGCTCTTCGAAAAGGACCTCAGGCGCTGCGAGAAGATCGCCACCATCGTGCGCGACACCGTGGTGGTCAACAACGACGGCACCAATCAGGCGGCCCTGGTGGAGGAGAACATCGACGGCATCGACGCCTTTCTGGCACTGACGGGACATGACGAAGACAACATCATCGCCTCCCTTCTGGCCAAGCGTCTGGACGCCCGCAAAGCGGTGGCGCTGATCAACCGCCTTGACTTCCTGCCCATGGGACAGCTTTTGGGCATCAATTCAGCTTTTTCCACCCGGCTGGCGGTGGTCGACCGCATCCTGCAGTTCGTGCGCAAGGGCAAGGTGGTTTCGGTGACCACCTTCCGCGAGGAAGAAGCTGAAGCCATCGAGCTCATGGCCACCAAGGAGTCGAAGTACGTGGGACGCAAGCTGCGCGACGTCCACCTGCCCCACGGAGCCATCGTGGGAGCCATCGCTTCCCCCTCGGGCCAGGTCATCGTGCCCCGCGGCGACGCCGTGATCAACACCGGCGACCGGGTGCTCTTCTTCTGTCTCGAAAATCTCGTTCCCAAACTGGAATCGGCATTCATCGCGGGGCGTTAGCTCGTGATCAACTGGCCCAACCAACTCAAGATTCTGGGACTCTTCATCCTGGCCCTCAGCGGAGCCATGTCTGTTGCCCTGGCCCTGGCCATCTACGACAACGATGACGGGCTCTTTCCCTTGGCCCTCTCCACCGCGCTGAGCGTCGGCGTGGGCGGATTGCTGGTCTATTTCATCCGTCCCGAGGAGCGCGAATTCAACAACCGCGAAGGGATCATGCTGGTCATCCTGACCTGGGTGGGAGCGGGAATCGTGGGAGCGCTTCCTTTTTATTTCTCCCCCCACTTCGGCGGCTTCACCGACGCCTTCTTCGAGTCGGTTTCAGGATTCACCACCACAGGCGCCACTATCCTCACCTCAATCGAGACGCTGCCCCGCAGCCTGCTCTTCTGGCGCGCCTTCACCCAGTGGGTGGGGGGCATGGGCATCATCGTGCTGGCCGTGGCCATCCTGCCCCTCGTGGGAGTGGGAGGCATGGAACTCTACCGGGCCGAGTTTTCGGGAGCCTCCTCTGAGAAGATCAAGCCCCGCATCGCCGAGACGGCCAAGAGCCTGTGGCGGATCTATGCCGCCTATTCCATCGCTCAATACGTGGCCCTGCGAGTGGCGGGCATGACCCCTTTCGACTCCATCTGCCACACCTTCACCACCATGGCCACGGGAGGCTTCTCGACCCGCAACATCAGCGTCGAAGCCTACAACTCGCCGGCCATCGAATACGTCATCATCTTCTTCATGTTCGCCGCTGGCATCAACATCACCATGCAGTACCGGCTGCTCATCATGCGGCGTCCCAAGATCTTCCTGCGCGATCTGGAGATCCAGACTTATTTCGCGGCCACCGGCGCGGCCATCGTCGCCGTCATGATCACCCTTTGGATCAACGGGCTGGCCAAAGGCGAAGAGGCCTTCCGCCAGGCAGCCTTTCAGGTGGTCTCCATCATGACGACCACGGGATTCTCCTCCGCCGATTTCGAAGTGTGGCCGCCTTTCGCCCTGCTGCTGCTGCTGGCCCTGATGTTTCTGGGAGGCTGCACGGGGTCCACAGCCGGCGGACTCAAGGTCGGCCGCGTGGCCCTGCTGGGCCGCGTGGTGGGGCGCGAGTTCCGCCGCATCGTCGAGCGCCGGGGCGTCTTCGCCGTCCGCTTCAACGACAAGGCGGTCAGCGAGAATGCCATCGACGGACTGCTCAACCTCATCTACCTGGCTTTCATCATCAACTTCGCCGCCTGCCTCTTCCTGACGGCCTTCGGCGTGGACGTGGTGACCGCCATCTCAGCCGTGGCCGCCTCCATGTTCAATATCGGTCCCGGCTTGGGCGATGTGGGGCCGACCGACCACTATGCCCACTTCCACGCACCCGTCAAATGGGTGCTGGCCTTCTGCATGCTGGCCGGACGCCTGGAGTTCTACACCCTGCTTGTCATCTGCACCCGAGCCTACTGGCGCAAGTAGCTTCGCCGGTTCCGGGGGAGTCTCAAGACCTTCCCCGCTCAACACATCCCGCCGGCCGGCCAGCACCAACTCAGCGGCCAGAGAGCTTCCGATAAATGTCGTCAGCGGCCGGAAATGGCTGATGCGGTATGGCCTTGGATTCAAGAGCCGGAATCCGCCGTATCCAGCGCGGCGGACGGTTCCAGATCGCGGATGGAGTCGAAGGTGGGGTCGACCTTGAGCAGGACGAGCCAGGGATCGCCTTCTTTGTAAGCCTGTTGCAGGCGGTCGAGAGCCTGGTGGTCGTCGCCCACGGCATGGCTCAGCAAGGCCAGTCCCAAAGGGCTGACCCACTGCCCCCGAGCCCGGTCCTGCCAGCGGCGGGCGAATTCAGCGGCCTTTTTCTTCTCTCCCGCCATACCGTAGACATAGCCCGGAATGAGGGCGAAACGGCTGCCGGGATCCGGCGCTTGCGACATGCCATCGGCGGTGCGCAGAGCCTCCTGATACTCACGGTTCTTGAGCAAGCTCAGGGCCAGCATGGCTTGGGCCGGCTGAAAGGCCGGAAAAAGTTCCTCCATCTGGCGGAAGTGAGAGATGGCCTGCGGATAACGGCGGGAAAAGTAGAGCAGCACTCCCAAGGTCCAATGGCGTCCGGGATGGGGAGGCGTGCCGTCGACGATCATGCCGGCTTCTGCAACAGCCGAGGAAAAGTCGCCCGAAAGTCCTCGGATCAGGGCTGGCAGAAGCTGATCTTGCTTGAGACGGGGCGAAGAATCCAGGGCTCGGCTCAAGTAGCCGTCGGCAGCAGCCGGATCACGGTCGCGAAAAAGCGCCAATCCCGCCATGGCCACGCCCCGTTCGGCTTGGGGCAAAGAGGGGTGTCGGGCGAGACGCTCGATTTCGGCATAGGCCTCGCGTCCCGGCCAACACCCCAGCACGGAAGCAGCCATGTTGAGTTCGATCAATTCGAAGAGGGCGTGAGGATGTTCGTCGGTGACCTTGCGGAAGGCCGAGCGCGCCTTTCGATAGGCGTCGCAAGTGACGCGGTCTTCAAGATAGTCACCCAGCCGCAGCACGCGCAGGGTATCAGCCGACACCCCATGAGCCGGGGTTTGGCTCTCCGTTCCCGGCATCGGGGGCGGGGCCAGCCGGGGTTGGAACAGACTATAGAGCACGAGCGCCAATCCAGCCAGAGCGGCTCCAATCCAAGAGAGGCGGCTCCAAGGCGATCGGGGCCGGGAGCGGGAAGACTCGACCTTCCTAGGCTCCGCGTCCGAGAAGCGGACCGGCATCAGCAGGCGGTAACCCCGCTTGGGCAGCGTCTCGACATAGACGGGACGGCGGGCGTCGTCTCCCAAAGCCGCACGGATCTGGGAGATATAGCGGAACAGTCCGCTGTCGTCCACCGCCACGTCGCCCCACACGGCCTTGACGATTTCTTCGCGGCTGGCGGGGACGCCCTCCTCGTGGGCCAGGTAGACCAACACCTCCATCACCTTGGGCTCCAGCCGGCGTTCACCCTCAGGTCCGGTCAAGCGGCCCGTGCGCGGTTCGACCAGCCAATCTCCCAGTCGAAAGTCGCGGCATTGTGACATGAGCTTCATTCTACCCGAAGAAATCTCTGGGAAACCTCAAGGCTTTCTCAAGAACCACCCTGTCGCGTCTTCAGTCAAGGCCGAAGGACCGGTCGCGTGACCGCCCCGAAAGCCCATTCCAAGCGGAGGCGCAATGCTTGATCATGCAAAGACTCAGAGAGCGGATGACAGCCCCGAGACGAAGAGCGCAGAGAGAAGATCGACGGCAACCAAGGCTCCAGCCACCAGATCTGCGGTGACGAGTACGGCAGCACGCTCTGAGAAAACGAAAGCCATTTCCAGGAAGCCTGCCAGCGCTCGTGGCCCGTCCGGGGAGGACTCTGGCGCCAGTGGTGTGAAAAGGCTGGCTTGGCTGGGTCTCCTCGCCATCTTGGCCCTGTTCTTGACCGCCTTGACATCGAAGCCCGGACACAGCCAGGCCTCCGGCGCCGGACAAGTCTGCTGCACCGAGGTTTTGGAGCTGCCGGAGCTTCACTTCCCCGTGACGGTCAAGCGAGACCTCGACGGAGTTCCCCACATCAGCGCCCGCAACGATCACGACGCCTACATGGTGCAGGGATTCCTCCACGCCCGCGACCGCTTGTTCCAGATGGACGCCGCGCGCCGCCTCTTCAGCGGGACGCTGGCCGAGTTGGTAGGGCCGGAAGCGCTGAGCGACGACGTCCAACTGCGGACGTTGGGCTTCCGCCGGGGGGCGCAGGAGTCCTGGGCGGCGCTTCCCTCCTGGGCCCAGGCCAACTTGCGGGCCTACGCTCAAGGCGTCAACGCCTTTCTCGAATCGGACTCCGCATTGCCGGACGAATACGCCGCTTTGGAACTGAGCCGCGCCCAGCCCTGGCATCCTCTCGACACCCTGGTCATCCTCAAAGGCGTCCTCTTCTCGCGCACCTTCGACTTCACCCTGGAGATCGAACTGACGCTGAATCTGGCCGAATTCCAAGAGGCCGGCGAAAGCGGCGGATTCGACGGCACCGCCCTCTTCTTTGAGGACATCTACCGCACACAGCCCTTTTATCCCGCCGTGACAGCGTCACCGTCAGCCGAGTCTCCGTCGGCCGCCCCAAGCATGGCCGCCAAGTCGGTCAGGGGGCAGCTTGTTTCGGTCAAGCGGCATCTGGGCGGACGCTTCCTCGACGCCCTACGCCGCTGGCGCGACCGGCTGGACCTCTCACCCCGGCTGCGCAAGCTCCTAAGCAGCCAAGGACGCGGCAGTAACTGGTGGGTCCTTTCCGGTGACCTGACCGAGAGCGGACGTCCCATCCTGGCCGGAGATCCGCATCTCGACTTGACCGTACCCGGCTTCTGGTATCAGAACCAGCTCATCGTTTCTGGCGACCCGGCTCGGGGAAACCTCGACGCCAGCGGATTCTCTGTCCCCGGCGTCCCCGGTGTTGGCATCGGATGCAATCAGCGCCTGTGCTGGACCATCAGCACCAACCCGCTGGATCTGGTCGACACCTTCCGCGAAACTCTGATGCTGGATGGTCAGGGATTGCCCACACACACCGTCTACCAAGGCCAGCCTGAGGCCGTCCAGCGCATCGCTCAGAGCTTCGAGGTCAACCGCCTTGGCAACGGCGTTCTCGACGACCGGCTAACGGCCTCGGTGGGCGCCGCCTCGGGAGGCCAGACCTTTATCGTCCCCCGGCGTCTTTCCGGTCCGCTGCTCATCGTCGAGCCCACGGGGCCCAACTCGGGCGTCGGCCTGAGCGTCCAGAACACGGGGTTGGCCGCCACCCAGGAAATGCGCAGCCTGTTTCTGCTTGCACGGACGACTGATTTTGAGTCCTTCCGCTTCGCTCTTGATTATTTCGACACGGCCTTCAACTTCGGCTACGCCGACGTGGACGGCAACATCGGATACGTGGCCACCGGCGAAGTTCCTCTGCGCGAAGATCTCGAGGTCCTGCAGCGCGTGGACGGCCTGCCTCCCTACCTGATCCGCGACGGAAGCGGATCCGTGCGCAACGAGTGGCTGCCCGCCCAAAATGCCGAACCCCGCCAATCGCTGCCTTTCGCCATCGTGCCCCGGGACGCCATGCCCGCCTCCTTCAATCCGGAAAGCGGCTACTTGGTTAGCGCCAACAACGACCCCAGCGGACTGCTGGAAGACAACGACCTTTTCGACCAACTGCGTCCCGACGGAGGCGTCGACTATCTGCTGGCTTTCTCGGTCAGCCTGCGGGCCGGCAAGATCAACGCGCTCATCGAGGACAGGCTCGCCTCGGGACAGGGCGGCTTCGACCGCGAGGCGGCAGAGATCATGCAGGCCAACAGCCAGTTTCCCGATGCCGAGGTGCTCAGTCCTCATGTCGTGCAGGCCTTCCAGAGGGCCGGACGCGCTGAGGCCCCGCCTATCCTGGCGGTTCTGGCGGCGGACGGGGAACTGACCGAAGCCGTAGAACGACTCAGCCGGTGGGACTTCTCCTCGCCCACCGGCATCGCCCAGGGATATGACGCCGGAGACGATCCTGAGTCGTTGCCCCAGCCGTCCCCGCAGGAAATCAGCAACAGCGTGGCGGCTACCCTCTACGCCACGTGGCGCTCGGCGTTCCTGCGGCGCGTCCTGGGCGGCACGTTGCAGCGAAACGGCATCACCACCGGTACGCCTGACACCTTCGAGTTCTCGCTGGCGGCCGTCCGGCGGCTGTTGGAGGACTTCCCCCAAAGCCAGGGACGGGGTGATTCAGGACTCGATTTCTTCCACACTCCTGAAGACCTTTCCGCCGAGGACGAGCGCGACCTGATCATCCTGCAGAGCCTGAATGAGGCCCTCTCGGTCCTTTCAGGACCCACCTTGGCCCCCGCCTTCAACTTTTCCTCCAACCAAAGCGACTACCGCTGGGGACGCCTCCACCGCGTCATGCTCAACCATCCTCTGGGCGGGGCCTTCTCGATTCCTCCCTCGGGCGGACTCTCCTCGCTGGCGCCGGGACTGCCCGGCTTGGCCCGCGCCGGAGGATTCGAAACCATCGACAACGGACCCGACGGCACCCTCATCAACCACGCCAATTCCCTGCTCTACGACAGCGGAGCCTCTCCCCGCTGGATCGCCCGACTGCAGCAGCCCGTCCAAGCTTGGTTCAACCAAGCCGGCGGACAGAGCGGCGACCGCAACTCCCCCCATTACGCCGACCTGCTGGGTGATTGGCTGACCAACCGCTACCGTCCGCTGCGCACTCAGCCCGACCAGGTCAATGGCGCTCTTGAAGGGCTGGAAGTCCTGGCTCCCGTGAATCAACGCCTCTTCTACCCCTTCGACGCTGCCGACGATGAGAACTTCACGGCCTTCGCCGCCGCCAATCTTTCCGACTCTGCGGCTCAGGTGGACTGGCAAGCCCGTTCCGCTTCGGGAGACCTCCTGGCCCAAACCAGCGAGGTCCTGGCGCCGCAGGGACAGTCCGCCCGGCTGGGGCGCGAACTTTTTCAAGGACTCGACCTGTCCGGCCGGGCCTGGGTGGGAATCGAAACGGCGCTGCCGGGAGCTCCGCTGCCCGATCAGCCCTTCTTGGCCACTTTCACCCAAAAGGGCGATTTCGCCCTGCGCCAGTTGGACGGCGGAGTGGCTTTCTCGCCACCCTCCAGCCAGCTCTTTTTCACGCGCGTCCACCATGGCCCGGGCGCCTTCCGCGGACGCGACGCATCCACTACGCTGAGCGTCGTCAACCCTCAAGACCACCCCGTCACCCTGACCCTCCGCTGGATCCGGCCCCAGCCGGAGGCCGGCGCCATTTCATCGCAGCGGACGCTGCCGGCTCAGGGCGTCCTGCGCGAATCGCTCGACAGCCTCTTCGCCAACGAAGACCTGCCCTTGCAGGGCGGCTATTTGAGGGTCGACGTCCAGGACGGCTACTTGGCAGCGGCCTCGCTGCTGGTCGAACTCGTCAGCGACCAAAGCATCTTCCTCCTCAACGCCACGCCCGGAAATCCGCACCGGGAGTCCTTCTCAGCCCAACTGGCGGAGGGACCGTCCATCTTCACCAGCCTCAAGCTTGTCAACACCTCGCAACACGTCCGCAGCCTCCTCATCCACAGCCTCTCCGAGGACGGATCTCCCCTCCAGGCCCCGCTTCAAGTCGACTTAGCACCCGGCCAATCCTGGGAAGACGACCCGCTGGCGGCTGAGCAAGGCTCGATGAACGATCCGTTGGCCACCGGCCAAAGCTCGACCGATGCGCCAGCGCATGCCCCCGGCTGGACCGACGATCAGCTTGGGGCTGGCCAAAGTCCGACCGATGCGCCATCGCGTGCGCCAGGTTCAACCAACGATCCGATAGCAGTTAAGCAAGGCTCAACCAAAGGTCCGCTGGCGGCCCAGCAAAATGCGACCCGGGTCGGATCGCTCCGCGTGACCTCCGACGGGCCGGGAGTCATCGGCGACGTCGTCTTCGGCGACCCAGTCCAGGGAAGCTTCGTCGCCGCCCTGCCCCTGCAAGGCGAACTGCTGCAACAAGCCGTCTTCCCCCACGTCGCCAACCTGGAAGGACTCTTCTTCACCGGCTTGGCCTTCCACAATCCCTCCGAGGCAGATGCTGCTGAAATCCAAATCCGCGTCCTCTCGTCCCAAGGACAACCCACGGGCCAAGGATCGCTCTCTCTGGCCCCAGGCCAACGCCTCTCCCAAACACTCACCGAACTGATCCCTGCCACCCAGGGCCAGCAGGGAGGACTCATCCTCATCGACTCCGACCGCCCCATCGTCGCCCAAGCCCTTTTCGGCACAAACACGCTCACCCTCCTCTCCGCCGTCCCTCTCACTAACCGCGACCCATGACCCTCCATCTCCAGGAATGTCAACAGCCTGCCGCTGCACCGAAAGGCGTACTTAGGGGCTTTTTGAGACCAAGCGATTGACTTTAGTGCGCCTCTTCGCCGGCCAAGACCTTCAAACTGCCTGGTTCCTGAAAAGCAGCGAGACTCAGCGTCGTCGTTGCTCGAGCCGAACTCCCAAGAGAGTTGCGGGAAGCCCTCCAGACCGCCGTCGAGGACGTCAAGGGCGGCTTTCGAGAGGCCTGCTAGCCGCAGCAATGTCATCGATCTCACCGCCGCTACGGCGTTGACAAGCGGATGGCGGTTTTTTTATACTTCGTGGTTTCCGGAGCCTGTGTGATTTGGCTTCGTGGAGGCGAGTAAGAAAGTGTACGCAATTATTCGAACCGGCGGAAAACAGTATCGGGTCAGCGAAGGCGACTCCATTAAGGTGGAGAAGCTTGAAGGCGAGGTCGGCGACGCGGTCGACTTCGAGGAAGTGTTGATGGTGGGCGGAGACGACGGCGCTCAGGTGGGATCTCCCACGCTGGAGGGCAAGGTCACCGGCACCATCGCCGAACACGGCAAGGGCAAGAAGGTCCTGGTCTTCAAGTTCAAGCGCCGCAAGATGTACCGCCGCAAGCGCGGCCATCGCCAGCCCTTCACCCGAGTCAATATTGATAAGATCCAGGTCGGCTGACGGCCTGTTCGCGAGGAATACCGATATGTCGCACAAAAAAGGACTAGGAAGCTCCAAGAACGGACGCGACAGCAATGCTCAACGCTTGGGCGTCAAGCGCTTCGCCGGCCAGAACGTGACGGGCGGAAGCATCTTGGTGCGCCAGCGGGGCACGCCCATCAAGCCCGGCAAGAACGTGGGACGCGGCAAAGACGACACGCTTTTCGCCACCGTCGACGGCGTAGTGTCCTACCAAAACCGCGGACGCCGCGGCAAGTTCGTCCACGTCCTCCCCGCCGAGTAGGCTGCGCAACGACCGACTTCCAAGACCAACTCCCAAGCGGATGCTGCGAAGCTGCGCAAGAGGCGGGGATCTCGGCGGCTCCGGCGGCCATTGGCACCAAGCTTCAGCCGCCTCACGCGGGAAGGCCCCGAACTCTGATTTGGTCCGGCTCAGCTTCGTTGAACTTGTGAGTTGGGAGTTGGAGGTTGGGAATCGCGTCTTCGCTGTGTTCATCGATCAAGCCACCATTGAGGTCAAGGCCGGAGACGGCGGCAACGGCGTGGTAGCCTTCCGGCGCGAGAAGTTCGTCCCCAAGGGCGGACCCTCGGGCGGCGACGGCGGACGCGGCGGCGACGTTTACCTGGAAAGCAGCGAGCACCTCAACACCCTGCTCCCCTTCCGCTACAAACGCCACTTCAAGTCCCAACGCGGACGCCACGGCGAGGGCAGCAAGCGCAAAGGCGCCGACGGCGAAGAACTGGTACTGGAAGTCCCGGTGGGCACGCTGGTTTACGACGCCGAATCGACGCTCGATGAGCCCATCCACGACTTCACCCGCGCGGGAGAGCGGTTGCTGGTTGCCAAGGGCGGCGACGGCGGACGCGGAAACGCCCGCTTCGCCACCTCCACCAACCAAGCGCCACGCCGGGCGGAGGAAGGCTGGCCGGGCCAGCAACGCCACCTGCGTCTGGAACTCAAAGTGTTGGCCGACGTCGGACTGCTGGGCTATCCCAACGCCGGCAAGTCGACCCTGATCTCGCGCCTGTCGGAGGCCAAGCCCAAGATCGCCGATTACCCCTTCACAACCCTGACCCCCAACTTGGGAGTGGTGCCCTACGGCGAATACGGCAGCTTCGTGATGGCCGACATCCCCGGACTCATCGAAGGCGCCAGCGAGGGCAGCGGACTGGGGCATCAGTTCTTGCGCCACGTGGAGCGCACCCGGGTGCTGGTCCACTTGGTGGACGTCTCAGCGCTGGGTCCCGAAGAGCCAGGCCAAGCATTTCAATCCATCAACCGCGAGTTGGGACTCTACGACCCGGCGATGCTGGACAAGCCGATGCTGGCGGCCGCCTCAAAAGCCGACGCCGCCGAGGAAGAGCGGCTTGAGCGCTTTGAGGCCTACTGCCGCCAAGAGGACATTCCCTTCTTCCTGATTTCCTCGGTGCAGGGACAAGGGCTGGACGCCTTGAAGCACGCCATCGTCAAGGCCCTCAAGCGCTCCCGCGAGGCAGACCTGCGACAGGGTGAAGAAGTAGAGTTTGCTGGAGAATGGAGCGAGGAGGAGGACTGGAGCGAGTGAGAGTCGGCATCTTGGGCGGGACCTTCGATCCGGTCCACGCCGGACATCTCGACGTGGCCCGCAAAGTCATGCGGCTGCAAGATCTGGACCGGGTTCTGCTGCTGGTCGCGCGGCGTCCGCCCCACAAGCGCCAACGCTCCCTGGCCGGCCCCTTTCACCGCTTCGCCATGGCGGCGCTGGCCACTCAAGAGGACGAAGGATTGTTGCCCTGCGCCTGGGAACTGAAGCGTCCGGCGCCCTCTTATACCATCGAAGCTTTGAATCACTTCCGGCAGCGGCATCCTACGTGGAGCCTCACGTTTATTGCCGGAAGCGATTCGCTCAAGGAACTGCATTCCTGGAGGGACTATGCTAAACTTCTGCAAGAGTTTAGTTTCACGTTTGTACAACGTCCCGGAGAAACGGTCGATTTGAAATCGCTGGAACTGCCCACTCCGTTGCGCGAGAGGATCACAACCGCCGACGTCTCCGAACCTCTCGACATCCATCCGGGAACTTCCCTTCTCATCCGCCTGGACGCGCCGGACGTCAGTTCGACTCGTCTGCGCCAAACTCTCTCATCCGGCGGGACTCCGAAGGACGGCGCCATGCCTGATTCCGTGCTTCGCTACGCCCGCAAGTTCGGGTTGTATGAAAGAAGTCAAGACGATTAAGAGCAAACCGAAGCAAGACACCAAAGCCGTCCTGCAGCAAATCTGCAGAATCATCAGCGACAAAAAAGGAGAGGAGATTCTGGTGCTGGATGTATCTGACATCGCCTCTTTTACTTCCTACTTGCTCATTTGCGAGGGCCGCAATCAGCGTCAGAACCAAGCCATAGCCGAGTCTGTGGTGGAGGGGCTGAAGAAGGAATACGGCCTGCGTCCCAGCCATATCGAAGGCAAAGGCGACGCCAAGTGGATCTTGCTCGACTACCTGGAATTCGTCATCCACATCTTCCAACCGGAAACCCGCGACTTCTACAGCATCGACAAGTTGTGGGGCGACGGCACCCGCCTGGAAATGTCGGCCTAAGCTGCCTCAGCGTCCGTCCGAAGTGTCGGCGGACTCCTGGTTCCAGATCCACTGTTCGAACCATTCCCAGTTATGGGTCAGGGCCGCCAAGCGCTCCTTGGGCTTGCTGATGCCGTGGCCGAAGCCCTTGTAGATGATCAGCTTGCTGGGGACGCCCTGATCCTGCAGTCCCCGGTAGAGCTTGTAGGCGTTGGGCGTGGGCACCCGCCGGTCGAACTCGCCATGCTGGATCAAGGTGGGCGTGCGCGCCTTCTTGATATGGGTCATGGGCGAGGTTTTGCGGTAGACCTCGGGATCGTCCCAAGGATCGTCGCCCAGATAATGCAGCGTGAAGGGCGTGATGTCGGTCTGGTAGTAGTAGGTGACCCAATCGGAAATGCCGGCGCCCACGCTGGTGGCGGCAAAGCGGTCGGAGAAAGTCGTGATGAAGGCGCTGATGTAACCTCCCTGGCTCCAGCCCATGGCCGCCACCCGGTCGCGGTCGGCGAGTCCCTGCGCGATGAGGTGATCGACGCCTGACAGCACGTCCCAGTAATCGCCCACTCCCAAGTTGCGGTAGTTGAGCTTGCGGAAGTCGGCTCCGAAACCGGCGCTGCCGCGGTAGTTGGGAAGCAGCACCAAAGCACCCCGCGAAACCCACTGCTCGATGGGATAGATGCCGTTGTAGCGGTCGACCCGCTGGGGATAGGAGATGCCGGTAGGCCCTCCATGGATGATCACGAAGAGGGGATAACGCTTGGACGAATCGAAGTCCTCGGGTTTGATGAGGACCCCGGTGATTTCGGTTCCGTCGCGGCTCTCCCAGGCGATGGTTTCCTTGTGGGCCAGCTTCCAGCCGTCGAGCTGCTCGTTGAAGCCGGTGAGGAGCGAGGCCTCATAGTCGTCCACAGGAGAAATGAAGACTTCGGGGTAGCTCTCCGCCGAAACCAGGCTGAACGCCATGCGCGAGGCGTCGGGATTAAGGTCGATCGACTGAATCACCTGATCGCCCGGCGTCAGATTCCGCACCGCGCCCGACTCCGGCGAAAGGCGGAAAAGGTGGCGCGACATGCCCTGATAAGCCGTGAAGTGGATACCCCTGGAACTCCAATCCAACAGCCGGGCGTCCTCGTCGAAAGACCCGGTCAGGTTAACGATAGGGCCGCCCTGAACGGGGATGGCGGCGATCTCGGTGTTGACGAAGTAAACCTCGGTGCCCATCGAAGTGTTGAAGGCCACCCGGGTTCCGTCGGGCGAAAAGACCGGATTGGAATCGGGCCCCTCCTGGTCGACCAGTATGCTGATCTCGCCGCCTTCAACCTCCACCACGAACAAGTCGGTCTTGGAAAAGGACTTGATGCGCGAGTCGGGCGCGGCCGAAAAGGCGATGCTGGAACCATCGGGCGAAAAGGCCATCCCGGCGATGTGCTTGTCCTCGTCGCCCACCAGCTTGCGGGCCTCTCCATCCTCGATTCCCTGGATCCACAGGTGGCTGATCTCGAAGTCCTCATCGACGACGGTAAACTTGCCGTACTTCTCTTCCCGCTCTTTGCTGGCCTCGCTCTGCTCGTCGCGGGCCAGGAAAGCAATGCTCTGCGAATCGGGCGCCCATTCGTAGCTCTGGACGCCTTCCTTGGCCTCGGTCACTTGCCGGGCTTCACCACCAGCCAGCGGCAGCAGGTAGACCTGGCTCTTCTCTTCCCGCGCCGAGAGGAAGGACAGCCACTGTCCGTCGGGCGAAAACTGCGGGGACGACGAAGACTTCTCGCCGAAGGTCATCTGGCGGGGCTCGTCATCGGGACTTGCCGCCATCCAGATCTGGCTGACGTAGCTGTTCTCTTCCCAGTCCGGCTCTCGAACCACGAAGGCTACCTTGCTTCCGTCCGGCGAAATGACCACCGAAGAAGGCGCCTTCAAGTTCAAGATGTCCTCAAACTCGGGAACTTTCTCTTGAGCTTCGTCCTCAGCCTCCTGCCCCACAACCCATCCGAAGCCGAACACCAGAGCCACCGTCAAAGCAGCAGACGCCAAGCGCCGCCAATCCTTCATCCGTTCCAATGCCATGGCACATCCCTCCGTATGGTTATCGGTCAAGTCTAGTCTTCGGCGGGATGAACGGTCAATGCAAGAAGCGAGATTCGGTCACTCGCAGCGCAGGGCCGAGGCGGGATCGATGGAAGTGGCGCGGCGGGCGGGCCAGAGGGTGGCGGCGGCGGCGGCTAGCAGGAAGAAAACGGTGACCGAGAGGTAGGTGGCCGGATCGGACCAGGTGACGCCGAAGAGCAGTTCCTGAAGCAGGCGGCTGGTGAGGAGGGCGGCTGGCAGCCCCAACAGCAATCCCAGAGAGGTCAGCCCCAGTCCCTCTTTGAGGACGTTGAGAAGAATGTTGCGGCGGTTGGCCCCGAAAACCATGCGGACGCCGAATTCGTGGCGGCGGCGGGAGGCCGAATAGGCCGTCACGCCTACGATTCCGGTGGCTGTGACGATGAGGGCGGCCAGCGCGAAGATGCCCAGCAGTTGAGCCGTCTGGCGGGGCGGGGCGATGGACTCGCGGTGCAGTTCTTCCATCTCGTGAAAGGGTTCCAGAGGCTGGTCGGGATCGAGCCGGTCCACGGCCTGCCGCATCATGGCCGCCGCGCTTTCGGCGCCCTGAGGCGTATGCAGCAGCACGATGGCCTCGCGCCAAGGCGAAAGGTTGAAGGGGACGTAAAGCTGGGGGCTGGGATGGGTACTGAGGTCCTCTTCGTGGACGTCGCCGACGACTGCGGTAATGGTCAGCGGACGCGGCCAGGTACCCAGGAAGAGCTTCTTGCCCAGCGCCTCGGCAGGATCGTCCCAATGACGCGCCGCCAGAGTCCGGCCCACGACTACCTCATGTGACCCCAGGAAAGCGCCGACTTGGCCGGCTTGCACGGGGATTCCCATCACCTCGAAGTAACGTCCCGAGACCGATTGCAGTTCGGCCCGGTGTTCCTGGCTGGCGGGCCGGGGCTGGTAAGTGGCCAAAGGTTGCGAATCCTGGTCGACCGGCGAGCCGACCACAGTCTGGTACATGCTGCCTCCCGACCGATCCTCGGCAGAGCCGCCGCTAGTCGGGGGGCGCGGCGCCAGCCCGCTGTCGCCCGCAGGTTGAGGTTGGGCGCCGGACCCAGGCGGCGGGTTCCCGGTCGGATCCTCGGCCAGCCGGTAACTGCCGGTGGAGGTCCGGCCATCCAAGGGAACGTGGGCGGCCAAAGCCGCTGAGAGGACGCCGGGGCGTTGCGAGAGGTCTTGCAGCAGCGGCAGGTAGAAGTCGTTGACCTGGTCGTTTTCGAGGTAGAGCGTCCAGTTGAGCTGGACGCGGGTGGCCATGACGCGCTTGGGATCGAATCCGGGATCCACCTGTTGCAGCTTGAAGACGCTCTGCAGCATCAGTCCGGCGGCCACCAGCAGGACTACCGAGAAGGCCACCTGAGCCACCACCAGCAGACCTCGCAGGCCTCCGGCTCGGGGGGCCCTGTGGACGCGCGAGCGGCGGGTCAGGCCCTGGGCGCGTCCTTCCGAATGGAGCAGGATGAGTCCCGGCAATAGGCTGAAGATGAGCGTGGCCAGGATCGAACCCGCCACAGCCAGGGCCAGCACGCCGCCGTCAATGCTGATCTCGGCGGCCCGCACGCTCAGGCGCTGAGCAAAGGGACGCAACAGCTCCAACGACGCGGTCGCCGAAGCCAGTCCCAGCACGGCGGCAGCCGAGGCTAGAAGGAAGCCTTCGGTCAGGAGCTGTCCCAAGAGGCGTCCCCGTCCCGCGCCCAGAGCGCTGCGCAGCGCCATCTCGGGAGTCCGCCGGGTGAGGCGGGCCAGGTTGAGGTTGGCCAGATTGGCGCACACGATGAGGAAAACGCAAAGCACGGTGGCGAAGAGGACGGCCAAGGGCGTCCGGGCCCGCTCGGCCAACACGTCCTGCAAGGGGCGCAAGGTTGCCGTGAATCCGCTGTCGGCCGGGTAATCCTGAGGAAAGCGGCGCTGCATGTCCTGAGCGATGGCGGCCACCTCACGGCGGGCTTCTTCCAGTCCGGTCCCCGGCGTCAACAGGGCCAAGGCCCGGTAGCCGCCCCGTCCGCGGTTTCCCGCCTGCGCAGTGGACACGCGGAAGGGGCAATTGGAATGAGGCATGTAGACATCAGCGTCCAAGGGGTAAAAGGGCAGCGGCGGCAGAATGCCGATGATGCGGTGAGGACGGTTGTTCATCTCCACCGGCTTATCCAGCATCTCCAGCGATCCGCCGTAGTGGTCCTGCCAGTAGCCGTAGCTGAGAAGCAGGCGTCCCTCGCCCGAGATGCGGTCGTCCTCAGGCTGCATTCCGCGGCCGTGCAGAACCTCGACTCCCAGCTTTTCGAAGAAGTCCCAGGCCACGACACCGGTCTCAACGTTGCTGGGACTGAGCCCGTCCAGCAGCGTGAAGTACATGGAATGATAATCGGCCGCCCACTCCAAAGAGTCGGCCTGAGCATACTCTTCAAGCTCCAGCGGAGTGGAGCCCAGGGCATCGAAGCCCGCCTTGGGCATGGATTGGTTGAGCACCACCAGCCGCTGGCCTGCCGGGATGGGCAGCGGACGCAGCCACAGCCCTTCCAGCAAACTGAAGACGGCCGAAGTGGCGCCGATGCCCAAGGTCAAAGTCAACAAGGCCGCCACGACGAAGCCGGGACTTTGCTTGAGCCTCCTCCAAGCCAGGGAGAGGTCGTCGGCCCCTGCGGCTGCCGCCCGCGCGGCCCAGCGGAGGCCGGTGCCCAGCCGCCGGGCAATGCGGGAAAAACGTCCCAGACGGGGCCAATAAACCGGGTTGACGGCCCGTAAAGTCTCTTTCCAATACCACTTGCGGGCTGCTGACTTGCCCTTTAAAGGCAGGACTTGGGTATGAAAGCGTTCTTCGAGATCGCCCAGGATGCAGTCGCGGTATATCTCAGGCAGCCAGGTCAGAATCCACTCGGCCAGAGCGGGCGGACGCTCTTGCCCGTTTCGCCGGCCTCGACGGGGATCGGAATTCACTCTTCAGCACCCAATTCGACGCCTTCCCAAAGGCGCACCAAAAACTCCCTGGACTGCTTGAGGGCCTCCTCGCCGGCCGCCTCAAGCTTGAAGTATTTCTTGGCCCGTCCCCCCCTCTCGGCGGTGGGCTCGCCCTTCCAGGAAGCAACCAGACCCTTCTCTTCCAGCCGCGACAGGGTCACATAGACCGCCGTAATCGAAACAGGACGGTCAATGGTCTGCTGCAACTCCTCATGAATGCGCATCCCGTAGGCCTCGTCTCCCTTGAGGCGGGCCACGGCCAGCATCACCAACTGCTCGAACTCACCCAGAAAGCCTTTCTTACCCATTCAACATAGTTGAACAAAGAAGCGCCCTGCGAGTCAAGTCCGCCTGAGCAAAATCAGCATTGTCTGGCCCGCAAAGGCCGGGACCGATACAATGGGAGGTGCTATGGCATTTAAGAAAATTCTCTGCGCCGTCGACTTTTCAAACGAATCCATCGAAGGTTTGAAACGGGCCATCGATCTGGCCCGGCAGAGCTCTTCGGCGCGTTTGTTCATCTTGCACGCTTTGGAAGCTCAACCCGTTTTCTCCCAATATCTTCCGCCCGAAGGCCTAGGAGAAATCACTGTCGAATTGCAGGAAAAGGCCCACGAGTCGATGGAGCAACTGGTCGAGCAATTCAAGTCGAAGCTCAAGGACCTCAACTTCAAGACTCAAGTGAGCAGCGGACGCGGTTTCGAGGAAATCCTGGAGAATGCCAACGTCTGGGGCGCCGACCTCATCGTCGTGGGCTCTCACGGCTCAGCCGGTCTCGATCAGGTCGTCTTGGGCAGCACGACAGGACGCGTTCTGGAACGGGCTCCCTGCTCAGTGCTCATCGTGCGGCCGCCTCAAGAGAGCGTCAAGTGACCTTGCGCCTTGGGGAGACCGCGTCTATAATTCGATGCCGTTTCAGGGCTCTCTATGCTTCGAATCGGCATCGATTTAGGCGGAACCAAGATCGAGGGGATCGTGGCCGACGACGACCTCAACGACGTGGTGCGCCGCCGCATCCCCACCCGCCAGAGCGAAGGCTACCAGGCTATCATCACCCGCTTGGCCGACTTCATTACGCAGTTGGAAGAAGAGGCCGGGACTTCTTGCCCCGTCGGCATCTGCACGCCCGGCTCCATCTCGCCGCGCAGCCGACTCATGCGCAATTCCAACACCGTGTGCCTTAACGGACGCCCGCTCAAGACAGATCTTGAGCAGGCTTTAGGCCGCGCCGTGGCCATGGAAAACGACGCCAACTGCTTCGCCTTGGCCGAAGCCCTGCTGGGCGCCGGACGCGGATACGGCTGTGTCTTCGGGGTCATCATGGGCACCGGAGTAGGAGGCGGCATCGTCATCAACAAACGGGTCGTCTCAGGGCGGCTGCTGATCGCCGGCGAATGGGGACATCAGAAGCTCTATCCAGACGGAAATCCTTGCTACTGCGGACAGAAAGGCTGCGTGGAGACCTACCTCTCGGGTCCCGCGCTGGAACGCCGCTGGTCCGATCTGGGCGGTCCCTCTCTCAGCCTTCCCGAGATCGTGGCCCGGGTCGAAGCCGATTCCGAGGACGCGCGCGCCCAATCTTGGAAAGGCGCTTTTCTCAACGACTTTGGACTGGCTCTCTCCAACGTCGTCAATGTCCTCGATCCCGACGCCGTCGTCCTCGGAGGCGGCGTCTCGAACATCTCCTTCCTCTACGACGAGGGCTTGGGGACGCTGCGCGAATACGTCTTCAGCGATTATTGCGACACCCCCGTCAAGGAGAACGAACTGGGCGACTCGTCGGGAGTCTTCGGAGCAGCCTGCCTGACACTAGCCGATCAGGAGGGGGAATCCGAGACGGGCCAGCACTTGGCCAATTCAGAGAGCAGCCCGGAACGAATGGGGTCCAGGGGCGACCGGACGCGCTGACAAAAACATTCTTGCAGGGTTTCACCAGGAAACCGCGAGGGAGAGTTATGCACGGGCAATCCGCGAGTCAGGCGGCTTGGTGGAAACAGGGCATCGTCTATCAAATCTACCCGATGTCGTTTCAGGACACCCGCGGAAACGGCAGAGGCGACTTGCCCGGCATCGAGAAGCGGCTCGACTATGTACAGCAATTGGGCGTGCAGGCCGTTTGGCTTTCGCCCATCTATCCCTCGCCGATGCACGACAACGGCTACGACGTGGCCGACTACTGCGACATCAATCCCCTTTTCGGCACCCTGGACGACTTTGACCGTCTGCTCGGCAACCTGCATGAACGCGGACTCAAGCTCATCCTCGACCTGGTGCCCAACCACACCTCGGACGAGCATCCCTGGTTTCAGGAAAGCCGCTCCAGCCGCCGCAACCCCAAGCGCGACTGGTACATCTGGGCCGACCCCAAACCCGATGGGTCGCCTCCCAACAACTGGCTCAGCATCTTTGGAGGACCGGCCTGGACGTTGGACGAGCGAACCGGACAGTACTACCTGCATCAGTTCGTCACCCAGCAACCTGAACTCAACTACCGCAATCCACTAGTTTTGGAGGCCATGTGCGAGAACATGCGCTTCTGGCTCCGCCGGGGAGTGGACGGCTTCCGGGTGGACGTCATCTGGCTGATGCAAAAAGACGAGAAGCTGCGCGACGAACCGCCCAATCCCGAGTGGGACGGAGTCGATCCCCACGCCAGCCTCATTCATTGCTACACCCAGGACGTGGAGGGCATCCACGATCTGGTCAAGGCCTTTCGAGGCACGATCGACGAGTTCGATGACCGTTACATGGTGGGCGAGATCTATTTGCCTCTGGAGAAACTGGTGCGCTATTACGGCCAAGATTTGGACGAGTGCCATCAGCCCTTCAACTTTCACCTGCTGGAAACGCCCTGGACAGCCTCATCGGTGCGCGCCATGGTGGAACGCTATGAGTCGCTGCTGCCTCGCGGCGCCTGGCCCAACTACGTGGCCAGCAATCACGACCGTCATCGCAGCGCCAGCCGCGTCAGCAAGCGCCAGTCGCGCTGCGCCAACATGCTGCTGTTGACCCTGAGGGGCACACCGACCGTCTATTACGGCGAAGAGCTCGGACTGGAGAACGTCCCCATACCCAAAGAGAAGTGGAACGATCCCATCGCTCATCTGCAGCCCCACTTGGTGGAGGCCATGGCCCGCGACCAGGTCCGGACGCCCATGCTCTGGGACCGCGGTCCCAACGCCGGTTTCTGTCCGCCCTCGGCTGACCCCTGGCTGCCGCTGCCCGACAACTACTCCGAGCTTACCGTCGAGGCCCAGAAGGAGGATGCGGCTTCGCACTGGGCCCTCTTCCGCCAATTGACGCGATTGCGCCAGTCGGAAACGGCCTTGCACCTGGGCGATTACCGCTCACTCGCCGTCGAGGCCGCGGGAGTGTACGCTTATGAGCGATCATCTCCGCAGTCGGACCGCTTCGCCGTCTGCCTCAACTTCGATTCCGAGGCCAAGACGGTGAACCTGAGCCGGGAGGCGGGGCACGCTGAGATCGTCCTCTCAACGCAACTCGACCGCAGCGGTCCCGCCGATCCGGCGCGTCTGAAACTGCGGGCCGATGAAGGCCTCATCGTGAGATTGAAGGATTAGCTGCCATGCCAAGTCCTACACTGCAACAACCCATCGTGCTGCAACTGAGACGACTGTATGCCGGACGACTCGGTGCCCGAGGAAACCGAACAGCGCCCACAAGTCAATGACTCCACTCCGAGTGAAGGGAGGATCTCTTGCCTCTAGACCTCATCGATCTGATCATCGTCGTCTCCTACTTCTTCGTCGTCCTCTTCATAGGCTTTTATTTCGCCAGAAAGCATGCCGGCACCGAAGACTACTTCCTGGCCGGTCGGCGGCTGGCTTGGCCGGCCGTGGGTTTTTCGCTCTTCGCCTCCAACATTTCCAGCTCGACTCTCATCGGACTCTGCGGCGCCGCCTACGTCACGGGCATTTCGGTTTCCAACTACGAGTGGATGGCGGCCGTGGTCCTGGTCTTTTTCTCCATCTTCTTCATCCCCTACTATCTCAATTCCAAGGTCTACACCATGCCCGAGTTCCTGGAGCGCCGCTTCCGTCCAGCCGTGCGCTTCTATTTCTCGGGACTTACCATCATCAACAATGTCTTCATCGACGTGGCCGGAGCGCTCTACGGCGGGGCGCTGGTCATCAAGCTTTTCTGGCCCGATTCCAACCTCATCCTGTCGGCTTTGGTTCTGGCCTTGGTGGCCGGCCTCTACACCGCCGCCGGCGGACTCTCGGCGGTGGTCTACACCGACATGATCCAAGCCGTCATCATCATCATCGGATGCATCGCCATCACCTTCATTGCCTTGGGAGAAGTGGGGTCCTGGGACGCGGTGATCAACAACACGCCCCCTGAAATGCTCTCCGTCGTGCGGCCTATCGACGATGCCACCATGCCCTGGCTGGGGCTGCTGACCGGCGTCCCCATTCTGGGTTTCTATTTCTGGTGCACCAACCAGTTCATCGTGCAGAGGGTGCTGGGGTCGAAGAACATCCGCCATGCCCGCTGGGGCGCCCTCTTCGCCGGGCTGCTCAAGCTTCCGGTGCTCTTCATCATGGTTTTCCCGGGGGTCATGGCCCGCCAGCTCTTCCCTGACTTGCCCGCCGGCGACATGGTCTTCCCCACCCTCATCACCGAACTGCTGCCGCCGGTCTTCAAAGGCCTCATGCTGGCCGGGCTCGTGGCCGCCATCATGTCCAGCGTCGACTCCACCCTCAATTCGGCCTCGACCCTGATCACCATGGACTTCGTGCGCAAGTTCGCGCCCCACACCTCCGACGCTCGCCTTACTTGGATTGGACGCTTTTCAACCCTGGCCATCATGGTGGTCGGGGCCTCCTGGACGCCCGTGGTGCAACAGTACCAAGGCCTCTTCGACTACCTCCAGAACATGCTGGCCTTCCTGGTGCCTCCCGTGGCCGCCATCTTCATCATGGGACTCTTCTGGCGACGTTCCACCGGCAGCGGCGCCCTGGCAGCCATGATCGTTGGACACGCCGTGGCAGCCGTCATGCTTGTGCTGCGCAGCGACGCCGTCTTTCCCAGCATCGAGGGCACCTTTCTGGGAGACGTCGCCGCCCTGCACTTCCTCCTGCATGCGGGAATCTTCTTCGGGCTTTCCTGCCTGACGGTGTGGGTGGTCAGCCAAGTCACCGAACCGCCCAGCGAAGAGCAGGTGCGCAACTTTGTCTTCAACCCCGAAGTGGTCAAAGACGCCACCGCCGATCTGCCCCCGGTGCCCTGGTACAAGGACTACCGCTACCAGTCCGCCATCCTCATCGGACTGACTCTGTGGCTGGTTATCGCCTACTGGTAAAACTGGCAAAAAATCCGCACCAAAGTCTGGCCTGATGAAATCAAGCCTCCTGCCACACCGGGTCTTGAAGAGGCTTCTCGTCCGCAACAAGGGTGTGTCTAATCCACAATTTTCAAAAGGAATACTCCTACTTATCTTTGTTATTAACATATTTTAATTGATATTTTAGAAGTTCGAATGGTAGACTGCTCGCTCAATGCCAACAAATTGCCGAAAAGGAGTAAGCTTAATGAAACGAAAACTGTTTATCGTTGGTTTGCTGATGGTCTTGTGTATGGGAGCGTATCCCTTGTTGCAGGAGGCGAGCGCCGACTCTATCTGCCAGCAGTGGTGCCTGGACAACTTCTCCGGCAGCCCTCAAGTCCTGACAATCTGCCAGAACAACTGCGTCACCAACAACTGCGACGTGGGTTGCTCCCTTGCCTGCGGCGCCAGTCCCACGGCCTGCAACCAATGCCTGACCTGCTGCGTCTTCGGATTCGGCTGTCCCTAAGCCGGACCGACCGCGATCTCTTCAAGGCTGCCTCTGGAGCGAAGCAGCGTTGGACAGATTCTAGTCACCGACCGACCCACGAAGGCCACGCGGTTCTGAGAATCCGAAACCCTGGAAGCTGAGGCCGCCGTGGCCTTTTCGATGGTGCTCTCGCCCCTCGATTGGTACTCTTCTGAGACATTCAAGCGTGAAGGGGAACCGAGATGAGCAAGCCCGCCTGTTCGGCTGAAAAAGGAACATGTTTTCGACAACTCACCAGGACATTGCTCCTGATGCTGCCACTGGCAGGCGCCTGGCTCCCCGCTGTGGGGCAGGGAACGGACAACCCCTCCGAGCTGGAGATCCTGCGTACGGCCCGGCCCTGGGAGTTCATGGACGCGGTGGGCCCTCACGCCGCCATTCTGGGGAAGGAATCGGGGCGATTCGAAGCCTGGGTCTATCCCTTGGGGCTGCTCGACGACTTTCACCTCGGCTTCAAGCTGGGCGGACGGGAGATGCCCGCCGAGACATTGGTTCGATCAGTGCGCTACCGGCCAGGATCGACCACGCTGATCTACTCGGGCGACTACTACGCTCAGCATTTCAGCGTCGAGCAGACCTTCATCGTCCCCCGCGACGAAAAGGGAGCGCTCATTCAGATCGACATCGAGTCCTCGGCTGCGCTGGAAGTCCAAGCCCGCTTCATCCCTTCCCTCAAGATGATGTGGCCGGCGGGGCTGGAGTCCGACTTCAGTTCCTGGGACGAGGAACTCAAGGCCTTCGTGATAGGCGTGGAGGGGCGGCCCTGGAGGGCTTTGGTGGGGTCTCCCCAGGCCTCGCTGGAAAGCCGCAGCTTCGCCACCAATTACAATTCCAGCCGCTACTCGGCCATGAACCTGGGTACCTTTGAAGGCTCAGGCCAGATTTCGCTGGTCATCGCGGCCGACTTCCAGGGACTGGATTCGCTCAAAGACACCTACCGGCGCATGCTGGACAACCCTTCCCGTCTGCAACAGCGAACGGAAGAATTCTACCGCGGCTACTTGAGTCAGACCGTCCAGCTTGAGCTGCCCGACTCCCGCTTCGAGGACGCCTACCGCTGGTCAATGGTGAGCATGCTCAAGGGTCTGGTGGAGAATCCTTTCATGAACGGTCCCGGACTGGTGGCGGGATTCGGGCTCTCCAAAGGCGCCCCGCGTCCCGGATTCGCTTGGTTTTTCGGACGCGACACCTTTTGGAGCACAATGGCCATGACCGCCGGCGGTGATCTGGAAGGGGCGCGCCAAGCCATTCAATTCATCGCCCAGCATCAGAGGGGTGACGGCAAGATCCCTCACGAAATCGCCCAGAGTGCGCCCTTGACCGACTGGTTCCGCGACTATCCCTATCCCTGGGCCGCCGCCGACGCCACCGAACTCTACATCCTGGCCGTCCTTGATTACGTGCGGACCAGCAACGACACCCGGATGCTCACCGAGCACTGGGAACGTCTGGAGAACGCCCTTGAATTCATGAAGTCGACCTACGACGAGGACGGCTTTCCACAGAATCAGGGTGTCGGTCACGGTTGGATCGAGGGCGGTCCTCTTCTGCCCGTCCGCACCGAGTTCTACCAGGCGGCCATGGGAGTCGCGGCGCTACGAGCCATGAGCGAGCTGGCGGCCATCCGCGGCGACCAGAGCCGGTCGCAGGCCTGGGAGGCGGAGTTTGAGGCAGCCCGAAGCAAGCTGGAAGAGCGCTTCTGGATAGAGGAGCAGGCCCGCTACGGCTTGGCCATCGACCGCCATGGCCAGGTCGTGGATGAGCCCAGCATCCTGGCCACTGTGCCCATGTGGTTCCGCCTCACCGACCGCCGACATTCCTCGCGCATGATCACCCAACTGGCGGGCGAAGACCACATCTCCGATTGGGGAAGCCGTATCATCTCCAGTCGGAGCCCCAACTATGGACCGGCCGGTTATCACTTCGGCTCGGTGTGGCCCCTGTTCACGGGATGGGCCTCGCTGGGCCAGTACCGCTATGGGCGTCCTCAGCCCGCCTACGCCAACCTCAGGGCCAACGCCCTGCTGGCGCTGGACGGCTCGGGCGGACATACCACCGAACTGGTCTCGGGGGCCGTCTATTCGCCCCTTTCCACCAGTTCGCCCCACCAGATCTGGTCAGCCGCCATGGTGGTCTCGCCCCTCGTCCGCGGACTGCTGGGCCTGGAAGTCGACGTCCCGGACAAGCGCCTTACCCTGGCTCCTCAGCTTCCCGGCGACTGGGACCGTTTCCGCATCTCCAACCTGCCCTTCGGCCAAGGACGCCTCGACATCCGCTTCCAGCGCGGTGACGGCCGAATGACGCTGCACATCGACAATTCCTCCGACCAGCCGCTGCAACTGCACTTCCACCCCCCGCTCTCGCCTTCGGCCGAGATCGAGAAGGCGAGCCCAGGCCCGGAGTCATCCCAAAGGTCTGGCCACGCGCCAAATCCCGGGACGTCTTTCTCCGGCTCCCAAGAAGATCCCCGGAGCGAACAACTGGTCATGATGCAGCGCCAAATCCAGCCCGGCCGCAACAGCATCGAGATCAGCTACGGCAACGACTTCCGCTACAGCTTCGAGGCCGGCCTTCCCGCCCTGGGAAGGCCCAGCTCCAACCTGAAGGTCCTCTCCGAGCAGTGGAGCGGCGATGCTTCCCGGGTCACTCTCACCGTCTCAGGACTCGGCGGGCGCCGCTACCAGATCCGTCTCCACGGCACCGCCGAAATCGAGTCCGCCTCAGGGGCTGAGCTTTCCCAGGACGCCCGCACGCTGACATTCACTCCGCCGGAGGGGGATGGCTACAGCACTCACACCATTACCCTCACCCTGCGCCGCTGAACATTCAAGACCGCTTCCCTGGCCGGGACGAGAGCAAGTACCCCAGGCAACCTCGGTCAGAAGGCACTCCGCTTCGGTCAGGCATGCCGTTCGAACCTGAGCTGGACATCCGATCTCCAAGAGACAGGAGACCATCGATCCGCCTCCCTACTGGCTCTCACCGCAACCTGCCACTTCTTTTTTTAGCTCTGCTTGACTTTCGAGACGAAAGCCTCTATCGTCATTATTTCGAGGATGCTTATTTTGAAATTAGTTCAAGCTAATATCGCCGCTATGACCTTGTTCGGCTTGCTCGTTTCGCCAGCTTTCGCCAGTCAGGAGCAGGAGGCAGCAGGGCAGTCCCCCGACGTCCAGAGCAAGCTGGAGCGGTTGGAAGAGCGCATTCGCAAGCTGGAGGCTGAGCTGACCCGTTTGAAGGGGGTCGAGCGTGAAGGGGAAAGAGCGGCGCCCGAGAGAGAATCGGACTCAGTCCGGCCCGTAGCCGGGGCGGCGCAGACGTCCCAAGGTGACCAGCCACCCATGGCTGAGGTGCTGCCGTCGGAAGAAGGCAATGTCATTGGCTATGACTCTCCCGAAATGCGAATGCCCTACTCCGGCTATATGGAATTCCACTTCAACAAGCCCCAAGGCGAGCCCGGCATTGCCGATTTTCAGCGCTTCGTGTTGCTCTTCGGGCACCAGTTCAGTGACCGCATCCAATTCTGGAGCGAGTTGGAATTGGAGAGCGCCTTCATCGAAGGGGGCGAAGTCAGCGGCGAATTGGAGTTGGAACAGGCCTATCTCGATTTCGCCCTCAAGCCCTGGCTCAATGTCCGCGGCGGAGTCGTGCTGGCTCCCATGGGATTGATCAATGAACGTCACGAACCGCCCACTTTCAACGGCGTGGAACGGCCTTTCGTGGACACTTTCATCATTCCCACCACTTGGTTCGATCCGGGCCTCGGCATCCACGGAGACTTGGGCCATGGCTTCGTCTACAAAGCCTACGTGATGGCGCCTCTCAACGCCTCCTTCATCAGCGCCGAAGAAGGCTTGGGCGAAGCGCCTCAACACGCTTTTCAATCGGTCTCTGAAAACCCCGGTTTCACGGGGCGTCTGGAATATCACGGCCTGCCCGGACTCTCGCTGGGGACTAGCTTCTGGAGCAGCCAAAGCGGATTCGAGACACCCGGCATTAACCCCCGCGTCGACATCATCGAGTTGGACGGACGATTCAACTTCTGGCGGATCGACGCCCGCGGACAGTACGCCCACGTCCACATCACCGACACCGCCCGACTCAACTCGCTGCTGCAGAGGACCTCGGGCGTCAATCCCAACATCGCCGAAGAAATGCGCGGATTCTACCTGGAAGGCGCGGCTCATGTCCTGCCCTCCTCCTGGCATCACGACCTGGTGCTCTTCCACCGCTACGAGAACTTCGACACCCAGTTCGAGATGGCACCGGGATTCCTGCCCCTCGGAGAGTTCGACCGCGACGCCTTCGTCACCGGATTCACCTATTTCCCCGACCCGGACGTGTCGCTCAAGTTCGACTACACGGTGCTGCGCAACCAGAGCAATTTCATCAAGGCCCGCAACATCTTCAACTTCGGAATCGGATGGTGGTTCTAATGAGACTGACAGCTTTTTCAACAAAGACAATGTGGCTGACGGCGCTGTTGACCGTAGCTGGCTTTGTTGCCGGATGGACCTCAGGCGGCTTCTCCGCCACTTCCGAGAGGGACGCTTCGGAGGAGGCCGACCGTGTCATCAACATCGTGGCCGAGCGATTTCACTTCATCCCCTCCCAGATCGAACTCAAGCAGGGCGAAGTCGTGGAGTTGCGGATCCGCAGCCTCGATACCAACCACGGTTTCGCCATCCCCGATGCCGGGGTGGACGTCACCATTCCCAAGCGCGGCCGAGGCAACGCCCGCATCCTCTTCCGCGCTCAGAAGAAAGGGACCTTCACCTTCAAGTGCTCGGAGGCCTGCGGAGCCGGACATACATTGATGCGTGGCCGGATCGTGGTCGAGTGATGCGCCGCCGAATCGAGGAAGCAACATGAAACCCAGACGATACGCACCCATTCTCTTCGGCCTGCTGCTGGCCGGCCTATGGGCGGAGGCCTCGCGATCCGGGGCGCCGACACCCATCCTGGTTGCCGGTCCAAGCCTGGAGAAGGCCGGCGGCCCGGGCAGCGCCGGATCTGCCTTGGGCCCGGCACCCAAGGGCGAAGGCGCGGGAGGCTCCGGATCGTCATCGGAGAACCTGATCGTGCGCGCTCACACTCCTCAGTTTGGCTCCTCCGGCCGTCGCTTCCAGGGCAAGTCGCTGCGGGCCAAGCCAGCTACCGCCGGTCGTCAGGGACGTCCTTCACAGCCAGGCAATCCGCTGCCCGGCATCACGGCCGACGAGTTCGAGCTGTTCCGCATCGGCCTCGACGACTTCCTGGAAGTAGAGGACGCCGGCGAAGGCCTGGGGCCGGCCTTTAACGGCTTGGGATGCGCCCAGTGCCACTCCGTCCCGGCCATCGGCGGCATCAGTCCGGTGGCCGGCACCCGGGCCGGACGCATCGAAGAGGACGGCACATTCACGGTCTTGGGCGGCGACACGCTTTACCACCTGTTCGCCCTGCCCAACCAGGAATGCCAGCCCCGCATTCCCCCCGAAGCCAACGTGGTAGCCCGCAGAGTGCCCATTCCGCTCTTCGGAGCCGGTCTGGTGGAGGCCATTCCCGACTCCACTCTGCTAGCCCTCGAAGATCCCGAGGATCTCGACGGCGACGGCATCAGCGGGCGGGCCGCACGAGTCATCGACGTGGCTTCGGGCCAAGCGCGCGTGGGCCGCTTCGGATGGAAGGCCCAACACGCCACCTTGCTGGCCTTTTCGGGTGACGCCTACCGCAACGAAATGGGCATCACCAACGACCTCTTCCGCACCGAAGCCGGTGCGGGAATCGATCCCGAGACGCTGGCCCTATGCGACCTCGTGCCTGATCCCGAGGACTCGGTCGAGCCCCTCACCGGACTGCGCGGAATCGACGCCTTCGAAGCTTTCATGAGATTCCTGGCCCCTATTGATCGAGGACCGGTCGGGGGACTGGAGGCTCGCGGCGCCATGGTCTTCCGCGAAGTGGGATGCCACAAGTGCCATGCGCCTGTGCTGATGACGGGAGCCAGCTCCAATCCCGTCTTTGACCGCCGGCCCGTGCGCCTCTACTCCGACTTGCTCTTGCACGACGTGGGGACGGGAGACGGCATCGAACAGGCCGACGCCGCCATGAACGAAATCCGCACGCCCGCCCTGTGGGGGTTGCGCTTCCGGCGTCCGCTACTGCATGACGGCAGCGCCGCCACTCCGGCGCAAGCCATCGAGCGCCACGCCAACGAGGCAGCGGGCGTCATCGAACTCTACAAGCTTCTGAGCGAGCAGGAGAGGTTGGCCCTGCTCAACTTCCTCGATTCGCTCTGATACTCCCCTTCCTAGGGGGCGGCCCCGCGCCGCCCACCGTCAGAGCGAGTCGACCGGCGGGAGAGCCGGGAGAGGCGGCCAGCACCCAAAGCCGCACCCCGGCCTCCCGCCACTTCCTTCGCTCCCACGCGAACCTTCCTGCCGGCCTCTCCGAGAGACAGGCCTCTAAGCCTACTTCGCCTGGAACGAAGCGCTACACTGTCGGCATGGCCGGATTGGAGAGTTTGGCGGCGGGTGCGGCGGCGGTTTCCCTTCTTCCCGCTCTTGGGTTCTGCTACCAGCAGGTGGGGGATCGGCTGGACGCCAAGCGCTTCCCGCCGCCCGGACGCCTAGTCGACATCGGCGGCTTGCGTCTGCATTCCTTGACTCAAGGGCCCCCTTTGCAGGCATCGCGCGGGCAGGTGCACGGGCCTAGCGTCATCTTCGACTCGGCCCTGGCCAGTTCGTCCATCAGTTGGGCTTTGGTCCAGCCCCGAGTGGCCCGCCGCTTCCAGACGCTGAGCTACGACCGGGCCGGCAGCGGATGGAGCGATCCTTCGCCGCGTCCGCGCAGGCTGGAAAACACCGTCGACGAACTTTATCGCTTGGTCAAAGCCCTTGAACTCCCGCCGCCCTACCTGATTGTCGGCCATTCCTATGGCGGATTCACAGCCCGATTCTTCGCCCACCGCCACCGGAAAGAATGCGCGGGGCTAGTGCTTTTGGACGCCGCCGACGAGCATCAGTGGATCGATCTCAAGCCTGAGGACGAACGCAAGATCGTCCAGGGAGCGCGTTTGGCCCGGCGGGCCCGCTGGCTGGCCCATCTTGGACTCACCCGCCTGGTAGTGCAGTTGGCGCGGGCCGGCAATCGGGGAAAAGCCCGCAGCATCGGCTCGGCCTTGGGCGTGGGCCTCCCCAGGCAAGCCCAGCAGCGCCTGCTGGCACCCCTGCAGCAGCTTCCTGAGGACCTGCGGCGGCCCATCGGCTGGTTTTGGACGCGTCCCCACTTCTACGCCTCGCTGGCCGACACCATCGCCCGCGTCCCCCAAGCCGCTCGGACCATGGCGGATATCAGCGGCTACGGAAACCTCCCGTTGGCCGTCCTGGCCGCCGACAATGAAGACCCCGTCTGGCTGCCGCGCCAGAAAGCCTTGGCCAAGCTCTCCCGCCGCGGATGTTTCGTCCACGCCCAAAACAGCTCTCATTGGATTCCCCTCGACCGCCCCCAACTGGTGGCCGACACGATACGAGACCTGCTGCGGCAATAACTGCTCCTGGGTCTGCAAGCCCTTGGCCTGCCGTGACCGTCCGGAAGCCGTCCCGCTGACCATAGCGGCTAAGACTTGGCTGGTAGACAGATTGCCACCTGGTGGCCTAGACGCCGAGCCGCAATCTGATTCATAATTACTCATGCCTATTTGCCGTTACTGCCTTACTGCTGCACTGTCCCTCAGTTTCCTGGCGACCGCGGTCAGTATTCCGCTGACCGCTGGGGACGTCTGCTCCGCCCTTGAAACGAGGCTTTGCCTGGGAGAGGGCGACCGTTTCTCGGTGGAAGTTGAATTCTCAAACTTTGCCGGAAATCCTTTGTCCCAGGCTCCCGCAGAGGCCCAAGGGCCGGCTCAGGCGGTCGAGTCCGACACCGATGCGGGCTTTTTCTGGTTTGTGGACGAACAGGACTTGAGCCTGATCATCAAGGTCATCGACGGGCGCGACATCAACGGTCATTTCTGGGTCCTTTTCGCCACGACCAGCAACTTCGAGTTCGAAGTCACGGTGCGCGACGAGGAGACCGATCGCGAGGTCGTCTACCTGAATCCTGCCGGACAATTCACGAGTACTACTGATACCCTGGCCTTCGAGAGCGCTCCTCCCGCCTTGACAACGGCCTCATCGAGCAGCGAATCGCTTGACGGCTTTTTGAGTCCGGTCCGCCACGGTTTCATGGACGACAGAGCAGACGGGCGCGCTGTAAGCGGCCCAGACGTGGCACTGCCCGCGAGTGCAGTGCTCACTGGAAATTCTGCCGGAGAAGCTGGTGATTCCGATGCGGTCGACCATGGCACCGCGCTCCCCTTTCCCCTGCCGGTCGTGGAACCGACGGGAACGGCCTGCGTCCCCGACCAGCGGACGCTTTGCCTTTTGGGCCGATTTCAGGTCAGGGCCAACTGGGAGCTCCTGACCGGCGACAAGGGCGCCGCCGGCCCCCAGCCGCTCAGCGACCGCAGCGGCGGCTTGGCCTTGTTTTCCGACCAACGCTTCGAAATCTTGGTCCGGGTCGAGGACGGTCGGGAAAGCAACGGCAACTTCTGGTTCTTTATCGGGAGCATCTCGGGCGTCGCCTATGAGATCACCGTTGTCGACACCCTGACGGGCCGGTCGCGGATCTTTTCTAACAACTTCGCCGAAACTCGTTCCCGCGGAACCAACGCCCTCTTCGCCGCTCCGCGGCACTTGGCTCAGTTTGGAGGCGGAGCGGGCTTTTCGACCCGCTTCACGCTTTTCAATTTGTCGTCTGACCTGCCAGCCAGGGTTGAGCTTCAGCTTTTCAGTGCTCAGGGAGAGCCGATCTTGACGCCTCCCTCCCAGGCCCCGCTCTTGCCTCTCGAAGAGGGCGTGGTCATTCCTCCCGGAGGATCGATTACCTTGGGCACATCCCCCGAAGGCGACGAGATCTTCTTGGGTTCGGTGACGGCGATGTCTGACCGTCCGCTGGGCGCACAAGCCCGCTACGCCTTGGGTGCTGGATCCGCAGCGGTGGACGGAGGGCAAATCTTGAGGCGGGGCCGGGTTCCGGTCCGTCAGTCGGCTCAGTTCGGCCTGAGCACGGGTTTGGCCCTGCGCAATACCACAACAACACCGCTCGACGTGCGCCTGAGCGTCCTCGACCTGGAAGGAGTCCCCGTGCCGGGAGCCGAAGCCGATCTCAGGATGGCAGGCAATCAGCGCGTCTCTCGCTTCATTCATGAGTTGTTCTCCCTTCCCGAGGAGTTCGAGGGCACCGTCACCATCGAAACCGACGTCCACGGGCTAGCCGTTATCGCCTTGGAGTTGGGAAGCACTCCCGGAGACTTCACCAGCATCAGTCCCGTTGCCGTGCCTTAACCGGCAGGCCCAGCCAAGGTGGAACTGAGACTCGGTCGCAATCTGACCTCTGGACAAGCCGTGTGCGGTGAGCAACGGTCCATCTCAACTCCATCTTTGTCCGGCCCGAAAAAGAGGGACAGCGCGAGGTTCAGGGTGCAAAGCGAGGCCCTGGGCCAGTGGCTAAAGCCCAACTGAGCACCGCTGCCAGCTTGGACCGAGGAGAGGCGCCGGACGACGACTGACCGCGACTTGTCGGCAGGACCCAGGGACTATAAAATCGCGCGCCATGGATTTCACCTTGCGAGTGCGCTTGAGCGCCATGATGTTCCTGGAGTTCTTTATCTGGGGCGCATGGTCGGTGACCATGGGCACCTACCTTAACGAGATCGGTTTTCAGGGGACCGAAATCAGCCGCGCCTACAGCACCACGGCTTGGGCCGCCATCCTTTCGCCCTTCTTCGTGGGACTGGTGGCCGACCGCTTCTTCGCCGGACAGAAGGTGATGGGCGTGCTCCATCTCTTGGGAGCAGCCTTGCTCTACTACGCTTCCACCGTGACCGACCCCGGATTCTTCTTCTGGGTGCTGCTGGGCTACGCGCTTTGCTACATGCCCACGCTGGCACTGGTCAACGCCATTTCTTTCTATCAGATGAAAGAGCCCGAGAAGGAATTCCCGTCGGTGCGGGTCTTGGGAACCATCGGATGGATCGTAGCCGGATTGATCATTTCGACCCTGGAAGGCGGCTTCGGCCTGGTGGGCATCGAGGCCACAGCCACGCCCATGCGTCTGGCTGCCGGTGCCTCGGCCCTGCTGGGACTCTACTCCTTCACGCTGCCTCACACGCCTCCCGCTTCGGCCGGCAAGTCGGTCAGCATCGCCGAGGTCCTGGGCCTGGACGCCCTGCGCCTCATGAAGGAACGGCCCTTCGCGGTCTTCATCCTCAGCTCGCTGCTGATCTCCATCCCGCTGGCCTTCTATTACAACTTCACCAACCTCTTCCTCAACGAGAGCGGCATGCAGGCCGTAGCCGCCAAGATGACCTTGGGCCAAGCCTCGGAAATCATCTTCATGCTGGTCATGCCCTTTTTCTTCCGCCGCCTGGGCGTCAAGTACATGTTGCTTGTGGGAATGCTGGCTTGGGCCGTCCGCTACGTGCTCTTCGCCTTCGGCAATAACGAGGCTCTGGTGTGGATGTTCTATTTCGGAATCATACTTCATGGCGTGTGCTATGACTTTTTCTTCGTCACCGGGCAGATCTATGTCGACAAGAAGGCCCCTCCGGGACTGCGGTCCAGCGCCCAGGGATTCATCACGCTCATCACCTACGGAGTGGGCATGGTCATCGGAGCCTGGGTCTCGGGACGTATCGTGCAAGGCAACGAAGTGCTGCTCAACGGAGAAGTCAGCGGGCACCAGTGGACCGATATTTGGATCCAGCCTGCGGTGATGGCCGGCGCTGTGGCCCTGGCCTTCGCGCTGCTCTTCAACGAGAAACGCATCCGCGGCTAACCCGCATTTCTCAGGGGTGGTCCGCTGCGGATGCCGCATCCATCCGCGCTGACTGCGCTGCCCTCGGTCGGCCAATCATCAGACCAAGCTGAGGCTCGCTGTAAGCGAGCCGTGGACCAGCCCGGCACCTGTGTAACAAGTCAAGTCGGGGCTCGCTGTAGGCAAGCCATGGCCCAGCCGAGGGTCAGCCGGCGTCGAGCGCAGCGAGACGAAGGCGCCACCCCGGGTCAAGCCGCGAATTCCCTGAACGCTGAAAGCGTGCAATAACGTCAGGCGTCGGCTCGATTTCGAGGTGCTGCACCAGCGGTCTAGCGCAGCCCGCGCAGGATGATCCGCATCTGGGAGTCGCGGGCCTGGAAGAGAGATTCCAGGGTACGGGTGAGTTCTTGGGGAGAGAGGACATCTCCGCAGGTGAAGACGTCGAGCGCGGCGTAGCCTTCTTCGGGCCAGGTGTGGACAGCCAGGTGACTCTCGGCGATGACAACCACTCCGCTCACGCCCTGCGGACTGAAACGGTGCAGGACCGTCTCCACCACCGTGGCCCCGCAACGCTGAGCGGCCTCGACCAGAGCCTTTTCAACCTTCCCGGCGTCGTCGAGCATCTCGCGCCCGCATCCGTAGAGATCGATGAGGACTTGGCGTCCCAATGCCTCTCGTTCATCGAGCACGGCCTCTTCCCGGCGTCTTTCCATCACGTCTCAACATACGTGCATCGGGCCGCTAAATTCAACCTGCCGTCAAGAAATCCCCATCAGGACCAAGGCATCTCGATCAGCCGAGGAAGTGTCCTGCGAGCAACAGGACCATGAGATCACCCCATGAGATCATGACGGGGCCGGCGGCTCGCCGGCGTCGGCCAGGGAAGCGCAGACCTGCTGCAACAGGTGAACCGTCCGCCCTGCGGAGAAAAACCGCCGTGGAAAATGTGGACACTGGTTTGAATAGGGCTCGCTCGTTTGAAGGGTTTCCGATCTCTTCCCACGGCCTTCGAGACGAATGTGAGGCCATTCAGCGCTCGGCGGTCCCTGCGCGAGGGCCGCAGCACCACGGCCCTCGCGTTGTTCTCACGCGGCAAAGGAGGAATCGCCGCGGAGATTCGAGAATCCGCCCATCATCGCCAGTCTCCGTAAATGACTCTGACGACGTCCCTGGCCACGCGGTCGACTTCATGGGCATGTCCCCGGTTGATGACGCGCCGGTACTCATCGACTACGTACCAGTCGTAATGCCGGCTGTAGCGTCCGCAGCGGTTGATGTAGCCCTTACGCGCATCGAGGCGGACCGTGTAGTCCCAGCGGGGCCCGTAATCGTCTCGGTAAAAGCGATTGGAGAACCGTCGGTAGCGCGGGTGCCGCGAGTGCCTCGAACGGCGTGAGCGCTGATGCTCGTAGCGGAAGTCGATTTGCAGATAGCTGCGGCGGGCCCGCACGTCGAAGAGGTAGGCGACATGGTCCAGCTCATAGGGCGTGAAGTCGTGGGGGTCGGTCACCACGCCCACCAGGGGGCCGTGTTCAGCTTGCGAGATGAGACCAAAGAGAAAGAAAAAGGCGAGGGACAGAAGCGTCAATCGGGCAAGTTTCATGTGATAGCCTCCACCCTCTTTGGATGGACGAAGTCAAGGACCGGTTCAATGACCAATGGGGACGCTGAGCCAGCCATACTGCCCGAGCGTCTCAAGTCCCTCACCTTCGTTGGCCGCCGAGCGGCCCCTTAGAAAACCGGATCGAAGGCCAGGCGCAGACTCGTCCGCGGGTCGCGCAAACGCGACAAACCGGAGACGGTCTGAGTGAGGACGTCCTCCATGCGCAGGGGGTTCCAGGCCGCCACCAGCCGGGCCGCGGGAAGCTGGGCGGGCAGCTTGATGCGCAACTCGCCTCCTAAAGAAGCTCTCCACACGCCATTGGTCGTCTCCGCCAAACGGAAGCCCTCGGCCGGATGCATGGCGAAGTTGATGCCGGAGTCGAAAAACGGCGCCAGGACGAAGGTCTCGTTGAGAGGAACCTCGTACTCTGAGTTAAAGGCAAAGAGCGTGTCGCCTCCCAGCGGACGTAAGCCCTCGTCCTCCAGCCTCCAGGGGCCTGAGGTCGTGCTGGAGAACCCGCGCACGGTATCGGCGTCGGTGAAAAGACGCTCAGACAGCAGTTGGCTCCCTTCACCGAAGTGCGAATAGGCTGCCTGAAAGCGAAATCTGAAACGTCCTTGCAAGGGGGCCTCCAGTCCCTCGCGGCGGAATTCCAGGCGCGGACTCCAGTTCCAGGCCTGGGAGGGATCATCGAAGAAAGAGACGCGGCTGGATACCCGCAACGAATCGATCCAGTCAGAGTCTGGAGACGCTTCCTGCCGCCAGGTCCAGAACGGACGCAGGACCACCCTCCGGCTCAGGGGCCGGTTGGGACGGCTCAGCCAGGACACGGCGAAATCGCTCCCGGCCTCATGAGCCGAGCGGACGCGGTAGGCGGCCACGCCGGAGAATCCCGTCTCGTCGGTGCGGAAGAAGTCCTGCACCTGCTCGTCAACGCTGGAAAGGCGCAGCCCGGTGTGGCGGCGAAAGAAGCGCAGCGCGAAGCGGACGGGAAGATCGGTGCCCAGCAAGTAGCGCGAGGCGATGCCCACGGCGGCTCCGGTGGCCCCGCCTCCGTGCTCGACGCTGAGTCCCAGTTCTTCTCCCAGCCCCATCCAGTTGGCCACGGTCAAAAGCAGGGTGACTTGCAGTCCGCCCAAGTCGTTGCGGCTCAGGGAGTAGAAAAAGCCGCGCGGCTTCTTTTCTTCCAGGTGAATGACGACTTCAACGCGCTCATCCGCCTCGTCGATGGTCAATTCCACGTCCTGATCGGTAAGGGGACGTTTGAGGACTCCGGTGGAATTCAGCTTGGCCAGGCTCCTGGCCATCAGACGCGGATCGAAGCGCCGCTCCTCCTCTAACTCCATCTCACGCCGGTAAAAACTGTCGGGATACCGGTCGTGGCCCTGAAAACGGATGAAGCTGACGTCCAGCGGCGGATAGAGAGAGAATTTCACGCGATGATGGACCAGCGCCGCATCAGCATCAAAGCGCTGCAAAATCTGAAACTCCCGGATTAGCCGTCCCTCAGAGGCAAAGTGGGTACCCACTTGACGGCGGTACTCCAGTAGCCGTCTTTCGCTGTAGTATTCGCCTTCCACGGGGTCGGGCAGTCCCAAGCCCTGCAGGACAGGGGGACGCTGCAAACTCCCGAAACGGAAGCGCGGCCCTTCCTCCACCTTGATCTCGAGGCGGACGCGCAGCTTGCTGACCTGCTGGAAAGGCAGGGGGAAGTAGCTGCGCTCCAAGGTTTCCTGCACTTGCAGCTTTCCCCGTTCAGCAACCACCAACGGGTAGCCCGTGTCGCGGTAACGCTGACGGACCGCTTCCAGCCGCTCTTCCAGCAGGCCGAAATCGAGGCGTCCGCCGAGGTCCAGAGTCTGGGCCAGCTCTTCATCGGAGAAGGCCTGATTGCCTTCGAAGTCCAGCCAGCCCAAGTCCGCGCGCGGACCCTCCACGACCCGCAAGCAGCTATGACCGTCCTCTGCCTCGCGTTCCACCCGGGCCAGGGGATAGCCCTGATCCTGGTAATATTGTCGCAGCAGGCGTTCGCCCCGCTCCCAGTCGTCTCGGGTCATTGCCTGGGCCTCGCCGAGGTCGATTCCCTTTTCTTCCAAGTGGTCCAGCAGGCGGTCCGGCGAGATCGAGTCCGCACCCGTCAGGCAGACGGCGCTTGAAGAGTCCGCAAGGGTCTCTTGCAGCAGAGCCGGCATGAGACTGGCCCACGTCCACAGCGTCAGCACACAAAGCTTGGCTTTCATGATTTTGAGCTTTGGATGCAGCCGGACTGCTGCGAGTTCAAGAGAATCGAAAGCCTTGGGCGGAAGCCGGGTCGGCTGGGACGGGAAAGCTCACTCCGGGCAGCGCCCTTAAGGCATGCCCTCTTCGGAGGTCTCGGCGTAGTACCCTTCGCGGTGGCGCAGCCGCATGTCGCCCTTCTTCTTGAGCTTGACTCTGATCTTGCGGTACTTGCCGTCCTTGGCGTCGTTGGTGGGATTGTAGACCAGCAGGTACTGACTGCGCAGTTCCTTATTGATCTTGTCGAAAGATTCTTCCAGCTTACCCACCGAATAAGGGAAGAGAGCCAGTCCGCCGGTCTTCTCGCTCAACTTCTCAAGGGTGTTCCAGCCCTTCTTGCGCTGATCGGCACCGAAGCGGTTGGTGCCCACCGAGTAGATGGAGACCTCGTTGCGCAAGGCCATTTCCAGCGCCTCGTCGCGCGAGCGTCGGCTGTCGCGGTCCATTCCGTCGGTAATGAGCAAGATCACCTTGCGGTCCTGCCCCCGCCCCAGGGACATCTTGTCCAGCGAGACCCGGTAGATGGCGTCGAAGAGGGCCGTGCCTCCGCCCGCCCGCAGGTTGTCGATGGCCCGGGCGAGCATCGAAGGACGGTCGGTAAAGTCCTGAACCAAGTTAACGCCGCGGTCGAATTCCACCAGCAGAGCCCGGTCTTTGCGCTGCATGAGCGAGAGGACGAACTGACGTGCTGCTTGCTTCTCGAAGTCCAACTGGGTGCGGACGCTCTGGCTGGTGTCCAAGATCAGCGCCATCTGCAGAGGCAGATCGGTGGGATTGTCGAAGTTGGTGATCTCCTGGCGCTCTCCGTTCTCATAGATCTCGAAACGCTCTTGCGGAAGGTCGGTGACAAAGCGGCCGTTCTTGTCGGTCACCGTGACGATAACGTTGACGCGTTCAACTTCCACCCGGATGACTTGATCGTCTCCAGCCTCCTGCCCAACCAGCGCTGCCGCCCCCGCCAACAGGACCAGCAGCAGCCCACACACACTTCTCTTCAGCATCTCAATACTCTACACGAAAAGTCCCGTTGGCCGCGTCGGCCCATATTGTTTTGAAACCTGTGGCGGGAAACGGAATCATTATCAATACTCGCCGGACAGCCGGCGGCGCTTGAGTCAGCAAATTGAACAAGCGCAGCACCGCAGCCGTAAGGAAAACCGACTGAAGAAACGGTCGGCGGTGGCCGAAATGGACTACAGAGGGGGAAGAATAGAAACGCCTCAACCGGAGGATTCGCGGCGGCACGCGGATCACAGATACGAGATGAACGCCAAACTGAATCTGATCACTCTCAACCACCTTGAGTTCTTCTGCCAGCAGAACCAGCTCATGGTCAAAGGGCGGACTCGAGGCGGGCAAGAGCTCTGGGTCAGTCCCCTGGGAGCCCACTCGGGCGACCTCTCCTACGAGCAGATCGACGACGCGCTGGGAGGCATCTCCACCTTCGAGTTGCGCGAACTGCTCTCTCGCGACGATTCTTCCCGCGTCTCCTACTTCGTCAGCCGCAACGAATTGGAACGGGAACTCGATCACCTCATCCACTAAGCACGGCGGGCCGTTCCGGCATTGCTCAGACCCGTCCGGTCCCTTACAATGGCCCGCCATGAGCGCTGACGACAAGGCACGGCGGATCGACGACATCCTCTACCGTGTCATCGAACACTGGTACCGGCGTGTCGCCTCGAACTACGTCACTGAAGACGACTCCAAGGAACTGGGCCTGGAACCTGAAATCAAGCGTTTCCACGAACCCGCCAAGCACCGCATCAAGTTCGCCCGCGCCCACGAACTCGACGTCACCTACGGCCTGCAGGTCAAGGAGCGGGCCGACATAATCTTCATCGTGGCCAGTGTCAACAACAAGTCCAAGGGCTTCGACTACCGCACCTACGTCGACCGTCTCCAAAAGCAATATTGGAGGGCCCGCAGCGACAAGCCCTGGACGGAACCCGAGGTCGATCATTATGCCTTCTCAGACCTGCTGGCCTTCGAGCCGGTGCTGGACGAGTCAGTGGAGGTCGAGTCGCGCCTGAGCAAGGCCGACATCATCCGTCAGTATTTCGAGGTGACCCCCAAAGGCGCCCAATTGCTGGAGGACCGGGAAGACCTCTTCTCCGACTTGGTCGACGAGTACTGTCTGGCGCCCATGAAGCGCATCTACGCCGAGTGCTACCGCGAAACCGAGCCCGGCGACTGATCATTCCCCGTCGGTGCCGCCAGCAGCGGCATAGCCCGGCCCCCGCACCACGCGTCCCGGAAAGGCGCCTGTGTGCTGGCCGTCCTGGACTACCTGCTCTCCGTTGACGAAGACGTGGAGGACGCCTTCAGCATACTGGTGGGGTTGCTCGAAGGTGGCCTTGTCGATGACCGCTTCGGGATCGAATATGACGACGTCTGCGAAGTAGCCCTCGGCCAATCTCCCGCGCTGACTGATTTTGAGATTGTCGGCCGGCAGTGAAGTCAGGCGGCGCACGGCCTCCTGAAGGGAGATCACCTGCTCTTCGCGCACATATTTCCCCAGCAGGCGGGCAAAGTTGCCATAAGCCCGCGGATGTGGGTTGCTTCGAAGAAAAACGCCCTCGGTGGCGGGTGCTCCGGCATCCGATCCGAAGGTCATCCAAGGCTGGGCGATCTTCTTCTTGATGTTTTCTTCGTCCATCAAGAAGTAGACGGTTCCCACTCGGCTGTTGTCCTCGATGACCAGATCCATGGCCGTCTCAGCGGGCGAAGTTCCCCGCATCTCGGCCACTTCGGCCAAGGTCTTTCCGGTCAGTTCCTTGAGTTCGTCGTTGCGGAATTCCACCAGCAACAGATTCTCAGCGCTTCCGGCGGCATGGAAGAGATTCTCCCATTCGTCGGTATGGGTGGTCATCTCTTCGGATAGGCGGCGGCGGACCTCGGGATCCTTGAGGCGCTCGATCCACTCCTGCAAGCCGCCTTCCTGCACCCAAGGAGGCATGGAGGCGTCCAACCCAGTGGCGCCGGCGGTGTAAGTGTACATGTCGGCCCGCACTTCGATGCCCTGGGCGCGGGCCTCATCGATCTTGGCGATGGTCTGGTCCATCTTGAGCCAGTTGTTGTTTCCGGCCGCCTTGAGATGGTAGATCTCGGCGGGAATGTCGGCCTCCTGGGCAATACGCAACAGTTCGTCGACGGCCTCCAAAAGCTGATTGCCCTCGCTGCGCATGTGTGAGATGTAACTGCCTCCGTACTCGGAAGCCACTTTGCACAGTTCGATCAGTTCTTCAGTAGAAGCGTAGAAAGCCGGGGCGTAGATCAGCGAGGAGCCGATGCCCAAGGCTCCTTCTTGCATGCCCTGGCGGACCAGTTGGCGCATGCGCTCCAGCTCTTCCTCGTTGGGCGGACGGTCTTCGTAGCCGACTTCGTGGATGCGAAGGGTGGTAGCGCCCAGGTAAGAGGCCACATTGACGGACACGCCCTTGGCCTCCAGATACTCAAGGTATTGGCCCAGGGTGGTCCACTCAATGGGGTATTTCAGATCGCCCTGGCGCTGGGAAGCCTCTTCTTTCATGGCCTCGCTGAGAGGACCCATCGACCAGCCTTCACCCATGACCTCCAAAGTGACGCCTTGGAGCACGTCGCTCATGGCGCGTCCATCCGCGATCAGAGACTCGGTGGCCCAGCTCAGCATGTTGATGAATCCCGGCGCCACGGCTTGGCCTTGGGCGTCTATTTCGACCGTCCCCACCGCCGCTCCAATATCGCCTACCGCTGCGATGGTGTCTCCGTTAACCGCTACATCTCCTTGGTAGGGTTCTCCGCCCAATCCGTCGTAGATCATCCCGTTGCGGATGACGAGGTCGTATTCGGTAGGCTGCGTGCAGGAGATCCAAATCCCAGCCACCAGCAAGGCGACAATTGCGCTGATCCATCGCTTCTTCATCAAGTCCTCCCCTTCGTGGTCGATTCACCGACAAGCTTAGCAAGCCGAACTCGCCCACGCCACGCCGGGGAGACTCGTGTCAGTCGTTGATGGCTTCGTTGATCTCTTGGAACAGGTGGCCCATCTTGTCGCGCTTGGCCCGCAGGTAGCGGCGGTTGTGGGGAGTAGGGGGGACCTCGATGGGGATCTGGTCGACGACTTTCAAGCCATAACCGCTAATTCCCCGGATCTTCTTGGGGTTGTTGGTCAGCAGGCTGAGCTTGCGGATGCCCAGGTCGATGAGGATCTGAGCGCCGATGCCGTATTCGCGCAGATCGGCAGGCAGGCCCAGGCGGGTGTTGGCTTCCACCGTGTCGAGCCCTTGCTCTTGCAGGGCATAGGCCTTGAGCTTATTGATGAGTCCTATGCCACGGCCTTCCTGACGGATGTAGAGAACCACCCCCGTGCCTTCTTTGGCGATGCGCTGCATGGCGCCCTCCAACTGAAGTCCGCAGTCACAGCGCAGGGAGTGGAAGATATCCCCGGTCAGGCACTCCGAATGGACGCGCACCAGGACCGGATCGTCGTCGTGCACGCTGCCTTGTCCCACATCGCCGCAGGTGAGGGCCAAGTGGAGGTATTCGTCGATGCGCGAACGGTAGCAGTGAAGACGGAATTCGCCGTACTCGGTGGGCATATTGACGTCTACAACTTTTTCGATGAGCCGCTCGCGCTGGCGGCGGAACTCGATGATGTCGGCCACCGAGGCCAGCTTCAAGTCGTGCTTGCGGCAGAACTCGATCAACTGGGGGACGCGGGCCATGGTGCCGTCGGGATTCATGATCTCGCAAATCACGCCGGCCGGACGCATCCCCGCCAAGCGGGCCAAGTCGACCGATCCCTCGGTCTGGCCGGCGCGCACCAGCACCCCTCCTCTGCGGGCCCGGAGGGGAAAGATGTGTCCAGGCGAGGCCAGATCCTCGATTCCGCAATCATCGTCCACAGCCGTCAAAATGGTGTGGGCGCGGTCCTGGGCCGAAACTCCCGAAGTGACTCCCTGGGCCGCGTCGATGGAGGCGGTGAAGGCCGTACCGAACTTGGAGTCGTTCTGAGGCGCCATCAAATTGAGGCCCAGTCGGTCGCATTTCTCAGGAGTCATGGCCAGACAGATCAGTCCCCGTCCATAGGTGGCCATGAAGTTGATGACTTCAGGCGTGGCCTTTTGGGCGGCCACCACCAGGTCTCCTTCGTTTTCACGGTTCTCATCGTCCACCAAGACGATCATGCGACCGGCTTGGAGCTCTTCCAAGATTTTGGGGATCGGTGTAAACATGAGAAATGGGCCTTCTCCAGCAAGAATCAAAAGAATAACACGGAAGCCGACGCCGACTGCCAAGTCACGGCTCCCAGAGAAAAGCGAAGCGGCGCACGAAGGCGACGCCCGCGGCAGGACGCTGGACGTACTCTTCCACCAGGTCTTCCTTGATGCCCTCGCGGCGCAGACGAAGGCGGGTGCGCTCCTGCCATTCCCGCAGGGCCTGAGGGTTGCCTTCGACCGCCAGGTATTCGCGCGCCGTACGGTCCCATTGGCGCAGACGACGTCGGAAGCGGGGGTGGAACATGTCGCTCAAGGCCGGGTCCTCGCGGACCGCCTGCTGAGTGCGCCGGTAGGCATCCGCCAAGGCTTGGTCAAAGCCGGCTTCGCCTTGGGCGGCTACTTCCTGATGGATGCCGTAGATCCGTTCAAGGTGTCCCTTGATCCCGATCAGGCGCTGGAGCGGAAGGCGTGATTCGGGCAGCCAGTTATTGCCCCCGAGAGGACCTCCCAAGATGGCTTTCCAGTCCAAGTAGACGTTGCGGAAAACCTTGTTGAGCGAATAGTCCTCGGCATCGGGCGGCGCCAAGTTGAGGTTGTCATGATCGAGGAAGACCAGTTGCAGGCGACGGCGGCTGCCCTGCCAATGGCCTCTCAAGCCTACGTTTCGGGCCACGAACGACTCTCCGGCGGCGAATCCGCGGACGGCCAACAGCGTGCCCCAGACCCGTCCAGCTTGACCCATCAGATCGCGGAAGATGGCATCGGCCCTGTCACGATTGGCGTCCATGACAGCCGGGAGGCGCTGCTCGGGGTTGGAGGGCGCAGGCTCTTCCCATGAGCCCAGGATGACGTCCAGCATCAAGTCTTGGAAGGCCTCCACTCCGCCGGAAGGAGAGTGGCCCAACTGGCGGCAATACTCCTCGTAACCCTGGGCGCCGCAGTAGAGGGCTAGCCGGTCGAGGCGAAAGGAAGAGGTTCCCGCCAGCAGCATTTGCCCCGGCGCCGCCTGAGTCAGGAAGAGGGTTGCTCGTCCAATGTCCCCGCCCAAAGGGGGCGGCTCCC
>DATIPO010000265.1:0-1939 GCA_035471925.1 Acidobacteriota bacterium
GGGTTGATAGGTAAGGCCGATGGATTGGGTAAAAACGCCCGGTGAGAAAAAGTCCGACACCTTCACGGGCGTCTCGCGGCCGAGGCCCAGCGGGTCTTTGTCGAAGTTAAAGCCTTCCGTAAACTGCGTCCGCTCGCTCACCGCGATAGTTGGGTTGAAGATTCGGAAAAACCCGTCACCAGCGTATTGAAAGGACGAGCTAATCCGAATAATGTCCTCCGCCTTGCGGAAGTCCAGCGTGTCCTGCTTGACGAGGCCGAAGGCAACTTTCAGCTGGTGCGTTTGCTTCCAGCCGTCGGTGATGTGCGTTGCTGTGCCGTCCAGCCCCAGGGCGAGCGAGACGACGTTGACGCCTCCCTCGGTCCAGTTCTGGAAGCCCGTCTGCGACCCGGACAGTCGCCCCGTCAGATCCGTTTGCCAGGCCGGTACCGCTCCGGTGTCGGCGGGCACATCCTGCGCCCACCCTGTTGTCGTTCCCAATATGAAAAGCAACGAGACGATCGTGTTGCATGCTATGTAAGTCTTCATCAGATCGGTGTGTCTGTCGAGCGATATAAAAAGGGTGCATTCCATATGAGTTGAGAGGCTTGCCTCAGGCAGCCAGCCGCAAACTCTGTTCTTCCAGGCGTTCAGCTTCCTCCAACGGCGACCTGTAGAGTCGCAGATGCCGCTGCTGGCGACGATAGCAATGATACGCCTGCCAGTCTTCATTGACCGCCACGGCGCGTAGCGCCAGGACGTGCTCGGCTCCAACTCGGCTCCAGCGCATCCCCGAGGCTTCGCACCGATCCTTGACCAGATGCCGACAGGCGCCTTCGATCACCCCACTGGCAATGGGCCAGCCGCGGGCCAGATACTGTGCATAATCCATCGCCTCGACGTTGCGTCGAAAGTAGCGCGCCACCTGAGCCGCTACGTCATCGCTGTGCTGGCTGGCCTGCTCCAACGCCGCCACGACGCGTTCGTGCCCTCCACTGAGCAGCGCCTGCGCCTGCCTCTTGACCCAGGCTTCCCGACCCGCATCCGCTTCGCCCAGCATAGCATTGGCCGCTTTCCAGAGGTACTCGCTCACGTGGACAAAGTCGAGTACGAGCGTGAAATCAGGGAACGCTTCTCGGAAGCGATCTTGCAAGGCCTTGCACCCATCCGAGAGGGCAACCCGATCCACAATATGTTCACCGTCGCGGCGCTGGACCTGCTCAGAGAGCCGCGCAAAGGCGGTGTCCTTGCCTTCGAGGGTGGCCCAGCGCTTCTTGCCCTGGGGGGGCGCCTCGGCCTGCTCATCTGGGTCGTCGCGGGGTGGCCTCTCGTTAAAGAACGAGGCGACGACCTCCTCGGCCGAGCGCACCCGCCGGGCGCACGTGTAGAGACTTGTCACAACGGCTTCCTTCTTCTTCGTGCGCTTCTGGCCCTTGCCCAGACGAATCGGAGCTTTGCGCTGCTGTCGGAGTGACTCCGCCGACGGATCCGGCCGCATCGGCACGCCTTTGCCGTCGGCCTGCACGACGAGCACCTCCGCTTCTTTGATAGCCAGGGGGGGATCCTGTTGCTCGTAGAAGGCCACGACCTCGCCTGCGTCGCGTTCGACAAGGCGGGACAGGCTACTGGTCGAGAGCTCCACATGCAAGACATGCTTAAGCACCGTGGTGGCCTGTTCGTAGGCCATCTCGGCACAGAACAATTCCACATGCTCGCGGAGCAGGTCCGAGTAGGTGTCTTCGGGCAGGCTCAAGGCTTCGTCCATCGGGAAGCGACCGCGCAGGCCTCTCTGCCGAAAGTAGGGCCGTTCGATCTCGATCTCGCCAAAGATCGACATCAGACGCCGCCGCTTCCAACTATGCAGGGCCAGCGTCCGGCCCTGTTCATCCCGGACGTCCTGCCGGGCACTGCGCTCGGCACACAGGGCGAAGAAGAGGCTCAGCAGCATCCGCCCCAGGGC
>DATIPO010000266.1:0-43471 GCA_035471925.1 Acidobacteriota bacterium
ACGCTGCTTTTGGAGCGGAGCTGTCTTCGGCGCAACTGCCCGGCGTCGCTATTCGGCCGTCAGTTCTTTGAGCTTGGCACGGACGTCTTCGATCTGGACTTGGTGGTCGGGCTGAGTCCAGAGCACGTCGCCTTGGGGCGAGCGGATGACCAAGCCGTGATTCTGGAAGCCTAGAGACTGGCAGACTTCTTTGGCCTCAGGGGTTGTGGCGTCCAGATTCTCGGCTTTGACCTGGCCTGGGAATTCCTCTTCGAGCCCGCTCACGGCGGGCTTGATTTTGGCGCAGACTGATCAGCCGGGAAGGAAGTAGTAGGTGACTTGCAGGGGCTCAGCCTGAGCCTGTCCGCAGCCGGCCAGCGGCACGGCCACAGCCAGTCCGAGGAGCCCCAGAAGCGTAAGGGCAATGGATTTTCTCATGGTGTGTGTCCTCAACCTTAGTCAAATGGAACCAAGTCCCGGTTTCAGGGATTCTCGGCTTTGCAAGAGGATAGCAAGCTCGCGGCCAGAACGCTACTGGAAGCCGCCTAACCGTACCGCTATTTGATCGCTCCCGCGTGAACCTGTACAGATTCCCGCGGGAGCAAAGAGGTCCAGAATGAGCTGCTTCTCAGCGGGCGTGGACGGCCGCCGCCGCCAACAGAACGTCAGGATGCAAGCGGATGCGGTAGTCGGGATTAATGTATTCGAAGACGATCTGGCCGTCCTTGATCAGGAAGACCGCCGGCACTGGCAGGATATGGTGTTCCTGTCCCGAGCGTTCCTCGAGATCGAGTCCGAAACGGTTCTTGTAGGTGTTATAGGTCTTGTCGGAAACCCGGAAGGCGATTCCGAATCCTTTAGCGCCCTCGGCGCTGGCATCGGAAAGCAGGGTATAGCGGTAGCCTTCGTTTTCGGCCTTGCCGGCCCATTCGGAAAGCTTGGATGGAGAATCGGGGCTGATGGCCACGATTTGGTATCCCAGTTCGGTCAGGTCTTGCTCGATTTGTTGCAGTTGGCCCAACTGCTTATTGCAGTACGGTCACCAGCCGCCCCGGTAGTAGATCATCACGATGGGCTTTTGGGCGGCCAATTCTTTCAGGGAGACCTGAGTGCCGTCAGCCTTTTGGTAGCTGACGTCCGGAATCTCCATGCCCACCAGCAAGGGATGAATGTCCTGAGCCGACTCGGCCACGCGGCCGTCCTCAGCCCACAGTGTTCCCCAAAACAGCCCCCCCAGCAGCAGAATCGCCAGCAACGCCGGCAGGCTGAACTTGGTGACGCCCCCGCCCCTCAAGGACGGTCGCAGAGGCGCTGAAATTCGGTTATATCGCTTCATGTTTTGTTATCCTTCCGACAATGCTTGATGGCTAAACCAATCGCACCAAGATCTTAACACACACGACCGCCCACTTCCTTACTTGGGTGTGTAGCCTCGGCCTTTGATCGTTCCCACATTTCCCGGGCAGTGGCTGCGGTGGTGCGGAATAGCGTTACTTCAAGCCATCCCGAAAGGCCGTCACCTCTTGGCGGGTGGGCAGGGACGGCTGAGCTCCCAGGCGGGTGACGGAGAGGGCTCCGGCGACGTTGGCCTGGGCCACGGCTTCGGCTATGGAGAATCCGGCGGCCAAGGCGCAGGCCAGGGCCCCATTGAAGGCGTCGCCGGCGGCGGTGGCGTCAACGGCGTCGACTTTGGGGGCGGGAATGAGGGCAGCTTCATCTTTTGTGAGAAGGTATGCACCCTTTTCTCCCAGGGTGATGACCACGCTGGACGCGCCCAATTCCCCCATCTTGCGGGCCGCCTGCCGGGCTGAGGACTCGTCCTCGACCTTGACGCCGGTCAGGATCTCGGCCTCGCTCTCGTTGGGCGTGAGGACGCTCACCTGCCGGAGCAACTCGGCCTCGAGGCGCTGCGCCGGCGCCGGATTGAGCACTACGATCAGTCCTTGCCTGCGCGCCAAATCGGCCGCGTGCCGGACGGTCTCCACGGGCACCTCAAGCTGCAGCAGGAGCGCTTGAGACTGGCGCAGCTTTTCGTAGGCCCGATCCACGTCGCTAGGGGACAATCCGCTGTTGGCACCTGGAGCCACGGCGATGGCGTTCTGTCCGCCGTGTTGAACCATGATCAAAGCCGCTCCTGAGGGGAGTCCGGGATCGAGTTGGAGGTGGGAGCAGTCGATGTCTTCCGCCTCCAGCTTCTTGAGCGCCTGCTTGCCGAAGTCGTCCACTCCCAGCCGCGCCACAAAGGTCACTTGGGCTCCCAAACGGGCCGCCGCAACGGCTTGATTAGCTCCCTTGCCGCCCGCCGCCATGGTCAAGTCGCTCCCCAAAACCGTCTCCCCCGGGGCAGGAATGCGTTCGGTCTGGACGATCAGGTCGGTATTGGAACTGCCGACGACCACAATTCGAGGTTGCTTCATGATGTCGTATCTTTAGGTTGCGCCAGTTAGGCTGCGCCAGTCACCGCAGTGACCTTTTGAGCAGCTTCTTGAAGCCGGGGATGTCGATCTGCCAGTGGACCTCAGCATTGGGTCCGCCCTCAAGCAAGCTCTCCCAGGGGCCGCGGTTGCGTTCGTCGGGGACCACGTTGAGCTGGTCGACGACCGTCATGCCGCGGGTCAGCTCGCTTTGCGTCTCCACCTGCACATAATGGCGGCTGCGGCGCAAACTCAGGGAGGGCTCAAGCGCCAGAGCCATGGCCACGGGGTCGGGCAGGGCCAGTCCCGGATCGCCTGATTGCTCGTGATTGGCGCGGATGGCGACTTCATTGCAGTCCAGAGCGAAGTGGGCCAGGGGTGTATCCAGGGCGCGGATCTCCTCCATCTCGGACCCGTTCAAATTGGCCTCCAGGCGGCACAATTGCCAACCTGCCATCTCGACGGGCAGCCCCGAGGACAGGACGATCCGCGACGCTTCGGGATCGACCCACATGTTGTATTCGGCGGCGGGCGTCACATTGCCCACAGTGCAGGCCCCGCCGCCCATCATCACGCAGCGGCCCACTGCCCCGGTCACTTCGGGATCCCGCAGGACGGCCTGAGCGATGTTGGTCAGCGGCCCCAAGGTCACCAGCGTCAATCCGGGACGCCTGCGGCAGGCTTCCAGCAACGCCTCCACGGCGTGCCCCTCCGCGACCCGCCGCAGCGGCTCGGGATAGTGCCGGTCCCCCAGCCCGTCCCGGCCGTGAAAAAAGGCCGCGTCCACCGGCTCGCGCATCAGCGGACGTCCGGAGCCGCCGAACACCGGCACTTCGGCCTGGCAAAGTTCCACGGTGTAGAGGACATTCCGCACTCCCTGCCGCAGCGGGACGTTGCCCGAAACCACGCTGATTCCCAGGACCTCGACGTCAGGATGCCGCAAGGCCATAATCAGCGCCACCACGTCATCCGATCCGGCATCGGTGTCGATCCAGAATGCCTGCGTCATGGGCGGCATTATCGCTTCCCGTCTCCCTTCTGACAATGACTTCAAGGCGAGTCGCTCGCCGGGGCTGGAATTCCGGAACCCCCCGCTCGTTCGCAGCGTGACTAAGGCCACCAAGTGGTCGACCTACGCCAGTCCAGATGTGCCAATGTAATCAGCGCCCGGGTGTGTGTTTCGGCGGTCACGGGCCGCTCGCTGGATTCCATGGCGCGGGGCGGCCTAACCCCTTGCGAAAACAGGACGTTGGAGCGTTTGGCGATTTGCTCTGGGAGGGGCTGCGTGCTAGTATTTCGGCTAGGTCGCGGGCCGTTCCTTCGGCCTTTGCAGCGACTGTTGTCGCCTCTTGTCGTCGCCGCCTTCTGCGGCGAGCTTCAAAAGGAGAGAGAATCCCAGCATGAAATTGAAGACGAACTCTTTGGCCGTCCTCTTGGCCGCGGCGTTGTGCGCCGGGACGCTGCTCGCATCTGAGTGGCCCCACTGGCGCGGACCCCATCAGAACGGCGTCTCTGACGAGACCGGACTGATCTCGACGTGGTCTAAGGACGGTGAGAACCTGATTTGGAATCAACCTTTCACCGGACGCTCCACCCCCGTCGTTTTCGACGGGCGCGCCTGCGCCAATGGACGCATCGGCGAAGGCATTGACCGCCAAGAGATGGTGGCCTGCTACGATGCCGAGACGGGCGAGCAGCTTTGGGAGCACCGATTCACCGTGTTCCAGACCACCGTCCCCTGGAATCGCGTGGGCTGGCCCAATCTGGCTGCCGATCCCGACACCGGATACCTCTACGTGCAGGGCGTGGGCGGCACCTTCAAGTGTCTCGACCGCCACGGAGACGTAGTGTGGGAGAAGTCGCTGGTCGAGGAACTGGGCTTTTATTCCGGCTACGGCGGACGCACCCAGACTCCCATCGTCGACCAAGACCGCTTGATCGTCACCTTTTCCAACGCCGCTTGGGGATCGATGGCCGCGCCCTCCCACCGGGTCTTCGCCTTCGACAAGCGGACGGGCGAACCTCTGTGGATTTCAGCCCCGGGACGGCGTCCCGCTGACCTCAACTCCCAATCCACCCCCGTCGTGGCCGTCATCGAAGGCCGCCGCCAAGTGATTTTCGGCAACGGCGACGGCTGGATCTACAGCCTCGACTCCCGCACCGGCGAGAAGATCTGGGAATTCCAGCTCAGCCAGCGGGCCATCAACACAACCGTGGTTGTCGACGGACACGTGGTCTACGCCAGCCATAGCGAAGAAAACATCGACGAAGGCACGATGGGACGCGTGGTGGCCATCGACGCCCGCGGCAGCGGCAACGTCACCACAACCCACGAACTGTGGCGTTCTCCGGTTTCAGCCGGATTCTCCTCGCTGATCAAGAAAGACGACCGCATCTACGTGGTCGACAACTCGGCCAACTTGCACGCTCTCAACGCCGAAAACGGCCAGCATATCTGGGAGCATTCGCTGGGACGCGTGGGCAAGAGCTCTCCAGTGTGGGCCGACGGCAAGATCTACGCCACCGAAGTCAACGGCAACTTCGTCATCGTCCAGCCGGGCGAGGAGGGAGCCGTAACGCTCGACCTGGAACAGCTCAACGTCGAGTCGGGCGAACGCTACGCCGAGATCTACGGCTCCCCAGCCATCGCTTACGGACGCATCTACTTCACCACCGAGGCCGGAATCTATTGCCTGGGCGACGAGAATGCGCCCTTCGAAGCTGAAGGGTCCGGCATGGAGGCTCTGCCTGATCCCGTCGGACCGGCCGAGATCTCCATCGACGCCGTCCGCATCGCTCCCGCCGAAGTGCGCGTGATGCGGGGAGACAGCCACCAGTTCCGGGCCATGGCTTTCGACCAGCAGGGATTTCCGCTGGGAGCCCGCCAAGCCCAGTGGACGCTGGACGGTCTGTCAGGTGAAATCGACGCCCAGGGGAATTTCACTCCCGCCGCCCAGGGCAAGTCGCAATTCGGTCTGGTCAAGGCCAAGATCGGTGAAGCTGAGGGCCAAGCCTACGTGCGCGTCTACTCGCCCATGCCCATGATGGAAGACTTTGAATCGCTGGCTGAAGGCGAGCGTCCCGACTACCAACTGGGAGCCCTGGCCTTTTTCGGGGCCAAGAAGCTTGAGGACGGCAACACGGTGCTGGTCAAGAATCCGGCTCCCCGCGGCATCCACAAGCACGATTCCTTCCTGGGACCCGCCCATTGGCGCAACTACACCATCCAAGCCGACCTCTATGCCACCAGGACCCGCCGACGCATCCCCGACATGGGGCTGGTCAACAGCGGCTACACGATGGACCTGATGGCGGCCCTGCAGCAGATCCAGGTGCGTTCCTGGGCCTCTGAGCTGCGGATGGCCGTCGAGGTCCCCTTCGAATGGGAACCGGAGCGCTGGTATACGATGAAGCTGAGAGTCGATCAGGAAGAAGGCAAAGCCGTCGTCCGCGGCAAAGTCTGGCCCAAAGGAACCGCCGAACCGGCCGAGTGGACCATTTCCGTGGAAGATCCCCATCCGGTGACCTCCGGCAGCCCCGGCATTTTCGGCTTCTCGATGACCCCGGTCTACTATGACAACGTGAAAGTGGTGGAAAACGAATGATGTATAAAAAACCGATTGTTTTGATTTCAAGCCTGGCTCTGCTGGCTGCGGCCGCTCTAGCCGCGGCGGTGGCCGACGACATCGCCATGTTCGGCGGCGGGCCCTCCCGCAACATGATCTCGGAAGCCACTGGACTGCCCGCCAACCTCGATCCCGACGGGCCCAGCCTGCTGTGGCGCCAAGAGCTGGGATCGCAAGCCTACGGCGGACCGGTGCTGGCCGACGGCGTCGTCTACGTGGGCACCAACAACGAGGCGCCGCGTGATCCCGCCGTTACTGGGGACAAAGGCGTGGTCATGGCCTTCAACGCCGCCGACGGCGAGTTTCTCTGGCAGATCGTCCACGACAAGCTTCCCGAGGGACGCGTCCACGACTGGCCCCTGCAGGGCGTCTGCTCGGGTCCGGCGGTGGAAGGCGACCGCCTCTGGTACGTCTCCAACCAAGCCCACTTGGTGGCCGCCGACGTTCAGGGGCTCAAGGACGGCAATGACGGTCCTTTCACCGAAGAGAAGAACACCGGCGACAAGCATGGAGACATCCTCTGGTCGCTGGACATGATCAACGAACTCGACGTCTTCCCCCACAACCTGGCTGCCGGCAATCCGCTGGTAGTGGGCGATCTGGTCTTCACCGTCACCGGAAACGGGGTTGACGAGGGTCACATCAACCTGCCCTCACCTTTCGCTCCCAGCTTTATCGCCGTCAACAAGAACACCGGCGAACTCGTCTGGGAGGATGCCTCACCGGGCACCAAGATCCTGCACGGATCGTGGTCGAATCCCGCCTACGGCGTCGCCGGAGGCAAGGAGCAGGTCGTCTTCCCCGGCGGAGACGGCTGGCTCTACTCTTTCGAGCCCAAGACCGGAAAGCTGATCTGGAAGTTCGACTGCAATCCCAAAGACTCCAAGTGGGTGCTGGGAGGCGCGGGGACCCGCAACAACATCATCTCCACTCCGGTCTTCTACAACGACCGCGTCTATGTGGGCGTGGGACAGGATCCTGAGCACGGCGAAGGTCCCGGCAATTTCTGGGTCATCGACGCCACCGGCGAAGGCGACGTGACCGGCAAGAACGTGATCTGGCACCGCGGAGGCGACGACTTCCACCGCACCATGTCAACCGCCGCCATCAAGGACGGCATCCTCTACATCGCCGACCTTTCCGGCTTTCTCTACGCTCTGGACGCCGACAGCGGCGAGGAGCTGTGGCAGCATGACGTCTTCGCCGCCGTGTGGGGATCGGCTTTCGTCGCCGACGGCAAAGTCTATCTGGGCGACGAAGACGGGGACGTGGTGATCCTCAAGCACGGGCGCGAGAAGGAAGTGATCGACGAGTTCAACCTGGCCAACTCGGTCTACACCACTCCCGTGGCTGAGGACGGCGTTCTCTACGTCGCCAGCCGCACCCATCTATTCGCCTTCAAGACCCAGTAACGAGCAGGGGGCGGACGGCGGCCATAGCCGCTCTCACTCCCCTCCTGCTTGCTGGCGAGATTGCGCGCTCCCGAAAGTGCGCAATCTCGCCTTTCTCGTTTCTACCAGCCCAAATTCCGGTTTCGCAAATCAATTCGCTCCAGGTGGGCTGGCGGGTGCCTCCGGTCGGGCACCATGGCCCAGGGGTCTTCAGCTGTGCGATCTGATAGGCTCTACAACAATAAGGAGCACACCCATGCAAGAAACCCTCGACAAGCTTGTTACAGATTTCGAAAGCGGCAGACTCTCGCGGCGCGGATTCATGGGCGCCTTGACCGCGCTGATGACCTCGGGAGCGGGGCTCCAGGCGGCTCAGGAGGATGAGATCCGGATCGGCGGCCTCGATCACGTGGCCTTCCGGGTCTCCGATGTGCAGCGGTCGGCGCGCTTCTACAAGGACGTCCTCAACGCCTCGGAGCGCAGCGTCTCTTCAGGCAGCGCCTTCCTCAATGTGGGACAAGACTGGATCGCCCTCTTCGCAAGCGGCAGCACGACCACCGGTCAGTCCGACCGTGAACGGGTGGGCGTTGACCATGTGTCGTTCAACATCACCTCCCACCGCAGCCTGGAGGAGCGAATGCGGGCCATTCGCTCCAAGGGGCTGGACCCCATCAATCCGGCGGGTTCCAGCCGCACCTATTTCCGGGACCCTGACGGCAACGTGATCCAGTTTTCCTGAGTCGGGCCGACTCCCAGGATTTTCAGGGCAATTCCTCTTTGCGTTCCAGGTTGGCTTCGATCTCTTCCCGGGTCAGCCAGACGGGGCGCAGTTGCTGAGCCGACAGCAGCTTGAGTTGGTCGCTGCGGTGGGGAGAGCCGGGTTGGGAGGCGTTTCCATAGCCCATCACGGCGCGGGCTTGGACGGGATCCGAGAACTCCACCGCAGCCACGTAGGAATCGCCCACGATGACTTCGGGACGCCCGTCCTGATTCTCGTCCTGGTAGCCGAAGACGCGGAAGATGCCCAGAGCGCCGGGTCCGCCGTTGGAGGGCAGGTCGACATCGTCGCGCTGCAGGCGGTAGACCTCGCCCCAGGCGATGTCCAGGCTGCCGTGCTCAGCTTTGACCTTTTCGGCCGCTTTTTCCAGGATGCGCGCCGCCGCCGCGGGATCCGCCAGGCCATTGGGCGTGGTCAGGGGATCGCTGGCGCTCCAGGGCTGGCGGAAGAGGTTGCTGTCGCGGGCCTCGCGGAAGAAGGCTTCGAATAGGACCGCTCCGCGGCTGTCGTTGTCGGCCCGCAGGTCCCAGTCCTTGAGCACTTGGGCGGCTTCTTGGGCCGCTTCGCCTCCGCTCTCTTGCCCCGCCTGCACCAACTCGTCGCGGATGCGCGCGGCCGCCTCCATCTCGGTGGAATGCTTGAGGCGGATCATTTCTTCCAGAGTCAGATTGCTGTTCTCGTCCAGCATCTGGTAGGACTGCTGGGCCCTGAAGTGCATGAACTGGGGGGCCAGGTAATCTGGATAATCGGAGGGGTCAAGGGGGGAACCGCTGGTCGTGTTCCAGGGAGGATCGTTGGCATTTTGCAGCCAGCCGCTCTGGGGATTGACCACAATGGGCATGTCTTGGAAGGTGTGGATCGAAGTCCACAGGGTCTCTGAAGTATCGCCGGGGACGATGCTCCACCAGTTGTAGCCCTCCTGCCGGTCGGGGATGGTGCCGCCGAAGAAGTGCATGATGTTGCCTTCCTGGTCGGCGTAGATGACGGTGAACAGCGGCAGTTCCATGCGTTTGAGGACGTTCTGAAACTCCTGCAGCGAGCGGGTGCGTCCCAGGTCCCACCAGGCCCGGGCCACGCCGGCACGGTCGAGTCCCGCCACCCGCAGGGCCAGCGCCTTGCCTTCGATTTCCTTCACGACCGGGCCGTAGACGCTCTCTTTGACCGCCAGTTCCTCCTCGCGCATCCCGCCGTCCTCGCCTCGCACTTGAAGGATGTGCTTGCGTTCTTCGAAAGCGCGCACCTCGCCGTCGAAGACGTAGCCTCCGTCGCGCAACGTCAGTTCGTAGAGGTCGGTGGCGTCGATGGTATTGACCGTGTGAGTCCAGCCCAGGGTGTCGTTGAAGGCGATGCCCAGCACGGGCAGTCCTACAAGTGTCACTCCGTAGGTGTTGTTGGTGGGCGAGTTGAGATGGGCCTCGTAGAAGAGGAAGAAATCGCTCCAGGGCAGGTGGGGATTTGCCAGCAGCAGCGCGTTTCGGCTGGCGCTGCGGGAAGGAGCCACGGCCCAGCCGTTGGATCCCCGCTGTTCCCAGCGCTGGGCCATGCTGCTGATGCCGTCGGGCGAGGCCAGGAAGGTGAAGTGCAGCGTCCTCTGCATGTGGTTGAGGACGTCCCGCGCATGCAGAGGGAGGACCGCTTCCCACTGGTCGCCAATGTTGTCGGGCTTCTCCTGCGCGTAGGCGTTCATGCCCTCAACGAAGCCTTCCAGCAGGCCGATGAACTCAGGATCGAGCTGGGAGAGCCAAAGCTGGGAGCGTCCGGGGATGCCGTTGGTCCAGATCCAGCGGTCGTGCTCGAGATGCTCTTCACCCCAGTATTGAGCGGCCCGGCCTCTCGACTCGCCGTAGAGGCGCAGGATGAGATCGCCGTGGCTGTGCATCTGAGCCCATCCGAAGGCCCGGAACATCTCGCGGTTGGTGTCGGCGTAGATGTGGGGAATGCCGTAGCTGTCCCAGAGAATCTCGGTCGCCTGCGGCCCTTCCGAGGCCGGGGCGCAGGCCGGGACAGACACAAGGGACCAGAGCAGGAGCAAGTACGGGATACGTTTCATGCCCGCCATTCTCTCAGACCAGGACTGGCTTGCAAAGCAAGTCGCCAGCCCAAGAGCCGGGAACATGAATGTGCAGGTGAGCCGTCGGCAGCTTTAGGATAAAGTCTGCCAGAGGACAGCGTCGTGATCGAATGGTTTTCATCGCTGCATTCCGTGACTCAGGCTTTGCTGGCCGGACTCTTTACCTGGGGACTCACTGCCGCGGGTGCCGCCAGCGTTTTTCTGGTGCGCCGCGTTGAGCGCAGGCTCTTTGACGCCATGTTGGGCTTCGCCGGAGGCGTCATGCTGGCCGCCAGCTACTTTTCGCTGCTGGCGCCCGCCGTGGAAATCAGCGCCCAGCGCCCTGTGGCTGACTGGTTCCCTCCCACCTTCGGATTCATCCTGGGCGGCTTTGTCATCTGGGTCATCGATAAGTCCTTGCCCCACCTTCACTTGGGGCTGCCCGTGGAGGAAGCCGAAGGTCCTGCAACCACCTGGGAGCGCAGCGTCCTGCTGGTCACCGCCATCACCCTTCACAACATTCCGGAGGGCTTGGCCGTGGGGGTGGCCTTCGGAGGAGTGGTCGCCGGGTTGGGTGAAGGCGGTTTGGGGGCCGCCATCGCACTGGCGGTAGGAATCGGCATCCAAAACTGTCCCGAGGGGATTGCTGTGGCCATGCCCTTGCGAGCCGAGGGGTTCTCGCGCCTGCGCTCTTTCTGGTACGGGCAGCTCTCGGCTCTGGTGGAGCCGGTGGCCGCCGTCATTGGAGCCGCCGCCGTGCTTTACGCTGCTCCCATCCTGCCCTATGCCCTGGCCTTCGCCGCTGGAGCCATGATCTACGTGGTGGTGGAGGAACTTATCCCCGAAGCGCACCAGGAGGGCAATGTCGACTTGGCCACCCTCAGCCTCATGACCGGCTTCATCGTCATGATGGCCCTCGACGTCGCCTTCGGCTGATTATTCGTTGCTAGAAAAAGCCGGAGCTTGGATCAGAAGAGGGCTGCCAACTAGCCAGCATCTGATCCGCTCGGGGTCGTATGGGCGCGATGGCTTGCGATATCCGGCAGGAATCTTCCGGCGGCGCTTGGCCACGGCAAAGAGCCGGGTACAATGGAGAATGTAGAAAGACCAGGAGGCTCGCCATGTCCACTGAAATCCGCCGTGTCGATTACTTCTATACCACCGTGAGGGACCAGCCGGGGGAAGCCTACCGGCTCTTGTCGCTTTTGAAAGATCTGGGGGTCAACTTGGTGGCGGTGACTGCCGTCCCGGTTGGACCCGAGCATACCCAGATGACGCTTTTTCCCGAGGACACGCACAAGCTTCGGTCCGAAGGCAAGAAAGCAGGGCTCGACATGGACGGTCCTCATCCTGCCCTGTTGGTGCAGGGTGATGATGAATTAGGGGCGCTCGCCCGCATCCACGCCCGGCTCTTCGACTCCCGCGTCAATGTTTATGCCTCAACCGGAGTGGCCGACGGAAAAGGCTCCTTTGGCTACATCATTTATGTGCGCCCCGAAGAATACCAGCGGGCTGCCGAGATCTTGGAGGTATAAAATGGGGGCTGACCTGAGAGGAATCTCCGTCTGGGTGTCGACGAGCCGAGGGTTCGCTTGTCCTGCGTGGGGGTTGGAGCCGCGAGGGGGGCGTGGCGCTCCGCAGAGGAGTCTGTGCGCCCTTGATGGCCGCCGTCAGGCGATGATTCCCTGCGACGTCCGGTCGTCCAGGATGAGGCGGGAGACCCGTTGGCCCGAAGTGACCACGGTCCGAATGCCCGCGCCCGGCTGCGACCAGTGGCCGCACAGGTAGAGTCCTTCGACGGGCGTCGTGTTGTTGAGGCCGTTGGGGCCCATCTGCTGGGGAGACTGGGCCCACCCGTAGATCGGTCCTACCGTCCTCAGGGCGTAGCGCTCGGCGTCTCCCTGGGGGTTATCGGGAGTCATGCCCAGGTATTCGGGCAGGCCAGGGATCACCGCTGAGGCCTGCTGAACCAGTTGACCTGGAGCGTCCTCGGGATAGAGGGCCGGCTGGGGCGGGATCATGAACTTGAGAACCACGAGATGCTCGTCCTGAGAGGTGAGCGACCGATCGCTGAGGGTGGGGATGGTGACGGTCACTGCTGAGATGCGTCCGGCTAGACCCTCCTCGTAGACTGCGTCGTGGTCCCAGGAGCCGAAGACGATGTTTTCGTGCTCGGCCTCTCGAGGAATCAAGTCGCGGGGAACGGCGGTGTAAAGCGAAACCAGGCGGACGGAGGGCTGCAGTCCGCCGACTTTGGCGCGGTAGGGGGCAGGGAAGTGCTCTTCGCCGACCAGTTGGCGCATGGTAGCCCGGGCGTCCACGTTGGAAATGACGGCCGGAGCGCGGATCCGTTGGCCTGCTTCGGTTTCCACGCCGCTCACGGACACTCCCTCAAGGAGGATCTTCCGTACCGGCGTCCCGGTGCGGATCTCTCCTCCCTGGCGCTCCACTCCTTGGCGGAAGGCCCGTGCCATTTGGCGGAAGCCACCCCGGCAGTAGAAAGCGCCCTCGTCCACCATTCCCGAGGTCATGGTGGCCCACAGCAGAAAGCTGGCTTGCGAAGGCGGAAGGCCTAAATAGAGCCATAGCACCGAGAGGGCCGCACCTGCCTTGTCGTTGATGGAGTGCTGCTTGAGCGCGTCCTCGACGGTCAGGGGGACGCTTCGAACCAGCGCCGGAAAGCGCAGCGGCGCCAGCAGCCTTTGCCAGAGTCTCGGCTGGATGGGAAAGCGCAGGGTCCCCAGGTGGATGCGTGCGCAGCGTTCCAAAAGCCCCTCAAGGGCCGAGGACACCTTGGGAAAGTGCCGGGCATGGGACTCGACAAAGGCCTTTCGTCCGGTGCCTGAAACGGTCAGCTCAAATCCCGGAAACAGGGCCCGGTAGAATGGATTGTTGCGGACGAATTGGCAGCGTTCCGCTGTCCCAAGCTGGCCCAGGACGCGGCGTACGAGGCCTTCTCCGTCGTTCGAGCTTCGTCCGCCCCCCATGATCAGGTGCAGTGCGGCGTCAAAGGGGCGGCCCTGCCAGTCGAGTCCGGCGGCGTGGCCTCCGGCGTGGGTTTCCTTCTCCAGCACCAGGACCTTGCGTCCCGCCTTGGCCAACAAGCCGGCTGCCGTCAGCCCGCCGATTCCGCTCCCGATCACAACCACGTCGTAGGTGGCGTCCGGCCTATGGGTCGACATCGTCCTATCCCCGCTTCAATTGTTGGCTTGAATGAAATCTATGTGGAAGAAGACGCAACGACCCACCCGATCTCCTCACCGTTGCTGACTTTTTTCTTCCGGGTTAAGATGGGCTTTGAGGGAAGACCGGAGAGGAATCTACAGGTTCAGTGAAACGCATACTGCTTTTAGTCGGTGCCTTGATCATTGCGGCGGCGGTCTTTCTCGTCTATCAGCGAATCGGAGAAGGCCGCCAGGCTGTCGATTTTTCGTCCGCCTCAGAACGACGGCAGGTCGGCGAAATATCCTTCCGGTCGCTGGATCGGGAGTTCAGTCTCTCCGACTTTCGGGGCAAGATCGTCTTGGTCGACGTGTGGGCGACTTGGTGCGGACCCTGCATCGCTGCCATTCCCAAGTTGATCAGCTTGCAGGACCAGTTTGAGGGAGATCTGGTGGTGCTGGGGCTCAATGTCGACGAGGGCGGATGGCCGGTGCTGGAAGCTTTCCTGGCACGGCGTTCCGACATCGACTACCTGGTGGCCCGCCCCGAGCCTCCTGCTGAGATCCTCTTCAATACCCTCATCGATGTGCCTCCGCTGGGCAAAGTCAGCGCCCTGCCCACGGTCTTTCTGCTCGACCGCCAGGGCCGCCTGGTGAGCAAATACGTCGGCGCCACGCCCAAGCAGACCCTGCAAGGCGACATCCAGCGCCTGTTGGCTGACTAGCCCAGAGGATGTCGAGACGGCCTTCGAGAACTCAAGGAGGAAGGTGCCCCCTCTGGCCCCAAATGCCCCAGACCTTTTCAGTGACCTGGCAAGGCTTCAGCCTTGAGCGCCGTCACGTTTTGCCTCGGCGGAGCCCCGAACATGCGCTTGTACTCCCGGCTGAACTGCGACGGGCTCTCATACCCCACCCGGAAGCCAGCCTCGGCGGCATCCAACTCCTCCCCCAGCATCAGCCGCCTGGCCTCCTGAAGGCGCAGCCGCTTCTGATACTGAAGCGGGCTCATGGCCGTCATCCCTTTGAAATGCTGATGGAAGGCTGATGAACTCATATTGACTCGCTTGGCCAGAGACTCAATCTGGAAGGGCTCGTTGAAGTGGTCCTTCAGCCACCGGATCGACTTGGCGATGCGATAGGCTGGTGCACCCGAAAAGGCAATCTGGCGCAGCCGCAGCCCCTGGGGACCGGTAAGCACGCGGTGGGTGATCTCGCGGAGCACCAGCGGTGCTAAGGCCCCCAGGTCCTGCGGAGATTGGAGGAGACCGACCAGCCGGGAGAGCGCATCGAGCAGTTGCGGCTCCAACGGCGTTACAGCGAGTCCTCGTGCCGAGGGACCGGGAGGCGAAACGGGCGTGCCGTCCGCCAGAAGTTCACCGACCACGGCCGGGTCAAGAGAGAGCCGAAGTCCCAGGTAAGGCCGGCTAAAGGAGGCCTCGACCACCCGGGCGTTCACCGGGAGGTCGACCGACACCAGAAGAAACTGGGCGGGGTTCAATCGATACGACTCATCGGCGAGCTGCACTTCCTTGGCCCCTTGAACGACGACGCACAGACACGGCTCGTAGAGGAGAGCGACGACATCTGACGGTTCCGACATTCGGGAAAGCTTGAGCTCGGACAGGGCTGTATCGACCGATCCTTCCGTCGTCGAATGCTGCCCGATAATGGTTATGAGCGTGTCCAAATGGTTGGCTGCCATCGGTTCTCCTTTCAATGTGGGCTTGCCAGTTACCCTCTAGTATAGGCAATCTCAGCAGCCGCGTCACGAGCCGTTCCCTCCCAATCTGCGGAGGATCAGGCAATTTCTTGAACTGGGATTCCGCCATCATTAGCCGCGAGAGCAGGTTCGGGCTAGTCTATCTGTTGCATTCCCGCGAATCCGCCTCAAGTCCCCTAACCGGGAGCCTTGCCGAGATCTTGGAGGAATAGGCAATAGTCCAGGACGATCATTCTACCGCTCCCAAGGGGAGTGCGCCTACAATCTCCAAGTCAGATGAAGTCAAAACTGAGGTGCACCCTTCGTTAGCCTCTCAATAGGAGAAAAGAGAATGAATAAGCGCAAACTAGGCAACAGCGACCTTGAGGTTTCGGCTCTTGGTCTGGGCTGCATGGGTCTGAGCTTCGGCTACGGTCCTGCGACCGACAAGAATAAGGCGATCTCCCTTCTCCACGCAGCCGTGGACTTGGGCGTCACTTTTTTCGACACGGCCGAGGCCTACGGTCCTTTCGCCAATGAAGAACTTCTGGGCGAGGCCTTTTCCTCCATCCGCGACCAAGTCGTTATTGCCACCAAGTTCGGATTCAAGAACGGCAAGCCCCCGGAGGGCGTGGACAGCCGTCCCCAACGGATCCGGGAAGTCGCAGAGGCTTCGCTTAAGCGGCTCAAGACCGACTTCATCGATCTGTTCTACCAGCACCGCGTTGACCCCGAAGTCCCCATCGAGGACGTGGCCGGAACGGTCAAAGAACTGATCGAGGAAGGCAAGGTTCGCCATTTCGGCATGTCGGAAGCGGGAGCCAAGACGATTCGCCGGGCCCACGCCGTCCAGCCGGTCACGGCTCTCCAGAGCGAATATTCGCTTTGGTGGCGGCAGCCCGAGGAAGAGATCCTGCCCACCCTCGAGGAACTCGGAATCGGGTTCGTCCCCTTCAGTCCACTGGGCAGAGGGTTCCTGACAGGCAAGATCGATGAGTCGACCGAGTTCGACGATTCCGATTTCCGCAACATCGTCCCCCGCTTCTCGGCAGAGAACCGCAAGGCCAACCAAGCCGTCGTCAACCTCCTTAGGCGGGTCGCGGAGGAGAAGAACGCCACACCCGCCCAGATTGCGCTGGCTTGGCTCTTGGCCCAAAAGTCCTGGATCGTTCCCATCCCGGGCACGACCAAGCTGCATCGGCTCAAGGAAAACCTGGCCGCCGCATCCCTTGATCTCAGCCCTGACGAACTCGAAACAATCACGACCGCCGCTTCGAAGATTCCGGTCCAAGGCGCCCGCTACCCTGAGCAGCTCCAAAGAATGGTGGACCGCTGAGAGAGTACCGGAAGTGGAACGACCCTTGAACGACCTAACTGAGATCTCCGCGCCACTGTCCACCGATGTCCGTCGCCGCGATGGGGCCGTTAGACTCGCAGCGAACATCGGAATCCTCGGGCGGCGTAGTAGGATTCCGCGCCGTTGTGGTAGATGAATACGGCTCCGAAGCGGTAATCTCCGAAGATGGCGCCGCCGAGTGCTCGAATACTTGGCGGGGTCAGCAGCCAGCTCGAGGTCTTCGCATCGAACTCGCCGAGTTCGTGCAGTCGCCGGTACTGGGACTCGTTCAGGAGCGCGGCTCCCATCTGTGTCGCCATCTCAAGAGCGCTGCCACTCGGCTTGTGCTTCTTCCTTGCTTCCAGCGCTTCCCGATCATAGCAAAGGCTCCGACGGCCTCTTGGGCTTTCCTTGGAGCAATCGAAGAAGAGGTATTCGTCGGCCTTTTCGTCGTAGCCGACGACATCCGGCTCACCTCCGGTGCGCTCCAGTTCACCCAACGTCCAAAGTTTCTCAGGCCTGGCCTCCAGCTTCGCCAGCACATCCGGCCACCGAACGCTCTCGTGTCGGGTCATGTTGCTTTCGAAGCGAGTTCTCAACGTCTCGAGCAGGTCCTCACGTTCACTCGCCTCAAGCGTCCTCGCGGTATTCTTCATCGGCATTGGCCCTCCTCTGCGCCTGACTTTGATTCCCGGTAGACGCAAGCCGGTCTGGTTGGCAATGAAACCGAGCCCGTCCGCAACTGGAGCTACATTGGTGGAAGCGGGATGTCGTGCCCGGCGGTCCGATACGCACGAAGCAAGACGGGACGGCGGCAGCCCTGAGCGGACCCGAACGGCGTTCCGGTTCGGATGCACAATGTCGTCATTCTCAGCCGTCACCACCAGAGTCCCAGGATAGCGACGCGGCCAGTTTCGTCAAGGGTTCTGTTGGCAGGGCCATGTAGAGAAGCGTTAAGATAGGAAGCACGAAATGTCAGCCGAACCCTGGACCCGGCGTTCTTCAAAGGCCAGGTCGGAAGGTGATTTGTCTGGGCTCATGGCGGTGACCCCAACCAGTATGGTCCGCTTCTGTCTTGTCCTTCTCTTCTCCTCATGCTTGGTTGGGGCGGGACCCGACGACATCCGTTTCGAACACGTCATGACTCGGAGCGGCCCTTCCACCGGCACCGTCAACACCATTCTTCGAGACCGCACCGGCTTCCTCTGGCTAGGTACGACCAACGGCCTGTTGCGCTACGACGGATACGGTTTCAAAGCGTACCGGCATGATCCCGACGATGACCGCTCGATATCGGGAAACCATGTCTGGAGCATCTGTGAGGACCTCAACGGGGACCTCTGGATTGGAACTTCAGGGCGTGGCCTGAGTCGTTATGTCCGCCGCGAGGATCGCTTCCAGCGCTACACACATGATCCGAAGGCGGCGGGCAGCTTGGGCGGCGAAGAGGAGGTGCCCTGGATCCACCGAGATCGCCGGGGCCGGCTCTGGATTGCCCTGTGGGAGGACGGACTGGACCGATACGACCGCGACACCGGCCGCTTTGCCCATTACCCGATTGCCCTCGAATATGCGGAAGGTGCTCCCGGAAGCAGCGTCCACCGAATACTCGAGGATCATACCGGAGTGCTCTGGCTGGGAACCGCTCACGGTCTGGTCCGTCTTCACCCGGACCAGAACCGGCTCAAGCTCTATCGGCACGATCCTGCAAATCCCAAGAGTCTTGGAGGAGACGTCATCTACGCCCTTCACGAGGACGGCCGGGGGCGGCTCTGGGTAGGCTCCCGGGGGGGCGGACTCAGTCTTTACGACCGGGACACCGACTCCTTTACCGTCTACACCCACGATCCGCGAGATGCTTCCAGTGTCAGCGGCAACCTGGTGACCGCTATCGCCCAAGATCAACGCGGTAACCTGTGGGTCGGAACTTCAGAAAGCGGGCTTAACCGCTTTGACCTGGACACAGAGGAGTTCACCCGCTTTGCGGCCAATCCCAGCGCTTCCGGGTCGATCCGGTCCAACCGCATCGTCTCTCTGCATGTGGACGAACGGGGAATCCTTTGGATCGGTTATCTGGCCGAGGGGTTGGGCCGCTATCACCCCGGTCGGCGCAAGTTTGCCCACTATCGGCCCGGGGAGGGGACAGCGGCCAACGTAAGCGAAGTCAGCGCGCTCCTCGAGCGCAAGGACGGCAGCGTCTGGGTGGGGACCTCGGGAGGGGGGCTGACCGTTTATGACGCGGATGGGCGGGTATACCGGTCCTACCGCCATCGGCTGGAGGATTCCCGGGGACTGAGCAGCAATTTCATCTCGGCCCTGGCGGAGGACGCCACCGGCAATCTCTGGATTGGCACCGACGAAGGCGGACTGATGCGCATGGCGCCCGCCCAGGAACGCTTCCGCTGCATCGCCTGCGAGCGCGGGAACCGGATCAACGCGCTGCTGCCGGATCGTGACGGCCAGCTCTGGATCGGGACCGATGGCGATGCCGTCCGCATTTACGACCCGGCTCTCAACAGCTTCCGGCTCACCCGCTCGGACCCGGCCTCTCCATTTTCCAGCCTGCTCCACGTCTGGGCGTTTTGTGAGGATCGGAACGGGGACATCTGGATCGGGGTGTGGGGCGAAGGCGCCTGCCACTACCGCAAGGCCACCGACCGACTCCAGTGTTTCAAGCACGATCCCAAAGATCCCTCTTCCATCAGCAGCGACCTAGTGATCTCGATCGCTGAGGACGGCCAGGGAACTACCTGGTTCGGCACCTGGGGAGAAGGGCTGAACTCGCTGCCGCCCGGCGGCCGCCGCTTCACCCGCTACACCAGTGCCGACGGCCTGCCGCAGGACACGGTGGTGGGAATCCTCGCCGACCCGGCGGGCCGCGTCTGGGTCAGTACGCTGGACGGATTGGCTCGCTACGATCCGGACTCCGACCGTTGGAAAGGCTTCAGCCGGGGCGACGGCCTGCAGTCAGAGGAGTACCGGACGGGCTCTTACCATCGAGGGCCCAGTGGGAGGCTCTACTTCGGCGGGGTCAACGGCTTCAACGCCTTCTTTCCAGACGAGGTCGGCGAAAACCGCAACGTTCCCCCGATCGTGGTCACTTCGGCCCGAGTATTGGACCGCACCATCCCTCCAAGCCTTCTAGAAGCCGCCGGAGAAGGAACTCCTGAAATCCGGCTGCGTTATGATCAGAATTTCATCTCTTTCGAATTCAGCGCCCTGGATTTCACCGAGCCGCAGGAAAATCAGTATGTCTATCGCCTCGAAGGTCTGGACCGCGATTGGGTGACGAGCGGAGGCAACCGCCTCGCCCGCTACACCGATCTGAGTCCCGGACGGTACGTCTTCCGGGTCAAAGGCTCGAATAACGACGGTGTCTGGAACGAGGAGGGGACCTCAATCCGCCTGACTATCACGCCGCCTCCCTGGAAGACCTGGTGGGCCTACGTCCTTTACGTGCTGGCTGGCGGCGCCTTGCTGTACGCAGGCCGCCGCTATGAGCTCAACCGGCTTGGTTTGGCGCACGAACTCAGATTGAAACGCCTGGAGGCCCGCAAGCTGCTCGAACTGGACAGGCTCAAGTCCCGATTCTTCGCCGACGTTTCCCACGAGTTGCGCACGCCCCTGACACTGATTCTGGGACCGCTCCAAAGTCTCCTCGAGGGGACCGGAGGAAGCGACGTCAAGACGCTTTACAGTCGAATGGCTCGAAACGCAGAGCGTCTATTGAAGCTGATCAACGAGCTGCTGGACCTGTCCAAGCTCGACGCCGGGGCAATGGCCCTTGACCCCGGATCCCACGATCTTGTCGAAGTCGTCCGCAGCGTCGCGGCCATGTTCGATTCGCAGGCTGAGGCACGCAAGGTCCGGCTGCGAACTTCGTTGCCGAAGCTGCCGCTGATCGCGTTGGTGGATCGGAACAAACTCGAAAAGGCCTTTTCCAACTTGATTTCCAACGCTCTCAAGTTCACTCCGTCCGGCGGCTCTGTCGAGGTCTCCATACGCACTCTTGCCGAAGGGGGAGAAAACGGCAACAGTGCCGGGGAGCGGATTCTGGTCTCTGTCCGTGACTCAGGAGCGGGCATCCCCGCCCACCTGCTCGAGCGCGTGTTCGACCGCTTCTACCAGGAGGAAGATGCGGTCGGCGCAAGGCAGCCGGGGACGGGAATCGGCTTGGCCCTGAGCAAAGAGCTGGTGGAGCTGCACGGCGGACGGATCGAGGTCGAGAGCGAACCGGCCAAAGGCAGTTGCTTCACCGTGACGTTGCCACGCCGGCAAGCCGCCACGCCGGAATTGGCCGCGGCAGCAGGCACGGTAGAGGCGAAGCGGGCCGTCGATTCGACTCGCCTGGCGCAGTTGTCTGAAGTGCCGACGGGCGCTCGTCCCCGCAAGCGGTCCGGCGCCCGGCCTCTTCTTCTGGTTGTGGAGGACCATTCCGACATGCGGCGCTACATCAGCGGGATCCTGCGGCCCGAATTCCGAATCGTCGAAGCTGGGGACGGCGAGGCCGGTCTGGAGAAAGCCTTCGACAAGGTTCCCGACCTGGTGATCAGTGATGTCGCCATGCCTGCGATGGACGGTTTCGCCTTTTGCCGACGCCTCAAGGGCGACGTGCGGAGCAGCCATATTCCTGTCATTCTGCTCACCGCCCGGGCCGACGAGCAGAGCCGCGTGGAGGGACTCGAACTCGGGGCTGACGACTACTTGGTCAAACCCTTTTCGGCGGCAGAGCTGTCGGCGCGGGTCAGGAATCTCATTGAAACCCGTCGCCGGCTCCGGGAGCGCTTTCGGAACGAAGTCGCTCTCGACCCGGGCGCGGTCGCGATCACCACGACAGACCGGCTTTTCCTGAAGCGGGCGCTCAAGTTGATCCGGGAAAACCTCTCGGATTCCGACTTCAAGGTGGACCGCTTCGCCCGCCATTTCAAGCTCAGCCGAATGCAGCTCCACCGCAAGCTCAAGGCCCTGACAGGCCGGCCGGCCGGCGAGTTCATCCGCCATGTCCGCCTGCGGGCGGCCGCCCGCATGCTCGTCCAGGGAAAGTACACGGTCACCGAAGTGGCTTATGAAGTCGGCTTTAACAATCTCTCCTACTTTGCCCGCTGCTTTCGCCGACAGTATGGCGTGCCGCCGTCCCGCTATCGGGACGAGAGGTGAGGCAGGCTCCATTTTTGGCCGGCCGTGCCGAGAATTCCTCTCATTGTTACATCTGGACTCTCTTTTCGTTACAAACGTGTTAGCCACAGGCCGGCCTCACGAGCGATGCTGAGGAGTGTCTACCTGAACCCGGCCTTCCTTTCTGACCGGGACAATCCCGATCGGAGACCAGGGAGGTTGTCCAGACTGGCCTGAGGTGTCCTATGAAAGGTTTGCATTCGTTGGCGCCCGCCTGGCTTCGCTCTCTACTGATTCTAGTGTTGCTGCTCGTTGCCTGGCGGCTGGCGCCTCTCTCCTCGTTGACCGCACTCACCCCGGCGACGGCGGCAGGCGAGCCGGAATACTCAGAGGCCCTCTGGCTGGCGCCGGGCGATCAACTGCGGAGACTTGACTCGCCAAGCCTGGAAGAAGCTTTAAACTTGCCTTTTTCCGCCGCTATTCGGGCTGTCGCTCTCGATTCCTGGGCCGGACTGGTTTGGGTCTGTTCCGGTCAGGAGCTCAGGGCCTTCGATTTCGAGGGCCGGCTGCAGGCGCTCGGTGCAGTCCCTGAGGGCATAATTCAGGATGATGCGGAGGCCCAACAAGGCGACTCCGCCACGGTGAGCATGGCTGTGAGTTCCGCCGAGGGGAGAGTCTGGCTGGCAGTCGGCTTCTCACTGCTCCGATACGATTCCGATGGCCGGCTTCTCGATCTCTTGACCCTGCCGGAGAGAGTTAGAGCCATCGCCGCGGATGAATTGGGTTCCCGCATATGGGTGGCTACTCGGACCCTGGTTTTCTCCTACGACAACGCTGCCAGGCTTGAGGAAGGTTTTGATCTGGGCTCCGACGCGCAGGTTCAGACCGTCGCCGTCGATCCCGATTCCGGCGGGGTTTGGATCGCCGACAAGCACCGCCTCATTCGCCTGGCTCCCTCCGGAGATGTTGATCTGGAGATGGCGATGACCGGACTTGGTCATGTGGTGCCGGATTATCAGGGAGGGGCGTGGTTGTCCCTTGAGCAGGGACTGGTCCGGGTGGGTCCGTCGGGAGCCGTGCTCCTTGAGCTGGAGCAGGCAGCCCTGGCGCTGGAGACTCCGCTGCGTTTGCTCTGCCACCCTCTGGATCATTCGCTCTGGGTCATTGGGAGGCAAGGCCTCGTTCATGTTAGCCCCGCCGGAGAGATCCTCGACCGGGTTGTGCTGGAAGATTCTCAGAAAGAGGCTGGTATTCAGGCTGCCGCTCTTTATGTCGGCATGCCGCCTCCGTCCGCTTCCGAAACGCAACCCGATTCCGATTTCGATCGCCGCCCTTCTGCACGGGATACTCTGACCTTCAGCCTTCAGGTTTCGGATCCAGGTTACTCCGCCCGGTTAACTTCGCCCACGCCGCCTTCCGGTTCGATGTCCTTTATCTGGGAGGTGGAGGGTTCCAAGCCGGGTCCGGGAGAGGAGATCGGATATGTTGAGCTGTCCGGCTGCTGGGTCGCCGGCCAAGTCGTGGCGGCAACCGCCACCGACCGGCACGGAGACGATGTCCCTGTCACCGTCCATCAGGGCGGGCCGCGCATCAACCGCATCCAAGCCGCGGATCTCACGGATGAACGTCTGCCCGTCGCAATCCGGGTCACGTTCACCGACTATTTCGGCGGCGCTTCCAGCGGGACCCCGCTGTTCGTAAAGACGGGCGGAGGTGTCGATGCGGGTCTAAGCTTCGACGCTGGGGGTCCGACCTGTCAGCCGCCCGCCGCGCTGGTGGCGGCCCTCGAAGCCGCCTGTCTACCCGATGGTGGGGGTGTGCAGGCCACCCTCGATCTCGAGCAGCCTGAAGGTCAGACCGGCGAGACGATCGTCCTGCGACTTCTGGATGCCGGGGGCGCCCCCGTCGGCGTGCCCGATCAGACTCTGACAATCGAAACGGCAACTACGAGGTACGGCGCCTCCTTCGACTTGCCCGCCCGTTATGACGGCAGTGAGCTGAGCGTCGCAATCGACGAGTTGGCCAGTAGTGCCGATCTGACCGGCAGTCCGGTCCTGGAGTCGGATCCGGTGCGCTGCGAAGCGGAAGAGGAGCCGCCGGTGTTGCAGCCCTCGCCGATCGACCCCACCGTGGCCACTTCGCTGTTCGCCGCCACCGAGTTCCTCTACATGGGGGACAATCCGGTCCAGACCGACGTGGCGCTTGGCACCATCGAGCCCGTCCGGGCCGCTGTCGTGCGGGGAGTTATCCGGGAGCGGGACGGCGACCCTCTGCCCGGCGTCACCGTCTCGATCAAGGACCATCCCGAGTTCGGGCAGACTCTTTCCCGCGCCGACGGCGCCTATGACCTTGCCGTCAACGGGGGCGGACTGCTGACAGTCGAGTACCAGCGTAACGGTCACCTCCCAGCTCAGCGCACCGTCTACGTCCCTTGGCGGCGCTACACGGTTGTCGGCGACGTGGTGCTCGTGACCCTGGATCCGCTGGTGACGACGGTCGACCTCTCCGGCGGGGCGACGGAGTGGCAGGTGGCCCAGGGCTCGGAGGTCACCGACGTGGATGGAACCCGCCGCGCCACCCTGCTGTTCCCGCCGGGCGTGTCGGCTACGATGGCCCTGCCGGACGGCAGCACCCAACCGCTGACCGGCGGGGACGTGCGGCTGAGCGAGTACACTGTCGGTGAGAACGGTCCGGCGGCCATGCCGGGCGAACTGCCCTCGGCGAGCGCCTACACATACGCTGTCGAACTCAGCTTCGACGAGGCGATCGACGCCGGCGCGACCGAGGTCCGCTTCGATCGCCCCGTCGTCCTCTATGTCGACGACTTCCTCGGCTTCGGCGCCGGTGCCGTCGTGCCGCTGGGTTTCTACGACCGGCGCCGCGCCGCTTGGGTAGGGGCGCCCAACGGTGTTGTTGCCACCGTCGTCTCGGTCACCGGCGGACTGGCCGATCTCGACCTCGACGGTGACGGCACCGCCGAAGACGCCTCTGCTTACGCCGCGGCGGGCATCACCGACGGTGAGCGCGCCCGTCTGGGCCAGGTGCAGGCTCCTGGCGACAGTTTGTGGCGGGTAACCCTCGATCACGCCACGCCATGGGACTGCAACTGGCCATACGCGCCGGTGCCCGACGGCCCGCCGCCCCCCTATCCGGACCAGCCCCCGGCCGAGCCTCGCCGGAAGCGCAGCGTGGACAAGGACTGCCAACAGACAGGGTCCTCGCTCATCGCTTGCGAGAGCCAGACGCTAGGTGAGACCGTGCCGCTCGTCGGCACGTCCTACCGGCTCTATTATCGTAGCGACCGAGTACCCGGAAACCGGGCAGGAGTGCTGCTGGACATTCCCTTGGCTGGCGCCATGGTTCCGGACAACCTGCTGGAAATCGTGCTCGAGGTAGAAGTCGCCGGTCGCCGAGAGGTGACCAGGTTTGCTGCCGCGCCCAACCTGGTTCACCGCTTCGTGTGGGACGGCCTCGATGCATACGGACGTAGAGTCGAAGGAGCCCAGACTGCTATTGTCACCATCACCTACCACTATCAACTGACGCTTGCTCGGGTTGCGACCCTCGAAGAGCAAGTACAGGGATTTGCGAGATTCTTCGAAGAGATGGGAGCAGGAAACCAGCTTGCGGTTACGGGCCGCGACCTGACCCTCTTTACCCTTACCCGCCAGCAACGGTACGCGGTCGACGTCGCCTTAGGGGTGTGGTCGGTTCCCGTAACACAGGCGGTTGGGGGCTGGACTCTCGGCGTCCACCACACTTACGACCCCGACGGAGGTGTCATCTATCTGGGCGACGGCGGCCGTTACAGCGCCGACCCCTTCGGAGCGGGGGCTCTGCGGGCCCGCTCGGTGGTCTATGAGAACGACACCGCGCTGGGTGCCGAGGGCCCCCCGGTGGAGGGCGAGATCGGTGTCGCCTTCGACCTGATCTCCGTCCCTGACGGCACGCTTTACGTTGCCGACCTTCTCTGGAACCGGGTAGAGCGGATCGATCGGGACGGAACGGTGTTGACGGTGGCCGGTACCGGCTTTTTGGGATTCTCCGGCGATGGCGGTCCCGCGACTGCTGCTCAGCTCAACGGGCCCTCGGGTCTAGCTCTCGCCCCCGACGGCGCTCTGCTGATCGCAGATACCGGCAACCATCGCATCCGCCGGGTCAACCCGGATGGGACGATCACGACGATCGCGGGTAACGGCAACGCCGTCGACAGTGGCGACGGCGGACCCGCCACCGCCGCCGGAATCGCCAGTCCGCGACAACTTGCCGTGGCCCCCGATGGTGACGTCTTCGTGGTCGGCGCGAGCGCCGTCGTCCGGCGAATCGCGCCCGACGGAATCATCACAACAGCGGTGGGAACGGGAACGCCCGGACCCTTCTCAGAGGGCCGGGCTCTAGCGGCGAACATTCGTCCCGCCGACGTCGACGTCGCGCCCGACGGCAGCTTGATCATCGCCGATGCCGTCAACCGCCAGCTTTACCGAGTGACCCCCCAAGGCGACATCTTGAGCCTTCGCGAAGAGGCCGGGGGCGCGTTCCCGGCCAATTCGCCGCAGGCAGCCCGGGTCCTCGACGACGGGTCGCTCCTGTTGATGGTCGAACAGACGCTCGCCAGCGGCGAGCGCGTCAACCAGCTCTACCGGACGGCGCTGGACGGCACCCGCAGCCTCCTCGCAGACGCCGTCGGCGCCGTCGACTGCGACCCTGACGGATCTCTGGCCTTGGCCCCGCTCTGCCGTCCTCTGGCCGCGTCCGCCACCCCCACTGGCGGCATAGTGGTGGCCGACATCCCGCCATTTTTCGCGCGGGTGATGCACATCGGGCCGCCTTTGCCCGGGTTCACCGACAACGAACAGCTCATTCCCTCCCGGGCCGGCGACGAGATCTACGTCTTCGACTCCCAGGGGCGCCATCTGCGGACCGTGGAAGCACTCACCGGCACCACCCGCCACGCTTTCGACTACGAAGCCGACGGTCAACTCGTGGCAGTGACTGACGCTTACGGGCAAATCACGATGATCGCACGCGACGCCGAGGGCCGTCCCGAACGGATCGTCGCTCCGGCGGGCGAGACCACTTTGCTGGAGGTGAGTCCTGAAGGCTACCTGACCCGCGTGGAGAATCCTGCCGGGGAGGCCCACTCCTTCTCGTATACTCCGGACGGCCTTTTGACGGGACACCTGTCGCCGGCCGGAGCCACCTCCACCTACGGCTACGATCCCCTTGGATTGCTGGTCGGGGCTACCAACCCCGACGGCTCAATGATCACGCTCTCGCGTGAGGAGCTCCCCGGCAGCGGTCACACCGTCACGTTCACCGATCAAAGCGGGCGCCAGACCCGTTATACGCTTGAGGTCGCGCCGGACGGCGCAACCACCCGGACGACGGTGGAACCCAGCGGCGCCACCACCGTGGTGGTCAACCGTCCCGACGGCAGCGCCACGATCACCGACCCGGACGGCACTGTCATCACCAGGGAGTCCGCTCCTCATCCCCGCTTCGGCCTGCTGGCCCCCTATGCCGGTCGGGTGATCATCACCCGACCCGACGGCACGGTCAGCGAGCGAATCGAGCAGCGCTCGGTGGACTTGGTGGACACTGGATCTGGCGAAACCATAGAGCGGCAGGAGACGACTGTAACCCTCGACGGACGCACCTCTACGATCGTCTACACCCCCGATACCGGCGGGGGCGGGACGTTCACAACCACCTCGCCGGCGGGCCGCATCGAACGGGCGGCCCTGGACACCCTGGGGCGGATCACCGAAATTCAGACCGGAGCCGGGGCCCATCCGCTGGAGCTCGTCTACGACAGCCTCGGCCGACTCGTCGAACGACGTCTCGGTCCCTCGACAGAGACCTACTTCTATGACGGCGCCTCCCGCCGCGTGACCAGCCGCACCGACTCGACCGGGCGGACCGTCGGCTACCGCTACGACGCCGCCGACCGCGTGGTCGCGGTCGTCTTTCCCGAGGGCCAAGAGGTGGGCATAGCCTATAATGCCGACGGAAACCGCACCGGTGTCATCATGCCCTCGGTCGCCGAGCACCGGCTCGACTTCGACAACCGCGGCCGGCTCGTCGGCTACCTGCCGCCCGGACCCGGAACGGGCTACACCAACGAATACGACGGGGCAGGCAGCCGCACCGCCGTGACGCTGCCGTCAGGCCGCCGACAGGACTTCAACCTGGATCCGGAAGGGCGGTTGGTCCAACTCGTCTATGACGAGGCCACCGTAGCGATCGGCTACCTCGGGACCACCGGCCGCGTCGGAGCCCTGACCCGAACCGGTGGAGGAACAACCGAGACGCTGGACCGTGACTGGCTGGGCGATCGACTGGTGCGGGAAGCCGCCTCCGGGACGTCGGCCGGCGTCTTTACCTATGACTACAATGCCGACGGACAACTCGTTGGCTCCACCCTTGACGGGGCGGCCGTCACGCTCGCTTACGACGCCGACGGGGCGCTGGTCCAGCAAGGCCCGTTCACCTACACTGCCGACGGGCCGGCCGGAGACCCCACCCGAATCGCCGCCCCCGTTCAGGAGATCGTTCTCGGCTACGACCTGCTCGGACGCATGACGGGGCGGATCCATACCCACAACGGTGCCGAGGTTCTTGCTCAAGAGCTGGCCTACGATGACGCCGGCCGCGTTGTGAGTCAGGTCGAGCGGATCCTTGGTACGGGTACAACGTTTGAGTATGGCTATGACTCCGACGGACGGCTCGTCGAGGTGACCCAGGACGGACTGGTTGTGGAGAACTACAGCTACGACGTCAACGGCAACCGCGTGGCACGCACGGCGGGAGGCATGACCGAGACGGCCGACTACGACGTCCAGGACCGCCTGACCGATCTGGGCGGCGTGGCGGTCGCCCATGATGCGGACGGCTTCCGTACCGAACACGGCAACGAGCGCTACCTCTACAGCGCCCGCGGTGAGCTGCTGTCGGCCCTTCTGTCCGACGGCCGGCAGGTCACCTACACTTACGACGGCTTCGGACGCCGGACCAGCCGCACTCTGGACGGCCAGACCACGACGTATCTGTACGGCAATCCCGACAACCCTTTCGAGATCACCGCATCCGATGACCCCGCCGGGGTGCGTTCCCGCTATCTCTACGACGCCGGGCGGCGGCTCTTGGCCGTCGAGCGGGCCGGCCAGCGCTACGCTGTCGCCAGCGATCACCTCGGCACGCCGCGGGTGGTCACCAACCCGGCGGGCACTGTGGTCCGGACGTTTTCCGCCGACGCCTGGGGAGTGCCGCTGACGATGAGCGGAACCTTCCAGCTGGCTATCGGCTTCGCCGGCGGACTCGCCGACCCGGCCACCGGCCTGGTGCGCTTCGGAACCCGCGACTACGACCCCCGCAGCGGTCGGTGGATGTCGAGGGATCCGGCGCTTTACGACGGACGTCAGGCCAACCTCTACGCCTACGCCGCCAACTCGCCGGTCTCGCTGGTCGATCCGACGGGGGCGTTTTCCATCGGCGCCTCTGCCTACGGCGGCATCGGCGGGGGCATCAGTTTCAGTATCACGAGCGAAGGCTTCTCCGTGTGCGGCGAGGTCGGGTTCGGTGCTGGCGCTGGCGTCGAAGTGCAGCCGTTCGGCGACCTCGACCCCAGCGGCCGGTCGAACAATCTGGAGCTGTCGGCCAACCTCGGCCCCTTCGAGGGGGCTTTCAAGGTATCCGACAAGTGCCCGACCGGGGAGGCCGACATCGAAACTGAAATCGAGGCCTGCTTCGCCGACGCGGTTTGCTCCGACGGCGGTGAGCTCAAGCTGAAGGTCCCGCTCGGAGACGAGCCCCCGCTCCCCAAGCCTAAGTTCGGCGTGCAGGCCAAGCTGACCTCCAAGGTGTGTGGCGGATTGATGTTCTGATCTGCGTTTGTTGCGGCTGTTGGCCTCACAGTGCGCCTGGCGATCTGCTTCGCCTCTGGATTGCATATAGCTTTTCTGGAACCCAGGCGTCTTATGCTACGTGAGACAATATATGCAAAGTGCCTGTAGTTTCCACATGGCGCCCGCTCTCCTGGCGGTTTTCGGATTCGTTGCTGCCCAGACCGAGCTGCCCCGGCGCGAAAGGGAGGTCCCCTACGTCCGGAATGGAAATTCCGACCAAGTTCTCGACATCAGCTATCCCAAGAAGCCGGGCTTCCCGACCGTCATCTTCATTCACGGCGGCAGCTTACGGCGAGGCGATACCCGCAAGTCCGACCATTATGCGGGCGTTTGCGAACCATTCCTCAAAGCGGACATAGGGTGCGCCAACATCGATTATCGCCTGGCGCCGGACTTTCGCTGGCCCGCCATGCCCCGCGACGTAACCTCTGCCGTGCGCTGGGTTAAGGACAACATCGGCTCCCGAGGAGGCGACCCGAGCCGCATCTTCCTCTTCGGACACAGCTCCGGCTGCCACTTGGCGGCCACCCTGGGGACCAACCAGAAATATCTGCGGGAAGCCGGACTCGAAACTGCGGACATCGCCGGCGTTATCGCGATGGGCTGCACCCTTGCCCCTCTCAAGCGCCACCTGCAGCGCGCCGCCCAAGCCGGCGCCTCGATGGACGATCTGGCCGCCCGATGGGCCGAGCGATCCGATGAGACGCGTACCTATGAGAGCTTCCAAGACCGCCTCGACTCCGACCCGTCCCGCCATGTCGGCCAGCACACGCCGCCCACCCTCATCGTCATCGCCGAAGGCGAGCGATTTCATCCCCCGATCCTGGAACAAGGAGCCTTCTTCGTCGATCTGATGTACGACGCCAAACGGCCCGCCGACATCGTGATCGTCCCCGGCAGCCATTACTCGAGCATCATCGACATCACCCAGCCTGACGACCCTACGTTCTCTGCCATCCTGAGCTTCATCGCCAACCCCTCAGCCGCCGGCCTGGGCAGCCGCGGATGGCGTTAGGAGGCAAGAGTTCGATGGGCCCTTCGTAATCTCTCTAAGGGATCCACCTGCCAGAAAGGCTGCCCAAGTACGAGCTCCGAGAAGGCCCACGCTGGCTCAGGATGACTCGGTTACGGCCCAGGTCAGCTTCACGGCGGACTGGAGGACCGAGTTGAAGGGCGGGATTGATGTGGATGCGGGAGCGACGGTGTTGGCTTCGATACGGTTCCGGAGGAGATGAATCGACGTAGAGAGTACGGTCGACGAGGCGCTCCTTATGATCAGGCCGCCGCCTGTCGTGGCGCAGGTCCAGCGGTGATCATTGCGGAGCGTGGTGTCCTGGCGCGTGGAAAATTGATGGAGGAGGCGACCGGGGAAGCGAGGCGGCCGGCGCCTGACCTCTTGAGTAGGGTCGAGCACGGTCTTGCTATAATGACTCGTCGAGGTTTGAGATGGACTATCTGCGATTGATCACGCGTGATTCAGGTGTCTGCCGTGGCCAGCCTGTCATGAAGTGTACTCGCGTCACGCTGCGTACTGTGTTGGCCAGTCTGGCCGAAGACGCCTCCATCCAGGACATTCTTGAGGACTTTCCCAGTCTCTCCGACGAGCACGTCAGGGCGGCGATTGCCTTTGCCGCCGCATCGGCAGTCGAGGATCTGCCGCTCAGCCACCTCCCGAAAGTCTCATGCAGATCTGGTCAGACGAGAACATCCCTCATCGTCTGGCAGAGGAACTGGAACAGCGTGGACACACCGTCCATTCTGTCGTCCAAAGCTCCCGGGCGTAACCCCAGCTCGCGGGCCTTGCAACAGGCCAACGAGATCACCCAGGCCCGCGCCTCGGGCGAAATCACCGCCTTCTTGCCGCGGCCCGGCAGGTCTCCCAGCGCCGCCTGCACACCCAGCTCCAGCCCCTTGTTGATGGTTCGGTAGATCTTGGGCCGGCGGATCTTCAGCTTGCGGCAATCGCCGACACCCTCTCGCCGGCTTAGGCCAGCAGCATCTGGGCCGGTCTCACACGCTGCAAGGGCTCTCTTCGCGAGTGCGACAAATCCTCAAGTTGCGCCCGTTCCTCCGGGCTCAGGTGCAAGGCTGCCTTTTTGCTCTGAAAACGGCATGTCGTGCTCCTTAATTCTGCCACAGGCAGGCTCCTCAGATTACGGTTAAGACGGACAGCGGAGTGCGTACCCGCCTTGATGTTGTAACCGAGAACTCCACGGGGACTCTGAGATGCATAGAGTGCAAGTCGTCATCAACGGCACGTCTCACAGCTAATCAGAATGCGGCTTTTCCGGAAATCGAGAGGTCAGGCACCACGGTGGTCGGTCAAGGGAAACCTGGGGTTCCGGGAGGAACAAAGATTCCCCCAACTCCAGTTGAGATCATCAGACCTCCGAGCTAGAGTGAGAAGATAATGAGCATCAAAAACGCAAAGATGGTTGATGTCCTGAGCATTTCTGAGGACGAGAGGGAGGTTCTGCTTACCATCAGCGATCACCTGCCTTGGAACATGGAAATGGATCGCCACATCCAACTCCTGCGGGATAAAATCAACACTTATCTTGCTTTTATCGAAAGCGGGGAACTATTAGAAGCATACCCCAAGGCGGTGGGCCTCAAGCCAGTCATCAGGACAATAGGCAAGTATCCGCTTAATGCCCAAGGCCATGAATTCTATGCAACAGCGCGCAAAGTAATTGAGAGGGCCGGGTTCGATCTCAGGTTTGAAACACTTGAAGAGCGCAAGGCGAAGCGTCTCGCTGACAGATCGTAAGGGGCGATCCTGGAACGCGGATGATGGTTTCTCGGCTCGCCCCTTGTCCAGCCGAAACCCCGCAGCTTCTCGGGACATATCGTCCATTCCGTCATCAAGGGCGACTTCAAGGAGGTGCTGATCGGGAAGTTGGCAGGGCCCTGCAGGATGCTGAAGCTTTTCTCTTCACCCAGAGATTTCTCAGACCTTCGCCTCTTCCCTCCGGGCGCTCACGGAGGCATTCCTCGTCCGCCTCCATGAGCCGGGACGCAAGCCCTCTTCGAACGAATCCTCCAGCTCTTCGAACACGAGGAGGTTGAGGATTGGAAGGAGTGCCTTGTCGTGGCGACGGATCGCAAGATTCGGATTCGACGGCCATAGAGTGACGGCACCCAGCCAAGCTGGACTTGTTGACGAGGCGGCCTGGCTTGAAAGTTACTAGATCAACCAAAGTTCGCTGATCCGACTTCCTGCCTCTGTCTCACACGCCGAAAAAGTTAGGTGTAGGTGTAGAGGTGTGCAATTCGTTTAAGTAGTTGAAAATAAAAGAGATAAGTGGTGGGCGGTGACGGGCTTGAACCGCCGACTTCCTGCTTGTAAGGCAGGCGCTCTAGCCAGCTGAGCTAACCGCCCATTCGCCTGGGAGTATAGCATGGAGCCGCGTCGTTGAAGGGGCGGATCGCAGCGCCTTCGGCGTCTCCTTAGAGGATCCGGCATGACCCGCTGGGGGACGGCAGCAACGGCTGCAGTCGCCGTCCTGTGAACGGATCGACACATCCGGACCAGCCGCGCTCGACCCAGCGCTACCGGCCCCGCGAGAGCTCATTTCTTGGGCGAGGGTGCGGACGCGGCGATGGAGTGGTACAAAGGACTGGCTTGACCACGCCACGCTTGGGGGGATAGACCATGATGAAGGGGAGCCTCGTGGATTGGGCTTGGAGTGCGTCGGTGTCTTTCGTGTCGCCGCAGGGCAGGCGCGGCGGGAGTCGAACAGGACTCGGGTTGCCAAAGAACTGGCGGACGCTTTCGACCCTGCTTTTGGTGGCGCTGGTTGGAGCAGGCGCGGGATGCGCTCCCGGCGCCTCTGGCCAAGGGGCGGCGTTTCGAGTTTCGTTTCCCGAATCGCTGGAGACCGAAACGCTGGACGGACGGCTCTTGGTGCTGCTTTCCCAAGACGACAGCGCTGAGCCCCGCTTTCAGATCTCCGACGGGGCCGGCACACAGATCGTCTTCGGGACGGATGTCGAAGGGCTGGCGCCGGGGACCGCCGCTCAGGTGGACGCCGACTCGTCCTTTGGATACCCGATTCACAACCTGAAGGATTTGCCCGAAGGCGAGTACGTCGTCCAGGCTTTGCTGCACCGCTATGAGACCTTTCAGCGTTCCGACGGACACACCGTCAAGCTGCCCATGGACCGGGGCGAAGGCCAGCAGTGGAACCGGGCGCCCGGCAATCTGATCTCCACGCCGGCCAGCATGAAGGTGACGCCGGGAGAAGTCATCGAAATCGAGCTCGACCAAAAGATCCCGCCCATCGCCGATCCCGAAGACACCGAGTGGATCAAGCATGTCAAGATCAAAAGCCAACGCCTCAGCGAGTTCTGGGGACGCGATATCTATCTGGGGGCCCACGTCCTGCTCCCCAAGGGATTCGAGGAGCATCCCGAGGCCCGCTACCCGCTGGTCATCAATCACGGACATTTCCCTTACGACTTCGGAGGCTTCCGCACCGAACCCCCCGATCCCGATCTGGAGCCCCAGTACAGCCAGCGCTTCGGAGTCGAGGGCTACAACCGCATCGTTCAGCAGGCGGCCTACGACTTCTACCAGGATTGGATCAGCCCCGACTTCCCCCGCTGGCTGATCATCGAGATTCAGCACGCCAACCCCTATTACGACGATTCCTACGCCGTCAACTCTGAGAATCTCGGACCCTACGGCGACGCCATCACCTATGAGCTGATTCCTTACATCGAAGAGAAGTTCCGGGGCATCGGCCAAGGCTGGGCCCGCTTTCTTTACGGTGGATCCACCGGCGGTTGGGAAGCGCTGGCCGCCCAGGTCTTCTATCCCGAGGAATACAACGGCACCTTCGCGGCCTGTCCCGACCCCATCGATTTCCGCGCCTATACCCTGGTCAATATCTACGAGGACGAAAACGCCTACTACGACGTCCAGCAGTGGAAAAAAGTGCCGCGTCCGGGACACCGCGACCATCTGGGACGCGTCAACGCCACCCTTGAGCAGATGAACCACCGCGAACTGGCCCTGGGCAGCAAGAGCCGCTCAGGACAGCAGTGGGACATCTGGGAAGCGGTCTACAGTCCCGTGGGCGAGGACGGCTATCCCCGCCGCATTTGGGACAAGCTGAGCGGACAGATCGATCACCAAGTGGCCGAACACTGGCGCGAGAACTACGATCTGCGCTACATCCTGGAACGCGACTGGGCCGATTTGGGACCTATGCTGCAAGGCAAGATCCACATCTATTGCGGCGATATGGACAACTACTATCTCAACAATGCGGTCTACTTGATGGAGGATTTCCTGACAAAGACCAGCGATCCTGGTTATGATGGAGAAGTGGCCTACGGAGACCGCGCCGAACACTGCTGGAATGGCGATCCGACCCTTCCAAACCACCTCTCGCGACTGCGCTACCATCAGATGTACGTGGACAAGATTCTCAGACGAATCGAAACCTCGGCTCCCGCGGGAGCCGATCTGACAAGTTGGCGATATTAGGTTGCGAAAACAAATAACAATTTCTATTTAAAAATCTATTTGACGAGGGGCCCGGCTGTTATTACAATGCGCGTTTCATGATCGTCGTCTGGATCATCTTCATCTGGGTCTTGGTCGCGCTTCTCTATGGCGTGATCTCGGTTTTGCGTCAGGCGCGCCAAGATGCTTCGAGGCGCCGCTCCGCCCCGCCCAAAGACACGGCCAGCGAGTCCTCGGCCAAGGACTCTCGGCCATCTTCTGAAAGCGAATGAGAGATCGGCGGGACCGGGCTTCTCGAAACCCGGCAGCGAGTTCCTGCGTTTGAAGTAACTGTGAAAGGCTCCGACTTGAAAAAACCGATCAGAATCACGATCTCCATGTTCGGACCGTGGCTGGGGACGTTGCTTTTGACCGTCTTCACGGCTCCCCTCAGCGGGCATGACTTTCAGTTGACGCAATCGCAACTGCACTTGGGCAGCGAGCGATTTTTGGTGCGCATGACCTGCGACCTCGACGCCCTGGCGCTGGGAGTCAGCCAGGAGGTGGATTCGGCGCAACTCAAGGAACGCCTCACGTCGCTCCCGCAAGACCAGTTGAAGGAGCGCATTGCCGACCTGAGGACGCTCTTCCAGCGACGGGTGCGGGTGCGCTTTGACGGGGAGCCAGCCGACTTTGAGGTGGAGTTCCCAGAGCACGGAACGGCGGCGGATGTATCGCAGGAGCCGACCCTGTTGGGCACGACGGCAATCCTCAAGGGGCGCATTCCGCCTCAAGCCGAAGAGGTCAGCTTCTTCGCCTCCCGGGCTTTTCCCCCCGTGCGGCTGGAGGTTTACCGGACGACCGATGATGTTCTCAGCCGTCCTGGCTTCGCGGGCTTCTCGGCGGACAGCTCGTCCCAGGCCGAGCCGCCATCGGAGGGACCCAGCGAGGCCGGCCAGGACGCGCCGCGGGAAGGTGCTCCTGCAACCGTCCTGCTGCTGCAGCGCGGGGCGCGCTCGGATCCGCTGCCGCTGCGCGCCGAGATCCCTGCCGCCGGAACCCTTGAGGTGGCCGGACGCTACCTGGTGCTGGGCTTCTGGCACATCGTCCCCGAGGGGCTCGACCACATCCTCTTCGTGTTGGGGCTGTTCCTGCTCTCGACGCGCTTGCGTCCGCTGCTGTTGCAGGTGACCGCCTTCACCGCCGCCCATACCCTGACCCTGGCGTTGTCGATCTATGGAGTCGTTTCCTTGCCCTCGCGTCCAGTGGAAACGCTGATCGCCCTGTCCATCGTCTACGTGGCGGTGGAAAACCTCCTCACCACCGAACTGAAACCGTGGCGCGTGGGGGTGGTCTTCACCTTCGGACTCCTGCACGGTCTGGGCTTCGCCGGAGTCCTGCGCGAGTTGGGGCTGCCCGAAAGCGAGTACTTGCCGGCCCTCCTCTCCTTCAATGTGGGTGTGGAATTGGGGCAGTTGGCCGTCATCCTGATGGCCTTCGCGGCGGTGGGCTGGATGCGCCGCCGCGACAGCTATCGGTCGTCCATTGTCATCCCCGGCTCGCTGGGCATCGCTCTGCTGGGAGGTTACTGGGCCGTCCAACGCATGCTGGGCTGACGCGCCGTCGGCAGGCTGGCGGTTCAAGAAGCCTTTCGGCGTTGAAACATCCACATGGCCAGGGTGAGGACGGACATGGCGGGGAAGATGTAGAAGAGGGCGTCCTCGCTCCAAAAAAGGCCGGCCTCCCAGCCCGCTGAGGACAGGGGGTAAAGAGGAGTGTAGTCCCAGAAGAGGTGGCGCTGCAGGTAGTCGAAGGCCAAGTGCAGCCCTCCTCCCAGCAAAAGGCAGCCGAAGAGGTGGCGGCGCAACTCGGGACGTGGGGCCAGGAAGCTCACGACCCAGCAGATCAGCAGCAGCGGCAGAATGGTATGAGAGATCCCCAGTCCGTCGAACAGCCAGTCGGGAAGGGAATAGCGCAGAGCAGGCCAGAAGGTCGCCAGCGCCAAGTCGGGGACGCGTCCCAAATCAGGCAAGACAGTCCCCGCCACTGTCAGCAGCAGCGTCCGCCGCTCGGCTGTGGGGCGCGCCAGATATCCCGACATGGCATGGCTGATCAGGTCTGGCACGGCTTGGCTCCGGTCAAGTAACCGCGGGAACGCCGTCCGCGGCAGCGTGCCTCGCGGGTTGAGAGAGGAATCGCCACAATGGCCTGGGGTGGCGGCGTCCATCGATCCAGCCTGTCGAGCTGGCTTTTGAAGTGGCATCGTGGTCGGAAGCGCCATGGAGGCGGCGGACCCGGGGACAGGTTGAAGCTCATGGCTGCGTCTCCCACCCGCGGCGAAATTCCCGGAGAAGGACTCCCCCAAGCAGCAGGACAACCGCTACGCCGGCATATTCTTTGAACCAGTCGTGATAGACGGCGCGTCCCTTGAGCAGGCGTAGCTTGCCGTCCTCCAGCAGACGTCCTTGCAGGTTGGCTTTGGCTCCCACGGTCAGGCCCTCGAGCTGTCCCAGAACGTGGACCGATCCGAGCCCGGCGATCCGCAGGTGGAAGCTGTCCTCTTCGATCTTGTAGCAGGGAGCGTAAGTGATGGTGACGACGCTGCCCGCCGGAGTCTCCGGCACGATCTCATGGGGCCCCAGAATCTTCCCGTCCATCCAGAAGCCGTAGTCGAGATAGAGGACGAAAAGGACCACCAACACCAGCGGAAGCCCTATAAGGGCAGCTCGATTGGAAAACAAGTAAGTCATTATAGGCCTTGTCCCCGGCACCCCGGGGTGGGGAGGCAGGCAGCCTCTGTGGCGTACGTCTAGTCCGGGCCCGCTGTAGGCGAGCCATTTGTCCCACATTCGCCAAGGCTACGGAGGGTAAGCAGCCCACATGCAAGCGACCGTGTCGAAGGCTCACTCCGGGCTCGCTGAAGGCGAGCCATATGCCAGCCCAGGGTGAGCCGCGGCGAGCCCCGCGAGACGCGAGCGCAACCCTGGGTTTCGGCTCGCGTCCCGAAGGAACGCTGTAAGCGTGCAATAGCGCTGTTCGCGGCTCATATCCACCTTCACCGCCTAGAGCAGCCGGGGCCGCTGACTAAGTTCACAAACCTTGACACGCGTGTGAACTCGCGGCCAGGCAGTGGCCTCAATAGCGGTAGTGCTCGGGCTTGTAGGGGCCCTCGACTTCGACGCCGATGTACTCGGCTTGCTCCGCGGTCAGTTGGGTGAGCTTGGCGCCCAGCTTGTCGAGATGGAGCCGTGCCACCTTCTCGTCCAGATGCTTGGGCAGGACGTAGACCTGCTTGTCGTAGTCGGAGTGGTTCTTCCACAGCTCGATCTGAGCGATGACCTGGTTGGAAAAGGAGTTGCTCATCACGAAGCTGGGATGTCCGGTGGCGCAGCCCAAATTGACCAGCCGTCCTTCGGCCAGCACGATAATGCTCTTGCCGTCGGCGAAATGCCATTGGTGGACTTGGGGCTTGACCTCTTCCTTCTCGATGCCCTCCACCTTGGCCAGCCCGGCCATGTCGATTTCGTTGTCGAAGTGGCCGATATTGCAGACGATGGCCTTGTCCTTCATCTGCTTCATGTGCTCGGTGCGGATGACGTTGAAGTTGCCGGTGGCAGTGACGAAGATGTCGGCCGTGCCGAGGACGTCCTCCAGAGTCGACACCTGGTAGCCTTCCATGGCCGCCTGCAGGGCGCAGATGGGATCGATCTCGGTGACGATCACGCGGGCGCCTTGACCGCGCATGGACTGGGCGCAGCCCTTGCCCACTTCGCCGAATCCGCACACCACCACGGTCTTGCCGCCGATCATCACGTCGGTGGCCCGCATGATGCTGTCGGGCAGGGAATGACGGCATCCGTAGACGTTGTCGAATTTGCTCTTGGTGACCGAGTCGTTGACGTTGATGGCGGGGAAGAGCAGCGTCCCCTTCTTGGCGCGCTGGTTGAGGCGCAGGACGCCGGTGGTGGTCTCCTCGCTCACGCCCAGGACGCCCTCAGCCATGCGCGTCCAGTAGCGCGGGTCCTCTTGCAGACGCTCGCGCAACAGGGCCAGGATGACCTTCATCTCCGCGTTGTCGGTGCTCTCGGGATCGGGCAGGGTGCCGTCCTTCTCATAGGCGTCCTCGGCCTCTTTGCCCAAGTGGATGAGCAAGGTGGCGTCGCCTCCGTCGTCCACCATCAGGCTGGGTCCGCCCTCGGGGAAGGCCAGGGCCTTATCGGTGCACCACCAGTATTCCTCCAGCGTCTCGCCCTTCCAGGCGAAGACCGGGATGCCGGCCTCGGCGATGGCGGCGGCGGCGTGATCCTGGGTGGAGAAGATGTTGCAGGACGCCCAGCGCACCTCGGCGCCCAGCTCGGCCAGCGTTTCGATCAGGACGGCGGTCTGAATGGTCATGTGCAGCGAGCCCGACACGCGGGCGCCTTTGAGGGGCTTCTCGTCGGCGAACTCGCGGCGGATGGACATGAGTCCCGGCATCTCGGCCTCGGCCAGTTCGATTTCCTTGCGTCCGAACTTGGCCAAGCTCAAGTCCCGGACCTTGAAGTCTTTCTCGGTTACGGCTGTAGTGGTCATAAAGCGGTCTCCTTAGATGGTGGCATCCGCCTCGCGGGCGGACGTTGGTTTCTCTGCGGTCAATGCAAACAAAGGCGGCGCCGGACGCGACGGCGCGGCCGGATGGCCGGGCGGCGGCATGGGCAGCTTGTTGAGGCTCCTCAGCCGGAAGCCGGCCTGTTCCAGTTCCTGGCTCAGCGCATCCGGGTCGATACCCGGAGAGGCATCGCCCATCTCGCGCTGGAATTCGCTCATTTCATGGGGGTGGATGTCGACGGCCAGCAGACGTCCGCCGGCTTTGAGGACGCGCCAAAGCTCCTCCAGCGCCTTGGGACGCTGGCCGCTGTGACGCATCACCAAAATGGCCAGGACGGCGTCCACGCTGTCGTCATCCGCGGGGAGTTCCTCCAGGCGTCCGAGCTGGAAGCGGACATTCTCAAGTCCTTCGCGATGAGCTCTTTCCCGGGCCAGATCCAACATGGCCGAGGACGGGTCCACCGCGATCACGCTCTTGAACTGACGGCTCAGGAAGGGCAGAAAGTAGCCTGTGCCGGTCCCGATGTCCAATACCGTCCAGTGCTGAGGGAGCAGCGAGGCCAGCGCCTCCAGGTGAAACAACCCGCCGAAGTGCTGAAAGCGCAAGTCGTCCCACTGGTGGGCCAGCCGCTCAAAAGAGTCTTCTCCCCCCTCGCGGCTTTCCACAACGGCATCGAGCCGCTCCTGCAAATGCTGCCCCAGCGGCTGCGTCCTCAGCCAGGAATTCAGCAAATCCCCCAGCCGAGCACCTCCATTGGCTCCGTTGCCGTTGCCCTGCGGCTCCACCAGTCCGATGTAAGTCCGGTTCCCTTCGCGCCGGTCCACCAGCAGTCCGGTCTCGCGCAGCGTCTTCAAATGCCGGCTGACGGTGGACTGAGGCATCCCCATGACTTCAGTGATCTCCCCGACGGTCAGAGGCACTTCACCCAGCACCCGCACCATCTCCCGGCGCGTCCGGTCGCTCAGCGACTTCAACAACTGGTCAGCTCGCTCATCCACGTATCCGAATATACGGATGATCGAATCCCCTGTCAACCCGGAACTATCCGTAACGGGGTCGAACGATAGAGGATCGTTGAAGCGACAAGCATTTGGACTCACTTGGATTGGACTAAAGATGCTGCCCCATTGCCTTAGGCACAATTGGATTGGACGACGGCACATATCGGAATGCTTGCGGGGGCCGGAAGCCTGGCCACTTCCTCCTCAAACTCTCCAGGCTTTGAGCCCGATGGAACCGTATCACTCGGCTGACCCTCAGCGCACAAGCCTGTTCCGCTCCATCGAAATAATCCTCGAACTCCCGTCTTGATAGTCCGCAAACTCCCTTGACACGAGGCCAGACTTCGGAAGGAGATTGCCGCAAGACCTCTGCGATCTCGAATGCTCCTGCCAAGCGCATCTGCGGCGCCGAAAAATACAGAAGTACCCATTGACCAGGCTGTACATTGGGACTCGTCCGACGTAGCTCGAACCGCTTCTCTCCTGAAAGGATAAGATTGCCGTAGCGGGGCCGGATCGACAGAAGCAGCAAGCGTTTCTTCACCGAGGCATTATACACCTTTTCTACTCCCGAGACGATAGAGGTGGAAGAAGGTTTTTTCATGAAGTTGAAAGGGCGATTGCACCGAAAGACCTCGACTTTCGAGCCGGTTTACAACGGACTGTGCCTTTTCCCAGGGGATGGGGCGATTAAAGAGTTCGGTGGCGGCGAAGCGGAATGCCATGATCCTTGCTCCCTTTCGATGCGAATCCTGAATGTCTTTCCATTGATAGATTCCTAGACGTTTGAATCGGCTATAGATTTCCTTTGCCGGCCCGACATCCACCTGCAGGAGTCGGGAACAGGCCCGGATCATCTTGCTTCCTGGTACGCCACTTTGCCCGCTCACGTACCATAGCAATCGAGCCGGAGCCTCCAGGATTGCCGGCCGTGCAGCACGATAGTAGACGTTTTCATGACTGAGGACGAGTTCGGCTTTTGACGCGAAGAGACTCTGCCGGGCTAACTCCTTGTCGAACAACTCCTTAGCCCAATTAGGCCGGATGGGAACCAGGAAGTTTTTGGCATTGCTCCCTTGGATTTTGGACGGCCACAGATCACCCTCCCACTCGAAAACCGACTCGGGCGTCAAGTTCTTCGCCCGAGTCATTATTCCACTCAGCAAATCATTGTAAATCGGCTTAGAGGCCATCATTGAGTCCCTTATCTGCCGAATCTCATCCGCTAGTCCTGCCCTTGCCGTCACGAAGTGAGGCGTGAATCGGATCCAATGATGGTCATGGTTGCCGAATCGCATTTCCCGGAGCACCTTCTTCTGGTCGGCTGCGAGAAAGGGCTCTCGAATTCGCACGAACTGGCGATCGTTTCTGATGGCCTTGAGAATGGCGCGGTAGACTAGATGGCGAAAAAGAGTGAGCGAAATCCGATGGCTTCCGGTAATCCTTAGCAGCGGGACATCCAGAATACCTGGTTCTGCAAGGCTTTCAGCCAGAGCACCCTGGACTTTATCCTCAGCATTGTCCGCCTGCGTGTTCTCTTCGACTACTGACAGTGTTGCCATCGGATCTGAGATTAGGGTTTCAAGTTTTCTCAACATCTGGGCTTTTTTCTCGCCAAGATGATGCTGCTGATAGCGCTGGCGAAAGGGCTCGATCTCCCTTGACACGATCTTCCTTTTCGCGAACCTGCTCCCTACCAAGCTTCGTGGTTGGTAAGTGGCCGCATTTATCCGTTCATCGACAAAGACGATTAGTTCTCTAGGTGGCAGGACTTGGATATCGAAGCTATCATTGAGTTGATCGGCTGCTCGGAGGATGCCTCCGTCTTTGGTCAAGAAAAAGTCGGCTTTCCCTGCGACAGCAGCGGCTAGCTGCCGCAGGTCTGACGCATCTTGCTCGGTTTCGGGATCTCCCATTATTTCAAGTAGTCGTGTATGGATCCTTTCTTGATCTTGTGGGTTGGCTTCTAATCGAGGCCACCGCCTAGCGAGGTTCCGGCTTCTAATTCGTTTCGCCTCGTCCTCACAGCGGTTAATCTCGTTGAGGAGCTCGCTAGTGACCAGCAGGAAGATTTCGTCCCGAAGCCAATCCGCGCGAAGCGCTTTGGATGCATCGGCTTTCTTCGACGAGTCTTGGAAATCGAAGAATACATTGGCGTCAACGACCGCCTTGGCACGGTCGCGGGCTTCATGTTCCTCCGCTTCAGAGAAGAGAGTCCGATGGCCATGGTCAAGCCACCAATAGGTGAGTGTCGCTCGATCCTTGCCCCGGCCTTTCTTCTCGTCCAGCGCCGCGAATCCGATTCGAGGCCACATCGAGTGGGCTGGGTAGTCACGGCGACAATGAAGCCCAATGCCTCTCAGGTGCTTGGTTTCCTGTGCTAGATGATCGACTAGCTGTCTAGCCACATGTTGACCCCGATAATCTTCATGAACGCAGAGGTGGACTATCATTGCTTTTCGGGCGCGCACAACCACCCGGTACAGCACGTATCCAGCTAAGCTTGAGTTGTACTGCGCAACAATCACCCGGCCTTTTGCCGCGTGGCCGTCGAAGGCACCCTCTGGAAAGAATCCAAGGAATTGGGCATTTCGCTTCCCCAAAGCCTTGACCTCATCCAAGGTGCGACTGTCTCTTCTGATCCGGTCGATTCGAAATTTCATGACTTCTAGCTCGCCCCCTCGGTTAGCAAATCCGCGTGCCACCCTTATTCATCTTCATCATAGATAATAACGTACGCCGTTGAGGAAACTGCGAAGTCGAATCGAGATTCCATTCATCCATCGGCTAGTTGGAGCGACGCGAGGAGGTGGAATTGGTTAGACTGCGGGGGATGAGTAGGAAACGGGTTTTGTTTGTCTGTTTGGGGAATATTTGTCGGTCTCCCGCCGGGGAAGGCGTGTTCAAGCAGTATGTGGCCGAGCGAGGACTCGACAGCGAGTATCAGGCCGACTCGGCCGGGACTTCGGCCTATCAT
>DATIPO010000267.1:0-3840 GCA_035471925.1 Acidobacteriota bacterium
AAACGATGCCATGGAGGGCAGGCCGCCCATGCACGAAATCGAAAGGAAATTCCTGGTCGCTTCAGATGAATGGCGCGTGCAGGTTGACTCATCGACCTCCATCCGCCAAGGCTACCTGACCGAGTCCACCGATGTGAGCGTCCGCGTCCGCATTGGCGGCGACTTGGCCACCCTCAACGTCAAAGGACCGCCCAAGGGCATCACCCGTCCCGAATTCGAATACGGCGTTCCCGTCGAGGAGGCCGAGGCCATGCTGGAATTGTGCGGAGATCTTCGAGTCGACAAGACCCGCCATGAGTTGCACTTCGAGAGCATGCTCTGGGAAATCGACGAGTTCCACGGCCCCAACCGCGGCCTTACGGTCGCCGAAATCGAGCTGGACCGCGAAGACCAAGCTTTCGCCCGCCCGTCCTGGCTGGGCCAAGAAGTCACCCGCGACCCCCGCTACCTCAACGTCAACCTGGCCCGCACCCCGTTCGGCGAATGGGACGACCCAGACTGAGCTCCTCTCGGCCAGGGACCCAGCCCGCATTTCGCACAGGTGGTCTGCTGCGGTGCCGTATCCATCCGCGCTGACTGCGTTGCGCTCGGTCGGCCTGCTCGACGTACCGACATACGTTTGCATGGGCTTCGGTCGCGACGCCTCGTCATCACGGCGCTTGCGGCCCTCTCGACGACAAGCCGTCAGAAATGCGGCTAGGAGGGATTACCGTCTGCTGATGGATCGCACCGCAGTCAATACCCGAGTGTCGAAGTTTCCCAGGACCGGGCACGACAGGACCCTGCACTGTCGACCTGATAGACGGTCGGGGACAAGGCCGTCCTTGAACGATTCGCTCCCCTCACACTACTTGCAATCGGAGGCCGATCTGGGCATACTAGGGAGCCTCATGCGAGAAGTGCTGATGACACAGCCCTGGATGCATGTTCCGCGCTCCACGAGCCGGTTCGTAGTAGGCTGACCCACAGTTTTGGGTCCCCACCTTTTTTGGGGGGACGCTACGCGGGGGCGGTTAGCTCAGTTGGTTAGAGCGTCTGCTTGACGTGCAGAAGGTCAGAGGTTCGAATCCTCTACCGCCCACCATCCTCCGGGAAGCGCCTCTTCCCTTTCCTTTAGAGCCCTTGTTTGAGAGATTGAGACGCAGCAATGACGGTCTGCGGGCGAGGAACGAGTCATGGCCTTTAGCCAATATTTCGAGCATCACGAAGTCGAATCCGAGATTTACCGCCGCTGGGACAAGTCGGGTGCCTTTCAGCCCAGCCAGGACACCGGAAAGGCTCCCTTCACGATCTCCATGCCGCCTCCCAACGCTACCGGGACGCTGCACTTGGGTCACGCCATCGGCATGACCGTTGAAGATCTGATGATCCGCTGGAAGCGCATGCAGGGGCACCCCGCACTCTGGGTTCCCGGCACTGACCATGCCGCCATCGCCACGGAGAGCGTGGTCATCCGAAATCTGCAGTCCGAGGGCATGGACGATCCGCGTCACCAACTGGGACGGGAGGAATTGGTGGCGCGCATCGCGGCCTTCACCGAGGATTCCCGCTCCACTATCCGATCCCAGATCAGAGCCCTGGGAGCGTCCTGCGACTGGACGCGGGAGCGCTACACCATGGAACCGGCCCTCAACCGCGTGGTCAACTCGGTCTTCTCGCGCATGTTCCGCGACGGACTCATCTACCGCGCACCCCGCATCGTCAACTGGGATCCCCATCTGCGGACCACCGTTTCCGACGACGAGATCTACTACAGCGACCGCGAGGCCAAGTTCTACACCTTGCGCTACGGGCCCTTCCTGGTGGGGACCAGCCGTCCCGAAACCAAGCTGGGCGATACCGCCGTCGCCGTCCACCCCGAGGACGAGCGCTACCGGGAGCACATCGGTAAAACCTACGAAGTCCCATGGCCCAAAGGACCCACGATTACCGTCAAGGTGGTGGCTGACGAGCACGTCGATCCCGAGTACGGGACGGGAGCGCTGGGCGTCACGCCGGCCCATTCCCATGCCGACTTCGAGATCGCCCAGAAGCACAATCTGCCGCTCATTCAGGTTATCGGCGAAGACGGACGCATGACCGAAGCCGCCGGACCCTATGCCGGAAAGGAAGTGGAGGAGGCCCGCGAGGCCTTCGTGGCCGACCTTGAAGCCGCGGGACTGATGGAAAAGATCGAGTCTTATGCGCAGCCCGTCTCGCTCTGCTACCGCTCCAAACTGCCCATCGAACCGCTGCCCAAGAATCAGTGGTTCATCGACGTCAACAAGCCTGCCGTGCAGTGGGAGGGGCGCAACATGACCCTCAAGCAGGTCATGTACGAGGTGGTCGATTCGGGCAAGATCCGTCTGCTGCCCGAGCATGAAGTCAAGACCTACAATCACTGGATCGAGAACCTGCGCGACTGGTGCATCTCGCGCCAGATCTGGTGGGGACACCGAGTCCCCGTCTGGTACCGGGGCAACGCCGTCAGCGAAGACAACATTGAAGCCGCCGAAGAAATGTACGTGGGCCACCGGCGTCCTGACGGCGAGGGTTGGGTGCAGGACCCTGACACCCTCGACACTTGGTTTTCCTCGGCGCTGTGGACTTTCTCGACTCTGCTGGACAGCGAGAAGGCTCTCGACGACGACCTCGACTTGGATGAAATCATCGCCCGCAGTCCCGATTTTGAGCGCTTCCATCCCACCTCGGTGATGGAGACCGGCTACGACATCCTCTTTTTCTGGGTGGCGCGCATGATTCTCATGACCACCTACACGGTCAAGGACATCCCCTTTTCGACCGTCTACCTGCACGGGCTGGTGCTGGACAAGGACGGCGAGAAGATGAGTAAGTCCAAGCCCGAGACCTCCATTGACCCGCTGGAAGTTATCGAGGAATATGGTGCCGACGCCCTGCGCCTTTCGCTGGTCCTGGGCAATTCGGCGGGGAGCGATCTCAAGCTGGGTCAGGAGCGCATCGTGGCCTGCAAGCGCCTGCTCAACAAGATCTGGAACGCCGCCAAACTGGTGGAGATGTCGAGCGAGGGCAAGAAGCGCCTGGAACTGACGCCGGCGAGCGTCGTCCATCCCCTCAACCGCTGGATGCTGACGCGCCGAAACGTCCTGCTCGAGCGCATCAACCGGCGTATGGAAGCCTTCGCCTTCGGCGACGCCGCCGAGCAGATCCGCAGCGCCTTCTGGGGCGAATTCTGCGATTTCTACTTGGAGGCCATCAAAGTGGACGAGGTGGCTGAATCGCCGGAAACCGCCAGCGTCCTGTCGAACGTCCTGGACGACTTTCTCAAGCTCCTCCACCCCTTTCTGCCTTTCCTCACCGAGCAGGTTTGGAGCAACCTGGGCCGGGAGGGACTGCTCATCAGCGCCGACTGGCCCGAACCGGACGAGAGCCTGTCCTGGAAGGATGAGTCAGAAGGCGTCGACGCCGTTTCCCGGGCCGTGGCCGCCGTCCGCTCCCTGCGCGCCGAGCAGAACATCGATCCCGGCGCTTACGTCAACGTCCGCCTGCAGCCGCGCCGCCACGCCGAAGTCTTTGAGACCTGCCGCCCCATCCTGGAACGCCTGATGCGCACCGAGGAACTGGTCATCAGCGAGTCCGAGGAGGAAACCAAGGGATCGCTGGCCGTCGACGAAGCCTTCCGCGCCGCCCTGACGCTCAGTGCCGCCGACCTGCAAGCCGAACGCGAGCGCTTCGAAAAACAACTCGAAGGCGCCCAGAAACGCCTGGCCTCGCTGGAAAGCCGCCTCAAGAACGAGGGCTTCCTCAACAACGCCCCAAAGGAAACCATCGAGTCCACCCGCCAATCCGCCCAAAAAACAAAGTCCACCATCCAAGACATCA
>DATIPO010000268.1:0-1505 GCA_035471925.1 Acidobacteriota bacterium
GGACAGGCCGACCTGCTTCCAGCCGCTGGCGGAGCCGGCGGACCGAAAGGTCAGATTGAGTTCGCCGTTCCCGCCCACCGTGAAGATGAGAGGATTGCCCTGCTTGTCTTGCAGCATCCGCAGCGCCCGCTGGCCGGACAAGGCGCTGGTGGCCGTGTAGTTCTTCATCAGTTCGCTGTCGACCGTCATGGAGATGCGTTTTTGAGCCATGGCGCCCTCGCTAGTTCTGGGACTTGATGGTTACGTCGAAGACCAGGTTCTGGTCGTCGTCGAAGCGGGCGTTCTTGAAAAAAAACTGCTCGCCCCCCGGCAACAGGAAGCTCTCGGAGAGCTGTTTGCTGAGATTGACCTGGGCCCTTCCGGTTAGCGCGCGCAAGTAATCCAGCGCGTTCGTCATCCCGCCCTCCAAGCGGGAGCCGATGTCATTCCCGCCCAACTCGTTGAAAAGCCCAATGAGAAGCCCGTCCTTTTCTCCGGTACAGGCGGCATTGGGACTGTTCAGATCTGCCTGGAAGGAGAGCCGCCCGTCGGTCCCGGCCACGATGGCGATCCGGCCGTGCAAAGGTAGGCTGCAGGTGCTCCACCACAGCCCGCCGCCAAGCGCCTTGCGTTCCACCTGGATCAGTTCATACCATTGGCCTTCCAGCTTGACGATGGCCTTGGTGGTCTTGTCCGAGCCCGACTCGAAGCCAGTGTCGACCCAGAAATCGGAGGTCTGGATCTTGAGCCATTCGTAGCGGTCGATGCCCTTCCACTGTTCTTCTTCATCTTCGTCGTAGGTTTGGATCCCCCAGTGTCCCGTCCCGTCGACGTCCAGGAATCGAAAGGGCCGGTTGCCCAGGGCCAAAGAGTTGCGGACTTGGGGAAGCAGCCAGTCTTGCAAGAAGAGTCTCCAACTGATGGTCAAACGGCCGTCGCTTTGACCGTCCCCGGCCCACTTGCGGTCAAAACTCCGCGCTTCAGGGAGTTGGCTCTGTCCTTTGCGCATCAGCAGCAAGTCCAGGCTGCCGGCCTTGCCGCCGCCCGGGGGCTGGACCGAGTAGACGCCCTTGCCGGGCACGAAGGTGGGCTGGTGAGCCTGCTGACTGTGCTGCAAATCCTCCACGAAGAAAGAAAGGGAGTAGGTGTTCTCCCAGCTTCGCAGGGCCCTGAAGTACTGGGAGAAGGCCTTGTGCAGCCCCATCGACGTCAGCGTCTCCCGCGTGGCGCCCTCATGACGTGAGCGCCCCGCGTCGAAGGCCTCAGTAGAAGAATGCTCGAAGTCGAGCATCACGTTGCGAACGGCGGCCGTCCGGTCCCTGGCCTTCAGCCGCAGGATCTCCCGCACCTCTTCGCTGATGCCCTGCATCTTGTCGATCTGCGCTTCGCTCAGATCTTCCGAGCGCAGCTTGATTGGATACGCGAACGACCAGTCCTTGTAGCCTTGTCCCTCGAGCTTGATGCGGTCCAGGTTGATCAGCATCCACACCGTCTCGGCTGTCGCCCCCTCCAACTCGATCTGGGGG
>DATIPO010000269.1:0-2468 GCA_035471925.1 Acidobacteriota bacterium
GGGAGAAGGTCCAGGAGCTGCTGGCGACGGCGCGGAAAGAGAGCCGCGTGGTCAATCTGCAGCGAGTGTTGTCGTTCCTTCATGTGAGGAAGGACGACTAATCGCGGCGGGCCAGGTGTAACGCGAACGGGGGATACCGCATCGTTGCGGACAGATCGGGATAGGGCCAGTACGGAGCAGGTGCCCCGTACTGGCTCCCCCCACAGATCCGGACGTGCGCAATTCACGCATCCGGCTCCTCGGTGTCACGGGTTCGCTGCGCTCTTGATGACGGAGTGGACGACTCGAGCCGGCGGGAGCGGGTAGTGCTGGAGCAAGAGCCGAAACCGGTCCCAAGGCAAATGACGCCCTTGGGATCGCCGGTCGAGCCACTTGTGCCAGATCCGCTCTACCGCTTGCTTGACAGCTGCCAGGCGATCCCAGTTGCCTGTCAGACCATAGTAGTTGTAATGGCCCAGCAGCTTGAGTCGCAGTGCTCGGTGTTGCTTGGCGACCGGCAAATGGCGGTAGCGGCGACACCACGTGGCGATCGCTTTGAGCGTCCGGGTCAGCCGAGTCGTTGCCGTTCTTTGGCGAACGACCCACTTCCCCTTCCGCGAGCGACCCCAGTGGTGTGTGAAGCCCAGGAAGTCGAAGCTCCTCGCCGGGCCCTCCCCTTTCGGCCGATCCGGCTGGCCGCGACCCGGACGCCGGAAATCGACGAGACGGGTCTTCTTGGGGTGGAGGGAGAGGCCGAAGCGCTCCAGCCGCTTCGACAGCACGGCCAGAACCTTGCGGGCCTCGTCTTCCCGCTCGAAGCCCATGACGAAGTCGTCCGCGTAGCGCACGAGAAACGCACGGCCTTGCAGCCGTGGCTTCACTTCGCTCTCGAACCACTCGTCGAGGACGTAGTGCAGGTAGATGTTGGCCAGCAACGGGGAGATCACTCCCCCCTGCGGCGTTCCCTCCTTGGGGTAGCGTAGGGTCTCGTCTTCGAAGACTCCTGCCTTCAGCCACTTGTCGATCATCCGGAGCACCACTCCGTCGCGCACCCGGCGCCGGAGAAACTCCCTCAGGTGGCCATGATCCAGGGTGTCGAAGAACTTCCGGATGTCCACGTCCAGGAGCCAGCACCCACCCATCTCCATCGTCCGGTCCCAGATCTCCTGGAGGGCTTGGTGGGCACTGCGCTTCGGGCGGAAGCCGAACGAGCAGGGCAAGAAGTCCCGCTCGTAGATCTCCGTCAGGACTCGCGTCACCGCGCACTGCAGCACCTTGTCTTCCAGCGTCGGAATCCCGATCGGCCGCTTCTCACTGCCATCCCCTTTGGGAATGTGCGACCGTCTGACCGGCGGTGCCCAGCATCTCCCCGTCTTGAATCGTCGCTCGAGGTCTTCGAGGTTCTCTGGCATGCCGGCCTCGTAGGCCGCTGCCGTCACCCCGTCCACCCCCGGCGCTCCACGGCGGTTGATCTGCTTGAACGCCCACCTGAGCAGCTTCTGGTCGATGAGGTAGCTCAAGGACGTGAATGCCATCTTCGGCGTTTGCTTCGCCAGCTGTGCTATCCGAGCAAGTCTCGTTGAGATGTTGGCGAACCAGGCCGGCCGCTCCCGGCGAGCTTCGCTCGCCGGCTCGGTCGACTCGGCTCTCGACTTCGAGGCGTCTTTCATCTTTCCCTCACTCAGGTCCGTGATACCGGCGCCCCTCTCCCTCCGCGGGCTCCCGTCGGGTCGGTTTCCCCGCTTCATCGGTACGGTGGGACGCTCTGACTCCCCTCACCCCGTCCCGCACCCTCTCGTCTCCTCGAGGGACGGTTACCGTCCGTTGGCGCCTGGTTCGCTCCAGCGACGCGACGCCGCTCGTCGCCGGCCTGGTGCCTCTTGGTCCACCGGCACACCTCCCGGTCAATTCGGACGGAGGGCTAGGGCCTCTCAGGTTGCTGGGGGACCCCACTGCGCGCACGCCCTGCTCTATGACCCCGGCGGAGCCTCCACGCCAGGCCAGCCGCTCTCGCGGCCCGGGTGAGGGTAGGGTCCGGTGGCTCGTCCGCCCCTTTCGGAGCGGGCCTCAGTCCGGCTCCCCTGCTCTCCCGTTGCAGCGCTTCGATACTGCCGTCGCGTACATCCACGGCAACGGCCTCCACGACGGTACGCCTTTCGGGGCTCGATCACACGGCCTACGCGCTCGCTGTCTACGCTTCGCCCCCAGGGTTACCCCATACGGGCGCAAGACTCGCTTCCAGCTGCTGGCCAGGCTCTACTGGGCGGGGTTGGTTACCCGCCGGGTCCCGATGAAAGGTTTCCGCTCAGTGCATGTGCTTCCTCCTCTCCCAGCCTTGGCCCTCGGGATCGACACCTCTTCCCGAGAACCCGAACTTCGATCGAACGACCGTCGTTCGACCTGACGCACATCGGGGTAGGGCCAGTACGGAGCAGGTGCCCCGTACTGGCTCCCCCCACAGATCCGGACGTGCGCAATTCACGCATCCG
>DATIPO010000270.1:0-5534 GCA_035471925.1 Acidobacteriota bacterium
AAGGGATCGATCATCTGCTCTTCAACGGCCAGTTTCCGGATCTCATGGTCGGCAAGAATCATGGCGTCTCCTCGTCAATAGCGGACGAGTGTAATGCAAGCCGTCCAGCGGGGCAAGGCTTGGCGCCGCTTAGCTCCGGTCGGGCTCGCCTAAGCGCCTCGCGGGCAGCTTTTTGCCCCTGACAGCCTTCGAGCCCACGGCCACCCTGTGCACAGAACCTGACTCGCCTGAGTCCTTGTTGGCCGCCAATTTGGCCTATCGCACCGAACGCCTTAGGACTTCCCAAAGAAAGAGGGCGGCAGCCAGGGTGAGAAGCGCCGGCCACAGCGGTACCGTGGCGGCGCGGGTGGCGGTGGGAGAGAGGTCGCCAAGGTCGCCGGCCGAGCGGGGTTGGAAGGAAGTGTTTCCTTCTTGATCGTGGAGGGTCAGGCGGCTGCCTTCGGGGACGGGATCGGAGGGGCTGGTGAGCGTGTGCAGGGGCGGCAAGGAGCGGCGTCCCAGCAGGTGGCGGACGGCGTTGAAGAAGACGGTTGTGGAGAAGCGGCCGGAATCATCTTCGCTGCCCAGGGGAGGGCCGGGAATGTAGACCGCGGGCGGGTCCTGGCGCAGGGCCATCCAGGTGCCGTTGAGTCCGCGCAGGACCGGGGAGAAAGAGGCCGGCAAGGGACGCGGGGGCGGTGCGATGCCCATTCTCTCGGCCACGTCGAAGTTGAGTCCGTCCAACAACCGGCTCGACTCGCGGAAGTCGGAGATCTGGCTGCCGGGCGGGTTCCCGGCAGGCGGGACCGAGGAGCGGCGGGGAGCGTAGCCGGGGCCGATGTAGAGGATCGGGATGGCGGAGGAGTCCTGCTCCTGCTCGGAGGACGCGTCCGCTTGGCTTCTTTGGTCGGCGGACGAATTCTGATCGCGCGCGCCTGTCCCTGCTTCCTCGTCGAGCGCTTCGATCGGCAGGACGCGCAGGTCAGGCCTGCGGCCGCCGCTGCCGCTGCCGGGGCGCGCGCCCGGCTCTTCCGCCGAAGGCGTCACCGCCTCCCATCCCAGCCGCTGCAGGACGCCCCGGGCCTGGATGCGCCAGTCCACCCGCAGGAGGCGAGGCGGGGGGATGTCGGCAGCAGCTTGGTTGTCATAAGCGTAGGCGTCGGCCGGAGTCAGGATGAGACGGTGCAATCCCGGCGCGGCCGGTGCGAAGCGGATGTCGGCGCGGTTACGCGTCCAGGTCAGCGGCTGATCGTAGGGGACGGACCCGTCGGGCGCTTGCACGCGCAGTCGGGCCGAGGCCGGGGGCGTTCCCCAGAAACGCAGCTCGACCAGCACTTCGTCAACGCGTCCGGTGAGGGGGTCGCGGCGGGCCGAGAGGCTGGTGAAACCGGCGTTGTCGACGGGGCGTCCCACGTCGAACCAAGCCGAGAGCTCGCTGGCCCACTCGGGGGCGGGACGGTCGCTGATGGCCACCACGGCGCCGACCGGGCAGGCGGCTGAGGCGTCCGCTCTCGGACGTCCTGTCCCGGCCTCGGGCTGCTGGGGCCTCCCCCTGGTTGGCGGACTGACTTGGCCATCGCCGCCTGACAGCCGCCGCGTGCTCTGGCGCACGAGATCCAGGTCGGTTCCCAGCGCCCGCGCGGAGAGTCCTCGTGCCGCGGCCAGGACCTCTGGTGCGCTTCCCGATGCAATCTCCCGCACCTCCAAGTCGAAGGCCAACAACCGGAAGCAGGACGCTTCGGACGCCTGCTGAGCCTGTTGCAGGGTGTCCTCAAGCCGTTGCAGCGCCTGTTGGAAGCGGAAACGGTCTTCAGGGAGCCGGGTGGAAAGGCTGGCCGAAGTATCGAGCAGGACGGCCAGGCCGGAGACGCGCACCGCGCCGCCCTGCCACTCGATGCCCAGCGAAAGCAGGGCGGCCAACAGCAGTCCGATGACGGTCACCCGCAGCCAGAAGCCCAAGGTCATGGGCGGAGGATTCCAGCGCCAACGGCGGGCCGAGCGGCTGATGGGAGGCAGTTCACTGAAGAAACGCCGCGAGGACACCCGGCGCCGCTCCATGCGAGGACGCGCCAAGTGCACCAGCACCATCACCGCCAGCACCGCGCCCATCAACCCGGCCAGCCAGCTCATGCTCTTATCTCGCCTCCCTCATGAAGAGCCGCTCCAGTACCGGGTCGTCCAGGAAGCGGCGTCGGAAGAATCCGGCGGCGTCGAATTGGGATCGGGCCGGATAGGTCCAGTGCAGCCAGTCCAGTCCGCTGCGGCGCAACTGGCTGCGCAGACGCTTCTTGTGGGAGCGGATGCGCTCCTCCACCTGCCGCAGCGCCGGCTCGTCCAGTTCCACCCGGGGATCGTCTTCGCGCCTCCGCAGCCCTTCGATGCGCCGCGCCCCGCGTCCTAAAAGGGCTTTCTCGTGAGGCCAGGAATCGAGATCGACCAGGATGACCCAGCGCAGGCCGTCCTGAGCGGCTGCGATCTTGCGTCCCAGCGCCTGCACCGTCTCTTGCGACTCGAAGTAGAGATCGGTGAGAATCAGCCACACTCCGGCGGGAGGCAGCAGCCGTCCCAACAGCCGCAGGTTGGACGGGGGGTCTTGGTCGTGGGCAGGAGGCCTGGGGCTCCTCTCGGTCTCTCCTCCCCCAGCCGGACCCGCCAAGCGCTTGAGGGTCGGTGAAAGCGCGCTGGCCGAAGCCGTTCCCGCCAGCTCAGCCACGCTTCCCGCTGCCGGACCGAAGAGCCGATGCAGCACTACCCGGTCGGACGAGCGCAAGGCGATCGTTCCCAGTGCCTGGGCCGTCCACAGGGCGGCCTGCAGTTTGGGAAGGGCCTCGGGCAGCAGCATGCTGGAACGTGTATCAAGGGAAATGACCAAAGTCAGTTGCTCCTCGGCCGAGAAGCTGCGCACGAGCAGGTCGTCCTTGCCGCCGAAGCGGGCCGAGGCCCGCCAGTCGACGTGGCGGATGTCGTCGCCCCGGGCATAGCGCTGAAACTCGCGGAACTCCAGGCTTTGGCCCTTGCGGCGCGTCCGGTGGGCCCCGATCATTCCAGGACGCAGGAGCTTGCGGGCCCGCAGCCGATAGCGCTCCAAAAGCCCCGGCGTGAGGGGATTGGCGGCCGTCAGGACCATCGCTCGTCCTCGATGTAGCCGCGCAGGACCGGATCGCTGCGCAAGGTGTCGCGGTAGCCCGAAGAAGCGGGGGCGGCATGATAAAAGAAATCGCCCAGGAGGCGCTCGCGCAGGGCCGACTCGCGGCCCTCGGGGTTGTGCGTCATGCCCCGGTAGCGCTCGTCCCAGTCCAAATCGAGCAGGACGCGGTGGCGCAGCGCCGGTGCCGCCACTTTGACCAAGTCGATGCCCTCGGCCGCTTCTGATCCCGGACGGAAGAGCAGGGCGTAAGCCTTGGCGCCCCGCATCAGATCGATTCCCGCGCGCGGACCCAACCCGTAGAGGAGCAATTGTCCCAGCCGCCCCAGCCGCTCGACTTGGCTCTTGTCCAGTCCGCTGGTTTCCGAAAGCCGGCTATTGGAGGCCAGAAAGAGGTTGGAGATGTGTTCTTCCACAGCGGGCAGCGGCAGGATCTCGTGGATGAGGCGCCGAAGCTCCTGGTACTTGCGCCGCGAGTCCTCCAGGTCTTGGGGCAACGCGGTAGGACGTTCCTCGTCGGGCTCGCCCAGGGGGACGATGATCTCGCCGGCGGCATTGCGTCCGGCCCGCTTGCCCACGATGCGGCGAAGCACGTCGCCATGAGGAACAGGCATCAGGATTTTGAACATGAAGCGGTCGGCTTGGGCCTCGGGAAGATTATAAGTGCCTTCCATGTCGATGGGATTCTGGGTGGCCAGCACCATAAAAGGACGCTCCAACAGCCGTTTCTCGCCCAGCACGGTGACCTGCTTCTCGGCCATGGCCTCCAGCATGGCGCTCTGGGTCTTGGGAGTGGCCCGGTTGATTTCGTCGGCCAGCAGCAGCGATGTGAAGACGGGTCCGGGACGGAAGGCGAGCTGCCCGTCGGCGCCGGGCATCAGCGTGCCGGTGATGTCGGCGGGCATCAGATCGGGAGTGAACTGAATGCGTCCGAAAGGCAGCGCCAGCAGACGCCCCAGGTTTTTGATGAGGTCGGTTTTGCCCAGTCCGGGGTTGCCCTCCAGCAGGACGTGACCGCCCGAGTAGAGAGCGCACAGGCAAAGGCGGGTGACCTCCTCCAGTCCAAACATGCGCCGTCCCACCGATTCCAGGACAGTGGAGGCGAAGTGCTGCACGTTACGGCTCACGGGTGCTCCTTGGTTATTAGCTCAGCGTCTGCTCGTGGAAATCGAGGCCGAAAGATCTCAAGTGCTTGGCAATGGGTGTCCCCCCTCTGATGGAGTGCGCCTGCCCTCCCGGGGGGCGTTCTTGGGGTCGCGGCTGCGGCCTTCCAGTTTCCTCTTTCGGTGTTTTAGCCGGTGGGGTCTCCGAGAGACGGTCCCAGAGGGCCCTGATCCAATTGGGGAGGCGCTGAGAGGCGGCCTCTTTCTCAGGACGCTGATCCCCTTGGGGGGCGTTGCGGTCGCGCGAAGCGGCCGCTGGTGCGGGACGTCCGTCGGTTGGATCTTGGGCGGGCTGCTGCCCCGGCTCGACGGCCTCATTCATAGGAGGAAGGTCGAGTTCGACGGCGTCCTCGGGACGCAGTTCGGGAACCTCGATCGGCGGCTGGTCAAAGTCCATCTGGGGATCTTCGCCGCCACGTCCGAAACCATCGCCCCGGCTTTCTCCCGAATCGCCTTGCCCCGACCCTTGGCCCTGTCCTGATTCCCGGTTCGATTGGCCAGCACCGCCTTGTCCGTCCGACTGCCCCTGCCCTTGGGCACCGCCTTCCTGGCCGCTTTCGCCTTGTCCCGAGGATTCTTCTCTCCGGCCGGCCCCTGGCTCTGATTGCGACGACTCTCCAGGCTGAGTCCGACCGCCCTTGCCCGATCCTGGCTGTGGTTGCTCCTCACCGCTGGAGGGGCTCTGTTGTCCCCCGCCTTGCCTGCCGTCCTCTTCTCCGGCGGTTGGACCTTCTGATGCCGGAGGGGACTCAGACCCCTGTCCTTGGCCAGGATCGGTGTCACGCTCTGGCTCCGAGGGACGGTCCCCCGGCTCTCCTTGTCCTCGCTCTTCTGCCAACGGGTCGCCGGTCTCCGGCGGTCGGCCCGCTTCCCCGGTCCCACCGGGCTCTCGGCTGCTTTCCGTCACCGAATCCCGCGGACTCCCATGCTCGGCGGACTGTTCCGATCCACTCCCGCCTTGGCCTGTTCCGGAGCTGTCGCCGCTCCGCCCGGCGGCGGAGGCCTCTCCGCTGCCTTGGTCCCGTTGCATCGAGCTGTTGGGCCCGCCCTCCGGGCCTTCGCGCGAATAGGCCAGTCGGCGCAGTTGTTCCCCCATGGCCAGTCCCCCCGGAGGCGGCAGCAGGCCCGTGGCCAGCCACATCAGAGGCAGCATCAGCAGGGTCACAAGCGCCAGGGCAAAGGTTCGCCTGGCCGTGTCGCGCAGCGGTTCGACCCAGCCGCTTGGCACCAGCTTTGGAGCGCGCCCG
>DATIPO010000271.1:0-4340 GCA_035471925.1 Acidobacteriota bacterium
CATCGCCGTCTGGGTGGGCCTGATCGCCCTGGCCGGACTGGCGGCCGAGACCGGTGTCGTGATGCTGCTCTACCTCGACGTGGCCTATCGGGAAGCCGTCTCGGCGGGGCGCATGCGTCACCGCAAGGATCTGGTGGATGCGATCTACCATGGCGCAGTCACCCGCGTGCGTCCCAAGATCATGACCGCCAGCGTCATCATGGCGGGCCTGATCCCCATTCTCTGGAGCCACGGCAGCGGCGCCGACGTGATGAAGCGCATCGCCACTCCCATGGTGGGCGGCGTGGTCACCTCGGTGGTCTTGGTGCTGGGGATTTACCCCGTCATCTACTATGTGTGGAAAGGCTGGAAACTGAAGGAGGTAGGACAATGATCCAATCGCTCGCTATCTTGCTGCTGTCGGCGTTTCTCATCCCACAGGACGCCGCTCAATCCCTGCGCGTCCGCCACGATCATGATCCCTGGGGGCAATGTCGGGGCGATTTGCTGATCTCAAACCAGGGTATTGAATACCGTCCGGACAAGAAAGAAGAACATCACAGGCAGTGGAGCTGGGATCAGATCCAGAGTTTTGACCGAAAGTCCCCTGACCAGTTCAGCCTCCTGACTTATGAGGATCTGAAATGGAAGCTGGGCAAGGACCGGTTCTTCGATTTCAAGGTCCTGCCTGACAGCGAGTCCCTCTCGCAAGAGGCCTTTTCGGTCATCGTCGAGCGGTTGGCAAAGCCTCTAACCGACCGATTGGCGCGCGACATCGAGCCTGAGCTGGAGGTTCCGGCCAAACACCTGCACACCTTCGGAGGTTGCCAGGGCGTGCTCAAGATCGGACCCGGGTGGATCGTCTATGACACCGACCATCCCGGGCACGCCCGTTCCTGGAGGCGCAGCATGGAGGTCGAAAGCCTGTGGTCCGCCGACCCCTTTCACCTGGAGGTCCATGTCTTCGAGAGCTATCAACGGAGTTATCGGACGACCCGCAACTACCGCTTTCAACTCAAGAGGAGGCTCGACGCCGACTACTACGCGACTCTGCGGCGCGGGATGGTTCCTGATTGGCAGAGTCAAGAGGAGGATTAGTCATGAGAGCCAAGCATCTCGTAGCGTTGGCCGTCGTTGTTGCGATGGGGGCGGTATCGGCGTGTTCTTGGGCCGACCTGCGGGCCCCTGATTGCGACGTCTGCAAACGGCAGATTCACGGCGCCACTCATTACCGAATGCACCTTGAGAACGGGCAAGTCAAGAATACCTGCTGCGCCCGCTGCGGACTGCACTACGAACAAGAACAAGCCGAGGCCGAGGTGGTCAAGCGGGAAGTGGCCGACTTCGATTCGGGAGAATTCATCGACGCTTCGGAAGCGGTCTATGTCGAAGGAAGTTCGGTTCACCTGTGCTGCGAAGCGATGGCGGCCCGTGATCGGTCAGGCGGGCAGTACGCGCTGCATTGGGACCGCTGTCTGCCCAGCTTGGTCGCCTTCGGCACACGGGAGGCAGCCGCACGCTTTGCGCACGAGCACGGTGGTCACATTACAGACTTCGACTCGCTGCTTCGGGAACAGTGACGACGGCGTCCGCAGGCGCCGCAGAGTCTTGTAGGCGGCGGAAGGTGCTTTGGGTTCCCGGGATCGGTCCTGTCGCATTGCAGTAGAGGAGGACCCCTATCATGATGGAAAGAAAGCATTGTTTTTCAGCCATTGTCCTCCTGGCTTCCGCCCTGGCTATTTCAGCAGCTCAACACCCGGCATCGCGGGAGAGTTCCGTCTTCGGACGAGTGTTCGATGTCGATGGTTCGCCCCTCGCCGGTGCCTGGGTCATAGTGGAAGACGGTCAGGGCAGGGTCCGCCGCCGGGCCCGCACGGATGCCGAAGGCGAATATGTCTTCGACTGCCTGCCCGACGGAGAGTATGTTCTGCGCTTCAGTGCCCAAGGTCATCTGACGCAGAGCGTGGAGCATGTCGTCTACCGGTATCCCCGCAAGAGGGTGGTCCAACAAGTCCTCAACCTCGACGTCTCGCAAGAAGAGGACTCCATGCTGGTTGTCAGAGTGCGCCGATCAGAGACCTCAAAAGGCGTTGCCGGCGCTGAGGTTGCTGTGCGCGAAGCCGAGCGCCTGGTGTTCGTCAAGACCACCGACGAATGTGGGCGGACCCATTTCCCCCTCCACCCCGGCCGGTTTCAAATCGATGTTTCGCGCCAGGGCTTCCAATCGGCCAGCCGCCAGATCAGCATGGCCCGAAGCGGACGGACGGTCGTTGTCGAATTGAAGAATCAGTCCCCGCAGCGAGAGCGGTAAGTGACCGACCACAAGTGTAACCGGGGACGTGCCGCATCAGGCAGCCACGACCGGGATGCCTTCAGGTCCGTTCAGATTTCTCAGCCTTTTCCATCAGGGCCAGGAAGGCCAGCGCCGGCTGCGAGAGCTGGGCGGGACCGAGCTGGTTCCAGTGGCGGCGCAGGTGCTGGCGAAGGAAATCGATCACATGTCCTAGAGTGATGACTTTGGCGGCCAAATCGTCCCCGCCCGGCGCAGAGCCAAAGGCGATTAAGCGCACTGCATGTCCGCTCGGTGTGTCGGCTTGGCCTTTGCGGAGGAGCCTCTTGACCACCGCGGCCGCAGTGTCAGAAGGACAGCAGCCGAAGCGGGCCAGGGCGGTTTCCAGGACAAGAGGATCTCGGGCAGGAGGGTTGAAGTGGGCCGGCCCCTCCTTGACCTCGCCCACGATCATGTCGGCCGTGTGTGCTGGAACTCCAAGGGCCGAATCGGGCTGGAAAACTACAGGACCGCCGACTCGCCGGCCCCCTCGTTCGACTTTGCAGCCCGCCTCGGGAAACCTGAACGCCAGTATGTCGAGGTCCGTTGCTGTGCGGGTCCCGCCCCGGCGCAGCGACTCCAGAACCGGATACTCGGCGACGGTGAAGTACCCGTTGATGTGCAGATAGGCTTCGATCAAAGCCACAGCGGTGTCCATGGGCCCTTTCTGGCTGAACTTACAGGAGGTCTTCAGCCGTCGCTTCTTTGCAGGTGCGAATGCGCCACACGTGCTCCACCGGCACCATCATGACCAATCCGTCTCCTGGCTGGCCGGTCGAGGCGGCGCTCAGGACGGTGCGGACGATTTCATATGCCCTATCCCGTTCGGCGACCACTTCGACCCGCGCGTGCAGCACCTTGGGGTCGCGGGAAAAGAAATTGGCGTATTCGCCGTAACCTTTCACACGCGTGGTGCTCAAGCCCGACACGCCGAGCTCGGCCAACTCCTTCTCAACCTCGGCAAGCCTGTCCGTTCGGATGATTGCCACGACCTTTCTGAACTCCATCAGCCACCCTCCCATTCTATCCAGGCGCCCATCGCTCAGCCCTTCTGCCGGGCGTTGAAGACGTTGTACAGGGGCACCCAGATCAGGGCGATGTACCATCCATAGGCATAGCTTTCGATCAGACCCAGCAGAAAGCTTCCCCAACTGATCCACTCAAAACCGGGCAGCAGGTCCTGCCAGGCCCGGTACATGGCGTGAGAGGGGAAGAGAAGATCAAAAGCAACGCACAGCACAAAGGAAATAGCCAGCAGTAAGCTCGTGGCATGTCCTACGGCACTAAAAGAAAGTCCTTGTCGCATCGTCAATACCTCCAGATTCAACAGGCTTGCGCATCCTTCCACCTTTTCGTGGCGGCCAGTCTCGGCCTAGCTCTTCGGCTGCATCATTGGGCAATTGCCAGCCTTCATCTTCTCGCAGTGCATCCGGACATGCTGGCGCAGGGAATCGAGGTCTGAAGCATCGGCGGGAACGAGCAGAAGGCGGGCGCCGTCCTCGACTTCCTCGACGGTCGCAGTGGCCGCGGGCATCATCCCGTGGCTCATCTCTTTCCCCGAGCCATGGTGCATTTCACCGTGCATGCCGCCATGCCTCCGCTCTTCACCGGTCATGCCCAGGTGCTGACCGTGGCCGCCCATTGGGTGCCATTGCATGGCTCCCATTCCGTGATGTTCGCCGTACATTTCGGCGAGGTGCCGGACGCGGCTGCGCAGACCGCCCACATCGCCGCTGCCGGTGGTAAAGGTCAGGGCCACGCCGTTGGCCGTGTCGGCGACATCGACCGAGACGTCATCCACCATCATGGGACACGATCTCTCCATATCCATCATGTGGCCGGACTGCTGGGTCTGGGCAGATTCAGAAGATTCGGCCACACCGACACCCCTCGCTAAGGCTGGCCCGGCGAAACCCAAAAGGACAATCGCTAAAAGCACTATTCTTGTTCTTAATCTATATGACATCTTATTTTCCTTTCCTGCCCTCCCCGGTTCACCCGGTGAGCCGGATATCGACAACTTGCCGGTTCG
>DATIPO010000272.1:0-1592 GCA_035471925.1 Acidobacteriota bacterium
CCCCTGTTGTCGTCGCACCCGTCATGAACAACCTCATGCTGAACAATCGCGCCGTTCAGCGCAATCTTGGTACTCTCCGGAGCGACGGCATCTTCATAATCGAGCCAACGTTGATATTCGGCGCAGCCGATCTGGCGGCCAAGGGTCAGCCGATGTATGGCGGCCATGGGACGCTGTGGTCGGGTCCACTGTCACTGATGCGCACTCTGTCGCAAGTCCGGCGCTGGCACGAAGGGCGACTGGGCGGTGGCCGCTAGAGCGTTCCCACTTTAGGCGGAAGCGTATCCGGAGTTTTCGAGATAGGTGGCGCATTCGCCGGGCTCGAAGCGTTCGAGGATGCGGCCGATGGATCGGTATGTTTCCTCTATGGATCGAGCCTGGGCCTGTCGGAGCCAGTGCTTGAGCTTTGCGAAGGCCTGCTCGATGGGATTGAGGTCTGGGCTATAGGGCGGCAGGAAGATGAGCTTTGCGCCGGCGTGTCGGATGGCGCGGCGCACTTCCTTGCCCTTGTGACTGCCGAGATTGTCGAGGACGACGACATCGCCCGGCTGGAGAGCGGGGATCAGGAACTGCTCGATGTAGGCCCGGAACTTCTGGCCGTTGATCGGACCGTCGAAGAGGCAGGGCGCCTCGATACGATCATGCCGCAGGGCGGCCAGGAAGGTGAGCGTGCGCCAGCGCCCGTGCGGCGCTTTACCGATCAGCCGCTGGCCGCGTGGACCCCAGCCGCGCAGCGGAGCCATGTTGGTTTTTGCCCAGGTCTCATCAATGAAAACCAGGCGTTGAGGGTCGATGCTCGCCTGACGCGCCCGCCATTGCCGGCGGCGCCTGGCCACGTCCGGGCGATCTTGCTCAACCGCGAAGGCGGTTTTTTTTGAAGCTGAGCCGCTCGGCGTGCAGAAAGGTCCTCACCGTCTCCTGGCTCACCTCGATACCCCGCGCCGCCAGTTCGCTCTGCAATTCCTTGACCGAGCGATGCGGCTTTGCCGCCACCAGGGCGTGAACCGTCTCCCGGTAAGGCTCCAGCAGCCGGCGGCGATGGCCGCCAAATTTCGCCGGACTCACACTCCCGCTCTGATGCAACCGTTGCGTCCACTTCGAGACCGTGGACGGGGCAATCCCAAACACAGATGCCACAGTACGGATGCTCTCGCCCGCTCGGTGACGAGCAACAACGCGTTCGCGAAGGTCATTCGATAGAGGCTTGGCCATAGCTGCTGGCCTCCCAATCCAGCAGATAGCTTGAATCACATCCCAGCCAAAATGGGAATCCCCTATCGATTCCGCCAAACGTTGGTCCGCTCTAATCCTTCTGAGGAGCGGCTGATCGACCGCCGTAGCCGTAGCCGTAGCCGTAGCCGTAGCCATACGAATTATAGTAGGAACCGAAATCCTGGTTTCCAAGCCTAGCTGTTGTTCTGTTGAGGACGAGGCCTAGGTGGGGACGATCGCCAACCAGTTCGAGGGCAGACATCAAAGATTCACGCTTGGTCCGTCCTGCCTCAACGACAAACACGACTTGTCCCATATGAGAAGCGAGAACCACGGATTCCGTAGTTACCAACAACGGTGGTGAGTCGAAGATCAATATC
>DATIPO010000273.1:0-5042 GCA_035471925.1 Acidobacteriota bacterium
TGATCCCAGTAGCTGAGAAGCATAAAAAGCTGGCCCGTGTCGGGCTGGGAAGAAAGCACGATTCGGCCCAAGCGGCCAGACCTCTGGAAGATCTTGGAAGGGGGCGAACACGTCTCACCGAGGCAGCGGCTCAAATAAATCTCTACCGCCTCCTGTCCCGAAATAGTCCAAGCTACCGCCACGCCGTCCTCGACGGCGACGGCCTGAACCGAGGTGGCCAAGCCCTCCCCGACCTCCTCAGACGCCGACCATCGCTGGCCGTCGTCGCTCAGGGAGCGGTAGATGCCCTGTTGACGCATGAAGTAGAGTCCAAGCCCCTTGCCATCGCGGACCAGAACGGGCTTCATCCCTTCAATCTCAGAGGCTGAACGAACTTGGGTCCACTGGAGGTCCGGCCCCAGCCGGAAGAGGCAGATTCTGAAATCGAGCTCTTTGTCCTGGCTGTAGGTCAGCGCAAAAAATCCTTGCTCGGCCTCATGAAAGGTGACGGGCGCCACCAGCCGTCCCAGATCGAAGATCTGACGGTGATCGGGACCCTGCGGAGCTTCTGGCGACTCGGACTCTCCCGGGTCCCCGGACTCCTCAGCGGCGGGTTCATCGCCGGCAGGCTCGACCTCCAGCAGGTTGAGCATGAAATTGCTGCGGCGTTGGCGCCGGATCTCCTCCAGCCAAGCCGTCCAGGTGTGGCCCTGATAGCGTCCGATCGCGGGATTCATGCGCAGACCTTTGCCGCGGCCCCTTTCTTCGGTCAGCTTCATCAGCCGCATGACCTTCTGCTCTTTGAGGTCGACCTCGGCGTAGAAAGGAAAGGAGAAGCGGTCCCGCCCCACCCAAATCATCTGCATCCTGTCGCCCACCACTTGCGCGGCGTGGTTGGAATAGCCGGCTGAGCGGTAAACGGAGGGGGACAGTTGATTGACGCGGATGGATTCTGGTTCTTGCCCTTGAAGGGGCAGCAGAAGAAGGGTCAGGAGGCCCAGCCAGCGGAATTTCATCACTCACAAGTCCTAAATAACAAAAGAGGGAGACGCTGCACCAGCGTTCCCTCCGTGTGCAATTCGTGTTGAATCTTGTTGTAGAACGGCCCGGGCCGCCCGGTTTGCGGGCGGCCCTGACCGAGCAATTAGGTTAGTTCTCTTCGATGAACGCGTCGGTTGCCGACTGAGGCACCCACCAAGAGGCGCCGAAGGCATCGACAAACAACGAGCTCTGAGCGATCGTCACATAGGTTCCGCGCTCACCGTCGTAGGAAACGGCCGTGGCAAAGGCCGGATCGGCGGCGTCGTAGAAGAAGTCGCGGGTGACGATGCGGTCAAAGCGCACCCAGCCGGGACCCAATTCGTCACCAACCGGAACCGGGGCGGACAGGAAGTCCTGAATCAGGCCTTGTCCGTCCAGGCTGTAGAGATCTTCCACACTGAAGGTTTGGAAGTTCTCGACGAAGACGAAGTCGGTTCCCGACCCACCGGTCACGCGGTCCCCTGCAGGGATGACCGCGATCTCGAAGCGGAAGGCATTGATGCACTTCACGGCCAGCGTGATGTTCAGAGGCTGGAAGGGCGGCGGCGGCGAGATCGGCGGCAGCTCCTGCACCACCTCAAGCGGCACTTCGTTGTTGTTGAAGACCACCAGTTGGTAGTAGGTAGCCGCGGGATCCAAGCGGTAGCTGTTATCGCTGCGGATCTGCAAGGCGCCGTTGTTGGGGTTGTTGGACCCGTTGTAGTCGTCCTTGAACGAGGCGAAGTAGAGGAACTGATCCTCAGGCGGCACGCCCGATTCGGGGAACAAGGTCCAACCCAAAGCTCCGCCCCGGACCGGATCCTGCACGAACGGATTGCTCTGGTCGCAACGCGGCTGCAGAGGCGTGAAGCCCTCGCAGTTGGTTTCGATGGTGTTTCCGCCGTGGGCGTCCTGACGCAGGTAGAAGTAGTTGGCCGGCAGGAGCAGGCCGTCGGAGCGGAAGAGCGTCAGCCAGATCTCCTCGCTGCCCGCCAGAATGACGCGCTTGGGAGCCAGCGGTCCATCGCCGTCCATCCCGTCGTCATTGATGTTGTAGAGGTCGAAGAAGTCAAAGACTCCGTTGGGACTCTTGGACGGTTGCGGATTGATCGCCGTGGGAGCATCGCCCACGACATCCTGAGGCGTGAAGTCCGGATCTTGATCCGGCTGCTCGCTGGTGTCCTCGAGATCCAGATCCTTGCTGGCGTTGATGGCTGGACGGGTCCAGGCATTGACGCCGAAGGAAGCCTGTCCTCCACTACGGGCCACAGCGATGGTGTGGAAACCCGTGATGTAGTTGAAGGAGATGGCGCTGGCGTTGAAGATGTTCAGGTTGTTGTCGTTGATGCCCGGCTGGACGCCGATCTTGGTGGGATCGATTCCAGGGCAATCTTCGATCAGATCTTCCGGAGTCAGCTCATTGGGATAGAGCCAGTCGGCGAAGACGTCCAGGTCTTCAGGATCGTCGAAGTCGCCGCGGTCGCCGGCAGGACTGGTGTCGTTGCCGCTTTCGCCCGAATCATCTCCGGCGTCACCGGAAGCGGTCACGAAGAGCAGGAAACGGCCCTCGCCGAAGGTGCCCGTGGGCAGTCCGGCAATGCGGTTGGGCGCGGTTCCGAAGAAACGCTCGCTGACGTTGACGTTGCTGCCCGGAATGGTGAAGTCGAAGGCGTTCACCAGCATGGTGTCGTTGCAGGTCAGCAACACCAAGAAGTCGAGCACGTCCTCACAGTTCTCGTTGAAGTAACGGAAGTGAACCGTGACCGCGTCGGTGGGGTTGGTGTTCGTGATTGCAATGAAGTTGGTCCACGCCGGAGCCGTGATACCAAAGTTGGCGGAAATGGTCGCAACCGGATCGGCGTTAGGATCGATTTCGCTGGGGCGAATACCGGTATCCAACAGAAAGATGAGCTGAGAGCCCGGCTCGACAACCGTACCGGCGGGCGTGTTCTTGCTCTGTACTTCCTGCGGATAGGTCGAATTCCTATCCGGACCGTAGCCGTCGCCGACCTGAGCCATCGCCATGGGCGCGGTCAGGAGCAGCAAAATGGCTGCGATGGAAAGTAGCTTGAGTCGGTTCATTGAAAGCATCCTCCTTAAGTTTGGCTTCTAGATGACCCAATACAACAATGACATATCTCTAGGGCGCCTGCTTTCAAAAAAGCGCCCCCTAAGATGGCGGCCGGTAAGGCCCGCAACACAGCGGCGGACGCGATTCCGGCTAAACAACGCTCTAAAAGGATGCCCCGTCGGAAGGAAAGTCGCAAGATTTTTTCACTGCGTCCCTCCCGCGACGCGGCAGACATTCCGAGCCAGCGGGCATCTTAAACCATTCCATGCCAATTGACAAATGATTTACTCGCTTTTTTCGGGAATGGCGCGGTTTCCCGCCTCGGCCCCCCGAAAGGGAACCGCATGCCCGATGCGGGACTTTCATGCTACCGTCTTTGCGGTGGGCCTTGCAAGCTGCCCCCGGAAGCCCTCATGAAGATCGAGCGCCTGATTTCGAAACAGCCTGTGGCTGAACAACTGCAGAACCTTTATGACCGCGGCTATTATTATGGAGAGACCAGCGGCTACTCGACCGAGGGCTATCCCCACGACCATCCCGACTGGAAGGCCTGGTGCGACTTCCTCCTATCCCTCAGGCCCTCGGGCGGACGCCTGATCGATTTGGGCTGCGCTTACGGCTATCTGGCGGAGGAGTGGCGCGGCAGAGGCTTCCCGGCCTTAGGCCTGGACATCAGTCCTTTTGCGCTGAGCCGGGGACAATGCCGTCACTTGGCCCTTTCCACCCTGCAACGCCTCCCGCTGCCCTGCCAATCGGCCGACATCGTCTGCCTTTTCGACGTCTTGGAACATCTCCACGATCCTCTGACGGCCCTGCGCGAGGCACAGCGCATCCTCAAGCCCCAGGGACTGCTCATCGGCGCCACCCCTGACGCTCCCTTCTTTGAGCGGCACGAGGAGACCCATGTATTCGAAAGGCCGGCCTCCTTCTGGGTGGCGGCCTTGCGGGAACTGGGGATGCAATGCCGCTTCCGCTTTTCCGAGGTGGACTACAACTTCCAGTTTCTGGCAGGATCGGAATCCCAACTTCACCTGCTGGACCGCCTGCAGCACGACTACTTCGGAGACGATCCGGACATCTTGCGTTCCCAAGGCCCATTGGCGGCCGTCCTCCGTCCTGGCTGGGGGCCGCTGCAAGAAGGCACACGCAAACCCCTTCAGTGGCCCGCCCGGATCTACTTGCTCAATCCGCTTTCCTCGCCCCTCGAGGTGCGGATTTCCCTTCAGACGAGCTGCCCCGACTGGGCCTCTTTGAGAGTGCGCTGGAACAGCCAGGTGCTGGCCGACATCCGTCCCGGCTCTCAACCTGTCGGGGGCGAGTTCGAGTTGCCCGAAGTGTTGCTGCCTTCGGGAGGCCATCACCTGTTCCTGGAATCCTCTCCGGCTGCGAGATGGGAAGTCAGCGAAGTCCGGCTGCAAGCCCGCTCGGGCGATTCCGCTCCCCTGCGCCGGGGGCTCCCGTTCGATCTCTATCAGCGCTACCGCATGGCCGCCGACGCAGCCCGGGTGCTGGAGCCGGACACCCTGCTCGACATGGGGGGCTACATCGGGGACGCCGACGGACACTTGGCGGTGGCGGCCGACTTCTTCGCTCCCGGTCCCTCCCGGCAAACACCCCAGGTTCTGACCTGCGACGAGCGCCTGTGCGACCATCCCGACCATCTGTCGAGCGGAGATCCTCTGCTGCAAGGAGCCACCTTCGACATGGTGGTGTGCCTGGACGTGCTGGAGCATGTGCCCCCCGACCGCCGCTCCGACTTCCTCGACCGTCTTCTGCAACTGGCCGGACGCTGGATCGTCCTGGCCGGTCCTTTCGCCTCGCCCCAGGTGGAAGAGGCCGAGGAAGCCCTGCGCAGCCGGCTGATGGCGGCTCGCCGCTTCCTGCAGGAGCACGCCCAGTACGGCTTGCCCGAACTGGAGCCGGTCTCCCGGCACTTCCAGAAGAAAGGATGCAGCGTCCTGCAATTCCCCAA
>DATIPO010000274.1:0-63884 GCA_035471925.1 Acidobacteriota bacterium
CAGTTGCCACTTGATGCGGGTGTAGGCGATTTGGAAGTTGTGGCGTTGGGCGTTGCGCTGGGAGGGGCTGCCGGGTTGGGCGCACATCATGGCCAGGGTGCATCCGCGGCGGGCGGCAAAACGGAGGCGGGCCTCCAGCAAGGCCAGTTGGGCTCCGCGGCGACGGGCCGAAGGGATGGTGCTGGCGCCGGCCAGGAGGGCGACTTGGCCGTGCAGGCTGAGAGCGCCCGCGGCGATGGGAGAACCCTCCGACTCGGCCAGGAAGCAATGGGTGTCATCGCGGGCAGCGTTGACGGCTCCGACTTCCAGCATCACTTCGGACAATCCCTCGTACTCGCTCCATCCTTCAGCCGCGGTGCGGGCCCAGAGGTCGGCTTCGGAGGACTCTGTAAGACGGACGTGCAGGCCCGAGGGGGGCGAGGTTGCGCCTTGAGTGGCGTTCGACTCAGTTGTGGACGAGGTGGAACTCCTGGACCCCAGACGCAAATCGGGCGAAATCGGACGAAAGAGAACGCTGCTGAATTCGATGGGCTGATATCCCCGCCGGTTGAGCAACTCCAGAGCCGAAGGATCGGCTAGGGGACTGACCTCGTGAAAGACAGGAGCCTCCCTTTGGCGAAAGAAGCCTTCGATCTTTTCGAAGTCGCCTTCCGACAGAGGCTGGAACATTCCCAAGCCGAAGGTCTGGGTTAGAGGCGATGACGGCCCGTCGAAGAGGGCATAGGCACCGGCAACCTCGATCCAGGCCGCTCCCACTTCAGGTGAGACCCGGGCGCGGGCTTCCACAAAGGAGCGGTTGCTTTCGGCCTCGGCCGCCTCAAGAAGGCGGGCCAGTTTGCGATCAGCGAAGACGGGTTCGGACGATCCTGACATGAGGTACCTCCAGCGCCGACAGGCACACTGGAAAGCCTTATTCTAGAGCACGCTCCGGCGACCGGCTAGTTAGTCCACGGCCCCGCAGATCTTGAGGCAAGGGGAAGCCGGCGGCACTTCACGGTCCCAAGGAGAGTGGGGTTGTTGCGGAGGGGGAGATGGAGGATACTAGGGGGAGACGGTTTGTTTAGGCTGTAACCGTCATTGGTCATTGATTTTTCAACGTCCGAGGGAGTAGCTCATGCCCAAGGAGAAAGTCACCTGCCGCACCCCCAACCCCGGAAAGAAAGCCACCAACATCGACCGCTGGAAGTTCGATGCCGTTCACAGCGCCATTCTTCAGGCGGTCCCTTCAGAAGAGCCTGGGTTGTATTTCCGCGACTTGCCTAAAGAAGTCGCCAAACGCCTGACGCCGCATGAGAAAAAGCGGCTGGGATCGATTTCCTGGTTTACCACCACGGTCAAGCTGGAGATGGAAGTACGCGGCGAGCTGCGGAGGCTGTCCAAAAGCCCACAGCGACTGCTGCGCAGCGCTTAGGCACCCGTTGTGCCTTGGACGTTCATCCAGGGGCGGCGCCTCGACCTCGCTAGGACGGATTTAGAGCAGGTGCCCTGTCCTTCGTGCGCCGTGCGGAATCCGCCTGAAGGACAGCGTGAGAACGATTGAAACGCTTGAGGTCCTGAGAATCAGGGACGCGCCCGCTCGCTCAAGAGGCCGACGACCCAGAAAGCGCCCGGGAAGAGGCCGCCGTTCAAGATCCACCGAACGGATTGGTCTGAGGCTAGGCCGCATTTCTCACGGAGCGTCTGCTTCGTTACCGCATCCATCCGCGCTGATCGCGTTGCGCTCGGGCGGCCTAGACAGCGGACCAGAGTGACCAAGCCCAGGCGGCGGCGGTGGCGCCGAAGAGGGTGCTGTAGAGGTTGAGGGCTTCGTCGGAGTGGGGCATGCGCGATCGGAAGATCGAGCCGCAGATGCTCTCGTAGAAGCCCGCTGCCACGGCCGAGGCCCAGACGATGATCAGGGCGGGCCAGGGCATCCATCCCGTCAGGACGGCGACCGCGGCCACGGCTCCGGCGGCCAGCCACCCAGCAAGAGTCCCTTCCAGCGAAACGGCTCCCGGAGTGCCCACCTGAACGGCACGCAGGGTGAGCGGATTGACGGGCCGGCGGCCCAGCCACTGTCCGATTTCGGTGGAAACGGTATCCAGGGCGGCAGTGGCCAGCGAGGCGGTGAAAGCGGCCCGCAACAGCGGCGGAGCGTCCAGCCACAGGCTGAGCAGCGCGGCGACCAAAGCCACTGATCCGTTGGCCAGGACGTTTGAGACGCCGCGTTCCCCTTCCCGGCCCTGGGCGATAGCGAGTTTTTTTTTGTGGGCGAAGCCCAGCCGGGTGGAGAGGCTTCCCAGAGCCACAAAGGTCAGCAGGACCAGGAAGGCCGGACGTCCGGCGCCGGTATAGATGAGCAGCGCCACCAAGCCTCCCATGACGGCTCCCCGAGTCGACACCCAGCCCAAGAGTCTGGCCACCAGGGCCGCGCCCGAGGAGACGGCAAGTATTTCGATCCAGTCCGCCGCCGGGGAGGGATAGGGCGTTTCGACCGCCAGCACCAGCGGCAGCACGAGAGCTCCGATCCACACGATGGCGATGTTGTCGTCGACCACGTCGGGCAGCGATTCGCCGATGGCGGCGGCCAGCGCGGTGATGAGGCAGCAGGTGAGGATGCGCTGAGGGGAGAAGGTTACTTCAGGCGGTAGGTTCCACCACAGCAGCAAGGCGGCGGATGCGCCCCCCAGCAGAGTGAAGGAAAGCAGTCCCTGCCAGCTCTTGGAGGCATGGTAGGGCAACTTGTGGCGTCCGATGCGGCGCCCGATGAAATTGGATGCGGCGTCCCCCACTGAAAGCAAGGCCCAGACGCCGGCGGCGATGTAGAGCTGGTCCCTGAAAATCAGCACCAGCGCCAAGACGCCCAAGGCGTAGTAGAGCTTTCCCGGGGAGAGGCGGCGCAGAGCTTCGTCCTCGCGGGTGGTGACGCGCACCAGTCTGGGCGAAAAGAAGAGGGCATGGAGAATGGCGAAGACGGCTAGGGCCACGATGGCCCAATAGGGCAGGTAGGGCAAGGTGAAGGCGAATGCCACCGGCAAAAGGTGTTCCAGTTGGCGCAGGTCTTCACGGCGGTCTGTCTCGGGCGGCGGGATGGGGGCAGGCTTGAACGTGGTGCGGTCAGGCATGGATGGAGTCTAGCCTCTCACTTGGCCCGCATCCACTGCCAAGTGGCTTGCAGTCCTTCAGCAAGCGGGGTGGGCGAATAGTCGAGTCGGCTTTGGGCCTTCTCTGAAGAGAACTGCCAGTCGTTGAGAAAAAAGTCGGCGGTGGAAGGCAGCACCATGGGCGGAAAGCCCACCAGGCGCGACGTCCAGTCCTCGAGGCGGGCGCCCAGCCGAAAGACGGGATCCGGCAGGGGTAACCGCAGGATCCGACGTCCGCTGACCTGCCGGAAGGTGCCCAGCAGTTGGTTGAGTGAAACATCCTGGCCGCCCAGGATGAAGTCTTCGCCGGGCGGCGCTTCCAGGGCGCTCAGCAGTCCGCGGGCCACGTCTTCGACATACACGAAATTCCAAACGGGACGTCCGCCGCGCTGCAAGGCCGCCACCCGCATCGAGGCCCAGCGCCCCAGCAGACGCGCCATGATGTTGCCTTCGGTGAGCGGGCCGGGGCCATAGATGACGGTGGGGAAGACCGTGTTGATGCGGAGTTCCTTCTTCCACTCCAAGGTCATCTGGTAGCCGCGGTACTTGGTCTCGTCGTAGCCGTGAAAGAAGCTTTGCCGCTCGGGCATATGGCTTTCGCGGTGAGGTTGGCCGCCGCTGGGGCCGAAGATGGTGAAGGATGAGACGTTAATGATGCGCTTCACACCTTCGTCGCGACAAACCTGGAAGACGTTCTCCAGACCTTGCAGGTTGGTCTGTTCGAAGGGTCCGGGACGCGACTGCACCAAGGCCGCCAGATGAAACACGACGTCGGCTTGGCGAAAGGGTTGGCGCAGGGTGTCAGGACGGGCGATGTCGTGTCCGCGGCTGCGCGAAACGATGTCGGCTTGGTGGCCCGCTTGACGCAACAGGCGGACGACAGCCGATCCCAAAAAACCCGTCCCGCCGGTGACAACGCACTTCATACTCGCTCCCCCTATGGCCTTGGCTAGTGGCTCATCAGCCTAGGGACGTCCGCCCGCCGCGCCGACTGAAGTCGAGCCAAAGACCCAGGGCTTTCCGTCGATCCGCTCGGGAATGTCGACTCCGAAGACTTGATAGAGGGTGGGAGCGACGTCGATAATCGCCACTTCCTGGTTGGTAATGGGGCGGTTGGAGACCAGGAAGCCGGCAGTTTGAAAGACGTCCGAGGCGCAGTGGTCGCCGCTCCACTTCTTGAGATTGGCCACGATGATGTTGGGCGGCACGGCTCCCAGAGCCGTTTGCCAGGACGTCCGGTAGCCGGTGGCGAAGCTGAGCTGAATGTCGCCGGCGTGATCCATGTTGTCGCCGGTGTAGATGTCTTTGTAGAAATAGGCGTTGACGAGCACTTTCTCGTCAGTGTCCGGATCACGGAACTCCACGATCTTCTTCTGGATTTCGTCCACCAGTTGATCGTACTCCTGGCCTGGTTCGACGGTGCCCTGGCCCTCGCGTCCTTTGAGGTTGATGTAGATGTGGCCCAGCCCCAGCGAGTAGGCCTTGGTGCGGGTCCAGTCGACGTTGGGGAAGAAGCTGCCGCCGCTGAACATGTGGTCGAGCTTCTTGACTTCTTCTTCCTCGTCCTGTCCCTTGAGGAGCATGTATCCGTTGCGCACAAGCCAGGTATTGGTATTGAATTCCTTGCGCCAGGTGTGGAATCCATGGTCGGAGACCACCAGCAGGAGATCCTGGGGTTCAAGCCGTTCACGGACCTTGCCGATCACTTCATCCATGCGCTGGTAGACGCGTTTGATGGCGTCGCCGTACTCAGCCGCCAAATCGGCCTCGTAGCGGGGATGCTCCTCGTCCATGAGACGGTAGAACATGTGGGAGACCGAGTCGGTGGCCGTGAAGACCGCCGTGTAAAGCGAGGACTCGCCGCCGTCAATGGCGTCCAGCAGCATGGTTTCAAGGTTGTCAACGTTGCGGAAGAGGTCTTCCAGGAAGATGCCCTCGTCGATCTGTTCTTCGTTGAGTCCCCAGGTCTCGTGGATCCAGCCCAGCGTCTTGAATTCCCCGTAGAGATCGTAGAGTTCCTCGGAATAATCGGCTGGCTCGGTGATGGCCACCGGCGGATTGCCGGGGTGCAGGCTGATGGGCATCAAGTAGAGGCGTACTTCGGGGAAGGTCTCCAGCACCTCAAAGCGGCTCAACCCGTGCAAGCCGATGAAGGGACCGACGTCATAGGTGAACTCGAACCAACCGCTCCACTGTCCCTCTTCGACGGTCTCTTCCCGTCCCTGAAGGCTGATGGTCACGGCGGTGGCGTCCTCGTTGCGCCGCACCGTCAGGGGCACTGTCAGACGATCCGAAGTGCCCGCTTTCTGGCGTGGGTCGTAGGGCCCCTGGATACTGGCGTGAAAGAGGTCGTCAACTTCCTCGTCCATCTCCAGCAGGACCTGCTTGCCGCCGAACTCGGTGTTGGCGTTCTCGCTCAGGTCCCACATGGAAAGATCGGTGGCCAGGTAGTGGTAGGTGCCCCAGGTGCCCAGCAAATCGGGGACGCCCAAGCCTGAGTAGGTGCGTCCATAGGTGAGCGGAACGGCTGGCATTTCGACGGGCATGCGCAGGTTGTGGGTGCGGTAGCCGGCTTGGTCGAGCTGCTTCCAGAAAGGCGTTCCCTGACGGTTGTTGATGATGACCGGAGCCTTGTAAGGGATAGCGCCGAAGAGGAACTCCGGGGGCTCGCGCTGAACCAGTCCAATGTCGGGCAGGTAGTTCTGGGCGTCCCTTCGCAGGAAGTCGAAAATGCCGTGTTTGCCGGGGTTGGTTCCGGTGGCGAAACTGGCCCAGGCCACAGGAGATTCGGGCGGATTGGTGGTCCCCAGGGGCCGCAGGGTGCCGGTCTGGGAGAGGGACCGGATGTTGGGAAGATCGTCGATCCACTGCTGGACGAGGTCAGGGTCCACCCCGTCAAAGCCCAGCACAACCACCTTGAAATCGGTTTCTTTGGCGGGCGGCGTGAAATCCAAAAAATACCAAGCTGCCACAGCCAGCAGCAAGACGATGGCGACGATCGCGATTTTCCTCATGGGCCATGCATTATAGCGTGCCTTCCCCTTCCCCATAAGCATTCCCCGCAGGCTTGGTTGAAAGCCCGCCCGACTTGACACTTTTTTCAGCCCGCGCCGATAATGGCAGGCTGGATGGCTAAAGGAGACTTCACCTTCATCATCAAGCCCGCGGGAGACAAGCCCGCGCAGAGGATTGTCCTCTCGCGCAGGCTTCTTCGCTGGCTGGCGGCCAGCCTGGTGGTGCTGATCTCTCTGCTGACCCTGACCGCTCTTCATTATTTTTCCATGTGGAAGCGTCACGAAAGCCATCCCGACCTGGCCAGAGAAGTCGAGCAGTTGAACCGTGAAAACGCGTCCTTTCGCGAAGGCGCCCGAAGGCTGACCGACCAGTTCAGCTTCTTGGAGACCAATGCCAAGAAGCTGGAGGTGATGGCCAACGTTGTGCAGCAGACCCTCACGGCTTCGGGAGCCGAAAACACCGTCAAACTGGCGCTGGACCTGGACAGCCGCCGCAATGTCAAAAAGCATCTCAACGCTTTTGACCGCCGGAGGATCAACCTTTCCACCGAGTTCGATTGGCTGCGCAAGCAGTATTCGACGCGTCCGCTCCTGCTCTCCACGGCGCCGTCCGTGAAGCCTGCCCGAGGGTACCTCTCCGATACCTTCGGCTGGCGCGAGGATCCTTTCAGCGGGCAAGCGGAATTCCACGCGGGCGTGGACGTGTCGGGTCCGCAGGGCACTGCCGTGGTAGCCACGGCTGACGGGACGGTCCTGCGTACCGACTTCACTTCCGATTACGGGCGCTTGATCGTCATCGATCATCGGTTCGGGTTGAGCACGCGCTACGCCCATCTTTCCGAGATTCTGGTGGCGGAGGGAGCCGCCGTCCGGCGCGGCCAAGTCATCGGCTACATGGGCATTTCGGGCCGGGCCACCGGTCCTCATGTGCACTATGAGGTCCTGCTTTACAGCCAGCCCATCGATCCCTTGCCCTTTTTTCAGGACTGACGGTCCCGGCGGTTTGCTTCATGCCGGAGTTCCTGCCTGGCCGCCTTGGCCGGCCGCGCCCAGGAAGATGCGGACTGCAAAGGTCATCAGCCAGAAGGGCAACGCCGCAGCCGCAGCCCTGGGCATCGAGAAAGCAGGGTTGGTTCGGCGGACGGCTGCCAGCAGAAAGAGCAAGTAGGCCATCTCGAAGGGGTTGAGCCCGTGCAGGACGGCGTCGGCGACAGGGTCATGAGCCGTCCACAGCATGTCGAGCCCGATGGCCGGCCGCAGGTCTGAAGGACGGTGGACGGATTCGATTCCCGAGAGAAGCAAGATGAGGTAGACCTGTGCCGTCTGCAGCAGGGGCAGCAAGGAAGCATGGGCGCTGATCGACAGTCCTTGGCGCAGACTCGTTCCGCCGCCCAGCAGTTGACACAACAGGGCCAGGATGACGCCCAACATGAGCCACTTGGCAGTCAATGTGAGGGGATAGAAGAGGAGGGCGATCAACTGGATCTTGCGCATCATCTTGAGCGACAGCTCGACTTGTGGAGCCGTCAGCCCTGCGTCCAGCGTCTGCAACGCGGCCTGTTCGACGAATGGGATGAGGGCCCATTGCAGGAGCAGTCCTCCGATCATCAACACAAAAAAGGCTGCCCCCAGAGGCGCATGGCGGCACATTTCATCGACGGCCTGGGCCGGCCTGGCGAAAAACCGCAAGAGCAGCTTGAGTTGGCCGTTGAATCTCAAGGGCTGCCTAGTGGAGGAGTTCAAGAGAGGCCTCCTTGGTTTGCAGCCTTTCGGGGTAGTGCCGCCGCAGCAATTCCTGGTAGAGGTCGGAAGCCTTCTCAGCCTCTCCGGCATGCAGCGCCAGACGCAGGTCCTGCAAGCGTCCGTCAAAGAGCAGCCGCCCCCCGGCCAGGACCGCCAGGCGTCCGCCCAGGGCCTCTACCAGGGGCAGGTCGTGAGTGGTCAACAAGACCGTCCCTCCGCCTGCGGCAAGCTGTCGCAGCCTATTGGTCAGGCGGCGCCGGGCCGCCTCATCGAGGGCCGTATCGGGTTCGTCGTATAGGAGCAGAGAGGGCGAGTGCAGCCAAGTGGAAATGAGTGCGGCCTTTAGCTTCTCGCCTCGTGAGAGACCTTCGGGGAAATGATCGGCAAGGTCTTCTATTGCAAAGCCCCGCAGTTCTTCGTCAATGCGCCGATGGAGCGCGGCGGTGGAGCCTCCCCCGTAGATTTGGGCTACGAAGGTCAAGTGCTCACGCAGCGTGAGGTGAGGGTAGAACTGGGGCGATTGGGGCAGAAATCCCGTATGCCTCCACTGGCTTCGGATGGCGGGATCATCGTGACTGATGCCGTTGACGCAAATCTGGCCGCTGTCACGCCGCCTCAAACCCATAAGACAGAGCAGCAAGGTCGTCTTGCCGGCTCCATTGGGCCCCACGACGGCGCAGATTTCTCCTTGGCCGACCTCCAGATGGATCTCGCTGAGAACTTGCCTAGGTCCCAGCCTCTTGCCCAGAGCGCTGATTTTCAGACGGTTGACCTTCATATGCGGGCTCCTTCCGTTCTCGAGACGTGCCGCCAGACCATGACCGACACCAAGGCCTCGGCAGCAGCCAGGACCAGCAGAGACAGTCCCAGGGGAGGCGGCAACAGCAATGCCGAGACAATGGCCCAATAGAGCAGGCAACCGGCGAGAGAAGAGTAGGATTGCCTGGAGAAGGGCCCTTGGGGCGATGGGCCTGCCTTGAGAGACCAGCCGATGAGAAAGGAGAGGATCCCCAAGACGAGCGTCGAGGGAAGCAGGAGGAAGGCCGGAAGGCCGAAGGACCATTGGAATGCCGCCCCCGTAACCGTCACAACCGCGAGGCTCAACAAGGCCTGCAGCAGACTGTAGGTCAGTGCTGCGATGAGCTTGGCCAGGAAGAGACCCCGCTCAGGCAGCCAAGGCCGCATCCACTGGGCCATGTCCTTTTCCTGGCTCCAAACCGTCAATCCGCCGCGGGCCAGCCAGGCAGCCAGCAGGAGGGCGATAGCGCGGATCCAGTCTTGGACCGGTTCAGGTTTCCAGGAGTCCAGCAGCAGCAGCGCCCCAGCGGCCAGCAGAGAAGGCGCCAGCAGGGCAGCCAGCCCCCGGGCTTTCTGACGCAGCAGCGGAACTCCATAGTCTTTAAAGGCGAAGAGTCGCGCCGCTGACGGGAGGCTCAGACGGTCACCTTGCCTGTTCCCGCTCACCCAGCCTTTGGCCAGGCTGCGCGACCTTTGGTCTGGACCGGACTGGGGCCACAAGAGGCGGCCCGCTGATTCCGATTGCTGGCCCAGAAAAATGACGGAAAGAAAGGAGGTGCCGCTCAAAACCGACACGGCTTCAGTCAACGTCCTCCAGTCGCCCCGGCCCAGGCCTTCCAGAACCTGCAAAGGCATCCAGGCCCAACGGCTCCATTCGGCCAGAGAGCTGCCCAGAAGGCCAAGGGCCAGCGCGTGGCGATGGAGCAGCCAGTCTCCGCCCCAGGTGAGCAAGAAGACGGAGGCAAAGAAGGCCGCTAAGCCAGCTCGCCTGACAAGCTGGGGGAGCGCTAGCCCGGCCCTCGCCCCGCAACGCAGTGCCGCCGACGCCAGGACAGTTAGGGTAAAGGCCTGAAGAGTCCAGGCCATGGCGAAGAAAAGGATCTGGACCAGGGAGGGAGCCCGGGCGCCGGCCAGCAGTCCGCCATGATAGGCGGCAAACACGCCCAGGGTGAAGAGCAGCGAGGCGCCGGTAGTGGAAAACACAAGGCGGAAGGTGAACAGCGCCTTCCAACTGGCCGGATGGGAGAGAAGGTGGCCATCGCGCTGCTCATGGATTTGTTTGACCCACAAAAGCACGGCCAGAAGGAGTTGAGCTGCGCTTGTCCAGATCACGCCCCATCGCAGCAAGCCTGAACTCACTACGGCGAGGTGGAGCGTCGAGGCTTTCTGTTGGATTAAGGACCAGGCGGCGGGCAGCGAAAGCAGCCAGGCCAGGAGGCAGAGTTTGAAAAGGGGGCGCCGGGCTTCTTCGCGGGTCAGCGAGCGCACCCAGAGAAGCACCTTCCAGCGCCAGAGAGTGGGCATCATTTGGGACGATCCTTTCTGATTCGGGATAGCGGCACGGGGCCGTCCGGCCACGGCTTGAGGCTTGACTTTCCGAGGTCGGGAAGTTCGCGAAGGATGGAATGAGCCTCTCGGAAAAAGGCCAAGCCTCCGGCCGCGGCCCAAACGGCCCCGGTCCAGTTTGGAATGGCTCTCAAAGATCAGAGCGCCGCTGCTGTCACGCAGGCGGCCGCGGCCTTGGGTGCGATGAGGACGGCCAGCAGCCCGGCAGTTCCTCCGCTGGCCGCCAAGACGGCCCCCAGAAGCATCGCCGATGCGAAGACGCACAGTTGGTTGGCCCCCTCATCCTGGAAAAGGCCTCCCAGGCACTGGGCCGGTGGAAGCTCGGGCAGAGGGGCCGCCGAGGCCGAGACCGACAAAATGCTCAGTCCCAGAATCAGCAACAGCGCGATCCAGTCGTTTCTTCGATTCATCTCGTCTACCTTTCTGTTAAAGGGGAAACGCGGCCGGAGGGCGCCACGACGGGTAAGGACGAACTCCGGCCGCGAGAGACCCAATGCGTTTCGAAGCCATCTTTCGCTCTGCCAACCATCTGGGCGTCAGCCGAAGAGCACGTCGTAGCATCCGAACACCTCGCCCGCCAGGGCCAAGGCCACGGCTTTGGAGGTCGGTTCGGGTGCCGCCAAAGTGGCGACCAGGGCGCCCGTGGCAAATCCGCAACTGGCCCAGTCCCACAGGGATGCGGCGCCCTCCAGCAGAGACAGCGCGGGACTCTGCAATGAAGGTCCGGGGCCGGAAACGGGGATTTGAGCCCCGAGCGGCGCCGCGGCCAGCCAGGCCGTCAAGAGGACGGCCGTTATGGATCTTGAAAAACGCCTCATCAGATTGCTCCTTGTGTCGCGGCCGTCCGGCAGGATGCCGATCAGCCGGGTAAAGGGGAGGAGAGCAAAGTCCGCGGCACTCGCTCGCGGACCTGGTGACAGAACTCAGCCGGCTCAGGGCGGGAGGGCCGCGGGCCCTGCGCCCAGGATAGAAGGCGGGATAGTGCTTGGGATGGGAATGTCTCATGGCCGGCATTGGCTGCCTCCCGCCAAGGCCGTCCGGCGGCCCATGGCCAGCAGAGGTTCTGAAGGGGGTTCGATCAGCAGTATGGGTCCCTTCCAAGAGCGTTCGAATGCCGATGGGGGGAAGCGCAGCCGCCCCAAGGCCGGGTCGAGGACCTCGAGGGTACCCTCGGGGGAAATGCCTTCCAGCACCACGAAGTGTCCCCGTTCGAAGAAAACCACGGCCGGCAGGGGAACCCGGCTCAACTGAGCGGGCCGCAGGCGGCGGCATTCGGCGATCAGGCCGTGGCGCTCGGCCAGACTGCGCAGCACGCCCATGCGCACCCCACGCGGGCCGGGCGCGGCTTGACGGGTCAGCTCCCCCAGAGACACCCGCAAGCCGTGGTGGCGCAGCACCATGCACAAGGCCGCCGGCCCGCAATCACTGATCCCGGCCTGCAGGACCACTTGCTCCAGCCCCTCGAAGCGGGCTCCCATCCTCCAGGCCCGTATGCGCCTAAAGGCCTGCGGATCCTCGATCAGCGTCCCCAAAAGCACGACCGAACCCAAGGCGCCGCCAGCCAAAACGCCCAACAACAGCCCCTTTGACAGCATCATCTGCGCTTTCCTCACTTGACTTGCGATTCGTGGCTTCGTCTGCGGCCCGGACGGGCGGGCACGCTGGGTTTCCTGCTCCTGGCACCCGATCTGCAAGTGCTTTCCTCTCTCCTCCTTTGGAACTCACTTCTTGCACCCGTCCGGGCATCGGCCGAATGCGCTTGCCCTGGGCGAGGAGGAACGCCGGCAAGCGCGGCAGCCGTGACGCTATCCTCTGGTGCAGGGGCGGGACCAAACAGGACGAATGGATTCAAATAACTGAAAATAATAGACTTAAGCCCAAGACACCGATGGACGGACAGGGAGAAGTCCCGAGGACGCAGGGATTAAAAGTCCAACTGTGGTTGGGATTTCTTGGGGGCGGGAAGGCTATACTGAAAAAAGCCGGGACGTTTTCGTCTTTTCAACCGGAGACGCATCTAGCATTAGTGAGGAGAGCATGGAGCGCAGCGACGAGCACTTATTGGAACTCGCACTGCAGGGCGACGGGGCTTGCTTCGGCGAATTGAGCCAGCGTTGGCAGAACCGGATCTTCCGATTCATCTGCCGCTACACGGGCAACGCCGAAGAGGCCAAGGACCTGACTCAGGACACCTTTGCCAAGGCCTACCAGAACCTGCAGCGCCTTTCCGATACGAGCAAGTTCTCTTCCTGGCTTTACACCATCGCGCTCAACGAGTGCCGAATGCGCTTCCGCCGCCTCAAGGCTGTCACGCAGGTGCATTTCGATGATTACCTGCAAAGCGACCGGCCGGTTTCGGGAGAACCGTCTCCGGAACGGGCTCTGGCCGGCAAGGAAAGAGCCGAAATCCTGCGCGGCGCCTTCGATGACCTGCCCGACGAACAGCGGGCCGCCATCGTGATGAAGGAATATCAGGGTCTCAAGTTTCATGAGATCGCCGAGATTCTGGACATTCCCGTTTCAACGGCCAAGTCGCGGGTCTATTTGGGACTGAAGACTTTGCGCCGTTTGTTGGAGAGACGATTATGAACTGCAAAGGTATCGAACAGCAGATGATGGACGTGCTTTACGGCGAGGCCCTCGATTCGCGGGAATGCTTCGCCTTCTTCCGTCATTTGCAGGAATGCTCCGAGTGCCGCCGCGAATACGACGAGTTGGTGGAAACCCGCCGCGCCTTGTCCGAGTGGCAGGTGGACGACCTGCCCGACGGCACTCTCAAGCCCTTGATCCGAGAATGGGAGACGGAATCGCCTTCCGCCAGGCCGGCGGCGTCGGTCTCCTACTGGACTTGGATGCAGAGAGCCGCGGCGGTCTTCCTGATGGCCCTGGGCCTTTGGACTTTGCTGGCCCAAGCCGGCTTGACTCCTGCCTGGGCCCGTCCCACGGGGCCGGTTCTGAGCGAAGCCGAATTAGAGCAGATCGTTCAGGAGAAAGCGTCCCGGATGGTGGCCGACGAAGTGTATTCCATGAAAGCCCACTTCCAAGGCCTGCTGGAGAGATTCCAGAACGAGTTGAGGTACGTGGAGCAGAACTCCGACAAGCAAAGCAGGGAACTGCTCGAAGTCATGCAGGGGCAGAGGGAGCGCAGTTCCAGCGGAACTTGATTCATACAGCTAGAGGGGAAACAACCATGTGGTATTTTAAATTGATCATCATGACTGTCCTGCTGGGGTCCTCGACGGTGGCTCAGCAGAGCATGAACATGACGGCCTTTAAGAATGAGGCCCGCATTTTCGAGAGGGTGGTGGGCGAGGTCCTCCGCCAGGACTTCACTCATCCGTTCGCACTGGAAAGCGAACCGCTGACCACCTACATCAACGGATACGGGGTGGTGGTGACCTTTCACCTCAAGATCAACCGCCCCACGTTTCAGGGCATCTCGGCGGCGGCGGAAGAGGAGCCGCGCCAGGAGCAAGCCGGCAAACGCGACACACAGCAACAAATCGAACTGGTGGAACGCCGCATGGTGGAATGCCTGGCCGACTTCGGACGCTCCCTGCGCCAGCTCAACAGTAATGAACACATCACCATCAGCGCCCATATAGAAGACCGCAGCGCCCTCAATCCCAGGACCGGCAAGACGGTGCTGACCCTGACCGCGCTCAAGGACGACGTCGACACTTACTCGGCCAGCCGCCTCAGCTTCGAGGAATTCCGCGACAAGGTCAGGAAACTGCGCTACTAAGCCGACACCAGAATCATGATCAAACTGGCAGAAATTACCGCCCATGACAGCTTCGGCCATTTCCTTCTGGAAAAGGGCGTGATCTCCCAAGAGGAACTCAGCACCGCCCTCAATCTGCAAAAGCAGTCCAACGAGAAGCTGGGCAAGCTGCTGATCGATATCGGGACGCTTTCCGAAGCTGATCTGGCCAAGCATCTGAGCGAGCACCTGGGCGTCCCCTTCGTGACCCAGGAGGACTTCCCCCAAGTCCCTGTGGTGGAGGACTCCTTCTCGGTGCGCTTCATGCGCGAGTGCAAGTTCGTTCCCATCCGCATGGAAGAGGACGGGCCGCTGGTCGTGGCCATGGCCGATCCTCTCGACCAGTCCACCCTCGACTCCATCCGACTCTACACCGAGTTCCAGGACGTGCAGGTGGTGCTGGCGCCTGAGAACGCCATTATCGACCTGATCGAGAAGTTCTACGGCAGCCAGTCCTCCAGCCTGGGACGCATCGTGGAGGGCATGGACGAAGGCGAAGGCCTGGGCGAAGACGAGGACATCGAACACCTCAAGGACTTGGCCTCGGAAGCCCCCGTCATCCGCTTGGTCAACCTGCTCATCTCGCGCGCCATCGAGGCCCGTGCATCGGACATCCACATCGAGCCCTTCGAGAAGGACCTCAAGGTGCGCTACCGGGTGGACGGCATCCTCTATGACCAGGAATCCCCTCCCAAGCGGCTCAAGAGCGCCGTCATCTCGCGCATCAAGATCATGGCCCGCCTCAACATCGCCGAACGGCGCGTGCCCCAGGACGGACGCATCAAGATGAAGGTGCTGGGCAAAGAACTCGACCTGCGCGTGTCCACGCTTCCCACCATGTACGGCGAAAGCGTGGTGATGCGCATCCTGGACAAGAGCAACACCCAGATCTACGACTTGGAGAAGCTGGGATTCGCCCGCCGCATGTTCACCAACTTCGAGGAGCTCATCAAAAGACCCTATGGCATCCTGCTGGTGACCGGACCCACGGGCTCCGGAAAGACCACCACCCTCTACGGGGCGCTGACCAAGATCAATCTGCCCGACAAGAAGATCATCACCATCGAAGATCCTGTGGAATACCAGATCCAAGGCATCAACCAAGTCCACGTCAACCCCCAGATCGGACTCACCTTCGCGGCCGGCCTGCGTTCCATCGTGCGCCAGGACCCGGACGTGATCATGATCGGTGAGATCCGCGACCTGGAGACGGCCGAAATCGCCATCCGCGCCGCTCTCACCGGCCACCTGGTCTTTTCCACCCTGCACACCAACGACGCCCCCTCGGCCATCGCGCGGCTGGTGGACATGGGGGCCGAGGACTATCTGCTGGCCTCCTCGGTCCTGGGGGTGCTGGCCCAGCGTCTGGTGCGCGTCATCTGTCCTCACTGCCGGGAGGAGATCGACGTCAAACAAGACTCGCTGCGCGAGATCGGCTTCCCCGAGGATCTGCAACCGCGCCTTTATCAGGGCCGCGGCTGCAAGGAATGCGGCGACACCGGATACCGGGGACGTCTGGGCATCTTTGAACTCATGTTGATGAACGAGGAGATCCGGCGCTTGACGGTGGGACACACCGATTCCAACGAACTGCGCAAGGCCGCTTTGAAGGGCGGCATGATCACGCTTCGCCGGGACGGTTTTGAGAAAGCCAGCAAAGGACTCACGACCATCGCCGAGGTTCTGCGGGTTACGCAGGACATCTGAGGCCAAGAGCCAGAAAGACGCAACAAAGACGCAACCAAGCTCAACCAATGAGGTCGATGGACATCTGAAGCGAGCGGAGAAACGAACGAAATGCCACTTTTCCAGTACAAGGCGGTGACGCCCGAAGGCAAGATGGTGGAAGGGTCGCTGGAAGCGCCTTCCCAGAACGACGCCATGAGCAAGCTGGCCGAGCAGGGGCAGACCCCGGTTTCGGTGGCTCTCAGCGGGGCCGCCGAGAGCATTTTCCAGCGCGAATTCGCCCTGCCCTGGCAGCGGGGAGGCGTCAGCCGCAAAGAACTGCTCATCTTCACCCAGGAACTCTCTACCCTGGTCAAGGCCGGACTGCCCCTGGACCGAAGCCTGAGCCTGCTTTCCGACCTGACGGAAAACGAGAAGCTGAGCGAAATCGTACGCCAGGCCCTGCGCGAGATCAAAAGCGGCAAATCGCTGTCCGACGCCCTCAACGAACATCCCCAGGTCTTCCCCCGCATCTATGTCAACATGGTCAAGGCGGGTGAGATGGGAGGCGTCCTCGACCAGATCCTGGAGCGGTTGGTGGAGTATCTGCAAAACGCTCAGGAACTGCGCGACTATCTGCGGTCAGCGCTTATCTATCCGGCCATCCTGACCTTCGTCTCCCTGGCCTCCATCGTCATCATGCTGACCTTCGTGATTCCCCGCTTTGCCGACGTCTTCGAAGGGGCCAACATGCCCATCCCCCTGCCCATGCAGATCATGATGGGCGTGAGCGGATTCATCACCGGCTACTGGTGGCTGATCGTGCTGGCGTTCTTAGGAATTTGGTATGTGACTCAGCGTTACCTGGCGACTCCTGAAGGACGTCTCAAGTGGGACTCCCTCAAGCTGCGCATGCCGCTGCTGGGGACTCTGCTGCAGCGCCTCGAGGTGAGCCGCTTCGCCCGCACGCTGGGAACGCTGTTGAGAAGCGCGGTGCCGCTGATCCAGTCCATCAACATCGTCAAGGAAGTGATCAGCAACCGGCGCATCGCCGACGCCATGGAGCCCATCAAATCAGGCGTCAAGAAAGGCGAAGGGCTGGCCAAGCCCTTTCGCGAAACCGCCGTTTTTCCGGCTTTCGCCGTCCATTTGCTGGAAGTGGGCGAAGAAACCGGCAAGCTGGACGCCATGCTGCTTCAGATCGCCGACGCCTACGACCGGGAGCTGAAAACCGCAACCAAGGATCTGCTGGCCCTGGTGGAGCCGGCTATCATCCTCACCATGGGCCTGATCATCGGGGTCATGGTGGTTTCCATGCTGTATTCGATCTTTTCGATCAACAACGCCGCCATTTAGGGGGCTGAAGAGTTTTTATCAAGCATCAACTGAATCGCGATTCGAGGGGAACAAGATCATGAATAAAACCAAACGACAACACCGCCAGCGGGGCTTCTCGCTCATCGAACTGATCGTGGTGCTGGTCATTTTGGGATTGCTGGCGACCGTAGTCGGGCCCACCGTCATCGAACGCCTGGGGCAGGGCAAGCGCAATATCGCCCAAGTCCAGATCGAGGAGCTTTCGGGCGCTCTCGATCTCTACCGCTTCGACGTGGGACGTTATCCCACGACCTCCGAAGGCTTGGAAGCGCTGCTGGACGAGAACGGCGTCCAAAACTGGAACGGCCCCTACCTGAACAAGGAGAACCTGCCCAAGGATCCCTGGGGCAACCCCTATGAATATCGTTCTCCAGGCGACCACGGTTCCTTCGACCTGTGGAGCCTGGGTGCAGACGGCAGAGAAGGCGGAGAGGACGACAATGCCGATGTCGTTTCCTGGTAGCCGGAAGCGGAGCCAGAGCGGCTTCTCGCTGATGGAAATCATCGTAGTGCTGGTGCTGCTGGCCGCCGTGGCTTTGCTGGTGGCCCCCGCCTTTACCCGGGGGCTGGAGAGCCTTGAGCTGCGCACCGCCACCCGCGACATGATCACGCGCATGAAGCAGTTCCGCACCAAGGCCATCGCCGTGCAGGAAGTCCAGCGCGTCTTCATCGGACGCGACGACAACGACAAGCCCTACTATGCCTGGGCTAACGAATACGAGGAGATTCAGAACACTTATGAGCTGCCCGAGGACACCGAGATCGTGCTGGAAGACGGCATGGAACTGCCTCTGCACATCAGTTTCTATCCCAACGGACGGAGCTCGGGAGCCTTTTTCGCGCTGCGCACGGGACGCAACCGCCTCTACATGATCTCGGTCGACCCGGTGACCGGCTTCGGACGGGTGGTCAAGCCCGACGAAGATCCGCCCGGCCAACTCAGCTACTAGTGGCAAGCAGCCACAGGCCGGCCAGGACTTGAGCGGGAAGATTGTTGGCCACCCGGTGGCCATAGTTAGCGGGAAGGATGCAAGAAAGAACATGAACAAGCCGCAACGAGGATTCACATTGCTGGAAGTGGTGGTGGCCGCGGCCCTTCTGGGCATCGGCTTGGCCGTCGCCATGCAAGTCTTTTCCGGCGGCCTGCGCAACATGTACCGCATCGACGAGGCCCACCGGGCCATGAATCACGCCGAAAACGTCATGAACGAGTACTTGGCCGACGCCGACATCCGCGAGCCCTATTCGGAAAGCGGCGACTTGGACGAGGACTTCTCCTACAGCGTCCAGATCGACTACTGGCAGGACGACGAAGGCCAGACCCTGCAGCCGCTGGAAGGAAGCGTCGCGGCGGGTCCCAATGTCTATCTGCTGAGCATCGTGGTGAACATCCACTTCAAGAACAGCGAACGCGGACGCCTCTATCGCCTGGTCAGCCTCAAGGCGGTCTCCGAGACTCCCGCCGGAACCCCGGGGGCCGACGTCATCCGCCGCATCTTCGGGAGGCAGCGATGATCCGGCACCACCATCATCAGCGCGGATTCACCCTGCTGGAAGTCATCGTGGCCTTCACCATCCTGGTGTTGATCGCCACGGTCATGTACAGCGGACTGAGAGTGGCTTCCGACACCTACAGCAAGGCTCAGGAACGCCTGGAAAAATCAGCCCGCCAGCGGGTGCTGCTCGACTATCTCAAGCGCCAACTGGGTTCGCTCTTTCCCTTGCGTCCCACCCAGAACTTCCTGCCCCAGGAGGGCCAGGACTACGACCCCGCCGACGATCCCAACCTGCTGGCTCAGGCTCCCCTCTTTCACGGCACCAGCCGCACCCTGACCTTCATTACCGTGGCTCCCTTCCGCCACCTGCGCAATCCGGGACTGACGGTGGTCACCTATGGACGGGCCGAGGACGAATGGGGGAATGAGTACCTGGGCGCCATGGAGTCGCGCTTCATGGGCCTGGAAAGCTTCAACTACATGGCCGACATCCCCGAGGGCAAGCCCCTGTCCATCATCGACAACGTCGAGGACGTCCGCTTTTCTTACTACGGCTTCGACGAAGAGTTGCAGGCCAACGACTGGTTCGACGAGTGGATGGGCGACTTGATGGGCAGCGTCCCTTCGGCGGTGCGCATCGATTACGGCGAAAACCAATACGTGGTGGTTCCCGTCAACGCCACCAGCCTGGGCACCATCAATTTTACGGCCCGCCAGCGCGCCTTGCAGCGCGGGCTGGGTCTGAGCAGTTCGCCCCAGGCGCAGGGACGGCAGTGAAGGAGGCCTCATGAACACCGCCAAGATTCATTCCGCCTGCGACGGCGCCTGCCAAAAAGGCGCTGTGCTGGTGCTGGTGCTGTGGATCCTGCTGGCCATCAGCCTCCTGGCCATCTCTTTCGCCGCCGCCATCCGCACCGAAGTGGACGCCGCCCGCAACGTCATCAATCAGAAGCAAGCCTATTACCTCACTCGGGCCGGGATCGACTACGCCGTCTACAAGATCTTGCAGGCTCAGATGGCCCAAAGGGTCGGCCGGGCCGGCGGCTTCGATCAGGCTCAACTGGGGGACCAGCAAATGGGCGCCGAAGAAGCCCTTCCCGAAGTCTTCACGGGCAACCTCTCCCTGCAACTTCCGCAAGGGACGGTCGACATCAAGGTCTCGCCGGAGACTGGCAAAATCAACGTCAACGCCGCAGACGGCGACATGCTTTTCAATCTCCTGATCATGAGCGGATTGTCCCAGGATGAGGCCGACGTCATCACCGACTCCATTCTCGACTGGCGCGACGCCGACGAACAGGTCAACGGCTTCGGAGCCGAGAGCGACTACTACCAGTCGCTGCCCGAACCCTATTATTCCAAGAACGGCACTTTCGACGTCCCCGAGGAGTTGCTGCTGGTGCGGGGCGTGACGCCCGAAATCTACTACGGACGCAAGGGCACCACGGAAGACGGCCAGCGCGTCGAATTCTACGGACTGCAGAACTACTTCACCACCTTCGGACAGGGCCGCCGCATCGACGTCAACGCGGCTCCTTTGGCGGTCCTGGCGGCTCTTCCCGAAATCACTTACGACGACGCCTTGGCCATCGACGAAATGAGGCAGCAATCCCCCATTCTCGACTTGGCCGAGGTCATGGACCGCGTTCCGGGCATTTCCACCAACGTGCTCGGCTTCCTGGGAGTGGAGCGCAACGCCTTGATCTACACCCTGGAGGCCGAGGGGCGTCTGGGAGAAGGCGAGGCCGTCAGCCGCATTCGCTGCGTGATCCGCATCGGCGGAGGAGAACGAGGATTCTCTGTCCTCTATTGGAACGAGGCCAATATCGAACTCTAAGAGAGTGCAAGATGAACAAGCTCAACACATTTGAAAACGCCACCGGCATCGTGGTGGACGATCAGCGCCTCCAGATCGTCAGCGTCTCCAAGGGCCTGCGCGAGGTCAAACTGAAGGGTGCCGCCACGATCGATAATTATGCCGAGATGACTCCTGACGAGCTGTCCGAGGCGGTCAAGGCCAAGATGTCGGAAGCCGGCATCTCGACCGAGTCCATCATCCTGGGCATCCCCCGCGACCAGTTGATCGTACGCAACGTGGAACTGCCGCTGGAGGTGGAAGAGAACCTCGATCAGGTGGTCCACTTTCAGGTGGAGAAGTTCGAGCCCGTAGAAGGCGAAGCCTCCTTTCACGATTACTGTGTGGTCAGCCGCGACGAGACCCGCAACAAGATCGAACTGCAGATTTTCCTGGCCCCGCCCCAGACCGTTGAGGAGCCCCTGGCGTTGCTTGAGGAACTGGGCCTGACGCCCCTGGCGGCGCGCATCAGCGGACATTCGCTGGGACACCTGCTGCACCTCCACCCCGACGGCTTTCCCCAAGACGACCCCAGCCTGATCATCGAAGCCCGTCCCGACCGGGTGGTCTTCAACTTGTGCGCAGGGCCGTCCGACTTCCAATCCGGCCAGTTCCGCCCCGCAGGCGACAAGATCGAGACCCGTCAGGTACTGGCTGAACTCAGCCGCTTCCTTTCCAACATCGACTTGCCCGGCGACGGCCTCAGCCGCATCTACTTCTGCGGATCGGAAGCGCCCGCACTGATGGAAGAAATGGGAGCCGACCTGGAAGGATGCGAACTGCTCTTCGACCGTCTGGAGCTGAAGACCGGCGCCGTCACCCGCAGCGGACTGGAGGACATGGCCGACGCGCTGGGGCTGGCCCTCTCGGGATTAACGCGCCGGGGCGCCTTCAACCTTATCCCGAGCGAGCGGCGCCTCAAGCGTACCCGGCCCTCGCTTGTGCCCTCGGTCGTGCTGGGCCTGGTCCTGTTGCTGACGGCGGGCGCCGTGGTGGCCCGCGACTATGTGCAGAATGAGCGCTTGCTCGATCAATTGCGTCAAGAGGTGGCCACCCGCCGCAACGGGGTCGATGAAAGCCTGCGCATGCGCAACCAGATCGACGAGCGCCAGGCTCAGATCGAACAGCTTCGGAGCATGCTCACGGGCAACCAAAGCGTCCTCAGGGTGCTTCGGGAACTGACTGAACAGATTCCCGACAACTCCTATCTGGAAAGCATCAGCATGCAGAACGAGAGCCTCAACATTACGGGCCACTCCGAAAAAGCTTCCCACTTGCTGACCATTCTCAACAAGTCGAAGTGCTTGGAGAACGTGGAGACCCGCTTCATCATTCCCGGGGCCAACAATAAAGAGAAATTCCGCTTTGAAGCCCAAGTCAAAGATTGCCCCCTGGACGAGGAATAAGCCATGGCCAAGAACAGATTGAAGAAACTCAACAAGAGGGACCGCCGAGCCGTCATCGGGCTGGGCGCGACCGTGGTCGTGGTGGTGCTGGTGTTCTTTATCGTTCTGCCCTTCATGGACGCTCAAGCCGAAGTGGAGAACGACGTCGACCATCAAGCGGCCCTGCTGCAGCGCTCCCTGGACAGCATTGAGAACCAGGAACTTTACCGCACCCGTCTGCAGGAACTGGAGTCGGAGATGCGCATCCTGGAGAGCCGCCTGTTGGACGCCGGCAATCCTAGCCTGGCCCAGACCCAGTTGCTGGAGATCCTCAAGTTCATCGAGCAGCAGACCGGGGCTTCCATCACCCGCAGCAGTCCCATTCCCGAACGCAGCGAGGGCGACTATACGCGGGTCACGATGCAGATCAATCTGGAATGCGATATCGTCGAGTTGACGGGCTTTTTGCGGTCGGTGGCCGAACACGAAAAATTCCTGATGGTCGATGAATTCAACCTCAACGTGGGACGCTCACGGCGTTCCCGGCAGGATGTCCTGCGGCCTCGACTGCGAATTTCGGCTTGGATTCGTCTTTCCTGATTCCTGCGCATCTCACTCAGCGAAGGTGAAACGATGGCACGAAAACTTTTATTCCTCAATGCTCTGCTGCTGCTCGGCGTGGTCCTGCTGGGACTGCGTCTGATCTACGGCTGGCAGTCCTTTCAGGAGGAGCACAGCCCCAGCAAGCTGTTTGCCCAAGCCCAGCCGCAGGGCGGCTCCACTCTGCCCGAGTACGAGCCGCGCGGACTCGATGATCCCGGTTTCGTCGATTACTCCATCGTAGTGGAGCGCAACCTCTTCTCCGAGGACCGTCAGCCTCCCTTGCCCGCCGAGGAACAGCAAGCCGCCAAAGTGGCTCCCGAGATTCCCCGCGAACCACTCCTCCACGGGGTGGCCCGCATCGGCGACTACACGCTGGCTCAGATCACCAAGTTCGACGCCCGCAGCCCCCAAGGCCAGCGCATGCAGGTGACGGAAGGCGATCAGCTTCACGGCTGGACGGTTGCCGAGATCACAACCGACTACATGACCTTGAGATGGGAGGACCAGGAACTGGAGATTCCCAAGACCGCCGCTCCGGCGCAGCAGGCTGCCGCCCGGGGCGCCTCGGGAGGCGGAGGGGTCCGCATCATCACCATCGGAAGCCGAGCCAGCGCCGTGGAGACCACCACTTCCTCGGCTACCGAAGGGGAAGAGCAGAGCGGACTTCAAGTGGCCTCGGTGGGACAGCAGCAAGGCGCCCGCGGCGGAACTCCCTCGCGTGGGGCTCAGCAGCAACAAAGGGGCCAGGGCCTGACAGGAAACCAGAGTCTGCGGGGAAACAACTCGTCCAGTTCACGCTTTCAGAACAATCGCCGGCAAAGCAGCCGGCCCATCCAGCAGGGACGTCCACCGCGTTGATGAGGTTCAACTTCCCAGGTCGAAGAGCCGTGCCTTTGCAGAGAATTAAAGAGCTTGACAAAGAATCAGAGAAGAAAACGGTAGAGCAATATGAAGAGTCTGAAATGGATAGTGATCGTGTCGGCGGCGATGATCGCCGGGCCCTCCAGCCTGGCGGCCGCAGAGCCGGCGGCTGCCATCACCCTTTGGCAGGAGGCCAATACGGCCGAAAATCCTCCTCAGGGCGAACAAGAGGGTCAGGAGCAGCAACCCCAACAGGAACAAACCGAAGAAGGCGGCCGGCCCACGGGCCAGCGTCCGCCCGCGTTGACGCCTGAGCAGATCCGCCAGATGACGCCCGAGGAGCGCCGCGAATACCTGCGCCAAAGGGGATTCGGCATCTCCTCGTCTCCTCAGGCCCAGCCACCCACTCCCGAAGAACTGCAGCAGATGCGTAACCGCAATCAGCCTGATCAGACCGGGACGGGCGTGGCTCCCTCCTCAGGCGGGACAGCCCGTTCCTCCACCAATGCCAACGGCTCGGTGGCCTTGGAACTGGAAGGGTCGCCCATCGAGACCCTGATCAGCATCGTCATGAACGAGCTTAACTACTCCTACGTGCTCGACCCGGCGGTGACCGGAACGGTGACGGTCAACATGCGCAACGGAGTTCCCCGCGAGTTGCTCTTCGAGTTTCTCAGCCAGATCCTGCAGATGAACGGATTCGGGATCGTGGAGCGAGGACCCGAGTTCTACGCCATCGTGCCGCTCCAAGTGACCACCCGCCTTCCCAACCGCATGCTGGTCAACCCCAGGCCCGAGGGTCCTCCGGAGGAATCTGAGGAGAAGGAGCCGCCGCAGGGCGAGGAACCGCCGCCCGGGGAGTCCGCCTCGGGTGAGAGTCAGCCGGGAGTCGTCTCCGGCGCCGTGACGACAACCGGCATCGTTCCCTCGCCACCGGCGTCACCTGCCACCGCGGCGATCCCGCAGAGGCCCAGCCCGGCGGCCCAGCAAGGCGCGGCCCAGCAGAACGCCGCCCAGCAGGAGGAGCAGCAGCCCTCCAGCAGCGAGCCTCAAGTGCTGGGCACTTCGGGTCCTTCAGCGGCCATTTCCGGTGAGCAGGGCGTGATCACCTATGTCATCCCCCTCAACTTCATCCCTGCCTCGGAATTCCTTAAGATGGCCCAGGTTTACATGTCGGACGGAGCCACGGTGGTCGACTTCGCTCCCGCCAACATGATCATGATCACCGACTATCGGGCCAACATCCAGCAGGTGCTCAACTTGGTCGACCTGCTCGACACCCGCTATTTCGACATCAACAACATCGACCTGATTCCCATCCGCTTTCATCTGGCCCCTGACGTGGCCGAAGATCTGGGCACCATCTTCGCTCCCAACGATATGGCTGCCGGAGTGCGCATTGTGGCCATCGAGCGGCTCAATTCCATTCTGGTCGTCACCCACGGACCGGATGTTTTGGCCCAGGTCAAGAAGTGGATCGAGAAACTCGATTCGCCCTCCTCGACCAGCAACGTCAAAACCTACATCTACCAGGTCGAGAACAACACCGCCGACAACATCGCCGCCATCCTGGCCGAACTTTACGGCGACGGATTCGGCCTTCCTTCTGCGGCCAGCGGAATGCCCCAGGAAGGCGAGCAGCAAGGCCAGGGGAGCACGAGGCGTCAACAAGCCGGATTTACCCCCGACGAACAAGACCGCCGAAGCCGTTTCGACCAAAGCAGCGGACGCTTGGGCGACCGCGGCGGCCTGGGCGGCTCCCAGCAACTTGGACCCTCGTTGAGAGGACGTCCCACGGCGGCCGAGGGCATCAGTTCCGCCGTTTCTGTAGGCAACACCAAGATCATCGTCAACAACTTCAACAACTCGCTCATCATCCAGTCCACCGAGGCCGACTATAAGTACCTGCTGGAAACCATCCGCCAACTCGACGTCCTGCCCCGCCAAGTCATCATCGAGGCCAAGATCTACAGGGTCGATTTGACCGACAACTTGAACTTCGGAGTACAGGCCTTCCTGGAAGAAAGAGGGATCGTGCCCTCCGGCGCCGACTCGCTGGGTCCCGCCACCGTGGGTTCCATTTCGGGAATGGGCCTCAACGCCTCCACCCGCATGGTGATTGGCGATACGCGGCAGTTGCGCCTGGCCATCACCGCCCTCAGGTCGGAAACCGACGTCCAAGTCGTGGACGCACCCCAGGTGCTGACCATGGACGGCATTCAAGCCTCCATCAATATCGGTGCCGAGGTACCGGTGTCCACCTCTTCCTTCAGCGATCCGCTGCAGTCGGGCAACACCGGTTTCGTCAATCAGATCCAATTCCGGCCCACCGGTACAACGCTGCTCATCGTGCCCCGCGTGAGTGCCAGCGGCAATGTCACCCTGGAGCTCTCGCTGGAAGTCAGCCAGTCCAGCGTAGCCGGCACCGAAGACCGGCTGACGCCCACTATCAACCGCAGCCTGATCGAGACCACCCTGATCTGCCGTGACGGATTAACGGTAGCTATCGGAGGCATTATCAGCGAGTCCGACACCTACAACCGCGAGCGAGTCCCCATCCTGGGCGACATCCCCGTGATCGGAGCCCTCTTCGGCAGCACCAGCCGCAACAAGTCACGGTCGGAACTGATCTTCATGATTACGCCTCACGTTGTGCAAAGCCTGCCCACGGCCGCCGAGCTGTCGCTGGACTTTCAAAGGGCCCTTCGCAACGCCTACGAGTACATTCGAAGCATCGAAAGCGAAGAGGACGCTTTGGTCGAAAAGCGCCGCCAGCAGGAACTCCAGAGAGAGCAGCAGGAGCAGCAGGAGAACAACTAAGGCGGGCGCGGCGGACTTACTCGCCGCGGGTGTGGATGCGGGAGTGCTTGACCCGTTCGACGGCTTCCACCAAGTCCTGCATGCGGATGCGGGGCGCGCCCGAACGGGCGGCGCGCAAGGCGGTGTCGATGACGGCGTTCTTGATGTCGCGTCCGCAGAGATCGTCAATGTGGGCCAGCTTGTCCAGCGAAACGTCGCTGCCCAAAGGCAGTTGCGGCGGCAGATGGCGCTTCCAAATCTCGCGCCGGCTGGGCTCGTCGGGCAACGGAAAGTGGATGTAGCGCATGCGGGTCTGGAAGGCCTGGTCGTAGTTTTCCACTAAGTTGGTGGAAAAGATGGCGATTCCCTTGTAGCGCTCCATGCAGATCAGCAACTGGGAACGCATGGAGTTGATGGCCTGTTCGGCTCCCTGACTGACGTCGGTCAGGCGCTTGGAAAGCAGCGAATCGGCTTCGTCCACGAAAAGGACTGACTTGTCGCGCTCGGCGGCGAAAAAGACGGCTTCGATGTTCTTGGAGCTGTCCCCCACATATTTGCTCTCAATCTCGGCATAGCTGACAGCCAGGATGGACTTGTTCAGATAGCTGGCCACGGCATGGGCCGCCAAGGTCTTGCCCGTCCCCGAAGGTCCGTAGAAGTTGAGGGCCGAGCGGGGAAAGGGTTCGATGCTGCGAAGATTCCAGGTATCGAAAACCTTCTGCTCGACTTTGATTAGATCGACCGCCGAAAGCAGCGATTCCTTGACGTGCTCGGGCGCCACCAGAAAGTCGAAATCGTAGAGCGGCTTGCGGGCTTCATATTGTTCGGCCCGCTCTTCAACGCTGGGCTCATCTTGGGGTCCCTTGCGTGGGGGACGGCCTGACGCCTTCGCCCCTTTCTCCCGCTGGGGAGGCTTGACCGACGCGCCCAAGCCGAAGGAATCGCGTACGGGAGGAGCGTGAGCGGTTCCCACGTTGAGGGCTAGTTGCTCGAGGCCGGTGCGCTGGATCAACTCCTCCACGGCCTGCTCGATCTGCGTCTCGCATTCCCGCACCAGCACCTCGGGCAGATAGCTGGGCAATCCCTTGACCAAGATCTTGGGTTTGGCGGCCGGCGAGGCGGAAGCACCGTTCTCATCCTGGCGGGCGTGGTCGCCGCCGCCAGCTTTTTCGACCTTGGGCTTCGCGCCGCCGGACGCTTGGTCGCTGGAGGCGGAGGCTTGCGAATCCACGTCCGCCTGGGGTGAGGCTCCAGGCGCTGTCGCGGCAGACTCCTCACGGCGGCCCTCATCTTGCGGCCGGTCAGCGGCGGAATCCTCATCCTCAGTGCCATGCGGCACCGCGGCCCTTGCATGGGGATTGCGGGAGCGCTTGAGAAGGTCGGCGATCTTTTCCTTTCCCACTCGGCGAATCGTCATGAAGCCTCTCCTGTCGGACTATCCTAAAGGCCAAGTCTACGAGAAAGGGCTTCAAAGTCCAAATCCGGAGGGGAGCAAGGATGCGGAGCCGGGTACTCACGCCGAGAGGCGGTTTCGGGGAAAATCGCCCCTCGGTCCCCCGGCTCCGCGGGAGGTTGTTGAGGTCGCAACAGCACTTATATACGGGCCCGGTGCGGACCTGTTTCAGCCTCCTAAGCAAAAACTGGCAAGGGGGTGTAAGTGCTTTACACTCCAGGACTTGTTAGAATAAGGACGTTGTTTGTCAAATGACTTGGCGCGCCGCGAGGTGCTGCCTCTTTCATATCCCGATGAATTCAATCAGAGGAGAAATTACCTATGGCACATGAACTACCGCCTCTACCATACGACTACGACGCCTTGGAACCCCATATCGACGAAGCCACCATGCGCTTGCACCATGACATCCATCACAATGGCTACGTCACCGGACTCAACAACGCCGAGGACAAGCTGAAGGAAGCCCGCCAGAGCGGTGACTACGGGCTGGCCAAGCACTGGGAGCGCGAAGTCGCTTTCCACGGATCGGGCCACTTCATGCACAGCATCTTCTGGCCCAACATGTCGCCCAACGGGGGCGGACGGCCCTCAGGCGAGCTGGCTCAAGCCATCGACCGCGACTTCGGCAGCTACGAGGCTTTCGAAGCTCAGTTCAAAGCCGTCTCGGGCGCCGTGGAAGGCAGCGGATGGGGCGTTCTGGCCTATCAGACTCAAAGCGGCCAGCTCACCATCCTGAGCGTCGAGAAGCACCAGAACCTGACCCAGTTCGGCTGTCTGCCGCTGCTGGTGCTCGACGTTTGGGAGCACGCCTATTACTTGAAGTACCAGAACAAGCGCGCCGCCTACGTTGATGCCTTTTTCAACGTCATCGACTGGGGTAACGTAGCCGACCACTTCAAGAAGGCTCAGAAGGCCAAGGCTTAAGCTTGGTCTCATTTTAAGAATCTGGCCCGCGGAGCCCTCCCAGGGTTCCGCGGCTGCTTTTGGGGCCCTTGGAGGATTTTCGATATGAGCACTTTGAGAACCGTCCCTCTCTGTTTGATCGTTGCGGCCTCACTATTGTTAATGCCCCGCTCGTTCCTCCGGGCGGGCGGCCAAGAGCTGTCGCCCCGCGGATTTGCTCCCCCCACCACTTTTTTCGTACCCCAGTTCGGTCACGGAACCGATCAGTTCGGCAACGTCTTTTCAACCGAGATCAATTTCCTCAACCTGTCCACCTCGGCGGCCAGCGTCACCGTGGCAACCTTCAACGACTCGGGCCAGCCGGTCAATTTGCTGCGTCAGGACGTGGCTCCCCAAACGCCTCCCACCTCGGTCGATGAAACGGCTCTGGAGATCGCCGGAAGCGGCACAGCCCGGCAAGAATCGCTTAACCTGGCACCCACTACCGAACTCAACTTGGGCTACGCCGTCATCACCTCTCAAGAGCCGATCGGGGTCGAGATCATCTTCACCATCGAGACCGATCAGGGGGAATTGACTTCCACCAACCTCAAGGTGGGGCCCACCCTCAACTCGGCCTCCCTCCTGGGACGCGTCCAAGAAGGGGGAAACACGGGCTTGGCTTTGCTCAATCCTCCCGACAATCCCGCCGTCACCGTCGATTTGACCTTTGTCGGGACTAGCGGCGTAACGCTTGACAGCGCCGAGGTGAGTCTGGAGCCGGGAGAGAAAATGTCGCAGTTCGCCAATGAGCTCTTCGACGACGTCCCGCCGGGGACCTTCGGCTCCATCCATCTGATGGTGGAGGATACCGAGGCTGTGGCGGCTCTTCCCCTGCGCCAGGACGGGGTGGAACTAACCACTCAGGAACTCTTCAACCAGCGGTCGGGGCTGTAAACGACCAGCGCGACACTTTTCTCTTGCCTTCGCGGCGACTATATAGTATTTAATATATAGATTTGCTATGACTGAGAAGCGGACCGAAGCCCACGAGAAACGTCCCAAGCTGGAGCGGCATTTGCCGCTTAAGGCCAACTGGTTTCACATCCTGCTGTCGCTGGCCGAGGAGGAGCGCCACGGCTACGCGGTCATGCAGGAGGTCTTGCAGAGGACCGGCGGCGAGGTGCGCCTGTGGCCGGCGACTCTCTATGGCTCGATGCGCCAATTGCAGGACGCCGGACTGATTGAAGAGTGTCAGGATGCGCCAGCCGAGGACGACGATTCCCGCCGGCGTTACTTCCGCATCAGCGCGCTGGGCCGCGACCTGCTCGATGCTGAGGCCGAACGACTGCGTTCGCTGGCCGACATGGTCCGGTCGCGTAACCTGCGCTCCCAGGCCCAGTCATGATGAAAAAGTGGCTTCAGGCCCTGACGCTGACTCTGTGCCGCTTCCTGATCAAGGGCTATCCAGCCTTTTTCCGCCGTCAGGCGGGGAAGGAGATGGTCCGCGACATGAAGCTCCTGCTGGAAGAGCAGCGTTTTCGGCGGGGCACGCCTTCTTATGGGGCTTTTTGCCTGGCTTTGCTGGCTGATACAGCGGCTCAGCTCCTTGTCCAACGGAGGCAGAGCCGCCGGGAGGTCCTTCCTTCCGCCAAGCGTCCTCAAGGGCGCCGGCGGACTTTGGGAGGAAACATGCAGTCCCTTTGGTTCGATTTCCGCATCGCACTCCGCGCCCTCTTGCGCCGACCCGGATTCTCGCTGGTGGCCGTCCTGACGCTGGCCTTGGCTCTGGGCGCCAACACCACGCTTTTCAGCTTGGTTCACGCCGTCCTGCTCAAGCCGCTTCCCTACGAGGACCCCGACCGGTTGGTGGCCCTGTGGGATTCCGCCGACTACGAGGACAAGTTCCGCGTCTCGCCTTTCAACTTCGCCTTCTGGCGCGACAACGCCGACAGCTTTCAGGATGTGGCGCTTTACGGCTACGCGGGCTACACGCTGCAGACCGATGAGGGTCCCGTACTCTTTTACGGCTCCCGAGTCAGCTTGGACTTCTTCGACGTCCTGGGAGTGGAGGCCCAACAAGGACATCTGTTTTCTCCCGACGATTATCAGGGCCAGGGGTCGAGCGTCATCATCAATCCGGCGGCCTGGCGGACCTATTTCGGCGGTCAGGAGTCGGTGGTGGGTCAGGTCATCAACCTGGACGGCCAGCCTCACGAAATCATCGGCATGGTACCCGATCGCCTCTATCCCCTCAGCGCCTGGGCTTCGGGACGTCTGGAATTCGGAGCCCAACCGCGATTCTGGAAGCCCGCGGTCAACCTGGATACTCACGCCCAGGCCCACGTCTACGGCGTCCTGGCCCGCCTGGAAGAAGGCGTCAGCCTGTCCCAGGCAGAGGAGGAACTGCGGCGGCTGGACGCTTCTCTGCGCCAGGATCGCCCTGACACCCACAGGTCCCACCGGACCGTCATGGTTCCCTTGAACGAAGAGGCCGTGGGACGCGTCGACCAGACCTTGTGGATGCTCTTCGGAGCGGTGGGCTGCGTCCTGCTGATCGCCTGCGTAAATGTGGCCAACCTGATTCTGGTGCGCATTCAGGCGCGGCAGTCCGAGATGGCCCTGCGTCAGGCCCTGGGGGCGGGGCGCTTCGAGATGCTGCGCCAGTTCCTGGCCGAAGCGCTGCTGCTGGGGACGGCGGGAGCCCTGCTGGGGACGCTGGGGGCAGTGTGGGCCGTCCGCCTGCTGCCGACCCTGGCGCCGGCCGAGATCCCCCGCTTGGACGAAGCTGCCCTCAATCTGCCTACCTTGGCTGTGACTCTAGGCCTCTGCCTGCTCACCGCCGCCATCTTCGCCTGCATTCCCCTGTGGCGGACGCGGCGCTCTTCCCCTGCCCAAGCCCTGCGTCCGGGCGGACGCAGCACCGATTCGGCTTCGGGACATCGCCTGCGCGGATTCCTGGTGGCCGCCGAGACGGCTTTGGCCGTGGTGCTGGTCATCGGCGCCGGACTGTTCCTGCGCAGCTTCCAGGAACTGCGCTCGGTCGATCCGGGATTTGAGCCGGGACAGGTACTGGTCGTGGAGATGAGCCACAGCCAGCAGCAGTTTGAGACGCACCAGCCGCTGCGCGACTTTTACGGCCAGTTGCTGGAAGAATCGGCGGCCCTACCCGGCGTGGACTCGGCGGCGGCCTCTTATGACCACCCACTGGAGTCCAACTGGTTTCAGGGCATCGAGCTGATCGGCTATCCCGAACTGCCTTCGGGCGAATCGCGCACGGCTCTCTACCGTACAGTAACGGCGGGATACTTCGAGACCATGGGCATCCCGGTGCTTGAAGGACACGTCTTCGACGGCAGCGAAACCCCCGAGGGAGCCAAGCAGGTGATCATCAACCAGTCCTTCGCCCGGCGTTGGCTGGGAGCGGACGACCCGTTGGGCAAGACCCTGAGGCTCTTCACCATGGATGGGCCGGGCGAATTCGAGATCATCGGCGTGGTGGGCGACGTCCGCTTCTCCGGTCCGCGCCAGCCGTCCGAACCGGCTTATTATTTGTCCTTCCAGCAGACGCCCCAGTACCGGATGAACTTGGTCCTGCGCAGCCAGGGTCCGGCCCGCAGGCTCCTGCCCCAAGTGCGCAATCTGATCGAGCGGCTGGCTCCCTCTCAAGCCATTGCCGAGGCCTCCACCATCGATGAGATCCTCTTCTCTACGGTGGCCGATTCCCATTTCAGCTCGCTGGTGCTGGGATTCTTCGCCTTGTCGGCCTTGCTGCTGGCCTTGGTGGGACTATGGGGCGTCTCCTCCGACTTGGTCCACGCGCGGCGCAGCGAAATCGGCCTGCGCATGGCCCTGGGCGCCGGACGCGCCGGCGTTTTCGGCCTCATGACGCGCCGCGGCATGGCTCCCGCCGCCCTAGGTGCGTTGATCGGACTGGCGGCGGCAGCCATCCTCTCCCGCTGGGTGGCCGGAATGCTCTTCCAAGTCAGTCCGCTCGACCCTTGGACTTATCTGCTGGTCTGCCTGCTGCTCTTGTCGACGGCCTTTGCGGCGGCGGCTCTGCCGGCCCGCAGGGCCTCCAGGACCGACCCGCTGCAGGTCCTCCGCGAGCAAGATTAGGAAGGCTCAAGCCCCTTCCCCGCAACGATTTTCGAGATCGCTCCCTGACGCAACTCTGTTAGGAATTCAAATTCCGCTAAGCGATGTCCGATAAGACTTGAGAGAGGCAGAGACAGGCAGTCGTTTCGTGAGGGCGTTACGGCTGGTGCGAACCGTCTAATCTGAAGGGAGCGAAGATGAGATCGAAGAAGCTAGTCAATCGTTATGTGGGGGAGTGTTTGCGGAGAATCCGTATCGCCAAGTCGATCAAGGTGCAAGAAGTGGCTCGGCGCGCCGGACTCCCCGCAAGTTCGTATTCCTGTCTCGAAGGGGGTTGGTACAACATCAACCTGGACAACTTGTTCCGCATCCTGCAGGTGCTGGAAGCCGACGTTACCGAAGTGTGGCCGCGCGGCAACATCGGCGCCAACGGCATCGTCGACGACGAGGCGGTGGCTGGATTGCTGGAGGAAGCCCGGGCCAATCAACCCCAGGAAGTGAGCGTCGACAACGTCCTCGACGCCGTTGCCGAAATCTACGAGGTCACCCGTGAAGCGCTGGCCTCGGGTTCACGCAAGCGCAAGCTGTCGGAAGCCCGCACGGTGGCGGCGGTGCTGGTCAAGGAGATCCCTCAACTGACGCTGACCGAGTTGGCCGAGGCGCTCAACGTCCACATCTCGTCCCTCAGCCACTGCACCAAGCGACTGCGCGCACGGGCCGACAAGGACGACCGGGTCTTGCGGCGGGCCGAAGAAGTGCGGCAGAAGCTGTGGGAGGAATTCGAGAACAAGAAAAAGAACAAGAGCAAGGCCGAAGGCGGATCCGCTCAAGAAGATTCTGAGGAGCCGGGAGGACCACGGTTGGCCTTGGCTGCCATGTGAACCGGGCCAATGCCGTCCCGTACAGAAACAGCAGTAGCCACAGCCCAGCAACAACCGCCACTGAAACATCGTCCGGCAGGAGCCGGGCGGTGAGGGCGGATGATTTCTCGTTGAGGGCCGCGGTCTTCGCCGCGGCCCTTTTTTTGCCCTCAGGGAGCCAGCCGGCGGCTGGTCCAGCCTCGCTGGCGGCGCTCGAAGACGATGCGGTCGTGAAGGCGTCCCGGACGGCCCTGCCAGAACTCGATGCGGTGAGGACGCACAAGGTAGCCTCCCCAGTGGGGGGGGCGGGGGATCTCCTGATCCTGGTAGCGTTGGGCCAGCTCTTCGAGTTGCTTTTCCAGGGTATGGCGTCCCTCGACTTGGCGACTCTGGGGCGAAACGGCGGCAGCCAGACGGCTGAGTCTGGGACGGCTGTTGAAGTAGGCGTCCGACTCTGCCTGGGAGACTTTTTGGGCAACTCCTTCGATTCTCACCTGCCGCTCTAGAGTGCTCCAATGGAAGGTGAGTGCCACCTGCGGATTCTCCTCGATCTCGCGTCCTTTTCGGCTCTGGTAGTTGGTGAAGAAGACGAATCCTCTCTCATCACAGCCCTTGAGCAGGACGACTCGCAGCGAGGGCCGTCCCTGGGCGTCGGCGGTGGCCAAGCCCATGGCGTTGCATTCCTCTCCCTCGCTTTCTCGGGCCTGGGCGAACCAGACGGCGAACAAGTCGAAAGGGGCCTCTCCGGCCTCTTCCCGGGTGAGTCCGTGCTTGCTGTATTCGCGGCGGATGTCGGAGATGTCCATGGCCTGCCGTCCTCCCGGAGGTCCCGGCCGACCTCCACGATGTACAATACCATCCCGTGCGCGTGAGTTTTCGTCCAGGTTATTCCATCCCCCTGCCGGAGGGGCATCCCTTTCCCATCGACAAATTCACGGCGCTGCACGAGATCCTTGTGCGGGAGGGAGTGATCTGTTGGCAAGACGTGGTGGGTCCTGAAGAGGTTTCATGGAAGGACCTCAAGCGCGTCCACAGCCGGGAGTACTTGTCCAAGCTGCGGGACGGCAAGCTGACACCTCAAGAGCAGAGGCGCATGGGGCTGCCTTGGACGCCCGGCTTGGTGCGCCGCTCGCGTCTGGCCGTCCAGGGCACGATCAACGCCGCCCGCTTCGCCCTCGAGGACGGGCTGGGCGCCAACCTGGCCGGGGGTACTCACCACGCCTTCGCCGACCGGGGCGAAGGATTCTGCGTCCTCAACGACGTGGCGGTGGCCATCCGCGTCCTGCGGCGTCAAGGCTTGATCCGACGGGTCCTGGTCGTCGATCTCGACGTCCACCAGGGCAACGGTACGGCGGCCATCTTCAAGGACGATCCCGAGGTCTACACCTTCTCGGCTCACGGGGCCAAGAACTTCCCCTTCCGCAAGGAGGAATCGTCGTACGATCTTCCCTTGCCCGACGGCATGGAGGACGGCGATTACCTGAGCGAGACCGAGGCGGCTCTGCATTTGGTCTTTGAGGCATCGCGGCCCGATTTGATCTTTTATTTGGCGGGTGTCGATCCAGTGGCCGGAGACCGCTTCGGACGCCTCAATCTGACCCGCCGCGGACTCCACGAGCGGGACCGCTTGGTGCTGCAATTCACCTGGCGGACGGGCATTCCCACCGTCCTGCTGCTCTCGGGCGGCTATGCCAAGACCCCCTGGCACACCGCCGACCTCCACGCCGTCCTCCAACGCGAAGCCCGCTACGTCTACGGCTGACCCCTAGCGGCCGGCGACGGGAAGAAACCCTGGAAGCCGACCTCCACACCGTCCTCCACCGCGAAGCCCGCTACGTCTACGGCTGGCCCCTAGCGACCGGCGACGGGAAGAAACCCTGGAAGCCGACCTCCACGCCGTCCTCCACCGCGAAGCCCGCTACGTCTGCGGCTGACCCCTAGCGGCCAGCGACGGGAAGAAACCCTGGAAGCCGCTGCGGCTCAAGTCCATGCCTCATGGACGTACTCCGTGATCTTGGCCGCTTGCTCCTTGTCGCAGCCCAGCTTGTGGAGGGCCGGCTGAACGAAGCCCGTCGCCCTCCCTCACCAAGGCCACCGGCAAGCAGCAAACGTGGAGTTCCCTGAAACGAAGCCCTTCGCCCACCCTCGCCAAGGCTGCGCAGGGCAAGCAACGACCGCGGCAAGTTTCAAGTCCGGGCCCCTGAAGCGGAGCCCTCGCCCCCCTCGCCAAGGCCGCCGGCAAGCAGCAAACGTGTTGAAGGTCACGCCCATCCCTCCCCAAGGCCCCACACAAGCAGCAAACGTGTTGAGGCGCAAAGTCCGGGTTCCCTGAAGGGGAACCATAACCTAGCCCAGGGTAGAGCGAGAGAGCGCAGCGACCGAGCGGCACCCTGGGTCGAGGCACTACCGAAGCGAACCCTGTAAGGGTGCAATAAAAACCGCCATCCAAACCGGACGAAGAGGACGAGTGACTTGCCCGGCAGCGGCTTAGGGGGCATGATCATTCTCATGAATAGGACGATCATCTCGCTGCTGTTTTGCTCCTTCGTCTCGTGGGCCTCCGCTCAGCCCCAAGGCTACTACCGTTATCCGGCCCTGCATGGAGACACACTGATCTTCACCGCCGAAGGCGATTTGTGGACGGTGGGCATCGAAGGCGGCACGGCACGCCGGCTGACCACCCACCACGGCGAAGAGAGCCATCCACGCGTTTCTCGCGACGGGACGACTCTGGCCTTCACCGCCGAGTACGAAGGTCCCACCGAGCTCTACACCATGCCCCTTCAGGGCGGCCTCCCCACGCGCCGGACGTGGGAAGAGTCGGCTTCCTTTGCCGTGGGCTTCTCTCCCCAGGGCAAGCTGCTCTACGCCACCCGCGAGTACGCCACCTTGCCCGACTATCAGCTCGTCTCCATCGACTTGAGCACCGGCGGCCGGCAGCGCATCCCCCTGACTCCCGCCGGGGACGGAACCTATGGCGACGACGGCACCCTATTCTTCGTGCGTCCGGACGATCATCAAAACGACACCAAGCGCTACAAGGGCGGCACGGCCCGCAAGATCTGGCGCTTTGCTTCCGGCGGCTCCGAGGCTGTCAACCTGACTCCCGATTATGAAGGCGAGAGCCATTCGCCGCGCTGGTGGCGCGGACGGCTCTACTTCATGACCGACCGCGACGGGACCATGAACCTGTGGTCGATGAATCGCGATGGCCAGGACCTCCGGCAGCACACCCGCCACCAGGGTTGGGACGCCAAGACTCCTTCCCCCGCCTCGCAGGGACGCATCGCCTACCAGGTGGGCGCCGACCTGTGGATCTACGACATCAACGGCGATGAAAGCCGCAGGGTGGAAATCGGCCTGGCCTCCGACTTCGAGCAGTTGCGCGACAAGTGGGTCTACGAGCCTATGGACTATCTGAGCTCGGTGGACCTTCATCCCGAGGGCGAGAGTTTGTTGCTGACGACGCGCGGACGCATCTTCGTCGCTCCGGCCAAGCAGGGACGCCTGGTGCGGGCCACCGGAACGCCCGGCGTGCGCTACCGGGATGCGGTCTTCATGCCTGACGGTGAGACGGTCCTGACGCTTTCGGACGAGAGCGGCGAATTCGAATTCCACGCCCTGCCGGCCAACGGAGTGGGAGACGACCGCGCCTTGACCGACAACGGCCAGATCCTGCGCTATGAGGGACATCCGTCCCCCGACGGCAAGTGGGTGGTGTTCAGCGACGAAGCCGAAGACCTCTGGCTGCTGGAGGTGGAAACGGGCCAGCAAAGGCGCCTCTCCACCAATCGCGAGGGCGGCCTTGGGGACATGGAGTGGTCGTCCGACAGCCGCTGGCTGGTCTTCACCCAGAGCGCCCTCAACACTTTCCAACAGCTTCACCTCTACAATCTGGAAGCGCAGTCGCTGACCACCCTGACCAGCGACCGCACCAACAGCTTCAATCCGGTCTTCAGCCGTGATGGAAAGTTCCTCTATTTCCTTTCCGATCGCAACCTGGTTTCGCTGGTCGGGGCACCCTGGGGGACGCGCCAGCCCGATCCTTACCTGGACAAGACCGTCAAGCTCTACGAAATCGCTCTCAGGGAGGGCTTGCGTTCACCTTTCCGTCCTCTTGACGAACTGATGGCCGAGGCAATGGGAGAGGAAAAAAGCAAGAGAAAGCCTGCCGAAGCCTCAGCGGAAGGGGAGCCGTCCGAGGCCGGCGCGGAGGAGGAAGACGAATCCGGTTCCGCCGTGCAGATTGAATTGGACGGACTGCAGGCCCGCCTCTATGAGGTTCCGGCCCCGCCGGGCAACTACTTCGGACTGGCCGCCAGCAAGCAGGCTCTCTTCTATCTTTCCAGGGAGAGCGGTCCGCGTCCCGACACCCACTTGATGGCTTTTCCCTTCGGTCCCGATCCCGAGCCGGTAACGGTCGCGGAGGACGTCAACGGCTTCCAGCTCTCGCAAGACGGCAAGAAGATGATGGTGCGCAAAGGACGCAGTTATTCCATCGTCGAGGCGCGTCCCAGGAAGGCCGACCTCAGCGACGCGCGAGTCGACCTGGGCGACTGGAAGTTTGCCATCGACGTCAAAGAGGACTTTCGCCAGATCTTCATCGACGCCTGGCGCATGGAGCGCGACTACTTCTACGATCCGGGCATGCACGGCCTGGACTGGGACGCCATGCGCGACAAGTACATGCCTCTGGTGGAGCGCGTCACCACGCGGCGTGAACTGAGCGACGCCATCGGCTACTTGGTCAGCGAGCTCTCGGCCTTGCACGTCAGTGTCCGCGGAGGCGACTTGCGTCAGGGCCAGGACCAGATCCGCCTGGCCAAGCTGGGCGCCCGCCTGGATCGCGACGAGGCGGCTGGAGGCTACCGCATCGACTACATCTACCAATCCGACCCCGATTATCCGGAGGAGCGCTCGCCGTTGGCTGACCCGGCGCTCAAGCTGGAGGCCGGAGACCTGATCGAGGCCGTCAATGGCGAGGAGGTGCTTTCCGTCCCCAGCATCTATCATCTGCTGCGCGATCAAGCCGGCCAACAGGTGCTGTTGCGCATCCGCGACGCTGGGGCTTCGCAGAGCCGTCAGGTGATCGTCACGCCCATGCGCAACGAGGCCGACCTGCGCTACCACGACTGGGAGTACACGCGCCGCTTGGCCGCTGACGAGAAAGGCGAGGGCAAGATCGGCTACGTCCACCTGCGGGCCATGGGCGGAGGCAATCTGACCGAGTGGTACCGGAATTTCTATCCTGTTTTCAACCGCCAGGGACTGATCATCGACGTCCGCCACAACCGGGGGGGCAACATCGACGCCTTTCTGTTAGCCAAGCTGATGCGCAAGGCCTGGATGTACTGGGCACCCCGCACGGGAGAACCTTACTGGAACTTGAACTATGCCTTCCGCGGCCACATGGTGGTGCTGGTGGACGAGCGCACCGCCTCCGACGGAGAGGCCTTCGCCGAAGGCTTCCGCCGCCTCGGCCTTGGCGAAGTCATCGGCGTCCGCACCTGGGGCGGCGAGATCTGGCTGTCTTCGACCAACCGCCTCACCGACCGAGGATTGGCCCGCGCCCCCATGTTCGGTGTTTACGGACCGGAACGCGAATGGCTCATCGAAGGCCGCGGCGTGGAGCCCGACATGGAGGTCCAAAACCTCCCCCACGCCACCTACAACGGCTCCGACGCCCAACTCGAAGCCGCCGTCAAGCATCTGCTGCAAAAAATCGCCGAAGACCCCCGTCCCGTCCCCGAACCGCCGCCTTACCCGGATAAATCCGGAAATTGACCGGGAGCACGAGCGACTGGCGCAAGGTTTCACCCAGTTCGTTCCTCGAAAGGAGCAGAAGCAGCTGATCGGAGGAGGAGCCCTCCGCTAGTGGGAATGGGAACGGACCAGGGAGCCGAAGACTTCGGCGGCGAAGGCTCGGGCGCCGCGGCGGAGGAGGGAGAAGGCGGCCAGCAACATCAAGCCGGCTAGGGAGATCTCTTGGAGAAGGGTGAGCCATTCGGCGTGAGGGGTGCCCAAGGGCGGGGGTTGGATGTCGGGGATGATCTGGTTGGTGGCCAGTCCGAGGGCGACCGAAATGGCCACCATGGAAGCGCTGAAAAGCAGCGAGGCGCGCTTGCCGTGCATGCTGGAGAGGACGCCGAAAGTGGTGAGATTGGTGGCCGGTCCGGTGAGGAGAAAGGCCAGGGCGGCGCCCGGAGAGACGCCTTGGGCCAGCAACACCGCGACCAGCGGAGTGGCGCCGGAGGCGCAGACGTAGGTGGGCATTCCGACCAAGGCGAAGAAGAGGATCTGCAGGGTCGCGGGGACGGAGGTCATCCACCCGCCGCTGAGCAGCGGCTGGGCGAAGGCGGCCACTGCGAGTCCCGCCAAAATCCAGGGAAGAGTGTGGTCGACCGACTCCAAAGTTCCCGAACGCAGGCCGTAGCGCAGGCGCTCCCCGAGGGGCTTGGAGGCCAGGGCGGCGGGATCTTCCAGGGAATCTTCTCGACAGTCGTCGCCCGCACCGTTTTCGCCGTCACCGCAGTTCGTACATCCCTCCTGAGCCGAGTCGGCCGCTTGGGCCTCGGAGTCTTGCAGAGGTGCCTGAGAGGAGCTGGCAGCCGGCACTTGAGCGCTCGAAGTTGAAGCCCAAGATTCGGAATGTGAAGCCTGAGACCCGGATTGTGAGCTGGGGACTGGAACTTGGGAGTTGCCCTGCCTTTGCGTCCAGCGGCCGACCAGCCAGCCGACCAGGAAAGCGGCCAGGGCAGCGGCGATGACGCGGGCGACGGTCATTTTGCCGCCCAGCAGAGGAATGGAGATGAGGACGGCGTCCAAGCCCAGTTCGGGAGTGGCCACCAGGAAGGCCATGGCGGCCGTGGCCGGCGCGCCGCGGCGGACCAGGGTGCGGTAGAGAGGCACCACGCCGCAGGAACAGATGGGAATGGGCAGTCCAACCGCCATGCCGCGCAGCGACTGGGACGCCGATGATCCCCGTTTCGTCCAGGCGATGGAAGAGGCTGGGACGAAGGCCGTGATCAGTCCGGCCATCAGGTAGGCTAAAAGCAGGGCCGGGGCGCTCTCTAGCGCCAGGTCGTAGAAAGTCTCGAAAACTTCAGGACTGGAGGAGGCCTCGTGGGCGTGGGCGGTTCCTGAAGCTAACAAGAGCAGCAGCACGACGCCGGCCAAAGCTCCGGCGCCTTCGAAGCGGGGCGAAACGGGTCCGCGATGGGCAACGTCCGCCCCCTCGTAGCCTTCCGGATAGGCTTCGCCGTGAGGACGGTGAAAGACGACATGGAGCAGGGAACCCGCCACGAATGCTTGAAACCAGACGATTCCCTGGCCGCTGAAACCGCTGCTGATCCAGTCCGCGGCCATGAATCCGGAGACGGTGCCCGCCGTCATCAGCAGCAACACAACATAGCGCACTTTGAGGCCTGATTCGGGACGCAGCAGCCACCAAATGGTCAGGCCCACCGGGAAGCGGTGCAGCACCACCGCCAGGGCCAGCAGGCTGAAGGACTCGTCGTGAGAAGCCTCCATCAAGGCCGCGCCGTCGGCCATGGCATGGAGGCCCAAACCCACCAGTCCCAGGATGATGGCGGCCAAATGCGTTTCATGCTGGATGCGGTGGGAGAGGTGCTCCAGCAGGGTGGGACCCATCAGACCGACGGCGGCGAACAGCACCACGATCCAGCCCCCGCTGGCGATGAGCTCCGGTAGAACGCTGAGCAGCACCAGCCCCGAAATGGTGACGAAGATGAAGCCGTCCAGCACCGCCCGCATCTCGCGCCGTCGGCTCAGATGAGGATAGAGCAAGGGTCCCAAAAAGAGCGCAACGATACTGGCCGCCAACAGCACCATGATTTGCTCATCCTGGCACGAAGTCGCTTCCAGAATCAACTGGCCAGAGTCGCTGGCAAGAGCAGACAAGCCACTTTCGGACGCCCTCCAGAGGAGGTTAGGTGACCACTCGAAGTCAGCCCTCAGATGGGGGGGGGCAAGTTCAGCATGGGGACGGTCGGCGTTAAGGGTGATCCGGGCGTCGGCTGCGATCAGCCGTAAGGACGACTTGATGCGCAACTGCATCGTGACGTGGCTGGGACGCCACTGGCGGCACGCGCGGCTGTCCTGGGAAACTCTTGGCGAAACAGCTCTAACTCCTAGGAAATAAGCGGCTTAACCCTCCTGCCCTGACGCCGCGAGGTTTTGGCACGGGACACGCACCCTAGGTGGAGCGAAAGGAGAACACACTATGAAACACTACCTCTCACTGTGGCTGGTTGGGGCCTTCATGCTCAACGGATGGCTCGCTCCGGCCGACTCTCAGGTCTTGGATCGCTTCGCCGCCGCCATGGACGCTCAGGACATCCAGGCGCTGCAGTCCCTCTATTCGCCGCAGGTGGACTTCGCCGACATCAACCTGCGCACCCACTTCACCAATAGCCAAACCCTGCTGGAGCACTTTGGCCAATTCTGGAGGGCCCACGAAGCCTTCTCCTTCAAGGTGCTCGACAGCGTGCTGCAAGACGGCCAAGCAGCCTTGAAGGTGGAGTGGACTGGCACCATCGTCGGAGCTCTTTTTCCAGACGAGAAGCCTCGCGACTACACCATCGGCGGCGTCATGCTGCTGGAGATCGAGGACGGCAAAATCACGCGCCAGCGCGACTACATCGACCTGCGCACCTACATCGAACTCTTCGGCATGCCGCCCTCCCACTGAGGGCCCAGGACACCCGATCAGGCGTAGGGGCCGCCTGACGCTCAGGACGGCCCGAGCCTTGACGGCAATGGTCCCCCGGCCCGCGGTCGTGAAGCGCAGTTTCAACAACAAATGAATGAAAGGACCGGAAATCATGTCTGAATCAAACCAGCAATCAGCTCAAAACAGTCAACGCCTGCTGCGGCTGGCTTTGCGCGGCAACGCCGCGTTCTCTACGGTGTGCGGCATCATCCTGATCGCCTTCGGCGACTCGCTAGGGACGCAGATCGGAAGCGGACCGCTGGGGCCGCTGGGGTGGAGCCTGCTGCCCTTTGCCGGACTGGTGGCCTGGATCTCGATGGGCAAGCCTATCCGCAAATGGCCCGCCATTGTGGTTGTGGCTCTGGACGTGCTGTGGGTGGCGGGTAGCATACCGCTGCTCTTTCCCTCTTCGCCGCTGACCGGGACGGGCAAGATCCTAGCCCTGCTGGCGGCCGATGCCGTGTTGGTGTTCGCTGTCCTGCAGGCGATGGGAATCTACCGCAGCAGCCGCTCCTCTCGGGCTTGAGAAGGCCCGCAGGATCCAGTCCTGGAAGCGTTATTGCACGCTTACAGCGTTGGATGTGCAAATGCTCCGTACCCAGGGTTGCGCCGTTGTCCCGCTATGCTCGACAGCGGCTCGCCCTGGGCTGGCATATGGCTCGCCTTCAGGGAGCCCGACTTGACATTCAACACAGCCCCTCCCTGCCCTCTGTTCGCACTGTTCGGCTTCGGCAAGACGCCCCGCGTGCGTGCCCTCCGCCCCCCTGCTCTCCGTAGCCTTGCCTGCCCTCCGTGGACTTTGTTTGGCCCTTCGTAGCCTTAGCCTGGGAGAGGCCTTGAGCTCAGCATCTTGGGAGCAGCTTGCGGCCGTACGGTCAGGCATGGATGGAGTCTAGCCTCTCACCGGCTTCAATGAGCCTGGAATCGCCGCTCAACACGACGGCCGCTTGCCCGGGCCGATTGCGCAACCGTGCGGCTGCTCAAGTCTCGATGGCGTGGCGTTTGATGAGCCGGTAGAGGGTGGTTCGGTCGATGCCGAGTTGGTCGGCGGCTTCGGCCTTGCGTCCGCCGGTGGACTCAAGAGCTTCGCGGATCCGAGCCACCACTGCGGCATCGAGGGTTTCTTGCAGGGTTCCTCCCCGCGACTCGGGTTCGTCGCTGGACGCGGTTGAGGGCAGCTTGTCGAACAGCAGGTCTTCGCGCTCGATGCGCCGCGAGGGGGACAGGACGGCGGCCCTTTCGATGACGTTCTCCAGCTCCCTCACGTTGCCCGGCCAGGAATGCTCCACCAAGGCCTGTCGGGCGTCCTCCTCGAGTTGGAAGTCCTCCCCGGCCCGAGTCTGGCGGGCCAGAAAATGCTCGGCCAAGGGAAGAATGTCCTCGCGCCGCTTGCGCAGAGGCGCCAGGCGGACAGGAATCACGTTGAGACGAAAGTAGAGGTCCTCGCGAAAACGTCCCTCGGCCACTTCCCGGGCCAAGTCGCGGTTGCTGGCCGAGACGACCCGCACGTCCACCTTGCGGGACTGGCTTCCTCCCACCCGCAGCACTTCGCCTTCCTGCAACACTCTCAACAGCTTGGCCTGAAACTCGGGACTGATGTCGCCGATCTCGTCCAGGAAGAGGGTCCCGCCGTGGGCCCTTTCGAAGCAGCCTTGACGCGACTGGACAGCTCCGCTGAAGGACCCCTTCTCGTGTCCGAACAACTCGCTTTCCAGCACCCCCTCGGCAAAGGCCCGGCAATTGACCGCCACCAGCGGACGCCCCACCCGGTCGCTGTAGTAGTGTAGCCGGCGCGCCACAAGTTCCTTGCCCGTGCCGCTCTCCCCCTCGATGAGGACGGGGGCCTTGGAGGGCGCGGCGCGGTCGACCAGATCGAGGGCTTCCTTCATCAGGCCTGACTCGGCGATGATGCGGGAATGGTACTGCCGGCCCACCTCACGGCGCAGCAGACGATTTTCCCGTTCCAGCCGGTTAAGGCGCAGGGCCCGCTCCACCAGCGAGCGCAGTTCGCTGTTGTCGAAGGGCTTGGATAGATAATCGAAAGCACCCCGCCGCATGGCTTCCACCGCTGAGCGCACCTCGCTGTAGGCGGTGATGAGAATGACGGGCAAGTCGCGATCGCGCTTGAGCAACTCGTCCATCAATTGCAGGCCGTCCATCTCGGGCATGCGCAGATCGCTGATGACCACGTCCGCACTCTGTTTGTCGTAGGCCTGCAGAGCCGAGCGTCCGCTGGTGGCCACGTGGCACTCATGTCCGTCGCGAAGGAGGGCCTTGGCCACGGCTTCCGCCATGCGCTCTTCGTCGTCGACGATGAGGACTCGCGACTTCAAGCGGCTCCCTTTCGTGCGGCTCCCAGCGGAATGCTGAAGGTGATCCGGGCGCCTCCCGCCGGAGATTGGCCGGCCTGGATGCGTCCCCCATGAGAATGCACGATCTGGCGGGCGACCGCCAACCCCAGTCCGTTGCCTTGGCGGCGGGTGGTGAAGAAGGGCTCGAAGATGCGCTCAAGCTGGTCAGGGGGAATACCTGGACCCGGATCGTCGACCATGAAGATGAAGGCGTCGCCCCGGAGTTCGCTGCGCAGATGGATCTCGGCCCCCTCGGGCGAGGCCTGGGCGGCGTTGGCAATCAGGCCCAGCAGGACCTGACAGAGGAGGTCAAAGTCACCGTACAGGCTCTGCGAGGCGGACTGCCCGGCCTCTAAGCGCAACCTCAGGGAACGGGGTTGGAGCAGCGGTCGGGCCAAGACTTCCACTCGTCCCAGCAGGGACTCGACCTTGACCTCGGATCCCTTCACCCGCAGAGGACGCGCGAAGCGCACCAGCGAGCTGGTGACGCTGGACAGGCGGTCGATTTCCTCGATCACCTCGCGGCAGGTTGCGGTGACGGCTTGGGGCCAATCCTCGGGAGGTTCTTCGGCAAGGTTCTGGACCTGCGAGCGGATGATGGCCAGCGGATTGCGCACCTCGTGGGCCAGCACGCCCGCCAGTTGCCCCAGCGATGCCAGCTTCTCAGACTGGGCCAAGCGGGTCTGGATGCGGGCCGTCTCCTCCATCTGACGCTGCAAGGCGGCGTGGGCCTCGGCCTCGCGGCGGCGGACCCTCAGCACCTCGCCCATGACAAGTCCCAGAAAAGCGAAGGAAAGGGCCAGGAAGAGAGCCATCCCGAAGGTGGCGTCGCGTCCGGCCACGGTGAATTCAAAACCGATGGCGGCCAGCGCCAGGGTGTCGATCAGTCCCAGCGCCAGTCCGGCGGCCGGCAATTCCCAGCCGCGTGGCGTCCATTTGGTGATTTCGGCAATCCGGGTCCAGGTTGTCTTCATCGCTCTGTGCTCCTGCAATCTCCGCGCCGAGGCCGGGGCGGGTCTTTTGGGGCCAGGGCAACGTGGCGTGTTGCCGGCCTGCTGCGCGGCGTTGCACTTCTGCAACATGCCGCCGCCGTTTCCCCCTATTTCACGCTTTCAGCGTTGGTTTGCGCGGGACGCGCGGTACCCAGGGTGCCCGCTGCGCCGCTTCGCGGCTCGCTCTACCCTGGGCTGGCCTATGGCTCGCCTTCAGCGAGCCCGGACTCTGGCCTGCGACACGGTCTCCGGCTGCCTGCCCTCCGTAGTTTTGACCTGCCTTCGCAGGCTTCGGCCAGGGAGGGTCAGTCCATGATGCGGTAGCGGAGGAGGGCGGCGATGGTCTTGACGCCGTCGACCCAGGTAATCTTCTTGCCCTCTTCGTAGGAGCGTCCGTGATAGGAAATGGGCGTCTCGTAGACCCGGAATCGGCGGCGGGCCACCTTCATCGTAATCTCAGGCTCGAAGGCGAATCCATTGGAGCGGATGCGGATGTCTTTGAAGACCTCGCGCCGGAAGACCTTGTAGCAGGTCTCCATGTCGGTCAGGTTGAGGTTGGAGAGCATGTTGGAGAGAAGGGTGAGGAACTTGTTTCCGGCATAGTGCCAAAAGTAAAGGACGCGGTGAGGTCCGCCTAGAAAACGGCTTCCATAGACCACGTCGGCGTTGCCGTCGAGGATGGGTTTGAGCAGGTTGGGGTACTCGGCGGGGTCGTATTCGAGGTCGGCGTCCTGAATCAGGATGACGTCGCCCTGGGCTTGTTCGATGCCCGTGCGCAGGGCCGCTCCCTTGCCTTGATTGCGCTGGTGAAAAAAGATCTTCAGTTGCCCGAAGGGATGGGATCCCGACTCCCACTGGCGAAGCTGGTCGCGGGTCCCGTCGCTGGATCCGTCGTCCACCACGATGATTTCCTTGGGCAGATCGACTTCGTGAACCCGGCGCAGGATCTCTTTGATAGTAGCCTTTTCGTTGTAGACGGGAATAACGACGCTGAGCTTAGTGAGGTGCATGAGGGGCGATAGGGCAAGGGCGCCAGGACTTCTAGTTGCCGCTGTCATCGAAGGGGCTGGGGGCGAAGTAGCCGTCGCGGTGCTTGACCTTGACGCCGCCGCGCTTGACCTTGACTTCGATCTCTCTGAAGTTGCCGTCGGCCCGCTGATTCTTGGAAGTGTAGGAGATACTGTACTGGTTCTTGATCTCGGCGTTGATGCGGCTGAACGCCTCGCGCAAACGCGCGAGTTGGATCTTGGACTTGAAAAAGTCGCCTCCCGTCGACTTGGCCATCGACTCCAGGGCACCGAAATTGGGGTTGCTGTGGGACGAGCGCACTCCGATGCCGAAAATCACCACGTCTTCTTCCTGGGCCTTGCGGATGGCTTGCTCCTGACTGTAAAGGCTGTTGGTGTCCTTCCCATCCGACAGCACCACTAAGACGCGTCGGCCGAATTGGTGGCGCAGAAGTTCGTCGACGGCCAGGAAAATGGCGTCGAAGAGTTTGGTGGCGCCCCCGGCGCGGACCGTGCTGAGGGCCTGTTCCAGCACCGGCAGATCGAAGGTAAAGTCCTGCACCAGGTTGATCTCGCTATCGAACTGGACCACTGAGGCCAGATCCTTGTTGGGACGCAAGGTGCCTTTGAAGAACTCCATGGCCGCCATGCGTTCGAATTCCAGCTTGTCCTTGACGCTGCCCGAGGTGTCCATGGCCAAGACCACAGTCAGGGGCTGGGCGTCCTCGCCCGACTCGTAGCTGAAGAATTCGATCTCCTGAGGCACCCCGTCTTCATAGACCACGAAATCGTCACGGGTCAGGTTGGCCACGTAATCGTCGTCTTTGCGTACCGTGGCCAGAATGTTGACCACGTCGACACGCGACCTGATCATAGGCGTGGGCAAATCCTCTTGCCCTTGCTCGTCCTGCCCCTGTTGATCCTGGGCAGACATGGGAGAGAGCGAAACTACAGCCAAAAAAAGACTGATCAGCAAGGCTTTCATATTCACTTAAGAGTACAGGATCGGAAAAAAGTTTGTCGACAAGCAAGGCTGCCAGTCACTTGGCGGCCTGTTCGCCCTCCTGCGAGTCAGACGATTGGGCCGTTTTGGACTGGGCCGTTTTGGACTGGGCCGTCTTTTCGGCCGGCAACACATAGTAAAGGATGCGCTTGCAGCTTTCGCACTTGGCGATGGCTTGGCCCGATCGGATCTCGGCGATCAATTGAGGACGCTGGGTGACGTTGCAGGCTTGACAGGTGCGGTCGCGCAACTCGGCCATGGCCATGCCGTTGTGGACCTCGGCGATGCGGTGATAGAGGGTCATGAGGTCGGGGGGAATGAGGGCGGCGAGTTCCACCTTCTTGCCTTCCAGCCGGTCGATCTTTTCCTCGGCTTGGCCCCCGAACGCCTCCATTTCGGCGCGGCGCTTTTCCACCATCTCCTTTTCGCGATCGAGCTTGGACTGGGCGGCCGACAAGTCCTCTTTGAGATCGTCGATCTCCAGCATCACTTCCAGGATATCGTCTTCCTTGGCCGCAATGGTCTTCTCGGCGGTGGCGATTTCGTTGAGCATGGCCTGGTACTCTTTATTGGACTTGACCTCCATGAGCTGGCTTTTGCTTTTGCTGCGCTTCTCCTTGAGCCGGTCCACTTCCTGCTCCAGCGACTTGCGGCGCGAGCGGGCCTCCTCCAGACGCTTTTCGGCGTCTTCGACCGCCTTTCGATCGGAATCGAGAAGCTGGTCCAAGTCAGCGATTTCCTGAGGGATCTCGGCGGTCCTGCGCTGCAATTCGCGAATCTCCAAGTCCGCCGCCTGATAGCGCCTCAACTGCTCCAGATCCGGGTTCATCGTCGCCATGGCTCACCTTGCTGCAAACAGTCCCGGAGGACTGCGGAAGTCTGCCATTAAACCACCTCAGCCCCCGGCGGCGCAAGACCGGCACTCCAGTCTCCGGTCCGACGGAGGGCCGGCCGTGCTGGAACTCGGCGCGGGCTTGGGGTAAATTAGGTGGTTCCGGCCGACGAGAGGAAAAATTCATGAGCGTGTCGATCGCATCCTGGGCGCCCGATTCCTGGCAGGACCGGCAGGCCCTGCAGCAACCCGATTATCCAGAGCCCCAAGAACTGGAACAGGTCATGAAGGACTTGGCCCAGCGTCCTCCGCTTGTCACCAGTTGGGAGGTGGAGAGCCTCAAGAAGCAGTTGGCTGAGGCCTCGCGGGGAGAGCGCTTTTTGCTGCAGGGCGGCGACTGCGCCGAGATTTTCAGCGAGTGCGAGTCCTCGATCATCGCCAACAAGCTGAAAATCCTGCTTCAAATGAGCCTGGTCATCGCCCACGGCAGCCGCAAGCGGGTCATCCGGGTGGGACGTTTCGCCGGCCAGTATGCCAAGCCTCGCTCCTCCGACACCGAGACGGTGGACGGAAGGAAACTGCCTTCCTACCGGGGAGACAGCATCAATGCCATCGAGCCCACCGAAGAGGCCCGCCGTCCCGATCCCAAGCGCCTGCTCAAGGCCTTCGAACACTCGGCCATGACCCTCAACTTCATCCGTTCGCTGGTGGACGGGGGATTTGCCGACCTGCACCATCCCGAATACTGGGATCTGGGCTTCGCGGCCCTCTCCGAGCAGGCCGCTGAGTACCAGCGGGTGGCCGAGTCGATTGGAGAGTCGATGCGCTTCGTGCAGACCCTGACCGGCGCCAACATGGGAGACATCAACCGGGTCGACTTCTTCACCAGCCACGAGGGACTGCATCTGCCCTACGAGCAGGCTCAGACCCGGCGCGTGCCGCGGCGTCCAGGATGGTACGACCTTTCCTGCCACTTGCCCTGGATCGGCGATCGCACGCGCGATCCCCAAGGCGCCCATGTGGAGTACTTCAGGGGCATCGTCAACCCCATCGGAATCAAGGTGGGACCCAGCATGACGCCGGAAGAGCTGGCCGAACTGCTGGATATTCTCAATCCCCTCGATCAGCCCGGACGCATCACTCTCATCCACCGCTTCGGCGCCAACCAGATCGAGAGCTGCCTTCCTCCCCTGGTGGAGGCTGTGCGCCGAGCCGGAAAGTCGGTGGTCTGGTGCTGCGATCCCATGCACGGCAACACCCGCAAGACCTCAGAAGGCATCAAGACGCGCAGTTTCCGCGACATCCTCTCGGAAGTGAATTCGGCCTTCGAGATCCATGCCGACCTGGGGAGCTACCTGGGCGGACTGCACTGCGAACTGACGGGGGAAAACGTCACCGAGTGCCTGGGAGGCGCCCGCAATCTCACCGAGGAAGACCTCAAGCGGGCCTATAAGAGCTGTGTCGATCCCCGCCTCAACTACGAGCAGTCACTGGAGCTGGCTTTTCTGGTGGCCCGGCGCATGAAGTCTTAGTCCTAGCGAGCTGCCTCATACCGCCGAGAGCATAGAAGCAACCGCCCTTGGTCGCGAAAACTCGACTTGTCTGTGAACTTGCTGGCCACTTAGTGGCCCTGGTGGCTTGTCAGCTTTGGGATTGTGGCTCATGGGCGAGCGATTGTGGTCGAGACCAGCCCGCCGGACGAAGGCATGGTCGAAGCTAGGTCACCATTTCAAGGCTGGCGAGCCGTTAGCGTCCAGGCGGACGGGCCGAATTCTGAGAATCGTCCGCCTGCTGGGCGCCCTCCGGCCCCTCCGCCGTGAAGAGGAAATAGTCGTAGACCGCCCGGGCCATTTGGGCGATGGCCGCTTCCCGCGCCGCAAGTTCCAGCGGGGAGTCCTTGATGAAGACGGCCAAGGCGACTTCTCCCCCCTCATCAGGCAAGGTCAGCAATCCCACGTCGTTGGTGACGCTGCCGATGGTCCCGGTCTTGTGGGCCGTCTCGACATAGGGCGGCAGAAGTCCCCTGATGCGTCCCGGCCCTGTCTCGCAGCGCTTCATGACGTCGAGCAGCAAGACGCTATGGTCCGGATTGAGCGCCTGGCCCTGGCGGATCAGCATGAGCAGGCGAACCATGGCCTCAGGAGTGGCGGTGTCGCGGGGATCGTTGAGAAATGCCCGGGCGGCTTCCTGGCGGCGCTGGGGAGTGACAGCTTCGAAAAGCTCGATGAAGGCCTCAGCATCGGCTTTCCCCACCGCTGCCTGGGACAGATCGACGCCCGCCCAGTCAGCAATCAATTGCAGTGTGGGCCGGTCCACGCGCATCTCTTCGATTTCCAGTTGGCGCAGGACTCCCGACACCGCCTCGGGGCCCCCCGCTTCGCGCAGCAACAAGTCGGTGGCCGTGTTGTCGGAAAGCACCAGCATCAGCTCCAGCAGATTCTCCAGGGAGAGCGCCACTCCCGGATGGCTGAAGTGAACCGACAGCGTCCCGCTGCCGGGACGCAAGTCGCCTGGCCTGACTTCGAAGCGGTCCTGAAGACTGAGTTCTTCCCTTTCAACGCGCTGCAAGAGCGCCACAGCAATGGCCACCTTATAAGTGCTGGCCATGGGGAAGCGTTGCGAGGCTTGCACCTTCGCGCTTCGGCCGCTGGGGAGGTGGACGGCGGCCACTCCTACGGTACCGCCTGCCGTCAGCGCAAGCCGGCGCAGCTCCTCTTCCAGCTTCGATTGGCGCAGATCCTGAGCCGCGGCGGTGGTCAGCACCCAGGAAAGGAGGAGCGCCACGATGGGCATTCGAGGTCTCGTCATTACATCTCCAGACCTCTCTAGCATACACTGCCTCAGTAGCTCCAGAGCAGCTTGAAAGCGAAGATCAGAATGGTCGCGGTGACCACCCATCGCACCCAGGCATGGCCTTTCAGGACGGTCAGGCGGACCCCGGCCAGTCCTCCCAATGCCGTACCCGCCGCCAAGCTCAGTCCCGGCAGCCACAGGACCTTGCCCTGCCACACGAAGATGGCCAGCGAGACGCAGGTGAAGAGAAGCACGCTGAGAACCTTGACGGCATTGCCCCGCACCAGGTCCAGTCCGGCCAGGGTGGTGGCCGCCAGCAGCAGGAATCCCACGCCGGCCTGGATGAATCCTCCGTAGAGGCCGGCTGCGAAAAAGGCCACGACCAGCCAGAGGCGGCGGTTGCGGCTGAGCTCTTCCGGCTTTTGGAGTCCGCTCAGAGGGTCCCACAGCGTCCACAGGCTCACGGCCACCATCAGGATCGCCAGGATGTTCTTGAAGCTTTCCGGAGAGATCCACAAGGCCAGGGCGGCACCCAGGGCCGATCCCGCCATGGAGGGCAGTCCGGCCAAGAGCAGGAACGACCAGGGCAGGACGCGGTAGCGGTGAAAGCCCCACACCGCACCTACGTTCTGCAGCAGAATGCCCACCCGATTGGTGCCGTTGGCAACGTCGGCAGGCATTCCCAAGAAGATCATCAGAGGCAAGGTGAGGAAGGATCCGCCGCCCGCCACCACGTTGAGGGCCCCGGCCAACAGGCCGCCGCCGAAGAGAATCGAGTAAGACGTCCAATCCGCCATGGTGCGGGCCTCGCTGCCTCACCTCAGAAAATGCCCGCCGCTTCAGGATTGGGGGAAGAGCAGTTGATTGACTTTCTGCAGCAGGGTGCTGGTATTAAAAGGCTTTTCCAGCAAAGCCGTCCCCGGTTTGAGCACGCCCCGGTCGCTGAGCAGGGAATGACTGTAGCCGGACATGAGCAAGATCTTGAGGCGGGGTTGATAGGCCTGCAAGCGGTCGGCCAATTCAACTCCCGTGACGTCCGGCATTTCCAGGTCGGTCAGGACCAATTCGATGGAATCGCTGTCGAAGGCGAGTTGCATGGCCTGACGTCCATTTTCAGCCTTAAGCACCTCGTAGCCATTGCGCTGAAGCACTTCTCCCACCAACTCGCGCACACTCGCTTCGTCCTCGACCACGAGGACGGTCTTACTCTTCAGTTTTCCTATGGCTTCCACCGTGCCCTCCGACTACGTTCGATGGAGTCGGGTCGCGCTCACCCACCGCGGCGATCAGGACCGGCCAAAATCCCCTTGTGGCCGACCCGGCGGCGGCTCGCGGAGTCCAACAATTAAAACACAGCCTCAATGGGGCCTGCAATGCCATCAGGGCAGCCTCCTCGATTGCAGAGAACGAAAAGATATAGAAAAAAAGCAAGCATTTTGACGTTCGGCAGCGGGCCGATTGATTCTGACCGTAACGATTGGGTAAGATGACCGCTTTACGAACGCTGTATTATTACCACAGTGCACTGGCGTTTTCAGTCGTAAAAAGAGTCCATCAGAGAGGTCAAATGAGACTGTTCATAACCGGCGGTGCCGGTTTTATCGGCTCCAACTTCATCAGGCACGTCTTGTCTGCTCATCCCGACTGGCAAGTGGTCAATCTGGACGCCCTGACCTACGCCGGGAACCTGGGCAACCTTGAAGATGTCAGCAGCGACGGCCGTTACCGCTTCCGCAAGGGAGACATCACCCGTCCCGAGGACGTGAAAGCCTGCCTCGATCCGCAGCCTGACGCCATTGTCAACTTCGCAGCCGAATCTCATGTGGACCGAAGCATCGAAGACGCTTCATCCTTCGTGCGCACCAACGTGATGGGAACTCAAGTGCTGCTGGAAGCGGCCCGCCGACACAAGGTGGATCGCTTCCTGCAGGTTTCGACCGACGAGGTCTATGGTTCGCTGGGACCTAGCGGCGCCTTCCGCGAAGATTCGCCGTTGCAGCCCAACAGTCCCTACGCGGCCAGCAAAGCCGGTGCTGATCTGCTAGTGCGCTCCTATCAGGAGACCTTCAAGCTGGATACGGTGATCACCCGCTGCAGCAACAACTACGGACCCTATCAGTTCCCTGAAAAGCTGATTCCGCTCATGCTGCTGAACGCCCTGGACGACAAGGAGCTTCCCGTTTACGGCGACGGACTCTACACCCGCGACTGGATTCATGTCGACGATCACTGCCGGGCGCTGGTGCAGGCCCTGGTCAAAGGGCGCAGCGGGGCCGTCTACAACATCGGCGCCGAGCAGGAAGAGAAGAACATCGACATTGTCAAGCGCATTCTGGACGAGGTGGACAAGCCCCGATCCCTGATCCGCTTCGTCAAGGACCGTCCCGGGCATGACCGCCGCTACGCCATCGACGCCCGCCGCGCCCGTACTGAACTGGACTGGAACCCGCAGGTCGATTTCGCCCAAGGCCTGCGCCAAACCATTGATTGGTACCGCAACAATCCCTCCTGGGTCGATCAAGTGCGCAGCGGCGAATACCAGAACTACTACCGCCGCATGTACGATCAGCGCGACCAGACCCTCTCGACTCTGGAATAGCCGCCGCGAGGACACCGATCCATGAAGATAGCCATTACCGGGGCGGAAGGCATGTTGGGCCGAGCTCTGCAGGCGTCCTTTTCCAGCCGTCATGACGTCAGCGCTTGGACGCGCGGTGACTTGGACATTTGCGATGCCCCGGCCGTGGCCGCCAAATTGGAGGAGGGAGGCTTCGACTGGCTGCTCAATGCGGCTGCCTACACCAAGGTGGACGAGGCCGACCGCGAACCCGATGAGGCCTTCCGGGCTAATCTCATGGGCTGCCGCAATCTGGCGTCAGCCTGCAGCGAATCAGGCTGCAGGCTTTTCGCGGTCAGCACCGACTATGTTTTCGACGGCTCCAGTCTGAGTCCCTACCCGGAATGGAGCCCTCCCGCTCCCCTGAACGTTTACGGTCAAAGCAAGTGGGCCGGAGAGCAGGCCGTGCGCCAACTCTGTTCACGTCACCTGATCGTCCGCACCAGTTGGCTTTACGGCGCGGGCGGGCGTCACTTTGTTGATACAATGCTGTCGCTCGCCAGGAAACGAACTGAAATCGAAGTCGTGGCGGATCAGGTCGGGTCGCCGACTTGGACCGAAGACCTGGCGCGCATGGTGGTGCGCCTGGTGGAAGACGATTGCTCCGGCACATATCACATCACCAATGGCGGCTCCTGCAGTTGGTATGAGTTCGCGCGAGCGATTATCGCTGAAGCCGGCTTGAACACCACCGTCAATGCCACCACCACTGCGGATTACGGCCGAAAGCACTTAGAGCGCGAAGGTTGGCGCCTGGTTGATCGCCCCTCCTATTCGGTGCTCGACAATGCGATGCTGCGCTTGGAAGGCCGGACGCCTCTGCGTCCCTGGAGGGAATCTTTGAAAGCCTTTTTGGAGAGCCGACGTTGAGCCGAAAGCTGATCGTCAAGAATAAGAAAGCTCTTTTTGAGTACGAGATCCTGGAAACGCTGGAAGCAGGACTGGTCCTGCATGGAACGGAGATCAAGTCGATCCGGGAGGGCCGGGTCAACCTCAAGGAGAGCTATGCCCGCATCCAAAACGGCGAAGTGTGGCTGGAGGGCTGCCACATCAGCCCCTACTCGCACGGCAACATTCACAACCACGACCCCCTTCGTCCCCGCAAGCTCTTGCTGCACAAGCGCGAAATCCACCAACTGACGGGCAAGGTCGAGCAAAAGGGCCTGACCCTGATCCCCCTGGCACTCTATCTTTCCAAGGGCAAGGCCAAGCTGGATCTGGCGGTGGGGCGGGGCAAGAAACTGCATGACAAACGCGAAACGGCGCGCCGCAAGACGGTCGAGCGCGAGATCGAGGCGGAACTGAAGAGAAGGTAAGCGATGAAGATCGAATTTCAGCACAGCCAATGGGACCAAACTGAGTGCGATGTCCTGGTCCTGCCGATTTTTGAGGACGACGACTACCAAAGCGGCCTCCTCAGCCAGATCGACGACAAGCTGGACGGCCTTCTCCGCGAGGTGCGCGAAAATGAGGAGTGGAAAGGCAAGATGGGCGACTGCGCGGTTCTTTACCGTCCGCCCGGATTGCCGCTGCGCCGCATTGTGCTGGTGGGCGCGGGCCAGCGCGAACATTACGACCTGGGCACGATCCGCGAAGTGGCCGTGGCGGCGGTCAACCGCGTCAAGAGCTACCACCTCAAGCGGGTGGCCTTTTGCCGGCGCAGCCGAGTCGACGCCGCTCTGGCCGCCCAAGCGGCCGTGGAGGGGGTCCTGCTGGCCACTTATAGCGGCGACGACTTCAAAACCGAGGACCGCGCCAAGAACTTCATCGAGGAGATCATCTTCGTTTCCCCCGAAGCGCATGACCGCCAGGCCGTGGAAGAAGCGTTGCATCGGGGCAGCATCCTGGCTGAAGCGACCAATTACGCCCGCTACTTGGTCAATCAGCCCGGCAACTGCGTCAATCCCTCCAAGTTAGCCGAAGAGGCCCGCACGACCGCCGAGAAATACGGCCTGTCGCTGGAGGTGATGGGGGAGCCAGAGATGGAGGAGGAAGGCATGCTGGCCGCATTGGCCGTGGCCCGCGGCAGCGATGAACCGGCCCGCTTCATCATCCTCAGGCACCAAGGCGGCGGCGACGAGGAGGCGCCGCTGGTGCTGGTGGGCAAGGGCGTGACCTTCGACAGCGGCGGCTATTCGCTCAAGCCGCCGGCGGCCATGGAGGACATGAAAGTCGACAAGTCAGGCGCCTGCGCCGTGCTGGCAGCGATGCAGGCGGTGGCCCGGTTGGGCTTGAAGAAGAACGTCATCGGACTGATTCCCACGGTCGAGAACATGGTCAGCGGACGGGCCCAGCGTCCGGGAGACATCGTGCGCTCCCTCAGCGGCAAGACCATCGAAGTGCTCAACACCGACGCTGAAGGACGCCTCATCCTGGCCGACGCCCTGGCCTATGCCCAGCGCTACAAGCCGGCGGCGGTGGTCGACATCGCGACCTTGACGGGGGCCTGCGTGGTGGCCTTGGCCCACGTCCGGGCCGGCGTTTTCGCCAACGACGAGTCCATCTTTGCAGGCCTGGAGGAGGCCTCCCGGCGTTCTGGAGAGCGCCTCTGGAGGCTGCCCCTCGACCGCCAGTACCGCAAGCTGCTGGACAGCGACATCGCCGACATCAAGAACGTCGGCGGACGCTGGGGAGGAGCGGTTACGGCGGCCAAGTTCCTGGAGGAGTTCGTGGGCGAGATGCCCTGGGCCCACATCGACATGGCCGGGGTCGATTCCTTCCACGAATCGGCCCCCTTGAAGGGCGCCACCGGCTTCGGCACCCGCATCCTGGTGGAGTTCGTCAGCCACTTTCAGGCCGGCTAGGGGCCGCCAGGCACGAGCCACCCGCGGCGGCAGCCAAGATCCTACTCGATGACGACGGGGGAACCGTCGGGCGGTGGCGGCGGACTTTCCGGCTCCTCGAGGCTGGGAGCCGCATCCGGGGCCGGAGGCGGCGGGGGAGGGGCGCTTCGCCCTTCCTGGGAGAGATAGGCGGCCGAGAAGGCCAGCGCCGTGTAGGGCAAGGTGAAGATGGTGCCGATCCCGGCCATGCTCAGTCCCACGAAATTGACTGCTGCCATGAGCACGGCGAAGGCCGTCCAGCCAAAGTAGTCCAGGGCGATAAAGCGCCGGCTGGCCTCCATGGCGTCCCAGAAATCGCGCTTCTCGTCGACAATGTAGTGGAAGGTGAGCGCATACATGGCGCCGATGACCAGACCCGGTACGATCAGGAAGACCAACCCAACCATCACCAACAGGAAGATGACCAGCGACGCCACCGCCGCCCAGACGATCTCGGGGAAGCGGAAGCCGTCGAAGAACTGGCTCAGTTCGAAGCGTCCCTTGCGGGCTTTGGAAAGGCTGGTCAGGGCCAGTCCGTTGAAAACCGGACCCGCCAGCAGACCCGAACTGACGCCCAGCAGCAGCGCGGCGAAAAATCCCACCAGCATGAAGTTGAGGAAGTCATCGACCAGCCAGTCCCAGGCCTCGCTCATCCAATCGCCGATTTCCGCTCTGCGTGGTACCGAAGTTGTACTCATCCGTTCTCCTGCTGATTCCTACGGATCTCGACGGCCGTATGTTCCGCGCAGCAACAATCCCCAGCGGACGGCCTCCACCATGCTGCGGGCGTCGGCTTGGCCGCGCCCGGCGATTTCGAAGGCTGTGCCGTGGTCGGGCGAGGTCCGAATCAAGGGCAGGCCCAAGGAAACATTGACGGCGCTCTCAAAGGCCGTCAGCTTGAGCGGAATCAGGCCCTGATCATGATACAGGGCCAAGACGCCTTCGAACTGTCCCGCTAGGGCGGCGCGGAAGATGGTGTCGGGCGGATAGGGCCCGCTGACCTGATCGCTGCCCACCCGGCGGGCCAGTTCCCGCACCGCCGGCTCCACGATGCGGGCCTCTTCGTCGCCGAAAAGTCCGCCTTCGGAAGCATGAGGATTGAGCCCGCACACCGCCAGTCGGGGCCGGTCGCCCAAGCGCCGCAGCGCTTGGTGAAAAATCTCGCCGCGGCGAACGATTTCATCGCTGGTGAGCTGGGAGGCCACCTCCTTGAGGGGAATGTGGACGGTGGCCAGGACCACTTTCAGGCCCTGGGAAAAGAAGGCCATGACGGGCCGGCTGCCGGGAAAATAGGAGCCCACCACTTCGGTCTGCCCGTGGCGAAAGGAGGGATCGGAAAGCCGGGCTGCCTCCTTGTGCACCGGGGCCGTGACCAGCACTTCGGTTTTCTCGCGGCGGCAGAAGCGCAGGGCGGCATGCAGGCTGGCCAGGGCGAAGCGTCCTGCAGCGGCCTCCAGGCGGCCCCAGCGGGGAGGATAGGAATGGCGTCCGCAGGCGATGATATGAATGCGCGAGAAGTCGAGATCGAGGGAGAGGTCTTGGGCCAGCGCTTGCAGGTATTGGGCGTCCCCGAAGACGACGGGTTCGATGGGGGGGATCTCGGCGTCGGCCAAGGCTTTGAGGAGAACCTCGGGACCGATGCCGTGAGGATCCCCCATCGAAAAGGCGACGGTTGGGCTGTCGCTCATGATGCGTGAATCGAGGTCAGAAGTCACATAGACCGATCAGCAGGGTCGTAATCCGGCTGAGCGTCCTCGTCTTTGGCCTCGTTCTGTTTGTAGATGTACTTGACGGAGTGTTTGGGAACCAACAGGTTGGGATCGTCGTCCCGGTTGACCTTGATGCAGTCCTCGTCGTACCACTCGATGACGCCCCGCAGCTCTTCGCCGTCGATGAGCTTCACGACCATGGGGGTCTTGGCCGTCATCTGCTTCAAGTAGTAGTACTGTTCCGCGTTGGTCTGTCTAGGTGGAACCCTCTTTCTCTGAGCGTTGGCGTACTTCGCCGTGGTCTGATCCCGTAGCTCCGACAAAGAAGGGCGTATGAGTTTCCGATTAGCCATATCAATAACCCGAAGATCTCCGGTTCAAAAGATTCGATTGATTTCGACGAGTGAATTCAATGGAGACGACTGGTGTAAGAGAGCCCGTCCAAACTGGACTAAGCGTACCACCCGGGCCCGTGCTTTGACAAGCGCAAAAAGTTCCCGTAGACTGGTAAGGAAATTCATGAATACTATGATACGCTTCCTGATTCTTGCCCTTTTCACCGCGGTTTTGGCGGCTCAGGAACGTCCCCGCGAGAAGCCCGTTTTGATCCGCGACGACAAGCCTGAACAGCTTGAGGAAGAGATTCTGCCCGACCCCAGCCTAGCCAAGGAATCCCTCAAAGTCGGCCAGTTCTACTTCAAACGCAAGAACTACAAGGCCGCTGCCAGCCGCTTCCGCGAAGCCATCCGTTATCTGCCCACCTGGCATGAACCCTACGAGAAGCTGGTAGACGCCCTGCGTGAGTTGAAGTCGTGGCAGGAGGCGATTGACGCCTGCGACCTCTTTGTGGCCACAAACCCTGACCACGAAAAGGCCTCCCAATTCCAGTCCTGGGCCCAGGAACTGCGCCACAAACAGGAAGAGACGGACGGCTGATTCCGTCCACCTGACGCACCCAGTCAGGACATCTGTTCTTCCTTCCTTGGAAGGGACCCAATAACCCTAATTGGAGTCGCGCCGACCGCGCTTCTTGGCTTCGCGCACCATGTCGGACTCAAAGTTGAGACAACACTTGAGGCGTCCGCACATGCCCGAGAGCCGGCCCGGATTAATGGTCAAGTCCTGAGCCTTGGCCGTTTTGACGCTCACAGACTTGAGTTCGGAGAGAAACATCGAGGAGCAGTTCTCGCCCGTCCCGCAGCATCCCATTCCGCCCAGCAGCTTGGCTTCGTCGCGGGCGCCGATTTGGCGCATCTCGATGCGCGTGCGCAGTTGGCGGGCCAGATCCTTGACCAGTTGGCGGAAGTCGATGCGTCCGTCGGCCGTGAAGTAGAAGATGACCCGGCTGCCGTCGAAAATGTACTCCACCCGCGAGAGCTTCATGGGCAGTTCGCGCACGGCAATCCTGCGGCGGCACAGGCCAAAGGCCGACTCTTCGCGGTCCTTCTTCTTTTCGTAGAGATAAAGGTCGCGCTCAGTGGCCCGGCGCAGCACTTTGCGGTGTCGCATGTCTCCCGTGATGGAGTGGTCGACGGGATCGGTTTCAATCACCATCCCCAGTTCCACGCCGCGGTCAGTGGTGACCACGCAGCGGTCCCCGATCCTCAAGGGGACGTCGCTGGCCACGAAGTCGCCATGAGTGCCGGGAGCTCCGTATTTGACGCTGACGATTTGCAGCATGCCTCTTAAGTCCTGCCCGAGGGCGCCTTGGCGGCCGGCTTGCCGAGACGGCACCCCAGCCACAACGTCTCGAAGCACATCAGAGGGTTGACATAACGCTCGACTTCTTGCCGAGCCTGGGCTATATGGTAGAGAAAATCGCTGATCCAGTCGAGCGACACCCGGTCGGCCACGGCTTCCAGCCGTCCAGCCAAGTCCTGATGGACCACCCTTTGGGGCGTCAGGACCTTGAAGAAATACAGATCCTCGCCCAGCGACTGCAAGCGGTCGAGGAGTTCGACCACCCGGTCTCTCTTCTTGAGATGGGGCTGCAGGGCCTTGTCTTCGCACTGGAAGAAGAAGCCTGCGAAGGACTGCTGGGCGGTCCACTTCTCAAGCAAGCCCAGCATCAGTTCGCGGTCCTCAGCCATGCGCTCCAGGTCGAGATCAAGCGCGGTGCCGATGCTGCCTTCGGCAAAGGCGGCCCGCTGCCGGGGATCGCCGGGCGTATCGGTGCGCTGCAGCCAGTCCACGATCTCGTCACGGGAAAGCGGATGGAAGGCGAAGGTCTGGCAGCGCGAGCGGATGGTGATCAGCAGTCGTTGAGGATGGGCCGTGACCAGGATCAAACGCGAGGTGGAGGGCGGCTCTTCCAAGGTCTTGAGAATGGAGTTGGCGGCCGCTTCGCTGAGGCGGTCGGCTTGGTCAATGATGAAAAAGCGCAACCGTCCTTCGTAGGGGCGGAACTGGGCCTCGCGGCTCATTTCGCGCATGGCTTCGATCTTGATGTTGGCGCCCTCGGGCTGGAAGAGCTGAATGTCGGGATGATTGCCCGAAGCGGCTTTGATGCAGGAGGGGCAGCGTCCGCAAAGGTCGTCTTCCTGAGGTTCTCGGCAATTGGCCAGAGCCGCCAGCATCAAGGCGCAGGTCTTCTTGCCCACGCCTTCAGGGCCGGCGAAGATGGAGGACTGGGGGAGCTCGTTCAGTCCGCTGAGCAGGCGGACCGTCTTGTCGTTGCCGATGAAGTCGGCCAGACGCTTCATGCCTTCTCCTCCGCGGCCGGCTCCATTCCGGCCCTCGACAGCAGGTCCTCGATGGACTGCCACACGCGTTGGAAAACCTCCTCGGGTGTGCCGGAGGCGTCCAGGAAGCGGACCCGTTCAGGCTCCTGCTGCCGGAGCTTGCGGTAGCCTTCCAAGACGCGCCGGTGGAAAGCCAGGTCCTCTTCCTCAAAACGGCTGAAGTCCTCTTCCTGGGTCCCCTGTTGACGTTCTTGGGCCCGCCTCAAGCCTTCCTCGATGTCGATTTCCAGAACCAGCGTCAGGTCAGGATTGCGCAACTCCAGGACGTCAGCCAGACGCTGCACGCGTTGGAAGCCGATGCCGCGCGCATAAGCCTGGTAGGCCATGGTGGCGTCCTGGTAACGGTCGCAGACCACGTGGGCGCCGCGGGCCAGAGCCGGTTCGATGACCTGCTTGAGGTTTTGATAGCGGTCGGCCAGGTAGAGCAGCAGTTCGGCCATGGGCTCACGGGGCGGGCCTTCCCGATGGAGGAGGATTTCGCGTACCTGCTGGCCAAAGGCGGTGCCCCCAGGCTGGTGCGTCATGACATGATCGATGCCGCGCCGTTTCAATTCCTGCGCCAACATCCGCGTCTGAAGGCTTTTGCCACAGCCTTCAGTGCCCTCCAATGTAATGAAACGACCTCGCATAGATGTCATCGATTCCGCAACAAGGCAGCGGCTGCCGCGCTATTCCACGCTTTCAGCATTATGCCGCCCGACCGTTCACGCCGTACCGCTAGCGCTGCTCGGCGGCTGACCCTGGGCCGGCAAATGGCTCGCCTGACAGCCAGCCCAGACTGAACTGCCAACGCGAATGCCGCCTGCCATACCCGGCCTTGACGACAAGGGCCAAAGGCCCAGCCTAGAGGTAAGCGTGCTGCAAGCTCCCTGCCACCGTCAACGCTGACGGTTGCCAGCAAATGTGCTGCGCGGGCCCATCGGGCTCCACCCTGGACCAGAAATGACGACCAAGTTACACTTGAGCTCAATGGAGCCAAAGGTTTAGGAGTATGAGTCCCGACATCAGCCGCAACCTCGAGAAGGTGTACCGGCGCATCGAACGCGCCGCCCAAAAAGCCTCGCGCGATCCTGGCAGCATCCAGTTGCTGGCCGTCTCCAAGACTTTCTCCGCCGCTATCGTAGCAGATGCCGTGGCAGCGGGTCAGAAGGCCTTCGGAGAGAACCGCGTTCAGGAAGGCGAGTCCAAGATTCCCGTCCTGGAGAAGCAGGATTTGGAGTGGCACTTGATCGGTCCGCTTCAGAGCAACAAGGTCAAGCGGGCCGTACGCCTATTCGACGTCATCCAGACCGTGGGACGTCCCAAGATCCTGCGCAAAATCAGCCGGGAAGCTGAGTCGCTGGGACAGTTGAAGTCCATCTACATACAGTGTAATATAGGTGGAGAAGAGCAGAAATTCGGCTGCGCTCCCGAGGACGCGGCCGAGTTGGTGAAAGAGGCGGTCTCCAGGCCCGGCTTGCAGGTGAAGGGGCTGATGGCGATTCCTCCCTATTTGAAGGATCCCGAGGCAGTGCGTCCTTACTTTCGCCAATTGCGCGAACTCAGGGACCGGATCCAGGACCAAACCGGAGTCGAACTCGCGGGCCTGTCTATGGGCATGAGCCACGACTTCGAGGCAGCCATTGAAGAGGGTTCCACCCTGATCCGCGTCGGAACCGCCATCTTCGGACCGAGACGATGAAAAATCCGAGAAAAATAGAACCGAATCAGGCTGTTGCCGCATTTTTCTGGAAGCCGCGCAGGGCCTAGATTTGAACGCTGTGACTACTAGATATTGTAGGCTGAGGACTAGGAGGGCACAACATATAGCTCTTAGCCCTCCGCAAAAATGTCAGAGGCGACCTCTAAAATTGGCCTCCCTATTAACCGAGGGAAGCACAATCTCATAACTCGCCGAGGCAGTCCCCGAGAGGGGGGTGCTGTCCTCGAATCCTGGAGGTGGCCGTGGCAAAAAGAGCAGGCAAAGTGGCTAAGAAGAAAGACACCCAGACGCAGCCCAAGGGCTTGGTTTTCGAGCGCTATTTTACGCGTGACGGCAAGCATCCCTTCGAGACGGTGGAGTGGGCCAAGCGCACGGCTGAGATCAAGGACTGGAAAACCGGCAAGGTCACCTTCCGCCAGGAAGACCTGGACTTTCCCAAGTTCTGGTCGCAGCGCGCCACCGACATCGTGGCCAGCAAATACTTCCGCGGCCATTTAGGGTCGCCCAAGCGCGAGCACTCGGTCAAGCAACTCATTGGACGCATCGTCAACACCATCTCCGGATGGGGCAAGAAGGACGGCTACTTTGCCTCTGATGACGACGCCGAGGCTTTCAATCATGAGTTGACCCACTTGTTGCTCTACCAGAAAGCGGCCTTCAACTCGCCCGTCCAATTCAATGTTGGGGTCAAGGACAAGCCACAGTGCTCGGCTTGCTTCATCAATTCCGTCGACGACTCGATGGACTCGATCATGAGCCTGGCGCGCACCGAGGCCATCATCTTCAAGGGCGGCTCGGGTTCGGGAGTCAACCTCTCCAACATTCGCGGCTCTCACGAAAAGCTGGCGGTGGGCGGGTTCGCCTCGGGTCCCGTTTCTTTCATGCGCGGTTACGATTCGTTTGCCGGAGCCATCAAGAGCGGCGGCGCCACCCGGCGGGCCGCCAAAATGGTGATCCTCGATGCCGACCACCCCGACGTCAAGGAATACATCCAGTGCAAGGCCCAGGAGGAGAAGAAAGCCCAGAAGCTGATCGAGATGGGCTACGACGACAGCATCGACGGCGAGGCCTACCGAAGCGTCCAATTCCAGAATGCCAACAACTCGGTGAGCGTCTCCGACGACTTCATGGAGGCCTACGAGAAGGACGAGGACTGGAACACCGTCGAGCGAACCACTCAGAAGGTGGCGGGGACCTACAAGGCCCGCGAAATGATGCGCTGGATCGCCGAGGCCACTTGG
>DATIPO010000275.1:0-2204 GCA_035471925.1 Acidobacteriota bacterium
GACTGATTGTGGTTGGCACCGACGACGGACTCATCCAAATCACCGAGGACGGCGGCGGAGAGTGGCGTCAACTGAAGAGCGAAGACCTGCTGGGAATCGACCAGCCTGTCTACGTAGCCGACGTTGTGACCTCTCGCCATGACGCCGACCGCATGTGGGCTGTCTTCAACAATCACAAGAACAATGACTTCAAGCCCTACTTGCTGCGCAGCGACGACCGGGGCCAAAGCTGGACCAAGATGGTGGAAGGCGTCCCCGAAGAGAACTCGCCGCTGTGGACGCTGGTGGAGGATCATGTCGACTCCGACCTGCTCTTCTTGGGCGGGGAATACGGACTCTTCTTTTCCATCGACGGAGGAACCAAATGGATCGCCCATAAGTCAGGGCTGCCCACCATCGCGGTCCGTGACCTGGCGGTCCAAGAACGCGAGAATGATCTGGCCCTGGCCACTTTCGGACGCAGTTTCTACATTCTCGACGACTATGCTCCTCTGCGTGAGGTCAGTGAGCCGCTGCTGGAAGAGGAGGGCCACATCTTTCCCGTCCGCGACGCCCTCATGTTTGTCGAAGACCGCCGCCGGGCCGGCTCCTCCGGCGATGCCTTTTTCAGCGCCGACAATCCGCCCTACGGCGCCATCATCACCTACTACATCAAAGATGCAGTCAAGACCAAGCGCGCCATGCGCAAAGAAGCCTCCACAAAGGAAGAACCCATCGAGCCCACCCGCGAGCAGTTGCGGGAAGAGGAAAGGGAAATCGCGCCGGCCGTCTACCTGACCGTGCGCGATGCTCAGGGCAACGTGGTGCGTCGTCTGGAGGGTGCCAACCGCAAGGGCGTCCACCGCATCGCCTGGGACTTGCGCGATCCTGGAATCAGCCTGGAGACCTCAGGCGGGGGCCGGGGACGCCGGGGAGGCGGAGGCAGCGGTCCCCTGGTCATGCCCGGCGACTACACCGTCACGCTCTCCCGCTTGGCCGAGGGTCAATGGACTGACCTGGCCGGTCCCGTGTCCTTCCGGGTCAGGGTCGAGGGAGAAGTCACCTTGCCGGCTGGTGACCGCCAAGAGCTGGTCGACTTCCAGCGTCAGACTTACGAGTTGATGCGGGCCGTCAGCTCGGCCTTGCGCGTGGCCAACGCCAGCCAGGAACGCTTGGAGCAGATCCGTGCCGCTATTCTGCAGACGCCTCGCGCCGACACTCAATGGCTGGCCGAGCAAGCCGTCCTGAAGGAGCGCTTGCAGGACATTCTCCTGGAGTTGCGCGGCGATCCCGACATCGGCGACGTGGGACTGCCCTCGCCGCCCTCCATCAACAACCGAGTCAGTTCGGTGGCATTCGGGAGCCGCTTCTCGACCTCCGCCCCCACCCAGACCCAGCGCGACCAGTACGGCATCGCAGCCCAAGCCTTCGGAGAAGTGCTTCCGCAACTGCGCCAACTGGTGGAGGTGGACCTCCCCGCTTTGGAGGAAAAGCTCACCCAAGCAGGCGCCCCCTACACCCCGGGACGCCTGCCCGAATGGAATCCGGGACCCTAGCCGGTTTGCCGCTCAGTGCCTCACGCACTGGTGCTTGAGAAATGCGGGCTAGTCCCGCATCGCAGGGGGCGGTGGGCCCGCGCTCTGGCCACTCCAGCAGGATGCAGGGGAGGCGCATGAGAGCAGTGCTCCTTACGGTGTCGAAGAGATTGCAGGTGTGGACGGTCCGCTGCGGTGTTTACCTCGACAAAAGCGTCTCGGGAGCATCTTCCGCTACAATGCCGCCTGATGGAAGTAACCGTCTCGCTGGCTCAGATCAATCCCAAGAGCGGGGACTTGCGGGGGAACGCTCAGATTATTCTCTCGGCTTTTGACAGCGCCCGCCAGGACGGCGCCGATCTGGTGGCGACGCCCGAGCTGTGCCTGACCGGCTACTGCTTGGACGAGAAGCTGCTGGCCAACCGCACCTTCCTCAAGCACAACAAGCGCATCCTCTTGGAAGAATTGCTGCCCGCTACCAAGGGCATTGCCGCCGTGGTAGGCTTCATCGACTTCGACACCACCCGCCGCGGACCCGACGGCTGCTGGATCCGCCACAACGCAGCCGCCGTCATGCAGGACGGCAAGCTGCTCCAGATCGTCCACAAGCGCCTGCTTCCGTCCTACCGCTACTTCGAAGACAAGCGCTACTTTGAGGCTGGACGCGAGGCCGAGCCCGTCTCCATCCGG
>DATIPO010000276.1:0-23169 GCA_035471925.1 Acidobacteriota bacterium
CCAAGAAGAAATCACCGACCTGGACAGCCAAATCGCCACCGGCCAAATGGGTTCCCTGCTCGACTGGCTGCGCGAGAAGATCCACCGCCAAGGCAGCCTCCACGAACCCGTCCCCCTCATCACCCGCGCCACCGGCTCCACGCCCGACTCCGCACACCTCCTCAATTACCTGGAATCCAAATACACCGCTCTCTACAATCTCTGAAGCTCAACCCCATCGGAAGTCTATTGAAAAGAGCAGCCAGCAAAGCCAACAGAATCGGTGGCGATTTATTCCCGAATGGGCTCTCGAGAAAGCCCCTTGCGTGGCCCAACTGGGCGAGGACGTCTGCCCCAAGCCCTCTCTCGGAGGGGCTGGTTGACTGACACCACTTGCTTGCTGTCTCGAAAACCTTCTCCTCGGGCCTGCGATGTAGCGCGACGATAAGATTCCAGAACTCGGTCGAGTCCCGGTCCGCGCCCTCGCGGGACAGGGCCAGCGCTTGGTCGAGTATCTCCGCAGTGGAGAGGTCTGGCATGGCGAGGTCATTTCGATCTGGCATTACTTGAGGCCTTCTCCGAAAGCTCAATCAGCTCCATGAGATACTTGGCGTTGGGTCGCTCCTCTTCCAGATCGATGATGCAATTCGAGTCCAAGGTAAAGCACGTCATGACCCATATCCTCTAAGTGAGAGCGTGCGTGAGAGACGCAGCCAGTCGTTGCGGGACCGGGCGCCGCAGGAGCCCAACCCGTAAGCATTCGAATCCTCGTTCGCTCTAGCGTGACCGGCCCTGTTCTTGTAGTTCCAATCTTGGCTGGGGTCGCCGCGGATCGGCAATAGGGCTTACCAGTCTTAGCGCAAGTCGAGATGCAGACGGCGTCCAACAGCAGCAGCAGCCCGCTGCATCGTGCGCAAGGTCACGCCAGTGTTGTCTGGATCGAGCAGACGATCAAGAGCCCGCCGGCTAGTCTCCATCCGCGCGGCCATGGCCGTTTTGCTGAGGCCTTCTTTCTTCATCGCAGCCTTGACCTGATCGGCAAGAATGCGCTTGATGGCGTGTTCTTCGCACTCCTCCAGAATGCCTTCCTCAGCGAGAAAATCGTCGAAGGACGATCCGATTCGGCCTCTGCTTTCTTTCTCTTCCATCTCAAATGACCTCTTTCCTACGTTGCTGGGCGAGTAGGAGATCGTGCCGGGGCGTCTTCTGGCTCTTCTTGATGAAGCCATGCAGCAGGACCATTTCGCCGCCAACAATTGTGAAAATCACCCGGGCAATTCGATTACTCGCCAAGCTGCTTCTCACTTCCCACAGGCCCTGCCCCAAACTGCGGCAGTAGGGGAGCTGCAAGGGCAGACCGTATTCGACCTTCTGAATGTCGACTCCGACAGTCTTGCGATCTTCCGCTGGCAGACTCTTGAGCCAGTCCCTTACGGGTTCCCGACCGCCGGGCGCTTGGTAGAATCTCGCAGGAACTTTTTTCCATTGGCCAACCACACCTTAGTGTGCCAAAAATGACACGACCCGTCAATGGGGATTAGCGGACTAGGGTGCATTCCGCTTGATCAAATGATCGAGACGCGCCTCTCGATGTGTTAGCCGGCGACCTCATACTCGCTTTGGACGAGGCCGTTGGGGAATGAGTCGGTGGCGATGTGTTTTAGGGGGATGTCGTGTTTGAGGTCGCCGAACAGGGGGATTCCCGAGCCGATGAGGACGGGGACGCGGGTGATGATCAGGCGGTGGATGAGCCCGGCCCGCAAGAACTGCTGGATGGTGGCCCCTCCGTCGACATAGATGTGCTCGATGCCTCGCTTGGCGAGGGTCGATACGATTTCGGCTGGAGGGCCGGACATGCGTTCTACCGTGGCGCCCTCTGGAGGGTCTCCGATGGCCCGTGAGCTGAGGACGAAGACCGGCTTCTCGCCGTAGAACCAACCGCCTAGACCGAGGACGACATCATAGGTCTTGCGTCCCATGACGAGGGCGTCCACTGAATCTAGGAACTCTTCGAAGCCATGCGGAACCCCTTCGCCCGCCTCCAAGAAATCAAGCCCGTCGTCGGGGCGGGCGATGAAACCGTCAAGACTAGTGCCGACGAAAACGGATCCTTTCACCACAACGCTTCCTCCGGTTTTAGCAAGGCTAATCGGCCTCACGCCCTTAGCAGTGTTGCTCCAATCTGAATCTAGGGACGCACAGCTCCCGCTCGCAAAACGGTCGGCGGATTGCTGGAGGTCAATCCAAATCATACCCGACATCACCCGGCTCCTGGCAAGCCTCCCACTGTTTGAAGGCCAGATGCTAATCAAGGGTTGGCCGAGGTTGAATAGGCCCTGCCCACGGGCGTCGGTCTTCTTGGCTGACGCCTGAGACGGAAGGTCGGCGTCGCTTGCCCTGATCCCAACAGTCTGGGAGACGTTGGGGAGTTGGCGGGTAGCAGGGGTTGCGGGGTAGAGGAGTGGGAGGAAGGGTGGAGGGGGCACAGAAGGCCGGCGGCTCTTTGCCGCCAGCCTTCCAAGATGCGAAGGACTGAACTACCAAGCCGGGCTGTTGGAGGAGCTGCGGCTCTGTCCACGGGGCTTGGCCTCGTCGACCGTCAGCGTGCGTCCGTCGAACTCGGTTCCATTGATTTCTCCGGCGGCGTCCTCAGCCTCGGAGATATCCGACATTTCAACGAAGCCGAAGCCCCGTGAACGGCCGGTGGCGCGATCCGTAATGATCCTGGCAGATTCGACGGTCCCGTGGGATGCGAAGAGTTCTTCCAGTTGCTGTTCAGTGGTGGAAAACGACAGTCCTCCGACATAGAGTTTTTTGCGATTCATCTGATTTCTTCCTAACACAATGCTGTTTCGACCTTCCGAGCAAGACACGAAAGAAAAGGTAAGGAGAATAGCTCTCTGGCCGTCTTCTTGGCGTGAAAATACGAGGTAAGATCGTCCGTGGGTCCGCTGTGAACGAGGCCGCGTCAGGGGACCCGGGGCTGCCGCGACGAAGCTAAGCATAGCATAAAATCGACTCAACCCCCAATTTGCCCTCCCGAACCTGGCCATGACTCATGGGCTTGGAAATTCGTCGTATTGAGGAGGAGGTGCGACCTCTACACTTTGGCTAGGAAGCTTTCGATGTCGTCGATGAAGGCCGAGGTCCCGGTCTCGATGGAGGCGGTCAGCTCGTCCGGCTTCTCAAGGTCGAAGTCCGATACCAAGTCGCATTCCAGGATCGAATCAACGCCTTTTCCCGGACTGCTGACTCGATAGTCGGGCCAGTGGCGGTCTTTGATCAGCATCCAGTACTGGCGCTGGACTTGGCGGTTGCGTCCCGCCAGCCAGACCTCGAATCCGAAGGACTCGTAGTTGAAGAGAAGAGCGATCTTCAGGTTGCGCTCCTTGAGGGCCGGGGGGAAGAGGGCAAAGTAGGTCATGTCCATGTACCCCTGATAGAGGCTGGACACGGCAGACCCATTCTTCTCAAAGTGCGTGCGCAGCCCCATCATGTAGGAGAGCAGCGCTCTGTAAGCCCTGGGGACCGATCCCTTCTCGATTTGTCTGCGAAGCTTCTCCACGTCCTTTTTCATTGAGGCCATTCCGAACTCCTGTGCAGTCAAGTCCGAAGGCCAAGACTAGGACTTCCCAAAGCCGCCTGCAAACGTTCCTCAGTCGCGCTTCATGAAGTCGTAGAGCCAGGCGCGGGCGTAGGACCAGTCGCGCTTGACGGTGGCGGTGGAGATGTCGAGGAGCTGGGCTGATTCCTCCACGCTGCAGCCGGCGAAAAAGCGCAGTTCGACGACTTTGACCAGGCGTTCGTCTTCTTCCTTTGCCAAGGCGGTGAGGGCTTCGTCGAGGGCCAGCAGGTCCATGCGGGGATCGGTCGACTCGATGTCGAGGTCGGCGAAGGTGACGCGCTGGGCTTCGCCTCCCCGCTTCTGGGCCATCTTACGGCGGGCGTGCTCGACCAGGATGCGGCGCATCGAGCGGGCGGCCGCGGAGAAGAAATGAGCCCGGTTGGCCCACTCGGTCTGGCCTCCCACCAAGCGCAGGAAGGCTTCGTTGACCAGCGCCGTAGGCTGCAAGGTGTGTCCGCGGCGCTCGCTGCGCATCAAGCTGCCGGCCAGACGGCGCAGTTCGTCGTAGATGCGGTTCATGAGGTTTTCGTAGGCTTCATCGTCGCCGGCATTGACGGCTTTGAGCAAAGCCGTCACCTGGATGGGATCGGACTGAGGACTCATCGCTGCAGGTTCCTTTCCGGGGGGCTGGCTTGAGAGTCGGGAGGCGTGTCCCGAGGGGCGGACTGGCCGCTGAGGTCGAGTTCGCGCAACCGCTGGCGAATGCGCTGGAGGTTCCAGACCTGGATGCGGTTGGTGCCGCTGACCGCGGCCAGAAACTGTCCTGAAGGGGCGAAGCGCAGGCCTTCCACGATGTGGGCGTCGGGTGCTTCCAGGGTCATCAGCGGACTCCCCGTCTGGGGCTCCGCCAATTGCACGCGTCGGACCGAGGAGGTCACTGCCATGACACCGTTAGCCGGGTCGAAGTCGATCAATCCGGCCACATTCGACACCCTGAGCGGACGCGGGAAGCTGTAGACCTCCTTCCACGTTTCGGTGTCCCAGGCCTGATAGCTGATGTTGGAGCCGGTGAGGAGCAGCTTGCCGTCCGGACTGAAGCGGATGCGCACCGAGTCCAGCCCGCGGCACAGGACGGCCTGCACCGAAGCGTCCTCGGTCTTCCACACCTGCACCCGGTCGCCCCTCCAATTCCCGGCCGCCAGCAGCGAGCCGTCGGGACTCAGGTCGATGCTGTCAATGCCCGGGAAGCCCTCAAAACGCCGCATCACTCCGGGCTCCTCAGGATCCACCAGGACGATCTGCCTCCCGCTATCGTCGGCCTGAAGTACCGCCAGCAGCCGCTCCGAACCGTCCAGGGCCGCCCGGAGGCACTGATGGGCGAAGACCATTTCGGGCTCCACGTCCTGGGGCAGCGGACCCTGGGCGGGGAGCTCCCAACGTTTCAGGCCCTCCTGCGTGCAGCCGTAGAGGCCTTGCTGCGCGTCAAAGAAGACGCCTCCGGCATCCGACGTACTGAGGACGCGGGCGGGCCAGTACCCTTCCCGGTCCCACAGAATCAAGCCGTCGTGGCCGGCCGAGGCCAGCCAGCGTCCGCCGGGACTGAAGGCGGCCCGCTGAGGATTCTTGCCGCTGTGTCCGTAGAAGATGCGGAACATGTCTTCGTGAAGGACCGTCCAAACGCCGAAACTGTCCTTGCTGCGGAAGGCCAACTGGCCTCCGCCTTTGCTGAAGCCTTTGATCCGCACCGGAGCGGTGAGCAGCGACTCGCCCGTGACGGCGTTCCACAGGCGGGTGGTCTCGTCCCAGGCATAGGTGGCCACCAGGGGTGAATTGGGCGAGAAATAGACTTCTACGACTTCCGCCGTATGTCCCTCAAGGCGGCGCAGTTGACGCCAGCTTTCGGTCTCGAAGACGTACAGGTCGAACCCGCCGCCCGCCGCTAGCAGGCGCCCGTCGCTGCTCCAGTCCAGCGAGTAGATGACCCCGGGAAGCTCGATTTCGCGCACCAGACGGCCGTCCCGGCGGCTGCGGATCTGAATGACGTCCTCGGACCGCAAGGCCACGGCCATCAGTTCTTTTGTGGGATGCAAAGCGATGTCGTTGCTGGTTGCGGGCAGCTCGATCTCGCGGACCTTGCGCTTTGCCAAAAAGTCCCACCACTCCAGGCGTTTCAGCGAGTCTGCCAGCAGGAGCAGGCCCGACTCAGGATCGAAAAGCAATGATTGTCCCGAAATGGACCCGGGGCGATGGAAGACTTCCTGGCGCGATTCCAGGTCCCACACGCGCATCGACGAAGTGGACACTACGTTGGCAGGGTCGTGGTACTTGACCGCCAGATAGCGCTGGTCGGGCGAGGCGGCCATGTACCAAGGATCGGGTCCGGTGCCCGGGAGGAACGCCTCCATGTGATTGTCCGCGATGCGGCGCAGTTCGACGCGTCCTCCGCGGATTCCCAGGGCGTAGCTCTTTCGCTCCTCCAGCAAGAGGGTGGCGATGGGGTCCGAGGACTCGACGGGCCATTCCTGTTCCAGGCGCAGGTCGGAGAGCACCAGCGAGGCCACGGCTTCGTCGACCAAATCGGGTCCTGGCTCGATCTGGGCGGCTTGGCGCAGCAATTCCAGGCTGGCCAGCCGCTGGCCTGGGAGTCCGCTGCCCCGGTTGGCGCGGGCTTGAGCCACCAGCGAAGAGCGCAGGCGCAGGGTGGCGCTGTGCTCGGCTCTCTGGGCCCGTTCCAAGTTGCGGCGCAGCAGGATGCTGGCCACCGAGGCTCCCAGCGCCAGAACCACAACCAGCAGCACCACCGCCGCCGCCAGCGAAGTCGCCACCGGCTTGCGCCGCCATACCAGCCACAGGCGCTCCGTGGTCGTCGCCTGACGGGCCCGGATGGGCTCGTGAGCCAGCCAGCGTTCCAGGTCGTCGGCCATCTGCGAGGCCGAAGCATAGCGCATCTCGGGTTCTTTGCTCAGGCACTTGCGGGCGATGGTTTCCAGGTCGCGGGGGACGGGATGCTGAGGTCCTGACAAGGGCGGCGGCTCTTCTTCCATGACCTTGCGGAAGACCTCTGAGACGGTGCGTCCGCGAAAGGGCGGATGTCCGGCGAAGGCCTCGAAGATCAGGCATCCCAAGGCATAAACGTCGGTCTGGACAGTGATCTCTCCCACCGAGGGCATGACCTGCTCGGGAGCCATGTAAGCGGGCGTACCCAAGGCCCATCCCGTCTCGGTGACCCCGTCGCCGGGATCCATGCGCTTGGCGATGCCGAAGTCGGCCACGTAGGGCGTACCTTTCTCGTCGAGCAAGATGTTGGAGGGCTTGATGTCGCGGTGCAGCAGTCCGCGCTGATGAGCGTGGTGGACGGCCCGCGCCACCTTGACCAGCAGGCGGACAACCGCCCGCGGATCGCCCTTCAGCCGCTTGAACTCCTCGCTCAGGCTGGGACCCTCCACTAGCTTCATGGAGAAGTAGTGGCGGCCCTCCAGTTGCCCCACTTCAAAGACGGGGACGATGTTGGGATGATCCAAGCGGGCCGCGGCCTCGGCTTCTGCGCGGAAGCGGTCCACCTCGCGTTCGGTGGCGAATTCGCCCACCCGCAGGAACTTCAGCGCAACGATGCGATTGAGGCTGAGTTGACGGGCCCGGTACACGACTCCCGCCCCGCCCGAAGCGATCTCGGACAGGATTTCGTAGTCGCCCAGGACCGTGCCGACCGGAAGGCTTGGCATGGGTACCGGAGGACGGGGCTCCTCGGAGGGGTCGGATTCCTGGCGTGATACGTCCAGGGGACCGGTGGCCTGATGAGCCTCCAGGAGGCGCTGCACCTTGGCGTGCAGGGAGGGGTTTTCTTGACACAGGTCGTCCAGCAGCCGCTCGCGCTCGGCGGGCGGCAATTCGAGGGCGTCGAGAAACCAATCACGGGCGCTGGATGCCATATGCGATCAACGCCTCCATTCTACACTTGTCAGTGTCGAGCATCCGCACAATGTTGAATGGGCCCGAGAGTACCGATGCGGAGAGGATGTGCGGGTTCGAAAGGAAGGTCCGGCAGAAGGAAGGGGCCGGGCAGCTTGCCAACAGGGCCGGAACTCGTGGCCGGTTTCTTCGTAAGAACACTCGATACAGCCTGTTCAAGTTGGAGTCGACGCGTCGTTCCCCCGTCGCGGCAGACATCGCCGATCCGCCACGACCAGCCGGTCTTGGACGGTCGGCTCAAGCAAGCCAACGGGAGGACCACGCCATGTTCAAGAATCCTACTCTGACTCGTACTCTTCTGATTCTGCTCCTGCTGCCGTTTTCTGCCGGCCTGATGCCGGCCCAGGGGCCGGACGGAGAATACAATCCCAGTCAAGAGCATCCCTTCGGACGCAAGAACCCTGCAGCTCCCGATGAACTGGAGCAGTTCGCCTTCATGATCGGACATTTCGACTGCAAGGACCGCATCCGCCAGGCTGACGGTTCCTGGCTGGAATTTCCGGCCACTTGGCACGGTTACTACTTCCTCAACGGCCACGGCATCATCGACCGCTACTGGAACGGGCGTTTCGCCACCGCCAACACGCGCGTCTTCGATCCTTCCAGCAAGACCTGGAAGGTCACCTTTTTTAAGATGCCCGGCTACTCCAGCGGCGTCTGGGAAGGCGCAAAGGAAGAGGACAAGCTGGTCATGAAGCGCGAGAACACACGTCCCGATGGGACCAAAGTGGTGAGCCGTCTGACTTTCTACGACATCAGCGAAGAGGGCTATGAATGGAAGGGCGAACAGGTTACGGGCGAGTCCGCCGTCACCACCTGGACCTCCTCCTGCAAGCGTCGCGAGTGAGCCCGCACCGTGACCCCAGTCGTTGAATGTGCCCAGGCCACCAGTCCGCATTCCAATGGCGGCAGGAGGCGGCTCGTTATAATGAAGCCCATGAAAAAGAGCCTGGCGACCCCACTTGCACTCCTAACCTTGCTGCTCGGCGCCGCCGTCGCGGACGCTTTGGCCCAGCCCGAGCAGCCGCCCGCCTTCCAACCCCTGGACGTATTTGAGCTCGAATACGCATCCGATCCCCGCATCTCGCCGGACGGTTCGCGCATCGTCTACGTGCGCAATTCCTTCGACATCATGAAGGACCGGCGTCAGGGGCGCTTGTGGATCATCGAGGCTCACGGAGAGGGACACCGTCCTCTCAGTGGAGGCGAGAGCAACGAGTCCTCGCCCCGCTTCTCTCCCGACGGAAGCCGGCTGGCCTACATCGCCTCTCACGAGGGAAAGCCTCAGATCTACCTGCGCTGGCTGGAAAGCGGACAGACGGCCAGGCTGACCCAGCTCACCCAACCGCCCCGCAACATCGCCTTCTCTCCCGACGGCAAGTGGATTGCCTTCAACATGCTGGTTCCAAGCAAAGGACCCCAGCCGCCCGCGCTGCCCAATAAGCCCGAAGGCGCCGAGTGGGCTGATCCGCCCCAGCGGGTCGACCGGTTACGCCATAAGGCCGACGGGCGGGGACATCTCACCGACGGCTACCAGCACCTCTTCGTGGTCCCCGCCGAAGGAGGCACGCCGCGCCAATTGACCGAAGGCGACTTCAATCACGGCGGCGATGCGGTGTGGACGCCCGACAGCAGGCACATCCTCTTCTCGGGCAACCGCAATCCCGACTGGGAATACGAGTTCCGCAATTCCGAGATCTACTCAGTGTCGCTGCAAGGCGGCCAAATCAAGGCCCTCACCCAGCGCAACGGACCCGACAGCCAACCCGCCGTTTCCCCCGACGGCAGTCTGATTGCCTTCACCGGCTACGATGACCGCGTCCAGACCTATCAGGTCACCCGCCTCTACGTCATGGACCGCAACGGCGGCAACCGACGGCAATTGGCGGCCCGACTCGACCGCTCGTTCCGCGATCCTCAGTGGGCGGACGACGGCAGCGGACTCTATGTGCTTTTCGACGACCGCGGCAACACCAAGTTAGGTTTTGTCCCCCTTGATGGGGGCGATGTTGAAGTGCTCAGCGGCGACGTGGGGGGCACGTCTTATGGACGTCCATATCCGGCCGGGTCGTACTCGCTCTCCGACCAGGGACGTTACGTCTTCACCCACACGCGTCCCCATCATCCCGCCGACTTGGTGGTCGGAAGCCGGGGCGGCGGCCAGCGCCGCATCACCCACCTCAACGAGGACCTCTTTTCTCAGCGCCGGCTGGGACGAGTCGAGGAAATCTGGTGGGAGTCGTCCTTCGATCAGCGCCGCATTCAAGGCTGGATCGTCTATCCGCCGGACTTTGACGAGTCCAAGAAATATCCGCTGCTTCTGGAGATCCACGGCGGACCCATCGCCAACTATGGAGACCGCTTCAGCGCCGAAATGCAGCTTTATGCATCGGCTGGATACGTTGTGCTCTATGCCAATCCGCGCGGCAGCACCGGGTATGGAGAAGAGTTCGGCAACCTGCTCCACCACAACTATCCCGGTGAGGACTACGATGACCTCATCTCAGGGGTCGACGCCGTCCTCGCACGGGGATTCGTCGATTCTGAGCGCCTCTATGTGACGGGCGGGTCTGCTGGCGGCATCATGACCGCCTGGATCGTGGGCAAGACTGACCGCTTCCGGGCCGCCGTGGTCGTCAAGCCGGTCATCAACTGGTATTCCAAGGTACTGACGGCCGACAACTACTACGCCTACCATGAGTACCGCTACCCGGGTTCACCCTGGGAGAATCCCGAGGCCTATCTCAAGTTTTCGCCCATCTCGCTGGTAGGAAACGTCTCCACCCCCACTTTGCTGATGGGCGGGACCGCCGATATGCGCACCCCTCTGGCCGAAGCCGAGCAGTTCTACCACGCTCTCAAGCTGCGCAAAATCGACACCGCCCTGGTGCGTATCCCCGGCGCCTCCCACAACATCTCCCGCCGCCCCAGCCAGCTCATCGCCAAGGTGGCCTACGTGCTCGACTGGTTCGAAGACTATCGGTAGCCGGCGCGGCTGAGTTCCTGCAGCGACCGCAAGCGGGCCGGGGGATCGAGATGGTCGGCAAGGAAGCTGTAGATGCGCAAGCGGGCTTCGCGGGCTGTCTTGGTGTCGATGCGGTCGAAGGCGTGGCCGCCCGGGACGTCCTGGAAGATCTCGTACTCGAATTCCTTCTCGGCCGCCTTGAGCGACTTGATCAAGTGCTCGACCTCCAGCACGTTGACGTCGGCATCGTTGGTGTTGGTGAAGATGAGCAGCGGCGTCTCCAGCTTCTCGGCGTTCCAGGCCGGAGAGCGGCGGCGGTATTCATCGACGTTTTCATAAGCTGATTTGCCGATGTGGTAGTCGACCGAGTAGAGCTCGCGATAGCCCTGGGTCTTGTATCCCATGCGGGCCACCAAGTCGCTGACGGGGACGCCTGCAAAGGCCACCTTGTAGGACTCGGGATGCTCAAAGATGTTCATCAGGGTGATCAGTCCGCCGTGGCTCCATCCCAAGATGCCGACCCGTTCCGGGTCGAGGAAGTCGTAGTTTTCAAGGATGAAGTTGCGGGCCGCGTAGACGTCCTCGATTTCCAGGCCGCCGTAGTCGATGAGCCGGTAGTGGCGTCCGCCGTAGCCGGTGCTGCCGCGGTATTCAGGGGCTACGATGACGTAGCCTTGAGCGATCAGTTCCCGCACGATGTGAGTGTAGAAGGTATTGAAGTCGCCGTGTACGCCTCCATGGGGAAGCACCAGCAGCGGACGTTTGGTGGTGCGGTCGAAATCGCGCGGAATGAAGATGTAGGACGCGAAGCGGACCGGATTACCCGCGCCCTGGGCGGTGGGATTTTTCTCTTTGGCCGGCGGAGGGCCCGTCAATTGCACCTTGTCGATGTGGGCCACGTCGCCCAGCCGGTGAAACCACAGGATGTCGTCGCTGGCCTTTTCAAGCTGATCGAGCCGGTGGCGCAGCCCCTCGAAGCGCTCCCTCAGCTCTTTCAGCGCGGGGGACTCCTCGGCGGGCTCCTCGTCCTGAGCCCAGACCGTCCCCGTCATGACAAAGACCGCCAGGGCGGCGGCCAGTAAAGCGATGCCCCTTTTCCAACCTGTCATTTTGTTCCTCCTTGCCTTTGTATCCTTTATACCTTCTCGGCGCAGCGAAGACGAGGCGTGGCGGGATCCGGTGCCGGAGGTTAGCCATCTTTCCAGGCGAGAGCAGCTCCGCGGGACCGTCCCTGATCGATAGCGGCCGGAGCCTCCAAGTGGAGGGAGCTGCGGATTGAGGGCCGCCACATGGTCGCCGTCGCGAATCGGGTCCGGCGACCGCTTGAGGCAAACGATGCCGCGGCCGTTCATTGATCTTTTTCAGGGCAGGAACCGTCAGTGTACACTGACTAAGGAGATTCATCCATGAGAAGTTTGTTCATCGCCTTGGCCCTGCTGCTGGGTCCCCTGGCTTCGAGGGCGCAGGCAGCCGACTGGCTGCAGGACGTCCAATGGATCATCACCGATCTGGAACGGGCCGAATACAAACAAGCCCGAAAGCGGGGCGAGCAAGAGGCCTTCATCGAGGCTTTCTGGCAGCGCCGCGACCCCACTCCGGCAACGCCGGCCAATGAGTTCAAGAAGGACTGGGAGCGCCGGCTCACACAGGTCAAGAAGCGCTTCCGTGAGGACCGTCCGGCAGTCGAGACCGACCGCGGACGCGTCTACCTGCTCAACGGAGCACCTCACCAGATCAAGACCCAAGGCGGCTACGAGGTCTGGCTCTATTTGGGCGATGCTTCACGCGAACTCCTTGAAAAAGACTTCGCGGTCGTCTTTCAGGAGCCCAGAGCCAGGTTTTTCAGCCAGTTGAACGCGGCGCGGGCCATGGGTTCCCCGGTCAGTTCAATCGCTAGCAGCGCCGGTCAGGCCCGGGCTCGCCAGTACCAGAGCGCCATTACCTCCGACACCAGCGACTCGCGTTACAAACTGGTGCTTGCCGGACCTCAGGCCGACATCCTTAAAGCTGACGGATCGCTGCGGGCCACCGTGGTTTTTGAAAACGGGCACCCACGCGATTACATGAAAGCCGTCCTGACCCCTCGCTAGGCCCGCAGTCCTGACGGGCGGTCTGCTGCGGTGTCGTGTCCGTCAGCGCAATTCGATGCTCCGGCCGCTTTCGGCTGAGCGGCGGGCGGCCTCGAGTATCTCCATCACGATGAGGTTGTTCTCCAGCGAAGAGAGGTTGTGGGGAGGCGGCTTGAGGTGGCCCCGGATGATGGCCGCCAGGTAAGCGAAAGGGTCGTCTTCAGGATCCTGGGGCCGGGGAGCTTCCATAGCTTGGGGCTTTTTCTCGCCGCGGTGGACGAACATGCGCGCGCCGTCCACCGTGCGGAGGGCGCCCTTGCGTCCGTAGATGTCCATGTCTTTGCGGCTGTAGCTCCAGTTCCAGGACGCCTGAATGATGCCCTGAGTCCCCGGGTAGGTGAGAATGACGGTGGCCTCGTCTTCGACCAGGGGATAATGCTCGGGCTGAAGCTGCTGGGTCACGGCGGTGACCTGGCTGGGACGCGCTCCCTTCATCAGCCGTGTGATGAGGTTGGCCCCGTAGCAGCCGAAGTCGGTCAGCGCGCCCCCGCCGTTGCGGACGGGATCGATAAGCCATTCCAAGAACTCCTCGTTGACCCCGATGGCCACCGGACCGGGATGTCCGTCGCGCACGATGATCTTGGTCAATTGGCCCAATTCGCCCTCGTCCACGCGTTTGATCGATTCGCGGGTGGTGCCGTACCAGGTGGTCTCGTAATTGGTGAGCAGAAGGATGCCGTGTTCGCGGGCCAGCCGGGCCATCTCCCGGGCTTGTCCCAGAGTGGCCGCCAGCGGCTTTTCCACCATGACGTGGATGCCCCTCGGAGCTGCCGCCCGCACGACTTTGAGATGTTCGTTGATGGGGTTGAAGGCCAGCACCGCTTCAGGCTTGACCGCCTCCAGCATGGCCTCCAAGTCGCTGTAAACCAAGTCCATGCCGAAGCCGTGTTGTCTGGAATAGCGCCCGGCCAGATCGCGGTTGCTTTCCTGGATGCCCACGATCTCGATATCGCCCCGGTCCTCGCGTCCCAAAACCCAGTGGACATGAGTGTGAGTGAGCCCGGCGATGGCCATGCGCACCGGCTCCCGCTCCTCCTGCTTCTCGGTTTCTTGGGCCACGCCGACCTCCTTGCTCTCCTCCGCCGCGCCAGCCTGGGCGCCGCCCAGCGTCAGCACGGCGACGATCGCAATCCATCTCATAGATCTCCTCCCGCGCCCCCTGCCAGGCGGTAACAGTTTGCCCTGTCAAAGTACAGCATAGCGGCAAGCGGCGGCCCAGGCATCCGGCAAACCGTGGCAAGGAGGCTGGTCCTGCTCCGAGGTTCATTGAGCATCGGATCTCCCCTGTAAGATTACTCCGAGCGCAGGGCCAGGGTTGGATCGAGGCGGGAGGCGCGGCGGGCGGGCAGCCAGGCGGCCAGCGCGGCGCAGCACAGCAGGACGCCGATCACCAGGGCCGTCGCCATCGGATCCCAGAGCGAGACGCCGTAGACGGTTCCGGCCAGGGCTTGGGCCAAGGCGGTGGAAGCCGCAAGTCCCAGCACCAGTCCCAGCAACGTCGTGAGCATGCCTTCGCGCAGGAACTGGCCCACGATGACGGCGGGACTGGCTCCCATGGCCAAGCGGACGCCGATCTCCTGGCGGCGCTGGCCCACCGAATAGCTGAGCACGCCGTAGAGTCCGATGGCGGCCAAAGACAGTCCGATCAGCCCGAAGAGTCCCATCAGGACGGCACTGAAGCGTTCCGGGCCCAGAAAGCTCTCAATATTTTCCTGGAAGGTGACGATTCTGGAGACGGGCTGGTCGGGATCGATCTCCCAAACGGCTTGCCGCAGGTTGCGCGCCAGGGCCTCCGGTTCCAGGCGGCTGTGCACGACCAAGTCGATATTGGCATCGTTTTCACGCTGCCAGTAGGGGATGTACCACACTGGACGGTCGATGCGGAAATTGGGACGGTCTTCCTTGACGTCCTCGACCACGCCCACCACGGTCATCCAGGGATTGTCCTCGTCGGAGGAGGGGGTGCGGACGCGGCCTCCCAGCACCGACTCCTGTCCGGGCCAGGCGCGTCGGGCGAACTCGCGGCTGACCACCACCACGGGACGGGCCTCCTCGCGGTCGCTCTCGCGCAAGAGGCGGCCCTCCGCCAGTTCCACTCCGATGGTTTCCAGGTAGCCCGGAGTCACCAGCCGGTGGGCGGTGATGGGAATCTGAGCGGGATCGGGTTCGGGCGCCCCTTCCACGCGGAAGCCGGCATCCCAGGTGCCGTCGTCCAGCGGAATGTTGTTGGTGATGTCGGCCGAGAGCACGCCCGGCAGCGACTCAGCTTTCTCCAGAAGCTGGCGCACAAAGGCTTTGCGGCTGTCGAAGTGAGGATAGCGCGTCTCGGGCAATGAGAGTTCCAACGAGAGGCGGTCGCGGGACTGGAATCCGAAATCCACGCTTGACAAGGCTTGAAAGGAACGCACCATCAATCCCGCGCCGGAGAGCAGAAGGACTGCGAAGGCGATCTGCGTTACCAGCAGTCCGCTGAGCAGGCGGTCGCGTCCCTGTCCGCTGCCGGCCTTGCCTCGGCGACGCAGCAGGTCGGAGACGTTGGCGCGTCCCAGAGCTCGTCGGGCAGGCAGCAGTCCGGCCGCCAGTCCTGTCAGCGCGGTCAAAGCCACAGCGGCGGCCATCACCCTCCAGTCGAAGGGACTGCTTTGGAAAACCTGGGTGGCGGCCCGGGCTTGGACGGGAGACATCTCCAGCAGCCACCCGGTCAGGAAGTAGGCCAGGCCAGTGCCCAGACCTCCGCCCACCAGTGCCAGCAGCAGCCCTTCGGTCAGGAACTGGCCCAGCACCTTGCCGCGGCGGGCGCCCAAGGCGCTGCGCAAGGCCACTTCGGGAAGGCGCTTGCGGGAGCGGGCCAGCAGCAGGTTGGCTACGTTGGCGCAAGCGATGAGCAGCACGAAGAGGCAGGCTGCTCCCACCGCCAACAAGGCCGGACGCAAATAGCCGTCCATGTCGCCCGTAATCTGCTGGCGCAGCGGAATGGCATGGCCGAACCAGCCTTGAGTCAGGCGCGGGTGATCCTGATGCAGCCGCTCGGTAATGGCGCGCAGTTCATTCTGGGCCTCTTGCATGGTGGCTGAGGCCGCGAGTCGTCCCACCAGGTAGTAGGCGTGACCGCTCTTATCCTCGGGCGCCAGGGTGGAGGGCTCGACGGCCAGGGGCGTCCACAGTTCGGTGCGGGAAGGCAGGTCGAAGCCCTGGGGCAGCACGCCGATGACCTCGTGAGGACGTCCGTCGATGCGCAGGGAGCGTCCCAGGATCTCCTCGGCACCCCCAAAGCGGCTCTGCCAGAGGCGATGTCCGATCAAGGCGACGGCATGGGCCCCGGGTTGGTCGTCCGCGGTCGTGAAAAGGCGTCCGCGGGCGGGCTCGATCCCCAGCACTTCAAGGTACTCGTGAGATACTGCGGCCCCCGAGAGTCGTTGGGGAGGCCCGTCTCCGGTCAGGTTGAATCCCCGTTGCTGGCCCAGTCCCAATTGCTGGAAGGTGTTGGAGCTTCTCAAGTAGGCTTCGTACTCAAGCAGGGAAGCGCCGTAAGGATCGAAGCCCTCCCGCAGCGAGAGGACGTAGGCCACCGAATCGATGTCCCGTACCGGCAGCGGACGCAAGAGCAGGTTGTTGATGACGCTGAAGACCGAGGTGCTGGCCCCGATTCCCAGAATCAGGCACAGTAGCGCCGCCGCCGTCCAAGTGGGGTTGCGGAGGAAGGAACGAAGTGATTGCCTCAAGTTTGTCATGCTTGTAACTTATTCATACGAAAGCACTTGAGCGCAGTTCCTCTTTTCGCCTGGCGCAGGTGGAGAGGGGCAGGGTGAACTTGAGCGGGCCTGCCTCCGTACGGTAACCGTGTGAAAGGAAGGAACGGGTGTGCCTCAACCCCAATGGAAAGGACGGCAAAGACATGAAGACAGGCAGGATTCTGGCGGTGGCGATTCTAGCGGCCTTGGCCTCGCTCTTGGTTCCCGCGGGACTGCGGGCCCAGCAACAGGAAGCTCAGCAAGCTCAGTCCGACCCGGTTGAGGAGCTTGTCGTCGGGCACCGCCACTCGGCCAGGGTTGAGGACGCCAAGTTGACCGGCGCGGGCGGAGAATTCCTCCTCGAGGAGGCGTCCCGAGCCCGCATCGTGGTCATTGGAGAAGCTCACCTGACCCGAGAAATCCCCAAGCTGACCCAGGCTCTGGCCCTGTCCCTCAAGCCGCATGGATACCGCGTGCTGGCCATCGAAACCGGTCCCTCGGGAGGCCAACTTCTGACCGAAACGCTCACAGGAGCGGATGATCTGACGCCGCTCAAAGAGACCCTGCAGCGCTTTCCGCTGACCCTGCCCTTCTACAACAAGGTAGAGGAAGCCGAACTGGTCCGACGCGCCCTCAAGGACGGATACCAGGTCTGGGGCCTTGATCAGGAGTTCATGGCCAGTGACCGCTACCTGCTCGACCGTTTGCTCAAGCTGACCCCCGACGAGGAGGCCGAGGCCTACGTCCGCGAGCTGCAGGCGCTGGCCATGGAGGGCGCCCAGGCCTTCGCAGCCACCCAATCCACCAACAAGGTCTTCTACAACGTGGCGACTCCAGAACAGTTCGAGAAGCTTCGTGCCATTATGGCCGGCGCCGGGGAGGAGGCCGGCAAGATCGTGGATGAGATGGAGGCGTCCGCCCACGTTTACCGTCTCTTCCGGGCAGGCAGGAACTATGAGAGCAACTATGACCGCATCCGCCTGATGAAGCGCCATTTCAATGAGCAGTTCCGTGAGATTTACCAAGGGATCGACACCCCGCGCATCATGATGAAATTCGGCAGCATGCACGGCGGACGCGGCTACACCGCGCTCAACCAACTCGATCTAGGCAACCAGGCTGCTGAGTTGGCCGCCTTGATGGGAGGCGATTCCCTCCACGTTCAAGTCCTGGGCGCCCGCTACGACCGGGGAGGGCAGGTCATCGACCTCTCCCAGCGTGCCCCGCATCTCAAGGTCTTCTTCAACAACCTTGAGGAAGGCGACCTGACCGTCTTTGACCTGCGTCCGCTGCGTCCCTATTTCCACCGCAAGTCCAACCGAGAGGACGATCAGCAACTCAACGACTTGGTTTGGAGATACGACCTGCTGGCCGTTTTCCCCACTTTGCACAGCGCTCAAGACCTCAATCCCAATCCTTCTGCGGGGGTGAAGTAGCATCTCAAGGGGCTGATTGAGATCACATGCCCTTGCAGGCAGCCACACCCTTGAGGCGTTGGCGGTCCTGCTTCGCTGAGGCTGCGGGGCGCTCGGAGAAGTCAGGCTCAGGGTTCGTGTTTGGTGCCGGTCACGCTGGCGGTGCCTTGACAGCGGTAGGTAAGGATGCGTGAAGGGCCCTGGGAAGGTGATTCTTCGACAGTAGCGGTGAAGTCCCAGGCTTCGATTCCCAGGAAGGAGTTCCCGTCGGAGGAAACCCCGGCTGTCACGGCATCGGTTTCCTGGCAGGAGATGGGCGCGCAGGTATTGGGCGCGTTGCAGATGGGCGCGCCGAAGTCGAGGCCCAGCCCCTGGGTTTGGAAGAAGATCAGGCAGTCGAGCGTATCGTCGCCTTCGTCGGCCACGCTGAAGAAGAAGGGCTGGAAGTCGGTCCCGGTTCTTTGCAGGCGCCCCGTCAGCGACCCGATCTGGGGCACTTCGGGGAAGGATACGTCGAAGGCTGAGCCGGTTTGCATGACAGCGGCTTCGATTTCGGCATCCTCCTCGCTTTCCTCCCACCGGCAGGACCCCTCCAGGCATCCGGCGATCAGCTCGCAGGACTCTGTCTGGTCGAAGCTCTGCACCAGCCAAGTTCCGCTCAGGCTGATGGGCAGGCATTGCTGGTCGACGGACTCGATGCGTTGTCGGAAGGCCTCGTCCAAGTCAGCATCGCCAAGCTCGGCCACCAGGGCCGCGAAGCGGACCAGGAAGCCGTGATACAAGCCGCAGGGATCGTCAGGAACGTCCTGATCGAGGAAGCGCTGGGCGGCTTCGGCCAGCAACTGCGCCGCTTCGGGCAAGTCGGCGATGTCGTCGTCGGCCAGCAGGTCGCGGATGCGCCGGAGTTCCTCCAGCGTGTTGATGTCGTCGCTCAGGGCCAGGAACTCCCGCAGCGTCTCGTCCACCTCGGGGAGGCCGTCCACAGCCCGTTGTTCGGGATCTAAGGCCGCGATCAGGGCGGCGTAGAACATGGCATCGGAAAGCGTCAGGCGTTCCCAGGTGAAGAGTCCGAAGTGGTTGATCTCGCCCTGCGCCGAGTTCGCCAGGATGCGTTGATTCCCCAAGGCTCGTACTTGGTCGTTCTCGTCCAGCCAGAAGAGAGCCGACAAGCCCGGATTGCGGATGGGTTCAGCCAAGCGGATGTCCAGCAGCGCCGGTTGATTGAGAGTCACGTCAGGCTCGGATTCAACCCTTACTCCCGGATAGACATTTTGCAGGAAGGTCGGCCGGGGAGGCGTGTTCAGGACGCCCAGGGTGATGGTGGCCGGCTCCAACAAGGCGAAGGGCGGAATCGACAGGGTGACCGAGTTGCCTTCGCCGTCCTCGACCTCCAGCCTTCCCCCTTCGATGTCGATGACCGCGGTGGTCTCATTGCCCGGCTCGGCGAGAGTCGGGGTGAGTGAAGCATCGAAGTCCAGCGATCCCAGTTCGCCCCCGCCCACGGCGAAATCGAGATCGCCCGGCCGCCGCGGACTGCTCCACGGCTGTCCTTGGCCGGTGCGGAAGGCGAGGTGAGCGCCGCTGGGCCCTGAAGGCCGCGAGGAGAGCAGCAGCATCCGGGTGGAAAAGTTGCCGACCGTGCTGCCCCCGATCCCCATCTGGGGCAGGACGCGGCGGTTGTCTAGAGGCGATGCGCCCTTGGCGGCCAACGCGGCTTGAGGCTCGGAAAGGTCGGCGATGGGCAAGGTCGTCAGCACCTGCTGGTCGCGCTGATTGGTGGTCAGCTTGAGGGTGATGGGGACGACGGGTTCTTGAGCGCGGATTTCCAGTATTCCGGTGAAACCTTCGCCCAGGTCGAAGATTTCGTCGGCGAATCGCGCCAAGTGTCCTCGAGCCGGGATCTGTTCGTTGCTGGAAGCCAGGACGGTGCCGTTGGGGTCGAGCAGATCGAACTCCAGGCTGTTGGCGATGTCGGCTGTATTGGCCAGCGCCACGCCGGTGCGTGTGCTCACGCCGTCCACCAGGATGCGGGCCCGGTCGGTGGCTGGAGCCGCGCCCACTCCGGCTTCGGAAATAGTGACGTCCTGCGGGCCGAAAAAGCGGAAGATGGCGCTTCCCGCGGGCAGCGGTCCTTGGTCGGCCTCGACGACGGCATATCCCACCCCGAGCTGGCTCCCCTGGGCTTCGGTCAGTTGGGCGAAGAAGACGCCGTTGGCCGGGATGGAGTAAGGCAATGCGGTGGCGTTCCCCTGGGAAGTCCCCAGCGTCAGCGGCGCGCCTTGCGAATCGAAGAAGCGGATGGTGCCTTGAGAGGCCTGAGCAGAGCGGTCGAAGAGGACAATCTGAGTCAGGAGTCCGTCACCGGCGCCTACTTGGGGGAAGAGGACGCTTTGCGGGTCGGGTGCATCCAAGTCGGCCACCGGAAGGGTCGCCAACAAAGGCTCCCCGAAGGCGTTGGCGCTTTGGCGCAGCGTGACGGCGGCCAACTGCCCGTCGGGATGCTGGGACTCGAAGGTCAGAGTGCCTATGACTTCCGCCGGAGCCTGGGAGAACAACTCGGGCACGAAACGGGGAAGGTGTTGACCCGGCTCGAGCGTGAGTTGGACCTGTGCCAGGACTTGCCCGCCGGAGTCGCGCAGGGTGAGTTGCAGGGTGTCGGTCTGGCCGGAGGCATTGACGAAGGCCACGCCGGTGCTGTTGGTGGCGTCCTGCTGAACGAAAATGCGTCCTCGGACCACGGTCTGCACGGCCCCAACGCCGGCTTCGGTGACGACGACGCCATCGGCGTTGGTCAGCCTGAAAAGGGCTGCTGCTGCGGCCCGAAAGGGTTCATCGCCGGGATCGAGGAGGCCGTATCCCACCTCTAAACCGTCCTGAGCCAGGACGCAGGGCGAGGCTCCGACCGCCAGAGCAAGCGCGGCCAGAACAAGAAGAGCCGCCGACAGGGAAGATCGGCGTCCGGGTGACTTGGACCGGCTGGGTTTGGTTGGATGCAGGTTGAACAGACGCAGGAGGAGCGGCAACGGCAGAGAGATCATCGTCAAAAGTCCTCGAAAACGGTTCGTGAAAAAGTGGGCCCCGTCAATTTCTGAGAGTATTTTAGCAGCTAGCCTGAGGACTTGCCCGACGGGAACGGATCCGCGCCAGCACTCAAGTTCTCGCTCCGGCGGCGATCTGGTATCGTCTGGAGCATGTGCAATCTGGATTCACGCGGGCGTAGATGGGGTGCTTTGGTTTGCATTCTGGCGTTGTCCTGGTTCGGGTTTGCGGCGGCTCAAGAATCGGACAACGAGATTTACGATCAGGCGCTCTACGAGGGGTTGAACTGGAGGATGATCGGTCCTCACCGGGGAGGACGCGTGACCGCCGTGGAAGGGGTCCGGCAGCAGCCCGAGACCTTTTACATGGGACCGGCGGGAGGCGGCGTGTGGCGCACCGTCGACTCGGGCATCACCTGGGAGAATATCTCCGACGGCTACTTCGAAGTGGGCTCGATGGGGGCCATCGAGGTGGCTGACTCCGACCCCAACGTCATTTATGCCGGGACTGGATCGGCGGCCATCCGCAGCAACGTCTCGACTGGACGGGGCCTTTACAGGTCGACCGACGCCGGACGCACCTGGACCTTCATGGGACTGCGCCAAGCCGGTCAGATCGGCGATGTCCAGGCTCATCCCGAGAATTCCGACTTGGTCTACGTAGCCGCCTTGGGACACCCCTTCGGACCCAATCCGCAGCGAGGCGTCTTCCGCAGCAGCGACGGAGGCGAAACCTGGCAGAAAGTCCTCTACGTTTCCGACAAGGTGGGTGCCGTCGACTTGAGCATGAATCCCCGCAATCCGCGGGAAATCTATGCCAGCATGTGGCGCGGCGAGCGCAAGCCCTGGACGATCATCAGCGGCAGCCCGGAGGGCGGGATCTACAAGACCTCCGACGGCGGAGACCATTGGGAAAAGCTGACCAACGGCCTGCCCGGCGGGGTAGTAGGGAAGAGCTCGGTGTCGGTGTCGCCGGCCGATCCCTCGCGGGTTTACGTCCTCATCGAGGCGTCCGACGGCAAAGGCGGGGTCTACCGCTCCGACGATTCGGGCCGGAGCTTCCGCCTTATCAACGGACAAAAGAGCCTGCTCTACCGGCCCTTCTACTACACCTACATCGACGCTCATCCCGCCGATCGTGACACCGTCTGGGTCAACAACGAAGGCTTCTTCAAGTCCAGCGACGGCGGGGAAAGCTTCCGCCGCTACTCTACGCCCCACGGCGACAACCACGGCATGTGGATCAACCCCGACAACCCCGACATCTTCATCCAGAGCAATGACGGCGGAGCCAACGTCACCCGCGATGGCGGACGCACCTGGTCGACCCAGCTCAACCAGCCCACCGCCGAGCTTTATCAGGTGGAAGTCGACAGCCGCTTTCCATACCGTGTCTACGGCGCTCAACAGGACAACACCACCATCACCGTCCCCAGCAAGGTGGCCGGTGGCTTCATCGATCCCAAGCAGAACTGGTATGCCGTCTCAGGCTGCGAAACCGGTCCCGTGGTGCCCCATCCTGACGACCCCGACATTGTGTATGGCGGCTGCAAGGGACGTCACAGCCGCTACAATCACCGTACCGGACAGACGCAGGAGTACTGGGTCTATCCCCACTTCAACTACGGGCACAAGACCCAAGACATGCCTTTCCGCTTTCAGCGCACGGCGCCCATGATCTTGTCGCCTCACGACCCCGGCGTCATCTACCACGGATCGCAAGTCATCCACCGCAGCACTGACGAGGGACGCACCTGGGAAGTGATTTCGCCCGACCTGACCGCCTACGAACCCGACAAGCAGGGCTATTCGGGCGGACCCATCACCCGCGACATCACGGGCGAGGAGATCTACAGCACCGTCTACGCCATCGCCGAGTCGCCGTTGGAGCGGGGCGTCCTGTGGGTGGGCGCCAACGACGGACCGCTGCACATTTCGCGCGACGGCGGCCAGAATTGGACCGAGATCACTCCCGAGGGACTGCCCCCCGGCGGACGCGTCAACCGCATCGAGGCCTCCAGCCACGCCAAAGGACGCGCCTACGCCGCCATCTACCGCTTCCAGCTCGACGACTGGCGTCCTTACATCTACCGCAGCGACGACTACGGCGCCAGTTGGACGCTTCTCACCGATGGAAGCAACGGCATTCCCGCCGACCATCCCACCCGGGTGGTCCGCGAAGATCCCGACCGCGAGGATCTGCTTTACGCCGGCACCGAATTCGGCATCTTTGTCTCCTTTGACCGCGGTGCCCATTGGCAGCCGCTGCAGCTCGACCTGCCGGTCGTCCCCATCACCGACATCAAGGTCTACCGCAAGGACCTGGTCGTCTCCACCATGGGACGCTCTTTCTGGATCCTCGACGACATCAGCGTCCT
>DATIPO010000277.1:0-1512 GCA_035471925.1 Acidobacteriota bacterium
AGTCGAACACGCGGCGGACGGCCAGCCACAGTCCGCACAGGATGAGCACCGCGGCGCTGGTCTCGCCGATGGATCCGCCGATGTCGCCGGAGAGCAGCGGCATCCAGGCGGTGGACTGGTTCTCGAACTTGGCCAGCCCCAGCGGCGTGGCTCCGGAGACGGTGTCTAAGGGAGCCTGCATGAGGGGGACGGCGAAAAGCCGCGGGGAAAGGTGGAAGAAGCCGCCTCCAGGGGGCGTCCAGGTGGTGATGGCGGTGGGGAAGCAGGCCTGCAAAAAGGCCCGCCCCACCAGCGCCGGGTTGAAGATGTTCTGCCCCAGTCCGCCCCAGATGAGCTTGCCCAGTCCGATGGCGACGCAGCCGCCCAAAAAGGCCATCCAGAGGGGAAAGGCGGGCGGCAGCACGAGTCCCAGCAGGACGCCCGTGAGCAGGGCCGAGTTGTCGCGCAAGGTGGCCTTGGGACGGGTGAAGAGGTATTCCGTGCCCACGGCGCCCAGGGCTGAAGCGGCCACCACTAGAAGCGCCCCCAGTCCGAAATAGTACCCCGCCGCCGCCAGGACGGGCAGCAGCGCCAGATTCACCTCGGCCATGATGCGGGGAGTGCTGGTCTCGGTCTTGAGGAAGGGGCTGGTGGAGATGACCAGTTCTCGAGGACGCTGCTTCATGACCGCTTCTTGGCCTCCCTGACCATGTTCTTGCCCATACGGATCCACTGCACGAGAGGGATGTTGGAGGGGCAGATGTAAGAGCAGGAGGCGCATTCGAAACAGTCGAGGACATGCAGCGCCTCCAGGTCCTGCACGGCGTCCACCCGGGCCAGTTGGGCCAGCCGGGTGGGGTTGAGGAACATGGGACAGGCCTCCAGGCAGCGTCCGCAGCGGATGCAGGGGTATTCGATGTCGCGTCCGGGCAGGACTTCGGTAAAGGCCAGGATGCCCGAGGTTCCCTTGAGCACCGGCACGTCCAGGTTCTTTTGGGCCATTCCCATCATGGGCCCTCCCATGATGACTTGCTTGGTGTCGTCGTGCAGCCCTCCGCAGTATTCGACCAGGCTCGACACCGGCGTCCCCAGCGGAACCAGCAGGTTGCGGGGACGCGAAATGCCCTCTCCGGTCACCGTCACCACCCGCTCCACCAGGGGAATGCCGCGGTCGAACCAGTCGGCCATGGCCGCCGTGGTGGCCACGTTGTTGACCAGCACGCCGATGTCGAGCGGCAGTCCGCCGGGAGGCACGCGCGTCCCCAGCAGGGCCTCGATAAGCATTTTTTCGGCGCCCTGGGGGTATTTCACGTCCAGGCCGGCGATTTCGACGGGCCGGGCAAAGGCCGCCGCCGCTTGACGCAGCGCCTCGATGGCCTCGGGTTTATTGTCCTCCACCGCCACCCAGCCCTGCTCGGCCGAGAGGGCCTGCATGAGGATCTCGGTTCCGCGCAGCACCGCCTCAGGACGCTCGGCCATCAGGCGGGCGTCGCAGGTCAGGTAGGGCTCGCACTCGCAGCCGTTGATGACCAC
>DATIPO010000278.1:0-6118 GCA_035471925.1 Acidobacteriota bacterium
CCGCGGCGGTCCAGGCCGGCCACAGGCGGCGTTTGGCGGACGGCAGCGGTTGGTCGACCAGCGTTCCCGCGCCCGAGGGCGAGCCCATCAGGGTGGAATCGTCTTCATCGGCGATGAACGTCCGCCGCACGGAAGAGCCCAGTGCGTCCCCACCCCGTGCGGTGCGGTCGAGCAGCAGGTTAAGGCGCTGGCTGACCTCCTCGGCTTTGGCGAAGCGCCGGGCGGGATCTTTGGCCAAGAGTCCGGTGACGGTTTCTTCCAGCAGGGGAGGGCAGGGCTCAATCATCTTGGAGACCGGCAGCGCCTCCTCGCGCAGGATGGCGCTGGCCGTCTCCATCGGCGAAGGACGCTTGAAAGGATGCACGCCCGTCAGCATCTGATGAAAGATGATGCCGAAGGCGAAGAGGTCGGAACGCGTGTCCAGCTCGGCGCCCTTGAGCTGTTCGGGCGACATGTAGGCCAGCGTGCCGGGAGTCGTTCCTTCGCGGGTCAAGGTGCTGGTGATGCTCTCCAGGCGGGTTTCGTCGTCCTCTTCGATGGGATCGAGGCGCTTGGCCAGTCCGAAGTCCATGACTTTGACGTGGCCCGAGGGCGTGATCATGATGTTGGCGGGTTTGAGGTCGCGGTGCACCAGCGACTTCTCGTGGGCGCAGTGCAGGGCTTCGCTGATCTCTACCGCCCATTGCAGGGCTTGGCGCAACTCGGGGAGGCCCCGCTTGAGGCGGGCTTCAAGGGTTTCGCCGGGGACGAACTCCATGGCGATGAAAGCCGGTCCGCTGCGGCCTTCACCCACCTGGAAGATACTGCAGATGAAAGGGTCGTCCAAGGCGGCCGCCGACTTGGCCTCGCGCAGAAACCGCTTGAGCGCCATGGGGTCTTCCTGGAAGCGGTCTCCCAAGAACTTGAGGGCCACTCTGCGGTCTAGCCTCGTGTCCTCGGCCAGATACACCTTCCCCATGCCCCCCTGGCCGATCTCCTCCAGGATGCGGAAATGCGAGACTTCCCGGCCGATCACTTCCCCCGCCTTTCGTTCCTGTGGGTATGCAAGCGGTTCCATGATAAGTGCTCAACGGGTAAAAAGGCAATGTGTCAAACCAAATCGCCATGATCTGCAAGGCTGTCTCTCTCCGTGGGACAGTGTCAGTCAGGCGATGGCTGGAAAGTGCACTGACATACTACAACGCGTTTTGCTTTTATCCCACCTGGACCGACTCCCATGCTATTCGCTGGGCGGGGCGAAGGGCATTGCTAGGCGGGTGCGGGTTTCTTGGGAAACGCCGAAGAAGAGGGTGTAGGGGCCGCTTTGGCGGGTTTGCGGCTGGACGTCCAGGCGGGAGAGCTGTTGCAGGAAGTTGCGTTCGGACTGGGAACCGGTTTGCAGGACGTAGACAACCCGCGCCGCCTCGCCCACGCTTTCGCTGTGAGGCGGGTAGCGGTCCATCGTTACGGGACCCGCCAGCGGCGAAAGCAGGAGGCGCTCGTGGCTCAGGAAGTTGACCGGGTAGGCGATCCAGTATCCGCTGTAGCCGCGCTCGAGTTTGAGATCTTCCAGATCGGCGATAAGCTGATGCCAGCGGGGCGACGGTTGGGGCTCGGTCAGCTTGCTGGACAGGCTGTTGGCGTTGAGGGCCAGCGCTGCGCTCAGCACGATCGCGGGCAGCCAGCCCGCTACCCTGGCCGAGAGCCAGTGCGGCCTGTCGGTGTGCAGGAGTCCCGCCAGCATCAGGGCTGCCAGGGGGTAGCAGAAGAGCAGGTAGTGCCAACTGGAATATCCCGCAGCGAAGGTGACGGCGAAGAGCAACAAGGCCAGATCGAGGCCGTCGACTTGGGAGATGTGGATGTGTCGGCGCAGCAGGCCGGCCAACTTGCTCCTTCGCACCCAGAGGGTCCAGAGGACGGCGGTCGTCCACAGCGCCGCCAAGAGGACTTCCGGCCAACCCGAGTCCACGGGCGGACGTCCGGCCAGGGCCTTCCACAGGTGCCCCAAGCCCTCGCCCAGCATGGCCAGGCGGTTCTGGAGGCCGGCCAACAGCGCCGTGACCAGTCCCTGATCTCTCATGGCGGGGACGTCGATCTGGAGGTATTTGTGCCCGGCGGCCTGGATGACGGTGGCCAGAGGATGCACCCAGTTGTAGACCAGCATCGGCAGCATGCCCAGCAGGACTCCTCCCGTCCACAGGGGCAGCGCACGCAGGCCGGGTCCGCCGCGCAGCCACAGCGCCGCCGCCAAGACCGCCGCTACGTGAAATAAGGCTGCCTGGTAGAGGTACAGCAGCAGCCCGCATAGCACACCGAAGCCGAATGCTTGCCCAGCTCTCCAGGAGCGAACCGGCCCTCTCCCGTGAGTGCCGTTCCCTGAGCCCGCCGCACGCGCTGACTCTCCCGCTTGGCGGCGGCTTCGCGGATCGGAGTCTGCCCCGGGATGCTGGCGCGGGCACTCGTCGCGCGACCGTATCGTCGAGTCCGAGCCGGACTCAGTCCGCGACTGGCGCGGCTCTGGCCGGCTCCTGCCGCCCGTCCAGCCCAGGCAAAGGCAGGCCAGCAGCAGCATGAGCGCGTAGGCCAAGGAAAAGCCTCCGCGGGCCCGCAGCACAAAATCGAAGTAGAAAAGGGGCGGAAGGGCGGTTAAGGCGGCGGCAATGAGGGCTTGGCGGTGGCCGAAGGTCGGACGTCCCAATCGATACACCAGGAGGATCATGGCCAACGAAGAGAGCAACGGCACCAGGCGCAGCGCCACGGTCGAGATGCCCAACAGCGCGAAGAAGGGGACGGTCAAGTAAGCCTCGAGAGCGCCGAAGTAGTCCTGCCCGTAAAAGAAAACGGGCGTCTCGCGTCCCTCCAGAATGTGCTTGGCCATCAGCCCCACGACGGCCTCGTCGGCGTCGAGTGCGGAGACCCGCAGGAGAACATGCAGAACCTGTCCCGCGGTCCCCACCGCGATCCCCGCCCAAGCCGCCCAAGCGGCCGCTTGCCCACCTGCCTCGAGCATCGGCGCCCTGTGGCCCCTGGACTGGACTCTTCTTTCCCCCGCCCTCGCCGCTTGCACGTGGCAGATTATAGCGGTCACGACGAGCTGCGGCGAAGCTCCTCGCTCAGCGGCTAGGCTGTCCCATGGGCCCGGGATCGCTCCTCCGTCAACGACCACCCGACCTGCCGGTGAGACTCGACGGCGGGAGCCATGCCCGCACAGAGACGGATCAGCAAGGCCGCTACTGTCAGGCCAGCAGGCACAGAATCGGCGTCCAAGCCCCGCCTTAAGCTCAATTGAAGAACCAGCCGAGAGTCCCCTATACTCGGGGTGCCATGAATGGGCATCCCAGCACTCACGATCAGGCCCCAGGATGGCTGAGGAGGGCCGGGCAGAGGGTGCGGTTCCATTGGATTCTCTCTCCCAAGCTCGACTTGGCCTTCTATATCGGTTCGGCCCTAATCGGATGGCTCTACGTGGGGCTGATCTGGTGGGGCGTGCGAGCCCTCGATAATCCGCTCGAGGATCCCCTTTCCACCGTCCAATTGGGGTCGATCGAGATTCCTGTCGACCTGCGCTTGCTGATCTTCGTCTCCTGGGCGGTGTTCCTCGATGCGCCCCATCTGTGGGCTACGCTGGGACGCACTTTCTGCGACCCAGACGAGTGGGCCAGTCGGCGCGGCATCCTGGTGCGCTCCTTGGGATGGTTCGCGCTGGGGCCCGTCCTCATCGTCTCGCCTTATGCGCTGGGCAGCGCTACGGCCGCCTTGGGAATGAAGCTCCCTCCCGCAGCCATGGCCTTGGGAGCGCTGGGCTTCTTCACGTTCTTCCGCCTGTGGGCTTATTACCACGTGGTGCGCCAGCACTGGGGCTTCTTCCGCCTCTACAAGCGCAAAGGCCAGGACTATTCGCACGACCGGCTCGACACCTGGTTCTTCTACACCACCATGTTCGGTCCCATCGTGCTGTTTTTGACCGGCTCGATCTACCAGGACCTACCCGGCTTCCCCGACTTGGGGATGCATGCTCCCCTGGTCAGCGGACTTTCGGTCGCCGACCTCCTGCACCCGGCGGTGTGGGCCCTGTATCTGGCCGTGATCCTGGTCTATTTGGCCCATCTTGGACTGCTTCTCAAGCGCGGCCATCCGGTCAACGGCAGCAAGCTGCTCTACATGTCCCTCCTGATCCCGCTGCACCTGGTAGCCTTCTCTCACCCCATCATCGTGCTCTTCCTCAATCCCATCGTGACCGCCGGACACAACATCCAATACCACTGCATCGTCTACTTCTACGGACGCAAGAAGTACGCCGCCAACGACGACCGGCGCTACCGCCTGCCGCGTTTCCTCTTCTCCAACCTGCTCAACTACGGATTCGTGGGTTTGGCCTTCACCTTCGTCTTTTACCGTGGCCCTTGGATCGACTGGGTCAAGCGGGTCACCGGCATCACTTTGGACGAAGCCGTGCTGGACTGGATGGGCATGATGGCCGGCATCACCGACCCCAGCAGCTTGGCCCTGGGCCAGCAGGTCATGGTGGCCGCCGTCCTGGGATTCGCCATGCAGCACTACTACCTCGATTCCAAGATTTGGCGCGTCAGCAAGGACTCGGCGGTGCGCAAGAACCTGCAGGTCTGAACCTCGGCCCCGGTTCCACGATCGGGGCGAAAGCCACGCCGCTAGAGTGCTTCTGCCATAGGCCATTGACTTCAAGTGAAATAGTAATTGGCCCTGCGGAAAGTGCTTGCATGCAGATGCGTTTTGGGGCACTCTAATCGAGCTTACGTTTTTCAAAATTACATCGACTCGGTCCGCGAGGCTCGCTAGGGGCGTCTATCCGAGAGCGGTGTCTCATCCTCAAGGAGAGAAGACATGAAGTTGGTTAAAGGTTGGATCGTGGGAATAGTCCTGGTCGGGTTCTGTGGCTGGATGGCGGCCCAAGGGATGGGCCAGAAGGTGGCCATGCATTTCCAGGTCACCCCCAAGGCGGGAATGCACATGCAGTTCGAGACGGCCCTGAAGGCCCATCTTCAGTGGCGCAAAGAGCAGAATGATCCCTGGCAGTGGTACATCATGGAGATCATCAATGGCACTGATTACGGCGACTACATCATCCGAACGGATGAGAGACCCTGGGCCGAAATGGATAATTATGAGCTGCGCTTTAAAGGGCGCGACCACTTTCTGAGCACCGTCGGCCCCTTCATTGCCGATATGCAGAGTTCCCTCACCAGCACCAATGAAGCGCTTTCAAACTGGCCCGACGACCTAAGGCCGCGGCTCATTTTGGTCGAAGTCTTCAGCTTGAACCCGGGCAAGGCCGAGGTCTTCTGGCAATTGGTCGCCAAGGCCAGCAAGGCCTTTGACGGACGCATGGGCCACAACTCTTGGGACACGGTGGTCGTCGGCGAAGGCGCTGGCGGCGGAACCGCCATTCTGGTGTTGCCCCGGGAGAATTGGGCAGGGCTGGCCCCGCGCCAGCAAGAAATGGTGGGCTACATGACGGAGGCTTACGGCGAGGAGGAAGTGGGCAAGATGATGCAGCAGTTCTCTGACTGCCTCGCCGGCATGAACAGCATGGTGGTGGCCGTGCGTCCCGACCTCAGCCTCATGGGCGGCAACTAGGCGCCTAACCCGGCACGCTATTACACGCTTACAGCGTTCGGGAATTTGCTGCTTGAAACCCAGGGTGGCGCCTTGTCTCGCTGCGCTCGACGGCGGCTGACCCTGGGCTGGCCTATGGCTCGCCTACAGCGAGCCCGGACTTGGCGTGTGGGTTCAGCGATCAGGGCGCTGGGTGGCATATGGCCCGCCTACATAGCCCGGACTTGGCGTTTTCGCTTCTGCGACCGTGGAGCTGGGCTGGCCTATGGCTCGCCTACAGCGAGCCCGGACTTGGCGTGAGGGTTCAGCGATCGGGGCGCTGGGTGGCAAATGGCCCGCCTACATAGCCCGGACTTGGCGTTTTCGCTTCTTCTACCGTGGCGCTGGGCTGGTGTGGGGCTTGCCTTGAGCGAGCCCGGATTTGGATGCGTGGGTTCAGCGATTGGGGCGCTCTCGGGCGCCCCTTTCTTTCTGTCCCTGTTTAGCTTGTGGGCAGGCTGCCTCGTCGAGCCAGTTGAGCGTCCTCAGTTCGACTTGGTAGTGGGCG
>DATIPO010000279.1:0-51035 GCA_035471925.1 Acidobacteriota bacterium
CCGCCGCTACGTGGCAGTCGAACCGGCCGGAGTCAGAGCGGTGCGGGACGCCCGCTCGGCTCTGGAAAGCATGTGGGGCGGACTGGCCCCGCGCCTGGAAGACAGATGAACAAGTTCGAATGGCGAATCACGAACGGCGAAGACGAACGGCCAACGCCTCAAGGAAAACCCATGAAAAAGTTCGACTTTGGAAAATCGAACGTCGAACCTCCCCTGGCTCCCCGCTGGACCGCTCTGCTCTTCCGCCTTCTCATAGCGGCTCCGCGCCGCGACGACGTCCAGGGAGATCTCAACGAAATGCACGCCAGAAGGCGCGCGCGCATGGGGAGGGTTCCGGCTTGGCTGGCCACCTCGCTGGAGGCCCTCTTCATCGCCGCGGCTTTGTCTTTCTACCGCTGGCGTCCCAGGAGACCATCCATGATTCATTGGCTGACTTGGCCCGAGCTCAAGCTGGGCGCGCGCCTGATCGCAAAGCAACCCTTCCTTTCGCTGGTCGCCGTCCTGGCGCTGGCCGTGGGCATCGGACTCGCCACCTCGGGATTCGCCTTTGTGGAAGCGATGCTGTGGACCCAACTGCCCTATGAAAACGGCGGGCGCTTCGTCCGCATTCAGGCCTATTCCGAACCCCACGGCGCGCGCTCTGCCCTCGACCTGGAACGCTATCACCTGCTGGCAGAATCGGCCGACCGCCTGCAGCATGTCGGTGGCGTCCGCGGGGGCGAGGTGAACCTGATCGCCGATTCGGGAGAAGTCGAATCGATTACGGGCGCCTGGATCACGCCCCGGACTTTCCGCCACCTGCCCGCCGTCCCCCTGCTGGGGCGTACGCTCATCGCATCCGACGGACGTCCCGGCGCACCGCCCGTGGCCGTCATCCGCGAGAGCCTCTGGAAACGCCGGCTGGGCGGATCCGACGGCGTGCTCGACCAAATCCTGGACGTCTCAGGCGTCGGCCACCCCATCGTGGGCGTCCTGCCCGACACCTTCCAATTCCCCATCGACGGAGAGATCTGGCTCCCTCTGGACGAAGAATACCTGGGCGGGTCGCCTCAGGGACCCCATCCGCGCGTCCGCCTGCTTGGACTTCTGGCCCCGGGCGCGACCATGGCGCAGGCCCAAGCCCAGCTCAGCACTCTGTCGAGGCAGTACCAAGCAGCCAAACCGTCGGCCCCCGAAATACGGCTGCGGCCGGAAAACTACACCGCCCCGCCCGACCCGGCGGCCAAGCCCATGGCCATCTTGATGCTGGCCATACTGCTGGTCATCTTGGCCGTGGTGGCCTTCAACGTGGCAAACGTCATCCGCGCGCGCACCCTCTCGCGGCGGGCTGAACTGGCCGTCCGCACCGCCTTGGGGGCTTCGCGCCGGCGGCTGGTTGGGCAGCTCTTCCTGGAGGTGCTGATGATGACCTCCATAGCCGCCCTGGTGGGACTGGCCGGTGCCCAGCGGTTGATGGAATGGATGAACGCCAACATCGATGAGCTGCCATTCTGGATCGTCTTCGGACTCACGGCGCGAACCGTGACCTTCGTCCTCTTTCTGGCCCTCCTGGCGGCCGCGGTCGCGGGAGTCCTGCCCGCCCTCAGGTCGACCCGCATCGATCCAGCCGCCACCCTGCAACAGGAAGGACGTGGCCACAGCGGCGGTTTTGGGCGGTTGGGCGCGGCCATGGTGGTGCTGCAAATGGCCCTCTCGGTGGCCTTGCTCAGCAGTGCGCTGGTCATGGCCCGCGGACTCGGCAACTACTTCGACCGAGCCTCCAAACTGCCCACCAACAAGGTTCTCACCGCCCAAGTCTGGATCGACGCCGGCACCGGCGAACAAGCGAACCGGGCTGAGCCGGACGGGGCGGAGGCGGCATTTGAAACTTCTCCGCTGGCCCGCAAACGCCAGTCCCTCTTGGAGGCTGCCCGCCATCTGCCCGGCCTTGAGAAGATTGGAGCCTCCAACCGCATTCCGCCCGCACGAGCACCCTCCGACCGGTTGGAGTTCGAATCCCGAGCTGAGGAGAGCAGCGGACCGGTGCCCTGGGCCGCCATCCGCCCGGGATTTCTGGAGGCCCTGGGAGGAGCGCCCCTGCAAGGGCGCCTGCTCAATCAATCCGACTTCCGCCCCGGCGCTGCTGCCGTGGCGGTGGTCAACGAGCCCTTTGCCCGCAAGTATTTTCCCGCCGGAGGCGTGCTGGGACAGCGCTTCCGACGCCTCGCCCCCAATACCGCCGATTCCTCGCCCTGGATCGAGATCGTGGGCGTGGTCCCCGACCTGAGTCTAAGCGTGGGAGATCCGGAACGAGCGGCCGGCTTCTACTTGCCCATGGCCCTCGATCGAAGAGACTTGTTCTACCTGGTCCTGCGGGCTCACGATCCCCTGCAGTTAGCGGGACCGTTGCGCCTGGCGGCGGCTGAGGTCGATCCCGCCATTACCGTGCGTCGGGTCATGCTGCTGGAGGACGTGGGGGGCGAGGAACGGGCCGGACTCGCCGGCATCGCCGCGGCTCTGACCGCCATGGGAGGCATGGCTCTGCTGCTTTCAGTGATGGGGATCTACGCCATCATGAGCTTCACGGTCACGGCCCGCACCCGCGAAATCGGCATCCGGGTGGCCCTCGGCGCCGACCGAGGGCGCATCCTGCGCACGATCGCGGGCAAAGCTCTGGCCTTGCTGCTCAGCGGCGCCGCTTTGGGGTGCCTTCTGGGAGTCCTCTTTGTGCAGGCCCGCGCCATGTTCGTGTTCCGCTTCCCCGATCCCGAACTGTGGATCTTCGGCGCCGTGCTGGGACTCATGGCTCTGGCCGGCCTGACCGCCTGCTGGCTCCCCACCGCCCGAGCCCTCAAAATCAGCCCCACCGAGGCACTTTCGCGCTGACCCCTGAGTAGGCGGCTGTCCTGCCGCGGGCCGACCCAGTCGGACGGGCTTTGCTTCCGGCTCGGGAGCATATCGCTGGCCGACCGGCTGGCCGCTGCCAAGAAAAACCTTGACAAGCCGTTCCGACAAAAATATAGTACGAACGTTCGTTTTTCTTGAGGTGACGCCATGATGCTGGAGACCCAGACCCTGAAACCCACTCATGACGGGCGGCGGCTGAAAGGCCGGCGGACGCGGGAGGAGATCCTCAGCACCGCGGCCTGCATGGCCAGCCAGGAGGGACTGGAGGGGCTGACCATCGGCAAGCTGGCCCGCCGAACAGGAATGAGCAAGAGCGGACTCTTCGCCCATTTCGGCTCCAAGGAAGACCTTCAAATCGCCGTCACCGACTATGCCGCCTCGATCTTCCGCGAGCGCGTCATCAAGCCCGCGCTACATGAGGACGACCCGTTGGCCCAGCTCACCGCAGTGACGGACGGATGGGTGTCCTACCTGGAAGAACGGGTCTTTCCCGGGGGGTGCTTTTTCGGGAATGCCTCGCTGGAGTTTGGGTCCCGGCCGGGCCCCGTGCGCGACCGCTTACGCTACTGGATGCGGCAGCTCACCCGCCACATGGAGGACTTGGTCGAAAAAGCCCGCTGTCAGGGCCGCGCCTCCCCCAAGGCCGATCCCGTCCAACTGGTCTTCGAACTTCATGCGCTGGTCCAAGAAGCCAACTACTCCTTCCAACTGATGGACGACAAAAAGGCCTTCCAATTGGCTCGCCGAGGCATCCGCGCCCGGCTGGGGCAAATCAGCACCCAAGACCTGGAGAACCGTTAATGCAGTGCCGCGGAGCCGAGTTATGAAGAGATGTTCCTGGATTCTGCTCATGGCGGCCTTGGCGGCGGCGAGTTGCGGACCGCGGCAGGCAGCTGCCCTCTACCCCGCCAGCCAGCGCGATCAGGTGGCCCAGGACGTGTTGGAGTTCCACGAAGACCGCTTCCTGGCCGACCACAACCAGGAATTGGCCCAAGCCTGGGAAGAGTACCGGGCGGCCCGCCAGCGGCTGGTGGAACTTTGGCAGCAGCAGGCTTCCACGGTCCACGCCGATCCTGAGCAGCGCCGCCAGGCCCAAGATGAAGTCGGGGCCGCCAAAGCCGACTTCGTCAAGACCGCCGAACGGCTACGCGAGCTCTCCCAGAACATGGCCAGCGAGGCAGCCCACATCCTCCACGCCGCCCTGCGCATCCCGCCCATACTGGGATATGGGTCCTCCCCAGACGACGAAAAGCCCTGAATTCCTATCGGCAGCAGGACTTGAGTCCCTGTGCGGCCGAAAGCGCCTCGGTCGCCGTGACGGCGGCGAGGGGCACCTAGTTCAAGTTTCGCGCACAGTACCCATTGCGCGGAAGACTGCGGCGGCGGGGCTGTGTTAGACTTCTCTTCAATTCGGCTAAAAAGTCGTTTGCTAAGCCACTGAGCAGGACTCGACCCCCGTTCAAAAGAGGTTTCCTTGTGACTTGGCAGAGATTTTTCATCCTGGCGTGTCGCAGGAACGGTTTTGCCGGCGCACCCAGGTGAACAAGGGTTGGAGCCCATATGAATATTCTTCTTTACACGCCCGACAACCAAGTGACGCGCAATTACATGCCGCACCTCTGGATGTTCGTGCTGCAATCGCTGACCCCGCCTGAGCACGAGGTCTTCCTGATCGACGGCAACGCCCAGCCGCTGACGGAAGCTGAAGTGGCCCAATTCGTGCGAGACAACGACATCAAGTTGGCGGGAATCGGGGCCATGACGCGGGTAGCGGCCCGGGCTTACCGCATGGCCGACGCCATCCGGGCGGCTGGCGCCCAAGTGATCATGGGCGGTCCCCACGTCACCGAAGTTCCCGGCGAAGCCATCGGACGCGATGACGAGCCCCGCCACGCCGACGCCGTGGCCCTGGGCGAAGTCGATGACCTGTGGCCCCAGATCCTGCGCGATGCTGAGGCGGGCGAACTCAAGGAGACCTACCGCGCCTTGGACGATGACGGACGAGAGATCAAGCCATCGTTGGAGAACTACGCCCGCATACCCTGGGAAACCATGGACTTGGAGCAGTTCAACTTGATCGAGAAGATCCCCGCCTGGGGACGCTTCCTCATGAAGCGCGCCGGAGTCAAGAACTGGAACAGCCTTTACGTCCTGCCCGTGGAGTCGGGCCGCGGCTGCCCTTATGGGTGCGACTTTTGCACCGTCACCGGGTTCTTCGGCAAATCCATCCGCTTCCGCAGCGACCAATGCGTGGTGGACGAACTGCTGCGCCTTAAAGCTCGAGCCGCCCGGGAAGGCGGCAAGGTGGGCGTTTTCTTCATCGACGACAACTTCGCCATCAACAAAAAGCGGACCAAGTCGCTGCTGCGCGAAATGATCGCCCGCGACGCCCAAGTCCCCTGGGTGGCCCAGATCAGCATGAACCTGCTCAAAGACGAGGAACTGGTCGACCTGATCGCCGAGAGCGGCGGGATCTGGATCTTCATGGGCCTGGAGTCGATCGACCCCGGCAACCTCAAGGAGGTCAACAAAGGCTTCAACAAGCCGGCCGAATACAAGGCTGTGCTCGACCGGCTGGCCGAGCGGGGCATCTACGCCATTACGTCCTTCATCTTCGGGATGGACGGAGACCGCAAAGGCGTGGCCCGCAACACCCTGGACGCCATTGATTCCTGGCCACCGGGACTGCCCGTCTTCGGACTCTTGACGCCCTACCCGGCCACTCCGCTCTACGACCGGCTGCTGGACCAGGGCCGCTTGACGCGTCCCAAGCACTGGCTCGACTTCCGTCCCTTTCAGATGGCTTTCACGCCCCAGAACGTCAGCATCGAGGAAGCCGAAGCCGAGGTGCACGAAGCTTGGAGCCGCTGCTACGATCCGCCGGCCATTGCCGCCGCCCTCAGGAAGATCGAGGGACGTCCTTTCAAGGAGCGGGCCGTCATGTTCTTTACGCGTCTGGCCTTCCGGGGCATTTATTTTCCCCAGATGTCGGCCCGGCACTGGATCAAGCTGCTCTTCCAGAACCGCCGCAGTCTCTTCAAGCTGGTGGGCGAAGCCATCACCGCGCGCCGCCGCCGCCGCGCCGCCAAGGCTCCTTCAGACCCGTCCAGCGACTTGACCGAACCGCGAGGCCTGGCCGCCGCGAAGGTGGAACTGCCTCGCTCCAAGAGCGCCTGAATTGCGGGTTAGAAAAACTCCACGGTATAGGCCAAGCTCGCTCCGCGCCCGATTTCAGGGGCGAAGTCCTTGATGAAGGACAGGTGGTTGCGGTAGAGCTTGTCGCCGACGTTGAAGACATTCAGCGAAAAGTGGTGCAGGAAGTGGCGCTGAGGCAGCGTGTAGGAAGCGTTCAGATTGACCACTCCGTAGCCACCGGTAGGAGTTTCGGTGGCGAAAACGTCCTCCCTGCGGTCGGCCAGCACCCACTCGGGATTGAAGCTGAACCCGCGATAGCGGAAGTCGGCTCCCAGACGCGCCTTCAGAGGAGGAATGCGGGGAAGCGACTGCCCGCTGGCCTTCAACTCGGCGTCAACGGTGTCGAGTCCCAAACGCAGCCAAAGGAACTCGTTGACCCCCACGTCGAGACGCAGTTCAGCGCCGGTGAAGCGCGAGTCTTGCTGCGAGAACTCCGCCTCGATCAGGCCTTCTTCGACCTCTCCCGTGGGTGCCAGGAAGACGAAATTGTCGATGTCGTAGTAGAAGAAGCTGACCTCGGCGCGCAGGCGCCGACCGGAATGGCGCAGGGCGAAGTCGAGTCCGTTGCTGCGCTCTCCTTGCAGCGTGGGATCGCCCGCTTCAAAAGCCAGGTTGCCTACGTGAGGTCCGAAATTGTAGAGCTCTTCCAGGGCCGGCGCGCGGTGGGACGTGACGAAATTGGCCACGAAAGCGCCTCCTTTCCAAAGGTCGAGGCGCGCGCCCAGTCCACCGGAAACGCCGGTGTAGGTCCGGTCTGGAAGCGCTGTCACTTCGCTCTCTCCCTCGTCTTGCTCGCGGCCGCGTACTTGCAGCCCCTGGGGCTTGAACCGGTTATGCTCCAGACGGCCTCCGAACTGGAATTTGACCCTTTCCAGATCGATCTGCTCCAAGGCGAAAACGGCGTAGGCGTCTTGCTGAACGGGGGGCGAAAGGGCTTCTTCGCCGCTCACGTCGTAGGCGCGCGACAGTCCCCAAAAGCCGAAACTGCCTGAGAGCAGGCCGCGTTGAGCCTGCTGAAAGACCCCGCGGTAGACGAACTGGCGGTTTCCGAAGGTGGTGCCGACTTCAACTTCTTCTCCCCCTTCGAAGAGTTCCAATTCGTCATGGCCCCAATCGGTGTAGTTGAGCGAGAGCTTGAAGGACCTGATCCAGGAGCCCAGGTTGCGGAAGCCCCCGGCAAAGCGAACATTGTGGCGGCGGAAAGCCACGTCAACAGCCTCGACTTCCTCTTCTTCACCCTCTTCGCCGCCCTCTCCCGCTTCACCTTCCTCATGGCCGTGGAACTGGGCGGCGAAGGGAATGCCGTAGCGCCCGTCATTGAACGTGTATCCCAGGCTGGCAAAGGCCTTCTCGCCATAGTAGCCGAGACCGGCCCGACCATTGCTGATGCGCGAAGCCGAGTTGGGGACCTTTCCTTCAGGCGTCTCGTAGTCGTCGGTCCGCTGGCCGCCGCCACCGATCCAAAAGAGCCACTTGCCGGTTCCGTGCTCGGCGGTGACGCTGCCGCCCAGATGCTGGTCGCCGCTTCCACCGATGGCCGACACTTTGCCGCGGGTCCCCTCGTGGGGCTGAGTGTGGACTTCGAAATGTCCGCTCAGGGCGTTGACCACGCCTCCCACGGCGTTGCTGCCGTAGAGCAACGTAGCCGGTCCTTTCACCACTTCCAGCCGTTCCAGGCTGGTGGAGTCGATGGGCTCGCCGTGATCACCCGACTGGGAAGCCAGAGAGCCCACCCGGACACCGTCCTGCATAACCAAGACCCGGTCTCCGTCGAATCCGCGAATCACCGGACGCGAGCTGCCCGGGCCGAAACTGCGCTTGGAAACTCCCGGCTCGTCCTTCAGCACCTCGCCCAATCCAGGCGCGTGGTGGCGGCTCAAATCAATCGAGTCCAGCGAGCTCACCGACTGGACAGCCTCGAAAGCGGTCTGCTGGATGTCCTCAGCCGTGACCGTGATCTCATGCTCCAGCACCGTCAGCTCCAATTGAAAGTCAAGGGAACGTGTTTCTCCCTCGCCCACTTCGACGGTCATGCTGTGACCCGTCAGCGAACTGGTGTAGGCGATGACGGTGTAGTTGCCAGGAGGCACTGCGACCGAATAGCGCCCTTCGTCGTCGGTTTCCACCACCCGATTCAACTCAACGACCATCACGGTCGCCGAGTGAATCGGGCGATCGCCTCCCAATGTGACACGGCCTTGCAGGCGTGCGTCTCCTTGAGCGTAGGCCAGATAAGCTAAGAAAGTTGTCGAAATAATCAGCGTAAATACACTTCTATAAATGGGAAAACTCATTGCAATCTTCTCCGCCAGACACTCCTCCCGGAGGTCCGGTCCTTTTCAACTTGGGAACATTCAGGACGAAAGAGTCAGGTTGAAAGGGGGGCGGGCGGAGAGCGGGGGCGTCGTTCCGGCGAAGTCAGGAGGGGAGGCAACCAGGGGGAGCATCCCACTGGGGTCCGGCGCTGCAGGATGGGTGCCAGGCTGGGAGGTTCGGCATGCGGGGCCAGAGACTGCTGGTGCAGGCAATGATGGTCGTGGACGTGGGCCGGCCCGCACACCTCCTGCAGGCCCTCCTGGGAGGCGTGCTGATGGTCGGGACCGTGCTCGGCTTGCCAGCCTTCTTCCAGAGGATGAGCGACTTCCCAGGCCTGACCCGTAGAGAAGCATAGAACCGCCAGGGTCATCAGCAGGGCTGTCGCAAATGTGAGCTTGTGCTCTCTCATGACCAGCCGCCAGTATAGCGCAATCGAGTCTGGAGACCAGCCTCTCGGGGCAGAATCGAGACTTGAGAAGAACCCAGCCTGGTGAACTCGACCACAATCGGCCTTTTGACCGCCTGTTTCCATGCCCTGATTGACCTTGCTTTAAGGGGGCCCTATACTTCGTCAATCAGTTTTCCTTTCACTAAGTTTTGTGCGTGATCAGTTTCCGCCAAAGTCACTAAGGCCGGCCAATGCGCTAGGGGTACCTCGGAGTGAAACGCATGAGAGAAAAAGCAGGAAAACAGGAATGCTCCAACTGGGCCGTTTCGACTCTCGGTCGGGCAAGGGCCACGGAAGCCCTGTGGGGCTTTCTGCGGCTTTGTCCAGGCGCACTGCTGGCCGTGAGCCTGACGGCCGGCGGGCTGGCCGCTTGGCCGCAAGCGGCTCCAATGCAGGAAAAGGGACAGGCGGTTCGGTCCCCCTCCCAGACGGCCTCGATCTTCCGCATCTCGGACGTCCACCTGGATCCCTTCTACGGCTGCCACCTGACCTATTCCGGAACGCCTTCCCCGGCAGAGGTCACGACCTGCACGGATGTGCTGCAGGGCCTGTTCGACCAGCAAAGCCACGGCTGGAAGACGTCGCCTTCGGCCTGGGAACAGGCCTTTCAGGACTTGTGCTCCCGCAAGCCAGCCCATCCCCAATGTGAGGCGGCCACCTATTCCTCGGAAGGCGATACCAACTATCAGGTCTTTCACAACGCCATCGAGAGCGCCCGCACCACTTTTATGCAACGCGGGTCACAGCCCGACTTCACCCTCTACACGGGAGACTTCCTGGGTCATGACTTCGATCACAACTACAATGAGTATTGCAGCCACGTGAAGACCGGAGTCGCAGGCCAGGACGCCTGCGGCTTGGCCCTGACCAAGCAGTTCATCGACCAGACCCTCGACTACATCACCTGGAAAATCAAGCAGGCCGTCAACGTCACAGGTTATGCGACGCTGGGCAACAACGACGCTTACTGCGGCGACTACGAGATCATGACCGATCAGGGATTCCTCAAGAAGACCGCCTCGACCCTGGCCGCCAACTGGAGCTCTTTTCCCAACGCGGCGCAGCGGGGAATCTTCGAGAAGGGCGGCTACTATCGCGTCCAGATGGGCCCGGGCGCCAGGCTGCTGATTCTCAACACCACCATTTACACGGAAAAATACGTCCAGCAGTCCTTCCATGATTACTGCCCCAAACCCGCTTCGCTCTTTGACTACTCGACCTTTGCCGTGGCAAACGACCTCAGCGATCCCGCCAAACGGAGCTCTCTGAAGAACAAGCTGATGACCGGCACGAGTCCGCAGGGCAATGTCTGGATGGACACCCAGTTCGGATGGCTGGTCGGGGAACTGCTGGACGCCCGGGCCAACAATGAACAAGTCTGGGTCGTGGCCCACGTGCCGCCGGGACGAGACCCTTACAGCGGAGACCTCTTTTTCGCCCGATCGCAGAGCCAGGACTTCGCCGCCCTGCTGGGCAATGCCTACCTGGCTTCCTCAATCGCCGGCTATTTGTGCGGACACACCCATGAGAGCGAGTTCAAGGTCGTACGCGAGAGCGGCGGCCAGTCGGCATTGGGTTTCGTCCTGCTGGCCCCCGGCATTGATGGCGATCACGGCCACAACTCCTCCTACCAGGTTTTCGAGTACGATCCCGCAAAACTGGAGATCCTCAACTACTGGACCTTCTACGACAACGGCGGCACCTGGACCACTTGGAAGAATGGGGGAGGTCTGAAGAGTTTCCGCGACGCTTACGGCGCGGCAATCGCGGCCCGCTCAGGCAGCAGCGGCCCGTTTCCCAAGCCCTCCGACATCGTGGTCAATACTCAGGCACTGGATCTGCTCTTCCAGGCCATGGACTGCGATTCTGGAAACACGCGCACCGAGTATGCCCGCCAGTACTACTCCCTGAAGAGCGACAGCATCAACTGGTGTCAGCAGCGGCCCGCCATCGCCAGCATCCTCAACCATGTCAAACAGTCGTCTTGCTCCCCGAGCGTGCCGCCCTGTCAGCCGCTTCTCCGTCCCTCTTCAGACAAGTGAAGGAAGCTTGTGGCATTGGCTGAAGAAGCGGCTCCTCCGGTTCTCCGATCCGAGGGACCTTGCCGGTGCCTTCCGCGGGGGCGGGCCTGACTCTGGCGACTGGCCACAGCGGACTCGAAACCGCTAGACTGAGGGCATGGAAACGGTCCTTGAGCAGATTCTGGAAGCCTGGCACACCAACAACCGCATCAACCTCTTTCTCATCGACAAGATCAGCGATGAAGGGATGCAATGCACGCTTTCCACGCGGGGCGGACGCAACGTCGTGCGCCAGTTCACCCATGTCCACAACCTGCGGGTCTGGCATTTGGAGAAGCGGGCCGAAGATCTGGCGGAAAAGCTGCACAAGTTCGAAACACAGGACGAGCCGGATAAGAAGACCCTCAAGCAGCATCTGGAATCTTCGGCTCAGGCCATCGAAACCTATTTCCGCCAAGTGGCGGAGGGTGAGGTCAAGCGGTCCTGCTTCAAGAAGGGCGTGATTCCTTATCTGGGCTATTTCATTAGCCACGAAAGCCACCACCGCGGCAGTATTCTGCTGACGCTCAAGCAAAGCGGGCACAAGCTCAGTCAAGCCGACAGCTACGCCATCTGGAACTGGGACCGCATTTAAAGGAAGGAGCAACCATGCCGAAATATGTCATCGAACGGGAGATCCCCGGCGCAGGCCAGATGGGACCCGACGACCTCAAGGGCGCCTCCCAGAAGTCCTGCGGAGTCCTGCGTGATCTGGGCCCGGAAATCGAGTGGGAGCACAGCTACGTCACCGGCGACAAGATCTACTGCATTTACAGCGCACCGAGTCCTGAGTTGATCCGAAAGCACGCCCGACAGAGCGGCTTTCCCGCCGACAGGATCGAGGAGGTCAAGGCCGTCATCAGCCCCTCGACGGCCGGCTGATCGTCCGGCTTCGCAGTCGTGGTACATGGCCGGAGGGCGTGGTATCCTGACCTCCTCGACCACTACTTATCCGGGGAGGTAGGTACCCTTGAAGAAATCAGCCTTTTTTCTCGTTATCGCTTCATTCATCCTGGCGCTGGCGGCGGCTCCCGCCCTCTTGGCCCAAAACGGCTCTTACGAGGTCGACGAGGCCAAGCCCGCGCTGGATCCTGAAAAACTGAAGGCGCTGGCGCCGCGGGCCATCGGACCGGCAGCCATGAGCGGGCGCGTCACCGCCTTCGCCGTGGACCCGCGCAACAAGAACATCATCTACGCCGGAACCGCCTCGGGCGGACTGTGGTTGTCGACAAGCCAGGGCATCGGCTGGGAATCGGTGTGGGACGACCAGCCGGCGGCGTCCATTGGTGCGGTAGCCATCGATCCTCAGAACTCAGACGTGATCTGGGTGGCCACGGGAGAAGGCAATCCCCGCAACTCGCAAAACAACGGCGTGGGACTCTTCAAGACCATCGACGGCGGCGAGAACTGGGAGTATGTGGGACTGGAGAACAGCCGCCACCTGCACCGCGTCATCGTCAATCCCCGCAACTCCGATGAAGTCTACGTCTGCTCGGTGGGCCCCACCTGGAGCGACGGCGAGGAACGGGGCGTTTTCAAGACCGCCGACGGCGGCGAAACCTGGGACAAGGTCCTCTACGTCGACCAGCGCACCGGATGCGGCGACCTGGTCATGGACCCCTCCAATCCCAAGAAGCTGATCGCCGCCATGTGGGAGCATCGCCGGCGTCCCTGGGACTTCGTCTCGGGCGGACCCGGCTCGGGACTCTACGTGACCCACGACGGCGGCAAGAACTGGGTCGAGCGCACCCACGAAGACGGCCTCCCCGAGGGCGATCTGGGACGCATCGGACTGGGCATTGCGGCCAGCGACCCGGACCGCGTCTACGCCCTAGTGGAGTCGAAGAAGAACGCCTTCTACCGCTCCGACGACGGCGGCGCCAGCTTCCGCATGATGAGCGATTCCGGCAACATCGGCAGCCGGCCCTTCTACTACTACGACATCCGCGTCCATCCGACGGACGCCGACCACATCATCAGCATCCATTCCAGCGTCACCCACAGCACCGATGGCGGACGCAACTGGGAGAACTTCATCGGGTTCGGCGAAGCTCACCCCGACCACCACGCTTTCTACATTGATCCCGACAATCCCGACCTCATGCTGGACGGAAACGACGGCGGCATCAGCATCACCCGCAACGGGGGCGAGACTTGGCGCTTCGTGGGCAACCTCCCGGTGGGGCAGTTCTACCACGTCCGCGTCGACATGGACACGCCCTTCAACGTCTACGGCGGCATGCAGGACAACGGCTCCTGGGTGGGTCCATCCACCGTCTGGCAAGGCGGATTCGGGGGCGGAGGCATCCGCAACTCGGAGTGGCAGATGATCAGCTTCGGCGACGGATTCGATGTGGTTCCCGATCCTGAGAACAACCGCTACGGCTATTCCATGTCGCAGGGCGGCAACCTGGTGCGCTGGGACCGCATGACGCGCGACAACAAGAGCATCCGTCCGCCCGATCCCGACGACCATCTGCTGCGCTTCAACTGGAACGCCGGCATCGCCATCGATCCCCACGACAACCGCACCATCTACTACGGCAGCCAGTACCTGCACCGCAGCCGCGACAAGGGCAATAGCTGGGAGACGATTTCCCCTGACCTGACCACCAACGATCCCGAGAAGCAGAAGCAGTTGGACAGCGGCGGACTGACCTACGACGTCACCGGCGCCGAAAACTTCACAACCATCATCGCCATCGCTCCCTCGCCCGTGAAAGAGGGCGTCATCTGGGTGGGGACCGACGACGGAAACGTCCAGGTCACGCGCAACGGCGGAGATGATTGGAGCAACGTCGCGGACAACATTCCGGGTTTGGCCGAAGGCGCTTGGGTGCCCCACATCACCGCCTCCAAGTTCAAGGAGGGCGGGGCATTCGTGGTCTTCGACGACCACCGCCGCGGCAACTGGGAGCCCTACGCCTACTACACCGAAGACTATGGCCAGAGTTGGATGCGCTTGGCCGACCGCGACAAAGTGCGGGGCTTTGTCTACGTCCTCGAACAGGACAACGAGGTGGAGGATCTCCTCTTCCTGGGCACCGAGTTCGACCTCTACTACTCGCTGGACGGGGGCGGAGAATGGCACTCCTGGCCCCACGGCTATCCCACCGTGCCCACTCAAGACCTCGTGGTCCATCCGCGCGATCCGGCGCTGGTGGTGGGCACCTTCGGACGTTCGATCTTCGTGGTCGACGACATCACTCCGCTGCGCGAAATGGCCCGCGAGGGCGCCTCTCTGCTGGACGAACCGCTGCACGTTTTTCCCATTCAGGACGCCATCGCCGCCGCCTGGGGCGCTCCCAACGGCGAGTTGGTTTCGGCCGACGCCATGTTTGCCGGCGAAGCCCGTCCACGCGGAGCGCTGGTGTATTACGTCCTCAATAAGCCCGACGGAGACGCCGAGGAGCAAGGGGACGAAGAAGGCGACGGTCAAGAGGAGGCAATGCAAGGCGAATCGCAGGCCGGACGCCGTGGAGGCCGTGGCGGACGCGGCGGCGGGGATGAGGTCAAGGTCGAGATCCTGAACGCCGACGGAGACGTGATCCGCACCACCTCCGGTCCCGCCGAGAACGGCCTCAACCGCACCGTGTGGGGACTGGAACGCAAAGGCGTCCGCCCGCCTGGACGGGGACGCTTTGGCGGAGGCGGAGGCCGGGGCGGCAACCGCGAGCCGGGCGGACCGGAAGTGCTTCCGGGCCAATACACCGTCCGCCTCAGCTACAAGGGCCAAGAGGCCGAGCAAAGCGTCGAGGTGCGTCCTGACCCGCGCGTCAACATTCCGCGCCAGGATATGGAAGCTAAGGACGCTCTGATCAACGAGTTGCTGGAGGTGGCTCAAGGCTTGGCCGACGACTTCAAGCGCTTGGAGGAAGCTGAAAAGACGAACCAGCGCATCAGCGAAGTCCTTCCCAATATCGAGAACAAGGCCCGCCGCGAGGGCTTGGTCAAGCAATCCAAGGAGATGGGCAAGAAGATCGATGAACTGAAGAAGATTTTCGTGCAGGAGGATGTCCAGGGCATCCGCCGCGATCCCGACACGCTGATCAGCCGCTACTTCAGGGCTTCCTCCTACATCAATTCGTCCTGGGAAGCTCCCAACGACAACGAACGGACGGCCCTGCGCCAGCTTCGGAGCAACGCTGAAGACGTCCACTCGAAGATCAGCGGATTTTTCGAAGATGAATGGGCGAAATTCAAGGAAGCCGTGCAGGACAGCAGTCCTCCGCTCTTCCCCTCTGAAAGGAGCAAGGAGGGCGTCCGCCCGCGCAACTGACCTTCATTCGCCATGGCGACAAGGGCACGCAGCCCGATACGAAGTCAAGTCGGGGCTCGCTGAGGGCGACCCATGCCAGCCCAGCGCCGATGGAGTTCAGTCAAGTCGGCACTCGCTGAAGGCGGGCCATGCCAGCCCGGACCCGATGGAGGAAGTCAAAGGCGGGGCTCGCTGAAGGCGAGCCATGCCAGCCCACTCTCCCGATGGAGTGAAGTCAAGTCGGGGCTCGCTGAAAGCGAGCTATGCCAGCCCACTCTCCCGATGAAGTGAAGTCAAGTCGGGGCTCGCTGAAGGCGAGCCATAAGTCAGCCCAGGGTCAGCCGGCGTCGAGCGCAGCGAGACCCAGGCGCCACCCTGGGTTTGGGCGGCGAAGCTCCCCAACGCTGTAAGCGTGCAATAGCGTTACGAGAACCGGCTTAGAGCTTTGAGACGATCCATTAGAAGCCCCCGGTGCCTCCGCCGCCTGCTCCGCCGCCGCTGAAGCCTCCGCCCCCGCTGAAGCCTGAACTCCCCGAACTGCGGGGGGCTGAGGCCATGGCGGTGGCAGCTTGCGTTGACATCCGGCCCAAGCCGGAGGAGAAGGCGAGTGTGTTGAAGGGCACTCCGGCGGGGCCTGTGTACCACTCGGGAGGCTTGTCCAGCATGTCGTCGAAGGCGGCCGCCCACTGTTCGTCCACACCCAGGGCCATGGCGTAAGGCAGGTATTTCTCGAACATTTCGGGACCCGTGATCATGCGTTTGTAGCGGTCCGATTCCACCCGTTCCAGGAACTCCTCGAAGCCCAGCACTTCTTCCAGAGCCCGCGCTCCGGCCACGGTACGGGCGGGCATCAGCCAGGCGAAGACGACCAGAATGAGCGAGCACAGCAACCCTGGCAGCAGGACGCTCAGATAGGGCAGGTCCAGCTTTATGGCGGGGCCGCCCGAGGCTGCCAGTATGCCGACGGCGACGGCGGCTATGAGGTAGTACATCTTGACCCTGTCGGGACGACGCTTATAGTAGCCTTTCCCGATCAGCGAGTTGAAGATCTCCCTTTTGATCTCAGGCAACTTCTTGTAGAACTTGTTCTTCAAGTCAGACAGCGCCACCGAATCGCCCGACTTGAAGATCCCATGCAAAACGGATTCCTGATGCTCCTTGAGCCCTTTCCATTGGGAACGCTCCTTGAGCAGCCGGAAGCGGTAGTCGGTCTCTGAAGACAATCCCAGCCACTTGTCCTTCTGATACTCTTCGATTTTGATGAGTCCCCGCACGGCCAGTTCAACCACGGTGGCGACGATGTCACGCATGTCGGGCCGATGGTCGGCCAAGGTGCCGACCTCGGCGGGGCTGAGGTCCTCTGGAGGCTCATAGCGGGCCACGGTGGGTTTCAGCTTGGGATCTCGTCCCTGCTTCGTCCACAGCAAGAACATGCCGGCCAGCAGAAGCATGGGAATCACGAAGAGCCAGTTGGTCCACAGGAACAGCGCGGCCTTGTCGACAAGCCCCGGACGCGTCACCAACCCCGGATTCCAGGCCACGGCTACCGAGAGTCCCTCGCGGATTCCCAGCGAACGGGTGGCTTCCGCTTCGATCACGCTTCCCTGTACCGAGGTTTGGACGGCCTGCTCGCGCGAGCCATAGCGTCCCGTGAATGCTGTAACCCGCACGCCGTCCGCCCCAGCGGGAAGCGTGATGCGGGCCGAGGCCGACTCGATGGGGATGGCGCTCTCGTCACCCGTGACATTCCAAAACAGCTCGTCGTGCTCCTCGAAGAACAGAAGGGCATTGCGGGCCCGGTAGCGGATCTTGACGGTCTTGACCGCGTCCCGCGCTCCCGGCACCCAAACCTTGTATTGGCGATAGTGCCGTTGGCGAGAGCTCTCATAGCGGAGCGGATTGCCCTCGCCGTCGGTAATTTCTTCCAGCTCCAGCCAGAGGCGGTAGTTGAAGCCCCGCGGGCTATTGTATTGCACGGGGATGAAGCGGAAGATGCCGTTCCAGGATCCGGTGAAGCGGGGCCGCAACGTTTCCGTGACCACGACTTGCCCGTCCGTTAAGACCTCGATTTCGGCGTGAAAGCTCTCAAGGGTCAGCGAGCGGGCATTCAGCAGCGGGCCATGCAGAAAGAGCAATACGAGCAGTGCGAGGGCGAAGTGCCTGTCGCGGCATCTTCGAACGCGAGAGCGGACCGTCTCCATAACCTGTCTCCTTCACTCAGTGGACTTAATCTGCACCTGGGGGGCCTCACGCTCTCCGCCGCCCACCCGGAAGAACTCGCGCGGCTTGAAGCCCAGGGTCCGAGCCACCAGATTGTCTGGAAACACCTCAACGCGGGTGTTGAGGTCCCGGACCACGGCATTGTAGTAGCGGCGGGCGTTCTGGATGGCGTCTTCGATGTTCTCCAGACTGGAATGCAGTTGCCTGAAGCTGTCCGCGGCCCGCAACTCGGGATAGGATTCAGCCAAGGCGAAAAGGGACTTCAGCGAGGCTCCCAGGTTGGCTTCGGCTTCAGCCCTGTCGCCGGGAGTCCGGGCCGACATGGCCCGGCTGCGTGCCTCCACGACCTCGCGCAACGTCCGCCGTTCGTGGCCGGCGTAGCCCTCCACGGTTTCCACTAGGTTGGGAATGAGATCGTGACGCCTCTTGAGCTGAACGTCGATATCGGCCCAGGCGTTGCGGCTCAGCATCCTCAGACGCACCAAGCGATTGTACGTCCACACCACCCATACAACCACGATGGCGGCAACAACCAGCAACCCATACTCGAGCAGCATTTTCCGGCCTTTCCTTGAAGGGGACGAAAGCCCGCCCGACTATAGGTAACCTGCGACGGAGCTGTCAACGCCCAGCGGTCCTCGCCAACCCGGCTCAGCACCTGACAGGCGCCCTCGATGACCCTCGCCCGCGCAAGCTTTGCCCCGGAACTGAGTGGGAGCGGCTACAATGATCGCCCATGAGCGAGCATCGGGCCTGGCTGCGGCCGGGCAAGGTCATGGAGTTGGAGGACGGGCGCCGATTGGGTTACCAGATCTTCGGCGATCCTCAGGGCCGGCCCGTCTACTACCATCACGGATGGCCCGGCTCGCGTTTGGAAAGCGGACTGCTGGCCCCCTATGCCCGCCCCCTCAACATAGCCCTTGTGGCAGCCGACCGTCCCGGCATGGGCCTCTCCGATTTCCAGCCGGGACGCAAGCCGATCGACTGGCCCCAGGACGTCCGCCAACTGGCCGACCATCTCGGGCACAGTCGCTTCGGCCTCCTGGGCATCTCGGGGGGAGGCCCCTACGCCCTGGCCTGTGCCTATGCCCTGGCCGACCGCGTCACCAGCGCCTGCGTGGTCAGCGGCATGGGACCTCATGATTCGCCGGGAGGCACCGCCGCCATGGCCTGGTGGCATCGCCTGGCCATGCCTCTGGCCAAGCGGCTTCCTTTGCTCATGCGTCCCCTCTTCGCCCTCACCGCCTGGGGAGCCAAGGGGTGTCCGCCTTGCGTTTTAGTGGCCGCCCGCACCTTCATGCCCGCCCCCGACAGGACGGTGCTCAGGCGTCCCGACTTCAGCGAGATCGTGGGGCCCCACGTGCGTGAGATCTTCCGCCAGGGCTGGCGCGGCCCTGCTCACGACGGGGAAATCTACCTGGATGGCTGGGGCTTCGAGCTTGAGGAGGTGACGACCCCCGTCCACCTCTGGCACGGCGAACTCGACGTCAGCGTCCCGGCCGCATTCGGACGCGCCGTGGCCCAGCGTCTTCCCAACTGCCAGGCCCGCTTCGACCCTTACGAAGCCCACCTCTCCATGGTCACCAACCACGTCGAGGACATCCTGCGAACGACCGCGGGGCTGAAGTAGGGCAGCCCGTCAAAAAAGGGAGCGGGTGGTAGAATCTGGCTGAATGATTCCTTTCCGCGACAGCATCCCGGCCAGCCGCTATCCCATCGTCACCGTCTCCATCATCGGGATCAACGTGCTGGCCTTCATCTACCAGTTGACCCTGAGTTCATCCCGGGAGATCGAGGGTTTTGTCTACTCCTTCGGTATGGTGCCCGCGCGCCTGACCAGCGCCGAGTTTTTCGCACAGTACGACCTTCCCAGTTTCTGGCTGACCCTGGTGACCTCCATGTTCCTCCACGGGAGCCTGGTTCATCTCTTGGGCAACATGCTCTTTATGTGGGTCTTCGCCGACAATGTCGAGGACCGCATGGGACCGGCGCGGTTCATCTTTTTTTATCTCATCTGCGGGGTGGGGGCGGGCTTGGTCCACGTTCTTTTCAACCCCGACAGCCAAGTGCCCACCATCGGCGCCAGCGGGGCGATCTCGGGAGTGCTGGGCGCCTACTTGCTCCTCTATCCGCGAGCCCGCGTGTTGGTCTTGCTTCCTCTTCTCATCATCTGGCCCATCATCGAATTGCCGGCCATGCTTTTGTTGGGAGTATGGTTCCTGATGCAGCTTCTCAGCGGAATCGGTTCCCAGGGAGCCGAACAGATGACGGGAGTCGCCTGGTGGGCCCATGTGGGCGGCTTCCTGATCGGCTTCCTCCTCATCCACTTCTTCGACAAAGAGGACAACGACAAAAACGAGGACTACTGGTACGCCGACTGGCAACGCGACGACGACCACCCTTAGGGCGACCCATGCACTAGGTCGAGGGTAGAGTGAAGCCGCAGGCTGAGGGGGCACCCTGGGATAAGGCAAATCGCAGCAACGAAACCCTAGAGGGTGTCGCAAATGTCCCGGTGAGACCGAAAGGCGTCGGAGGCCGTTATTCCACCCCTTCAGGGTTTCTTAAGAGGTATTTTCCTTACCCAGGGTGACGCTTCAGACGCATCGCGTCCTCGCTTTACCCTGGGCTGGCTTATGGCTCACCTTCAGCGAGCCCGGACTTGACTTTCGACACAGTCGCTGGCTGGCCAACTCCACTCTTGCGGGCCGGCGACACTCCTCCTTGCGGGGCTGGCGTAGCCCTTGCGGGGCTGGCCAATTCCACTCTTGCTGCTCTCGGCGAGTCCTTCCCAGCGAGGCTGGCGCGCCCACTTGCTGGGCCCTCTTATCGGACACCCTGCCCGCAGGCTGCAGCAGCCCTGCTCGCCGGTTTGTCTACAAAGCCGTGCTCAACCTGGCCCGCAGGCGTGCAGCAGCCCCCGGCGGTCAGCTTCTCGCCCTTAACCTGGAAACTCGATGGCTTGGGCGAAGCGGACGGCGGGGATTTGGCGGATCTTCTCCAACACCTCCTTGGAGGGCGAGGAGTCGACATTGAGGACGCCGATCGCGTGAGGCTGACCGCCTCCCCGTCCCAGCACGAAAGAGGCGATATTGACGCCTGCATCTCCCAGAATCGTGCCCACATGACCCACCACGCCCGGCTTGTCGTCGTTGCGGATAAAGAGCAGGTGATTGCCCAGCGGCGCTTCGACGCCGATGCCGTCGATGGAAACCAAGTGCAGGTTGCCCTGATGCAATATGGCCCCTTCGATCCACTCGGTCTGGTCGACGTTGCGCAGTTGGATGCTGATGAGGTTGGAGTAGCTGCGGCTGCGCGAACTGACCGTTTCGATGACCTCGATGCCCCGCTCGGCGGCCCGGTCGCGGGCGTTGATGTCGTTGACTTCCTCGGTCAGATTGGGACGCAGCACGGCATGCACGATGCGCGAGGTGATGGGCTTGGTGTTGAGCTTGCCCAGTTCGCCATAGTAGCGCACCCCGATCTCGCTGAAACGGATGCCGCAGACGCGTCCGATGATGGCGCCCAGCCGCTCGCCCAACTCCAGATAGGGGCGCAGCTTTTCCATCTCTGCTGAGGATACCGAGGGGAAATTGACGGCATTGCGGATGATGTTGTGCAGCAGGTAGTCGGCCACCTGTTGAGCGATGCCGTATCCCACCTTGACCTGGGCTTCACGGGTCGATCCGGCGATATGAGGCGTGGCCACCACCTTGCCGGTGGACATCAGCCGCGGGTCGGGATTGGGTTCGTTGTTGAAGACGTCCAAAGCCGCTCCGGCCAGTCCGCCGGTTTCCAGAGCCGTGATCAGGTCGTCTTCGTTGATCAGCGGACCCCGGGCAGCGTTGATGAGAAAGGCTGAAGGCTTCATGAAGCCCAGCGTCTGTGTATTGATCAGCCCCTTGGTGTCGTCGTTGACGGGCAGATGCAGGGTGACAAAATCGGCCACCTGCAAGACCTCTTCGAAATCGCGCAGCTCAATGCCCTTGTCGGCGGCGAACTGCTCTGAGATGAAAGGATCGTAGGCCGTCACCTTCATTCCGAAGCTCTTGGCGAGTTGAGCCACAAGCGCGCCGATCTTTCCCAGTCCGACCACGCCCAGGGTCTTGCCGTGCAGTTCCTGCCCCATGAGTTGCGATTTGTTCCACTGGCCGGCCTTCATGCTGGAATCGGCTTCGTGGATCTTGCGAGCCAAGGCCAGCATCAGCGCCAGCGTGTGTTCGGCAACCGAGATGGAATTGCCCCCCGGCGTGTTCATCACCACCACGCCGCGGCGGGTGGCCTCCTTGAGGTCGATGTTGTCGACGCCGGCTCCGGCGCGTCCCACCGCTTTGAGTTTGGGCGCGGCCGCCAGAACGTCGGCTGTCACCTTGGTCTTGCTTCGCACCAAGAGGGCCGAGGCATCAGCCACTTCCTCCAGCAATTCGTCCACGGACATCCCAGGCCGATTAACCACTTGGAATCCCTGCTGCTTCTCGAGGAAGGCAATCCCTTCCTCAGACATCTTGTCGGATATCAGTATTTTCATGTTCTTTAAGCTTCCGGCCCCTCACCGGCGCCGTGGACGCCCCCCAGAGCCTCCATGGGTTCGCGGACCGAGGCCCTGATGGCGGCGCTTACGCCCGAACCCACCTCAATGTCGGCTCCCATCTCCTTGAGGCAGACCTCGATGGCGCCCAGGACGGTGAAGACGTCGAGCTGGTCAAAGTACCCCAGGTGGGCGATGCGGATGATCCTTCCCTTGAGGCGGCCCTGCCCTCCGGCCACCTTGAGCCCGAACCGCTCGTGCAGTTCCCGGGCCAAGTCGCTACCCGAAATGCCGTCGGGCGGATAGGCCGCCGTGCAGGCATTGGCCGGCGCCTGAGAGAGCAGCTTGAATCCCAGCCGCGTCAGCCCCTCGCGGGTGGCGTGAGCCATCTCGGCGGTTTCCCCGATGACCCGCTTCAGCCCGTGCTGGAGGATGCTCTCCGTGGTGGCATGCAGGGCCGCGGTCAGCGACACCGACGAGGTATAGGCCGTCTTTCCCTCAGCTTGTTTCTCCGCTTCTTTGGGCAAGTCGAAATAGTAGCGGGGCGCCTGATTGGCCTTCATCTGCTCCAAGGTCCTGGGAGACACCGAAAGAAACGACAGCCCCGGAGGCACGGCAAAGGCCTTCTGCGAGCCGGAAATGACGATGTCCAGCCCCCACTCGTCGGTCTCCAGCCACTCGCAGGCCACACTCGTAATACCGTCCACAACGCTGATGACCTCGGGAAACTCGCTTCTCAGCATGTTCCCGATAGCCCGCAGGTCGTGGGAGGTCGCTGTCGAAGTCTCGCTGCCCTGCAGCAGCAGGGCGTCAATCTCAGGATTTTCCTTGATCTTGGAACGAATCTCGTCCACCGAAGCCGCTTCGCCATACTCTTTGCACAGCGCGGTCGCGGGAACGCCGAACTTCTCGCACAGCTCATACCAGCGTTCTCCAAACTTGCCCGCCACCACCACCAGAACGTGGTTGGAGGCATTGAGCAGGTTATTGACGGCAGCCTCCATGGCCCCCGTCCCGGAGGCGGAAAGCAGCAGCAGATCGTTGCTGGTCTTGAAAATCTTCTTGAGATTGGCGACTGTAGCTTTGTGCAACTCCGCGTATTCCGGAGTCCGGTGATGGATAATCGGCCTCCCCAACGCCTCCTGCGCTTCCGGCGAAAGCGGCGTGGGACCCGGAGTAAAAAGTCGAATCTTCCTCATTGGCGCATCATAGCAAAAAGCCTCCGAGTTACCGACACTCACGGTCAGAAGACTTGAATCCCAACATGGAGTCATATATGATTACGACTGCCCTTGGGAAAGGATGAGTTATGGCTAGAACGACACTTCTGATTGATGATGCGGTGTTGCTTGAGATCAAAGGCATTGCTCGATCACAACGCCGGACTCTGAAGGAAGTCGTGACCGAGGCTCTGGAGCAATACGCCGCGGGACAGTCTTCTCAAAGGTTGCCATCCTTTACTGCTGCGGGGCGGAGCGAGGGAAAACGCAGTATCGCCCGCGACGCCGAAGACATCCTCAAGTCTGACGCCGACAAGGCGGCAGGCTGGTGATGCGACTGGTAGCCGACACCGGACCACTGTACGCGCTAGCCGATGCCGGAGATCCAGAACACGAAGCCACCCGCAAGTTCTTGGAATCCCGGCCGCAGACCCTAATCGTTCCCAGCCCAGTTGTCCCTGAGGTCTGCTATTTGCTCCACAAACACCTCGGCGAAAAGGCTGAACGGCTCTTCCAAGCCTCGCTCCTGAACGAAGAGTTGATCTTGGAGAATCCCTCTAGACAAGACCTTGCCCGGGTTCTAGAGATCCTGGAGCAGTACTCCGATGCAGGCTTCGGCTTTGTAGACGCTACCGTGATGGCCATGGCTGAGCGACTTAAGACCGATTCCGTCCTAACCCTAGACCACCGCCACTTCTCAATCTTCCGCCCCCGCCACTGCGAAGCCCTCCACCTTTATCCTTGATGCAACTCGCCTGTTTGGTACAGCCCGGCTATTCCTACCTTGCCGGGATTCGATCCACAAATCAAGACCAGGGCTCAATCGGCCCTCAACTCCGGACCGGGCGGTGGGCTAGCCTCTGACATGAGGATCATGCGGACTTCCACCAGAGGCGGCCGTCGATTTTGCATTGCAGGCGGTAGCGGCGGTGGGAGAGGTCGGAGTGGTCCGGGTAGAGATCGAGGGCCAAGTCGACGGTGCGCAGGGCGGCGTCGAGATCTTTGTTCTGGTGTTCCAGGATCTTGGCGGCCTCTTCGTAGGCTTCCCGGGGCGGCTGGGGGTGGGATTTGAGGTATTCCCTCCACAGGTCGAGGGCCGCTTCGGGGTGGCCGAGGCGTTTCTTAAGGTAGGCCAGTTCGCGAATCCAAGCCAGGGTTTGGGAGGTCGAATCGTGGACCGAAAGCGCCTTCTCCAGGATGCGGGCGGCGGCTTTGTAGGAGCCCCGCAACTGGTGCAGGCGGGCGGCTGAGAGAGGATCGGCGAAGTTGTGGCGGACAGGGTCTTTGACCACCGAGGCGGCTAGCGAGAGCAGGGCCACCATGCTGATGATGTCGACTCGGTTGTGCTTGAAGACGCTGGCGAAGGGGCGGAAATTGCCGCTGCGCAGAAAGTCGAAATAGGTCTGGGGGATCAGGTGGGAGGGGATGTCGTCTTGGCGCTGCAAGTCGAGCAGATTGCGTTCCAAGGTCTGAAGGGCGCAGTTTTCGAAGCATCCGCGCCAGAGCACGCGGCAGGGGTGGATGAGGTCGAGGTGGCGCAAGCCCGCGAAGGGGTCAGGACGGCGCTGGAGGATGAAGCGGTTGGCCAGCAGGTTGAGGTCGTAGCTCTTGCCGTTGAAGGACACCAGTTGGCTGAAGGGACGTCCGCCGTCGTCGATCAGTTCGGCCAGCTTGTCGAGGAAGACTTTCTCCGAGCCGTAGTCGGGCAGGAAGAGCTGGAAGAGCCGGAATTCATCGTCGCGGAAAAAGCCCACGCCGATGAGGAAGACGTAGGTTCCCGCCCCGCCCGCCAGTCCAGTCGTTTCGGTGTCGAAGAAAAGCAGGTCTTCGGGGTCGAATTCGAAGTCGGGATCGTTGGCCAAAAGGCGCAAGGGTTCGCTGTCGAGGTCGAAGAAGCGTCGGAGGGCCAAGCGTCCCTGGCGGTAACGGGCGGGATAGCGCTTTTCAACTACCAGAACCCGTCCCTGCTCATGCTCTTCCCAGCAGCCCTTGAGGTAACGCCCCATGGCCTGCGGATCGAGTTTGCCGCGTCGTTTCCCTTCGGCAGAGGTCCGTCCTTCGACTTTTCGCAAACGCTGGCGAAGGGTGCCGGAGGCGTCCGCTTCCCGGGTCAAGCCCTGATGCCCCTTCTGAACAACGTCCTGTGATTGGTCACGCCCAGCACCCGGCCCGTAGATCTGTTTGAGACGGCTGCGCAGTTCAACGCTGGATCGGCCATTGGATTCCGGTTGGGAGGTTGATCCTTTGGAGCTTGCCTCTTGGGACGCCGGCGTCCCAGTGCCATAAACCTCTTTGAGGCGGTGGCGCAGGCGATGCGGTTCCGGCCCCTGAATCTCCTTGGAAGTTGGGCCTTTGGGAGTTGGTTCTTGGGAACCCATCAGGTCCCTCCCACAGCCTGGACTTCAGCCGCGATCCCGCGCAAACGTCCCAGGACGGCCAAAGCGATTCGGCGGGTATTCTTGCCCAGTTCGTCAACCGGCCCTACGCACGAGGGGCAGCCCTCCTCGCATCCGCAGTGCTCGATGAGCTCGTGGACCTGAGCCAGCAGGCGGTCGTGATTTTCGAAGAGCTTTTCGGCCAGCCCCACGCCTCCCGGAAACTTGTCGTGGATGAAGATGGTGGGATCGAAGGCGTCCAAGAAGCGTGAGTCGACATCGTAAGGCTCGCCTTGGGCCGAGTAGAAGCCCAGCCCTTCCAGGGTGCTGCGGGCGAACCAACTGTTGCCGCGGTCACCCACGCTGCGTCCCAGGTCGCGGACGTCGCACATCAGAATCACGGTGGCCAGATGATGCATGGCGTGGGCAATGCCGAGAAATCCGGTGATGATCTGGTCGCGGTTGAGTCCCAGACCGTTGAAGTGGCTTTCAGGTGCCGTGACCCAATATGACGTGGTATGCAGTTCGTGCAGCGGCAGTTCGATCTTTCCGAATCCCAAGTTCTCGCCCGTATAGAAGCGGATCTTCTTGAATCCGGGATGTTTCTGGGCAATATGGACTTCGCCGTGAGCCACCTCGCATCCGGCCCGCTCCAGCGAGTCGTCGCTGCGCAGGATGCTCAGGCCGCTGTAGGAGATGGCGTCGGTGTAGTAGTCGACCTCCACCTCGCGCACGTAGGCCTTGCGCCCGTCGTAGTCGAGGTGCTCGACGTGATACTGGAGTCCCTCGCACATATAGATGGCGTCTTCGTGAATCAGTTCGGGGGCGCTGTCGAAATCCACTTCGGCGATGGCCCGGTTGTTCTGGTCAAGGTTGAAGACCACGAAGTTCTCTTCGGCGATGTTGCGCAGGCTGACCGAGTTGGCGGGATAGGCTTCGTCGGTCCAGTGCCAGGAATCGCCCGAAGGATGAAGCGTCCCCTGCTCGGAGAGGAACTCCAGGATTTCTTCCAGATCTTCGCCGCCGAATTCCTCGCCTCGTTGCAGAGGCAGTTCAAAGGCCGCGCACTTGATGTGGCTGACCAGGATCTGCAAGTTGTCGGGATGAATCAGCCCGTGCTCGGGCGAACGTCCGAAGAAGTACTCGGCGTTCTGGACGATGAACTGGTCGATGGGCAGGTTGCGGGCCACCAGCACGGCGGCGGAATGTCCGCTGCGGCGTCCGGCGCGTCCCATCTGCTGCCACGTGGAGGCCACCGACCCCGGATAGCCGGCCAAGACCACCGCTTCCAGCGATCCGATGTCGATGCCCAATTCCAAAGCGTTGGTGCTGACCACGCCCAGGATTTCCCGGTTGCGCAACTGGCGCTCGATTTCACGGCGTGTCTTGGGCAGATAGCCGCCCCGGTATCCGCGCACCTTCTCGGCATGGGCGGGGTGCTTGTGAAAGGTGTTCTGCAGGTAGGAGAGCAGAACCTCAACGTTGACCCGGCTGGACGCGAAGACCAGCGTCTGGATGTTGTTCTTGAGGAATTCCTCAGCAAAGCGCCGGGCCGAGGAGAGGGCGCCCCGCCGCAGTCCCAAATCGGCATTGACGATGGGCGGATTGTAGAAGATGAGTTCCTTGGAAGCCTGAGGGGCCCCGTTGTCGTCGATCAGTTCGACGGGCTCCTCCAGCAGCTTCTGAGCCAGTTCCTGCGGGTTGGCGATGGTGGCCGATGCGCAAATGAACTGGATCTCGGAGTTGTAAAAGCGGGCGATGCGCTTGAGGCGGCGGAAGACGTTGGCCACGTGCGATCCGAAGATGCCCCGGTAGGTATGCAGTTCGTCCACGACCACATACTTGAGGTTCTGAAAGAGCTGGATCCACTTGGGATGGTGGGGCAGCAGAGCCGTATGCAGCATGTCGGGGTTGGTTAGGATGATCTGGGCCTTCTTGCGGATTTTCTGGCGCATGTCGGCGGGCGTATCGCCGTCATAAGTGTTGACGCCCAGCCGTTCGGCGCCGGCCGCGATCAGCTCCTGCAACTCGGCCATCTGGTCCTGGGCCAAAGCCTTGGTGGGGAACAGATAGAGAGCCCGCGCTTGGGGTTCCTCCAGGATGCGGGAGACGACCGGCAGGTTGTAGCAGAGGGTCTTTCCCGAAGCGGTGGGGGTGACCACCACGATGTTCCTTCCGGCCTGGACTCGTTGGAAGGCTTGGGCCTGATGGGAGTAGAGCCGCTGGATGCCTCGGGCCTGCAAGGCATCCTGAATCGGCTGAGGCATGGACTCGGGGATGTCCCGGTAGCTTCCCGGCTTGGCGTCGATCTTGACCCACTCGGTAATCTCGCCCCGCCGCTGCAGGCGCTTGAAGCGGCTGAGCGTCTTCTCCATTCGCTGGACGGCAAGTGAGGCACTGTCCCGCTTGACCAACTGGTCGAGCGGCTGGGGACTGTCGTTTTGGATTTCCCGCGTCCTGCTCATTGTTCCTCGTCGACCGTCTTTTCCATCATTTGCCGGGATTTAACCTAGCACTCCTAGCTGACATGTCCAGAGACCGCTGGTGCCGGAACTCTTGAGCCGCGGGCATTCCGCCGGAAGGCGGTTTTTGGTAAGCTTGTCGTCATGGTGAAGACGGCTGCGGCCTGCGTTTTGGGTTGGTTCGTGCCCGGCGGGGGCCACTTTCTCTTAGGCAAGTGGGGACGGGGGGCGCTCTTCCTGGGTGTGGTTCTCTTCCTCTTCCTGATGGGACTTCAGATGCACGGCGAACTCTTCGGTTGGGAACCCGGGTTCTTCGGCTTCCTCAAGTTCTTCGCCGACTTGGCTATCGGCGTCCCTTACCTGCTGGGACGCGCTTTGGAATGGGGCGTGGGCGACATTCAGCAATACAGCTATGAATACGGCAACACCTACCTCTACACCGCCGGACTGCTCAACATGCTGATCATCGTCGACGCCTTCGACATCGCTCAAGGGAGGAAGCCATGAACCACTTCATCTCCCTGGCCCTTCTGGCCCTGTGCGTCTCACTCGTCTTCGCCACCATCGCCAAGGACTCCCAAAAGGAGCGTGTGCGCTACTTCCTGCGGCTCTTCGGCTACATGGTCCTGGGTTCGCTGGTGGCAAGCTGGATGATGTCCTTCATCCCTTGGTAAGAGGCTGCCCGTCCCGAGCTTAGGCCCTGCCTGCGGACGGCTTGCTCCCGCGCTGCTGTTTTTAGCATCTTGCCTTTGCTAGACTGGCTTTGCCAGGCCCCACAGTGAAGCGGACCCGGCTTGTCGATCACAAAATCTGCTCATGCGCCTCTTTGAACGCTTCAGCCGACATCTCAAGCAGCACCCCTTTCATCCGCCTTGGTATCTGCGCGGAGCCCATCTCCAGACCGTCATCGGCTCGCAACTCCAGCGCCGCTTTCCGCCTCCGCATCCTCCCCGGCGCAGCGAGGACGTTGAAATCGCCCCCGGGGTCGCGGTGCGCACGACCCAAGTCCTGCAAGAGCGGCCCGCCCCCGCCATCATCGTCCTTCACGGCATGACGGGATCGGAGGAGTCAGGCTACATGCAGGGACTCTCGCGCAAAGCCTGGGCCCGAGGGTGGAGTTGCCTGCTGCCCAATCTCTACAACGTCCATCCCCGGCCTCCGCGTCCGGTTATTTTCCACGCTGCCTCTTCCGACCTGGTGGAGAAGCTGCTGCGGGCCTTGAAGCACAAGCATCATCTAGAGGAGGTCTACTTGGCGGGCGTTTCGTTGGGAGCCAACCTGCTGCTCAAGCTGCTGGGAGAGTGGGGAGAGCAGACGCCTGAGTGGGTTCGAGCCGCCGCCGTGGCCTCTCCCCTCACCGACTTGAGCCAAAGCTGGCAGTTGATGGAACGGGCCTCCAACCGCATCTATCAGATCTATTTCGTCAACCGTCTCAAAAACATCGCCCGCAACAGGGCCGGCTATTTCAACGGCCACGTCGACCTGGACAAGCTGGCCCGAATCCGCACCATCCGCGACTTCGACAACGTCTGCACTGCCGTGGTGGGCGGCTGGAGGGACGCTTTCGAGTACTATCAGGAGGCTTCCTCGGTCAAGGTGGTCAACCGCATCCGCGTCCCCACCGCGGTACTGCACGCTGAGGACGATCCCTTCCTGCCCTCCGAACCCCTGACCCGTCCAGCCTTTCGGGACAACCGCTCCATCTGCGTCCACTTCACCCGACGGGGCGGACACCTGGGCTTCATCCAAGCCCCCAATGACCTCGACCCCGACCGCCATTGGGAAGAGAGCCGCATTCTTCACTTCTTCAACTTGGTGCACGGCCAATCGTGACGTCCCGACGCGGCGTTTGCTCGCCAGAGACTCGGTTCCGGTGGGATCTTGGGCCTCATTTTGAGGTGAAACAAAATTGAAATGTCAATATTCGCCGCATCGGGGTCAACATTCGCCGCATTCTCATCAATTACTGCCCAGACAGAAAAAAGAGCTGCCGGTAGAGTTGTAACCGCCTCAAGGGAGGCAAGAGTTTAAGAAGTTCGAATCGAAAACTTTGGAGGTTACGAAAATGCAATGGATTCAGAAAATCATCGACCGTCTGCCCAAAGACGAGCGCGGCGTCACGACCGCTGAATACGCCGTGATGCTGGTGCTGGTGGCCATCGCCGTTGCCACGGCCGCCCCCAACATCAGCCAGGCCATCACCGGCGTCTTCCAGGACCTGATCGACGCCTTGACTCCGTAACAACATCGGTATCCTCTCCGCGAGGACCCACCAAGGCGGCCGAGACGTCTCGGCCGCCTGGTGATACACTAGTGCCATGAACACGAGGAACAATGACCACGAACGCGGCACTTCCACTGTGGAAGGAGCTTTGGTTCTGATCGCCTTCTTCGTGATTCTCCTCGGGATCATGGAGATGGGCAGAATCGTCAGTGTTCAGCAGACTTTGACCGACGCGGTCAGGGAAGGCGCCCGTCTCGCCATTGCGCCCGCCGCCGGGACCAGCACTTTGCCCTCGTCGGCAGCCGTTGAGGCGGAAGTTCAGACTTTCCTCGATTCCAACGGCATCACGGGTGCTACCATTAATGTTGCCGCCGCGACCACAAACAGCGGCGACAGCGGCACCACGGTGTCGGTGCAATACAGCTACAACATCATAACGATTTCGATGTTTTCCGATGCGCCCATCACGCTTACGGCATCGTCCACGATGCGCAACGAGACCAGCAACTGAGAACCGGCAAAAGGGGGTCATCGCCGTTGAATTGGCCCTGATGCTGCCGGTTTTTTTGGTTATCATCTTAGCCATTGTCGAATTGGGGACGGTCCTTCACACCTATCAGATTCTCCAGAACGCCGCCCGAGAAGGAGCGCGGATCTCTTCCCTGCCCAAGAACAACATCGATGCCAACGGCTCGGCAGCCACCATCATTGCCGAGGTCGTCGACTACTGCAATGATCGGGGAATACCCGTGGTCGCGGGGAACGTGTCCGTCGATCAAGAACAGACGGTCGCGGTCGGCGCCCGCACGATGACGGTTTCGGTTGTTACAATTCAATACTCTCAGGATATGATTACTCCCGGAGGGACCGCTTTGGCCGGCGGACCGGTCAACATGACGGGAGTCGGCGTTTTTCGAAATTTGTATTGAGATCATTTAAGGCAAAGGTGTAATCATGAGTCGAATCAAACTGCTCATCACAGCCGTCGTGGCCCTGGGTCTGGCGGCTTTGGCCACCTTGTTGGTCTACCGTCAGTTGGAAGCCCGCCTGACGGCCAACGCGGACGAAATGCTGGTGGTGGTGGCCCGCGAAGACATTCCGGTGGGAACGATGCTGAACAGCCAGCACGTCCGGCTGGCGACCTGGCCCAAGGACATGGCCATGGAAGGCAGCTTTTCAGACCTCGACGCCGTGCTGGAGCGCGGCGTGGTCCTGCCTATCCAGGCCAACGAGCCGCTGTTGGAGTCGAAGCTGGCGGCCAAGGGCGCGGGAGCCGGATTGGTGTCCACTATTCCTAACGGCATGCGGGCCGTTTCGGTGAAAGTCGATGAAGTCATCGGCGTGGCCGGTTTTGTGCTGCCCGGCACCCATGTTGACGTGATTCTCAGCGGTTCTCCCAACGAGCAACGCAACATCGAGATGTCGAGGGTTTTTCTGGAGAACGTCAGGGTGCTGGCCGCCGGACAGAACATCGAACACGAAGCTGAGGGAGCGGCTCAGAGGGTGCAGGTCATCACCTTGCTGGTGACCCCCAAGGACGCTCAGAAACTGGCCTTGGCCGCCAATGACGGAAAGATCCAGTTGGCGCTGCGCAATCCTCTGGACCGCGAAGAGGATCCGCTGGAGGCCGTCCACAAGCGGGTTCTCTATGAGGGCGAGAAGAAGGAAGAGCCCAAACCGCCGGCCCCCAAGACGCGTTTGGTGCGCTCCACTCCAAGGCCCAAGCCCGAACCCAAGCCGGAAGTCGTTGCTCCTCCGCCTCCTCAGACCTTTGAGGTGGAATTGATTACCGGATCCAAGCGGGAAACCTTAGAATTCCAAGAGAAAAAGGACGAGAAAGAGAAGTCGCAAAAGAAGCCGCAAGGGGATTTGCGCTAATCTCGCTGCGAGATTCTCACGATAGGTTTTATATCGGTGCGGCATTAGTGCCGCCCGCTTCGGCCAGGGGGAGAAAGTCATGAAGTTCGTCACCCGCACCTTGCTCGTATTGCTGATCTTACTGATGCCGTGGGGCTCCCTCGCGCCTTTGCTGGCGCAGCCGCAGGAGGCGCCGGCTCCGCGCAGAGGGGAACGCCTGCGGGTCTTGGTAGGCAAGTCTCTGGTCCTCAATTCCCCCCGCATTCTGCGCCGCGTCGCGATATCCGATCCGGAAATCGCCCTGGCCAGCGTGCTCTCCACCCGGCAGGTGCTCATCAACGGCCTTAAACCGGGCAGCGTCACGCTCCTGCTGTGGGACCAGAACGAAGAAGCCGTGGCCTATGACCTGGATGTCGAACTGAATGTACCGGAGGCCCGGGAACTGCTCGACCGCCTCTTTCCCAGCGAAGAGGTCGAACTGCGGCAGTCGGCTTCCTCGCTGGTCTTGAGCGGGACGGTTTCTTCCGAGGCGGTGGCCGAGCAAATGGCGTCCCTGACCCAAACGTTCTCGCCCCAGGTGGTCAACTTGGTGGCGATTCGGGAAAAGGACGAGACAGTGCTGCTGCAGGTTCGTTTCGCCGAAGTCAACCGGGCGGCCCTGCAGCAATTCGGGTTGAGGATCATCAGCACGGGAGGCGCCAACACCATCGGTACGATAGGCACACAGCAGTTCAACTCGCCGGTGGGCAACGTGGGTGCCCTCCCCGCTGAAGTGGAACAGTCCGGCAGCTTAGACGCCCCCAGCATCATCAGCGGGGGCATCGGCAATCCGCTCAAGGGCTCGCCAGGGTCTTTCGGACTGACCGACCTGCTCAACATCTTCATATTCCGTCCCGACATTAACTTAGGCGCCACCATCCGGGCTCTTCAGCAGAAGAACCTGCTGCAGATCCTGGCCGAACCCAACATCCTAGCCCGTAATGGCCAGGAAGCCAGTTTCTTGGCGGGGGGCGAATTCCCCTTCCCCGTCGTGCAGGCTGGAACCTCGGGTAACGCCGTGACCATCGTATTCAAGGAATTCGGTGTTCGGCTCAAATTCACCCCCGATCTGCGCAGCGACGGGTCCATTAAGCTCAAGGTCACACCCGAAGTGAGCGCGCTCGATTTTGCCAATGCCCTTAATATCTCGGGCTTCCTGATTCCGGCTCTTTCCACCCGGCGGGCCGATACAGAAGTCGTACTGCGCGACGGGCAGAGCTTCGCCATCGCGGGCCTGATTGACGACCGGCTGGTCAAGATCGCCTCCAAAGTGCCGGTACTGGGCGACATCCCGATTTTGGGCAAGCTTTTCCGCAGCCATTCCATTGACCGGTCTCGGACCGAGCTGCTGGTGCTGGTCACGCCCCGCATCGTCCAGCCCAATCCTCCGGGCGTAGTGCCCGGAACGCCGGTCTTTCCCGAAGAATTCCTCGACATCCAGAAGTTCGACGACAAGAAAAAGGGAGAGAAGTGATGAGCAACGCACCAACAAGCCGGACGGGCCAAGAAGGATATGTCGTCGTCGTCGTGGCGCTGCTGCTGATCGCTCTGATCGGTTTCGCAGCTCTCTCGGTCGACGCGGGCCTCTTCTACTCCACGCGGACTTCGGCCCAGCGCATCGTTGACGCCTCGGCGGTAGCGGGCGCCTTTACCTTCGTCATCAACCCTCTTGATGCCCAGCCCGCGGGAGCCGAAGCGGCGGCCCGCGCCCTTGCGCTGGACCAGGACATCCGCGGCATCGCTATCGAAAACTCGGAGGTGGGCGTCAGCGTGGACACCGTCAACCGGCGTGTGACGGTGACCCTCGACCGGGCAGAGACGTCCATCTTCGGGCGCGCTCTGGGGGTCCTGACCGCCGACATCGGGGTAACGGCCACCGCTGAAGCCTCTCTCTCGGCAGGAGGCGCGACCTGCGTCAAGCCCTGGATCATCCCCAACACGGTGCTGCTGCCCGATGGGGCGTCGGTCTGCGCTGTTTGTCCGGGTTCTCCCGACTATGATCCGGCCTTGGAAGCCCAGCTTCTGGTCGACGACGGAATGGTAACGCCCTTTGCCCAGAGCCAGATCGGACAGCAGATCAGGGTCCGCCCCACGCGCCCCGCTAATGCTCTGGAACCCGGTCAATTCTATTCCATCCAGGTCAGCGACGGCACCGGCGGTTCCGTCTACCGCGAGAGCATCGCGAATTGCGCACCTGACGGCGTCTTCTGCGGCCAGTGCTATGACGTGGAGCCGGGCAACATGGTGGGTCCTACCCACCAAGGAGTCGACGACCTGATCGGCGACCCGCCCGACACCTTCGACGCCACTAACTTCTGCTACGACCCAGGATGCCGCGACACTAGCCGTTCGCTTGTGGTGGCACCCATCTGGGACGTCTGCAACTCGCCCGATCCGGGCGGATGCCCCAGTACCGGCTTCTGCCCCGGCGCCGTCCTCAGCGAGAGCGGCGCCAACGTCAGCTTGCGCGTGGCCGGCTTCGCCCTGGTCTTCGTGGAAGGCTTTCAAGGCAACGACGTGGTGGCCCGCCTGATCAACGTCACCACCTGCTCAGCGGGCGGCGGCGGCGGTGGGGGCGGACCCACGGGAGACGACGGCAATCCCCAAATCGGACCTTTTTCAATACCGGTCCGTCTGGTTCAAACCCCCACCTCTTAAGAGAAGCGAGGTATTGTGTCCATGAGCGTCATTCAGTTGGCCATTCTAGCGCCCGACAGCCGTAGTGCTGAACGCCTGCGCGGCGAAGCCGAGGCTTGTGAAGGGATAGAAGTGGCCTTGCTCATCAGCGAGTGGACACACCTGGATCCCCAAAGCCTGGTACGCCGGTTGCAGCAGTCGGAGCCCGAGGTTGTGCTCATCGATTTCGGCAGCCGTGAAGAGTCCTTCGCCTTCATCGAGACCCTCAAGCAGGGAATGGATGACGTGCGGGTGCTGGCGACGGCCTCGTCAGCCTCGCCCGAGTGGATCATCAAGGCCGTCCAGATGGGCGCCCGCGAGTTTCTGCCCCCACCCGTGCAGACGGCGGTGCTGCAGGAAGCTTTCAACCGCTACCGCCGGGAGCGTCAAAGCGCCCAGGCTCCGCCTCAACACAAGGGCGAGCTGTTCGCAGTGACGGCCGCCAAGGGCGGCTCGGGCGCCACATCGGTGGCTATCAACCTGGCGGCCTCCATCGCCCAGCTTCCGTCTACCAACGTTTCGCTCATCGACCTCAGCCAGCCCATCGGGGACGCCGCCACCTATCTGGACGTGAACCCCCGTTACACCATCTCCGACGCCTTCGAGGCCGGGGACAGGCTGGATCCCGTCATGCTTGAAAGCTTGATGGGCGAGCGGGAGAAAGTCTCCCTGCTGGCCGGCCCGCGGCATTTCGCGGCCAAAGCCGAGCGCAACGGATTGCCCGTAGGCCGCTTGCTGAGTACTGCCCGCGAGGCCTTTTCTCATGCCGTGGTCGATTTGGGAAGCCCTCTCGAAGAAGACGCCTTGAAGCAGGTCTTTGACAACGACGGACGCCTCCTGATCGTCCTCACCCCCGAACTGACCACGCTCTGGCGCACGCGCCAAGTGCTTGAGTTCGTGGGGGTTTCGCCGGACGACGAGCGCGTACGGCTGGTCCTCAACCGGGAGGAAAAGAAATCCGCCATCAGCCTCAAGGAGATCGAATCGACACTGGACCGCAAAATCGACTGGACGCTGCCCAACGACTACCGTTGCTGCCTGGAGGCCATTCACGCCGGGCGTCCTCTGGTTCATTTCAATCACTCGCAGTTGTCTCACCACTACTCTCAAATGGCCATTGACCTGACGGGCCTCAAGCCCCGCAAAGATCGTCGCGGCTTGTTTGGGTTTCTGGGAGGAGGATCCTCGAAATGACTCTGCCGACCGAAACACTTCAAAGCGAATCATTGCAGGCCGACTACAGTCGGGTCAAAAACGATCTTCACACCAAGATCCTCGACGAAATCGACCTGGAACGCCTGGAAAGGCTGGACGAGGGCACGGCCCGCGACCAGATCCGCGGGGTGGTGCGCCGGATCATGATCGAGGAGCGCACGCCGCTCAGCCGCACCGAGCGGGAGAAGGTCTCAGAGGACTTGCTGCACGAGTTTTTCGGCCTGGGACCGCTGGAACCCATCCTGGCCGACACTGAAATCTCAGACATCTTGGTCAACGGCCACGGCCAGATCTACATCGAAAAGAGAGGCCGGCTGAAGAAGGTGGACGCCCGTTTCGACAGCGACGAGCACCTGATGCGCATCATCACCCGCATCGTCTCGCGGGTGGGCCGGCGCATCGACGAATCGTCGCCCATGGTGGACGCCCGCCTGGCCGACGGGTCGCGTGTCAACGCCATTATTCCTCCTCTGGCCCTGGACGGCCCTGCCCTTTCCATCCGCCGCTTCGGCCAGACTCCCTTGCAGGCCGAGGACCTTCTGCGCAATGCGGCTTTGACCCAGCAGATGCTGGATCTGATGAATAGCTGCGTGGCGGCCAAGCTCAACGTGCTGATCTCGGGCGGAACGGGCGCTGGTAAGACCACCCTGCTCAACGTCGTTTCAGGGTACATTCCGGGAGGCGAGCGCATCGTCACCATCGAAGACGCCGCCGAGCTGCAACTGCACCAAGCTCACGTCGTGCGCCTGGAGACGCGTCCGCCCAACATTGAGGGCAAGGGAGCCGTGCGCCAGCGCGAGCTGGTCATCAACGCCCTGCGCATGCGTCCAGACCGCATCATCGTGGGCGAGGTGCGCGGACCCGAAGCGGTCGACATGCTGCAGGCCATGAACACGGGTCACGAGGGATCGCTAACCACCATTCACGCCAACAGTCCCCGCGACGCCCTCAGCAGGCTGGAAACCATGGTCTCGATGGCCAACCTCAACATCCCCGACCGGGTCATCCGCCAGCAAATCGCGTCGGCCCTTGACTTGGTCATTCAAGTAGCCCGGCTGACAGACGGCACCCGGCGCATCGTCAGCATTTCGGAAATCACCGGAATGGAAGGTCAAGTCGTCACCATGCAGGAGATCTTTGCCTTCAAGCGCCACGGCATCGACGAGGATGGCAATGTGCTGGGCAACTTCAAGGCCACCGGAATCCGTCCCAAGTTTACGGAGAGGCTCGATCAGGCCGGGGTGGGACTGCCTCAGGAGATGTTCCTGGGAGGATTGAGCAGCAAGAAGGAGCATTGGCGATGATCATCCAATGGATCGCTCTGGCCTTGATCTTCATGTCGGTTTTCTGGCTGGTTTTGACCGTCAGCCGGGTGATCGCTGAATGGCCCGCACGGCGCCGCTTGGAGCAGCGCCTGAGCGGCATGCGCGAAGAACTGGGCGACGACACTCAAGAGGCGGTGGAAGCGCTCTTAAGGCGCCAGGATCACTCGGGATGGGTGGGCAAAATCGCGGGTTTGGCGGAACTGCGCGAGAAGACGGCCCTCTATATCCAACAGGCCGGACTTGAGATCAGGCCCTCCAACCTGATGGGGGTCTCGGTTCTCTGCGGCTTGGCCGCTATCGCCTTCTTTTTCCTTCTGCCCTTGCCTCCGCTGGCGGCGCCGTTCGTGGCCGCCGGAGCTTGCGCCATACCTTTTGTCTACGTCTCGGTGCGGCGCTCGAAACGCTTCCACGCGTTTGAGCAGATTTTCCCGGAGGCTATCGCCATGCTGTCGCGGGCGGTGCGGGCCGGTTACGCTTTTTCGTCCGCCTTGCGGCTGATTTCAACGGAAATGCCCGACCCGCTGGCCAAGGAATTCCGCATTACTTTCGAGCAGCAGAACCTGGGCATGCCGCTGGATGAGGCACTGGATAATCTTCAGCGCCGGATGCCCCTGCCCGACGTCGCCATTTTCACCACTCTGTTGAGCATCCAGTTGGAAACGGGAGGCAACCTGGCCGAGATGCTCGACAACTTGGCCACGGTCATGCGGGAGCGCTTCAAGCTGCTGCGCCAAGTCCAGGTCTTCACCGCAGAAGGGCGGATGTCGATGTACATCCTGTGCGGCTTGCCGCCTGTGGCCGCGGTACTCTTCTCGATCATGAGTCCAGCTTACATGTCGCGCTTGTTCACCGATCCCATGGGGCATCAGATGATCGCTGGGGCCATCATCCTGCAGGTCATCGGATACCTGGTCATCAGGCGCATGATCCAGATCGAGGTCTAAAGGGCACATTATGGACCAAACGCTTTACACTCTGATCATCTTCATCCTGCTTTCGGTGGCCTTTTTCGTGGCCATCTGGGCGCTGGTCCGCACCCGCGTCGATGTCCGGCGAAGGGTCATGGCGGGTACGGCCGAAGCCGCTGGCAGCGAGGAAAGCAACCGCTTCACGGAACAGGCGGAAAAGATCCTGGCTCCGCTCGGCGAAATGCTGAGGCGATCCCCTGAAGACTTGGCCAAGGAGAAGCGCAAGCTCATCCACGCAGGCTTCAGGCGCAAGAGTGCCGTCTATATATTCTATGGCATCAGGGTGGTCTTGGCTGCTCTACTTCTGTTGGTCAGCGCCCTCTGGGGCCTGCTGTGGACCAACCCGCTTCTGGCCGTGGCCGGTTCGCTGCTGCTGGGAGTAGCGATGCCCGACATCATCCTCAAGCGCATGGTGGCCAAGCGGCAGCGCCGAATTCAACTGGCGCTGCCCGACCTAATGGACCTGCTGGTCATCTGCACCGAGGCCGGAATGGGGCTGGATCAAGCCCTGATGCGCATCAGCCAGGAAATGGGCGGCAGCGCCCCCGACCTGGCTCAGGAACTGCGCCTCTACGTGCTCGAGGTCAACGCCGGAAAGAGCCGGCCGGAGGCTCTCAGAAACCTCAGCCGGCGGACGGGCGTCAACGACCTCAAGGCCCTGGCTTCGGTCATCCACCAAGCCCAGCAGTTCGGAACCAGCATTGCCGACTCGCTGCGCCAGTTCGCCGACGACTTGAGGATCAAGCGGCGCCAGTTGGCGGAAGAACTGGCGGCGCAGCTCAGCGTCAAGATCATCTTCCCGCTCATTCTCTTTATCTTCCCAGCCATCTTCGTGGTAGTGCTGGGACCGGCGGTGATCCGCATTTTCAAGGACTTTTTGCCTGGATTGTCCCAGTAGAAAGTTGATCGGGTAGGCCCATGACTGGAAGAACGAAGCTCTCACGAAAAGCGGCCCTCATCCTGCTGGCCTTGTCCCTGCTGGGCTTGCTGATGACCTCGGGATGCCTGCGCAAGAGCACTCCCATGCAATGGAGCGGAGTGGAAAAGGCAGCCGGGCTTGAGGCGCCTGCGGGAACCCGCGAGGTGGAGCGCCTGCAAGGCGATGCCACCCTGCTCAACGCCTCGGTTGAGAAAGAGGCCGCGGTTTTGACCGAGTTGGTGGATCATCTGCCCAACTCGGCTCCAGAGGCGCTTGAGGCGGCGGCGCAACTGCTGCAGTCGCGGCACTTTCTGGATGCGCGCCGGGTTCTGCGGCAATTGGACCGCTTCGCTCCTCTGCATCCTCAAGAAAACCGGCGAGCTGCCGAACTGTGGCTTCAGGCGGGAGGTACGCAGGAGGCTCAGGCTCACTTGCAGTTGGCACTGGAGGAGCAGCCTGAAGATGCTTCAACCCTGAGAGCCTGGGCCTCGGCTCAGGTAGCGATGGGTTTGCCCGAAGAAGGACTGCGCACCATGATGCGGGCCAGCCGGGCTTCACCTCAAGATTTCGGACTGCGGCGATCGGCGGCTCTGTTGGCCATCGGATTGGGCATGAGTGAGGAAGCGCTGCCCTTGTTGGTCAGCCTGAGCCCCGAAGCCGCTCCCCGGGTCCACCGCGAGATGGCCGCGCTGCACGTCCGCCAAGGCGACTACAGGCAAGCCTGCTTGCGTCTGCTGAGCATTCTCTCCCCCGCCCAGGCTCTCAACGCTTTGGGCGAGATGCTGGCCGACTCCCAGCAATGGCCGCTGGCCTATCAGGCCTTTCAGACCGCTTTGGCGGATGCACCCGACAATCCCGCCATCCTCCTCAACCTGCGCGAGGCCGGCTGGCATTTTCCGCCTCCTGCAAGCATAGACGCCCAACTCCTGGCCGGCGGATGCCGGTCGTTCTTGGGACGCGCGGCCCGGCTGGACGCGGCTCCGCCAGAAGCAACCCGGCTTGCCGAATCGTCACCTCCGGCAGGAGCTGAACTGCAGCCTCTGGAAAAGGAGGGCCTGGAGAAGACCGTCTTCGCCTTCCCCAGCCAGGCCATTTCAAACTCTCTCTTTAAATTCGACACCCACAGCGCGAGCAAGGACCAAACTCCTGAGAAAGGACAAGCAAGGGGGGACAGGTACCGTGAACCTTAATCCTAACGAGGCCATCCATGACTCCGTCCGAGGCTTTATCTCTGAGACACCCGATCTCACCGAGTGGGCACAGAGTCTCGATCAAGAGGATCTGCTTCAGGAACTGGAACTGGTGGAGTACAGTCTGCAGTCAGGCACGCTGATTGCTCCGCCTTCGTCTCTCGTCGGCTTGGTCCAGAAGGCCGAGAGGCGCAAGTGGAAAGAGACTCTGGAAACGCTGCGTCCTTTCCTGCCCGGCAATCTGGGAAGCTCCGAGGCCGAAATGTGCGCCATCGGACTAGTGTGGTGCGAACTGCTCATGGATACCTGCTCGACGGTCCACGGCAACACCGAAGCCCTTCAAAGGGTCTTCGGACTGTCCTACTCACCCCGTATGTGAGAGCCCCCATCAGGAACGGGAACAGACCCCGCCCCTTTTGACTGTTGGAATTCTTTACAGTCCCTTCCGTGACCCGCTGTGCCCCGCCTGATGCGGGTTTCAGGTCCCCCGCCGCTTTGTCTTCCAAGGCTTGGTGTAAAGCAAGGTTGACAATTCTTGAGTCCATCCAGTGGTTTGATCCATACCACGAACGCTTGCCGAAATGCCCGCCAAACGGAGCATAGCGTGGATTTCAGGTCTTAATGCCGGTGTTTGGCACGCCTGTTGCATCCATTAGGCTACAGGGCAGGAGCCCTATCCGTGCGAGCCCGAAAACTCCGAAGACAACTTAAAAATCGGGAGAAGCGCGAATGACGCGTGACAGACGCAATTATTTGAGGAAACCCGTCGATATCGGCGTGGAAATCGAGACGGCGGCGGGAGCCAGGGTGGAGGTTACCGTTGTCGATGTCAGCCCCAAGGGCATTTGCTTGAGTTGCCCGGCTGAAGCTGGAAGGCTTGAAGGCAAAGTTTCGATCTCGGCCGGCACGGCCCTGGCTGGAAAAGCTTCGGTCCGTTTTCAGAGCTTCAAGGGCGATGGCACCTCCTTGGTTGGCCTTGAACTGCTGCCCGGATCAGAAGGCGACAAACCTGTCGGACCTGACCGCTGCTGGAGCCTGCGCCTGCCTGGAGCAGCCAACGACTACGCATTCAAGTACTACGACCGGCTGCGTCGTCTGGACGCCTACATCCAAGACCACTTCGAGGAAAAGATCTCGCTCAACGACGCCGCCGAGGTGGTGGCTTTGGAGAGAAGCTATTTTTGCCGCTACTTTCACGAGAAGGTGGGCTTGAGCTTCACTCAGTACATGCAGCGCGTCCGCCTGCAGAACTGCATCGACATCTTGCTGGAAGGCGACTCCTCCATCACCGAGGCCTGCTATCAGTCGGGGTTCGGTGATCTTCGCCACTTCGAGCGCACCTTCCGCAAGTGGACCGACCTCTCACCCACCGATTTCCGCAGCCTGGCCGTCCCCTAGGTGGCCCGTTTGCCCGGCCCAGGCCGGGCATGCCAAGATACGGGTCATGCAAATCGTTGCCGAGGCTGTCGAAAACTACCTGGAGCGAGCGGCGGGAGCGGGTGATGAAGTGTTGCGCGAGATGGAGGCCCACGCCGCCCGTCATGACTTCCCTATCGTCGGCCCCGTCGTAGGACGCATCCTGACCCAGTTGGCCCTGTTGTGCGGAGCCCGGCGGGTGATGGAGCTCGGCTCGGGCTTCGGCTACTCAGCCTATTGGTTCGCCCAGGCCATGGACGAAAAGGGCGAACTCATTCTCACTGAGTACAAGTCCGAGAATCTGGAGAGGGCGTCCAAGTGGCTGACCCGAGGTGAGGTCCGCCCCCGCGTCCGGCTGCTGGCGGGAGATGCGCTGGATAGCCTGGACCGGCAGGAGGGGCCCTTCGACATCGTCTTCTGCGACATCGACAAGCATGACTACCCCAAGGCCTTGCAAGCAGCGGTTCCCAAGCTGCGTCCAGGCGGACTGATGATCACCGACAACGTGCTCTGGCAGGGCAAGGTGGCGGAAGAGCCGCCGGACCCCGACGACGAGGCGCTGGAGGGGGTCTTGGAATATAACCGCCGGGCCTATGAGCGCAGCGACTTGTGGACGGTCATCCTTCCCGTCCGCGACGGTGTAGCCGTGAGCTTCAAACGCCCATGATGACCTGGCATCTGGTCCTGCTGATTCTCTACTCGGCTCTGCTGATCGGCCTGGGGCTGTGGACGGGACGCCGGGTGGCCACCTCAAGCGGCTTTTTCGTGGCCGAGCGCCGGCTCTCCCCTGTCTTGCTCTTCGCCACCCTGCTGGCGGCCAACATCGGGGCCGGTTCCACCGTAGGAGCCGCCGGACTCGGTTACCGCGACGGAGTGTCGGCCTGGTTCTGGGTAGGTTCGGCGGGCATCGGTTCCATCCTGCTGGGACTGTGGATCGGCCCCCGCATTTGGAGGACGGCCCGCCAGCATGACCTGCAGACCGTGGGCGACTATTTGGAGCTGCGCTTCGGCGCCTCGGTTCGGGGCGTGGTCTCTTCCCTGCTGTGGGTGGCCACGCTGGCCATCCTGGCGGGTCAGTTCATCGGCATGGCCTGGATTCTCAACGTCATCACGGGCATGCCCAAGTGGGCCGGCTGCCTGGTCAGCGGATCGGTCATGATCCTCTACTTCACGGCCGGAGGTCTGGTGTCCTCGGCATGGGTCAATCTGGTTCAGCTCGTGGTCTTGCTGGCAGGATTCGCCTTAGCCCTGCCGCTGGTGCTGCAATCGGTTGGCGGCTGGCAGGGCATCGCGGCGGACCTGCCGGCCCCTGCCCTCGATCCCTGGGCCGGAGGCCATGCCTGGGACCATCTGGTGTTGCTGGTCCCGGCCTTCATCATCTCGCCCGGGCTGCTGCAAAAGATCTATGGCGCCCGCGACACGCGCACCGTGCGCCTGGCGGTAACGGGACAGGGACTGGTGCTGCTGCTCTTCGCCTTGGTCCCCATGACGCTGGGGATGGCGGCCCGCGTGCTTTATCCTGGCTTGGAGCCGCCCGCACCCGGTCAAGCCGTGGACATCGCCCTGCCCCACCTGCTGGTTCACGCGCTGCCAGCCTGGATGGGCGCCATTTCTCTGGCCGCCATTCTCTCCGCCGAGATCAGCTCGGCCGACGCCGTGCTCTTTATGTTGGCCACGTCGCTGTCCAAAGACCTCTACAAGCGCTTCCTGCGTCCCCAGGCCGACGACCGCCAAGTGCTGCGCACAGCGCGCTGGGCGGCCATCAGCGGCGGACTGCTGGCGGTGGCGATGGCCATCGCCTTGAGTTCGGTTGTGGATGCCCTCAGCATCTTCTACTCCCTGCTTGGACTCAGCCTGCTGGTCCCCATTCTGGCCGGACTCTACCTGCGGGGAGGAGCAGCCCGTGCTGCCTTGGCTGCCATCTCCGCCGCCGTCGCCGTCCGCCTGCTGGCCGACGGCCTGCTGGACGCCCCGCTGGCCGGCTGGCTCACTCCTCAAGCCATGGGCTACATCGCCTCGGCGGCGGCTTTTCTGCTGGTCCTCCTCATCGGTTCCAACCGTATCAGGCGGCGCAAGTAAGCACTATTCCACCCTTTCAGGGTTTCTTTTGAGCTATTGAAGGTACCCAGGGTGCCGTTCGGACGCTCCGCGTCTTCACTCTACCCTGGGCTGAAGTATGGCTCGCCTTCAGCGAGCCCGGACTCGACTTTCTACTTTCTGCACTGCATTGCCTCCACAGCCTTAGCTGAGGAGCCGTCCGGCGCGCCTGCAGGGAGCCCGGACTTGACGTTCTACCTACGGCGCTGTTTTGCCTTCGTAGCCTTCGCTGAGCAGACGTCTGGCTCGCCTGCGCGAGCCCGGACTTGACTTGCCAGGAGACGGGATGGACGGCGAATCGCAGGCTAGCAACAGGCAGCGGCGGGAGCGGCCGCGCGCTACCTGGGATGGGGGGCGGTGCGGATCATGACCGTGGCCTGCTCGTCACTGTAGACCTTGCGGAAAGTCCCCGAAGCTTCCAGCAGGTAAATCAGCGGCATCTCGCTGGGACCCACGACCAGATTGGCGGTCTTCAAGTCGGGATCCCGCTTCCAGTCGCCATGATAGCCGAACCAACTGTTGACGCTGAGTTGCAGCCGCTGCTCTCCGGCCAGATTGGTGCGTCCGTCAATGGAGACCGGCAGATCGAGGCCCTGAAAGCGCCAACCCAGGTAGCCGCCCCACTCGAAATGATTATAAAGCGGTCCAGAATAGCCCTGGCTGACCACATGGTCGGCCGCAGCCACTGGAAAATGATCAACCACGCTCTCTCGCAGCCGATGGTTATCGAGCCATACCCACTTGCCGGACAGCAGGAGCCCGGCCAAAACCCACAGTCCCACCCAGGGCAGGTGCCTGGCTGCCAGCCGTTCGCCCGGCTTGTTGGGGGGATCGAGTGCGGTACCCGCCAGACAATCGGCCAGGATCAGCGCTGAGGCGATGGCGGTGAACCACACGTCCCGGCTGGCGCGGTGGGAAAGGTAGATTCCGGCTACCAGCAAGAGCACCGCAAAGACGTCCCGCCGCCGCCGCCAGCCCAAAGCAGCCGCGGCGGCGACGCTCATAAAGAGGAAGATCCACTCGTGGACGGTGCGGAAGTCGGGCGCCTGCAGTTCCTCCACTAGCCGGAAAGGCGTGGCCTCTCCCACATACTGAGCGACCACTATCCACAAGTAGACGTGATTGGGAGTCAGCAGCGTGACCAGCAGGCAGGCGCCTAGCACCTTGGCCGTCGCCGACGGGTCGAAATGGCGCGTTCCGTCCCCGTAGCCCCAGCGTCCGGCCAAGCCGTCCAGCAGTGCAAAGCCCATCACGCCCAATCCGTAGACGAAGACGATGTGGACATTGGCCCACAGCCAGAAGAGGGGCACCGTCCACCACAAGACCCTGGGCTGTTCGCGCCCCTTCCAAAGCGCCAGCAGCAAAAGGATGAAAAAGAGAATGGTCAGCATCCAGGGACGGTCGTAGATGAGGCCCAGCATGGAAAGCATGGCGGCCCCGCTGAGGACAAATGGAAGCAGCAGGCCGCGGGAGGGGCGGCGGATCAGCCACAGGGTTGCGGCAGCAATGGCCAGTGCCAGCACCAGGGTGTAAAGGATCATCGCACTCGGACCCAGCGACTCGTAGAGGCCGAACATGACAATCTCGTACAGCCAACTGTAGGCCACCCAGGCCTGGCCCTCGGCACCCATCCGGGTGAGGGGATCGACGGAGGGCAGCCCGCCGTTTTCAGCGATCCAGCGCCCGACTGAAAGGTGCCACCAGATGTCGGTGTCGGTGATGGGCCGCAGGGCCTCCTGGGCAGGAAGCCACAGAACGACCGCCACCATCAGGGTCCGGCGGAAAACCGGTTCGAGGGAACGCAGCACGGGCAGATCTTCTCACGCGGGACTCAGGGCGGCAACCCCCGCGATCAGGCGCTTCTCCTCTCAACCCGTTCAGCCAAGTAGAGGACACGCGTCCCGCTGCTTAGTTCTGTGCGCTCTCTCACTTGGAAGTGGTCCTGAAGACACTTCTCGAGCACGGCCTCATCGTAGTCGTCATATTGATCGGGCTTGTTCCTGAGCAGGGCTTCCACCATGGGGTCCTCCTTGGAGACGAACTCGATCACCAAGCTGGAGCCCAGGGACGCCAGCCAGTCGATGAACTCGGCTAGAGGCACGTTGGCGCCGATCACCATGTGGTGGAGCAAGGCCAGACACAGGGTCAGATCAGGAGTGCCTCGGGCGCTCAGGTTTTTCCGCTCCCTGCCGCGCCAGCCCAAAGCGGGAGAAGGATCAGCCAAATTCATGACCAAGGGAAGGATCTTGCTGTTGTCCTCCCTTTTGAGCTGCTGATAAAGGCGGTGGACTGTGAGCGGATCGCCGTCGATGGCCACGACATATTCAGCCGCCTCTGACGCTATGCGGCTGAATTGACCAACATTGCATCCCAGATCCCACACCAGACGCGGGCTGAGCGAGTCCGCTGCACGGCGCACGAAATCGGCTTTGGCACGATGGTCCTGATCGGTGTAACTGTGATGGCTGGCGTAGTCGGACCACGCCGAAGAACCGCCCTTCTTGCGCAGCCTGCCGATCAGCTTCTCCAGATTTCTGACGTTGCGTTCGATCATGGCCTGACTGAAGCCAGCTTGCTTAATCTGTCCCTTGACAGACTGAGGAGTATTGCCGAAGCGGCTCTCAAGCTTGCTCTGAAGATAAACGTGGCTGAAGACGCCCCTACGGAAGCGGTCCCTGAGCGACATCAGGGCGTTGCATTCCCCAGGCGTAATGCCCTCAATGCTTCCGCGAAGCCAGGGACGGAAGTCGACGTTCTTGTAGGCCTCCAGCAGCAGCGGATTGAGGAAGAGTTGGCAGAACTGGCGGTAGCCGGACCAAGGCTCTCCCTCTTCCATGGGCTGAAAAGAGAGGATGTCGATGAAAAGCGGATTGGTGCCCCGCCATTGAACGTTGAAAGGCGAGGAGTCCTTCATGAGCATGCCCTCGGCCATGGCTTCCCGAAGCAACCGCAGGTGCAACAAGGCGGCGTCCTTCAACATTTCGAAGGGCCATTCGTACGGATAAGAAATGAACGGGATACGCTGGTGTTTGAGCAAGCCCGGCCAGTCCTGTGAGGAGAAGTTGAGGTCTGGCGGCAACTCGTCCCAGTCAGCCTCCCGGGTGGCGACGATCTGGCCCTCCTCGAGGCAGCGGCGGAAGAACGCCGAAGATGCGAGCAGTTGCCATTCCTCAAGCGCTTGGCGGCTGAGGAGTCGGTAGACGGCATCGTCGACATAGACTACCCGGCCGCTGCGATCCCGAAACGACCCCGGCTCAAGTTCGACGTTCGGCATGAGAGAAGTAAGTTGGATCCGGATGAGACTTGGCGTCCGGCTCGCCCGTCATTCGCTTTCGGCGCTTTCAGCGCCCTGTCGGGACGAGTCCGCGGAACCGCCGAAGAAGGAAGTGATCCGTCCCCAGAACATCTTGAGGGCCACGGCGGCACCGGCAATCCCGCCCAGTACGATCTGCAGAATCAGACTGCCGGAAGCAGGATCCATGTAAGCTAGAGCACCGTTCGTCACCAGATTGAGGAGCATCGTAATCCACCGATCGTTTGACCCTTAGAAGGCTCGGGGATGGCGGCCACCCCCAGCTTTTGGGCTCATCTTGTCTGATCGAGGAATTATAACAGAGCCTTGGCTGGAAGCGGGCTGAAATCAGGCGTCCGGGCACCTGCCGGCGTTTCGCTCACATTCGAGCGGGTCACTGCTGTGGGAGGTCTGCTTGGGGCAACTCGACCATTGGACGGCTGAGCAACGTCTCGGCGCCGCCGCCTGTGACGAATACCTTTCCGGCCTCGCCCTGCAAGGGGCGGTTCAAGACTTCCCGGGCGAAGATCTCCTGAATCGACTCCTGCCGGTCGACATAAATGCCGCGGGCGGCTTCAGGCGGGTCGTCCTCGCCTCCTAGGCTGGGGCTTTCTCGGCTGGACCCAGCTTCTTCGCGGGCCTGCGGCAGGCGGATCGCCATGAGCGCCGAGAAATGATCGACCATGTCCTGCCGGCTAAACGCGGAGGGATCGACGTTGCGAAAGTTCCGAGTGGCCAACCGAGACCCATGGTCACCGTGGATGACGATGAGGGCGTCGGCCAGCGAGCCTCGGCGGCGCATCTGCTCAAGAAGGTCGTCCAGGCTCTTGATGACGCAGCGGACCTGCTGGAAATAGAGGGCATACTTGGACTCCCTCTCGCTTTCGCTGTTGAAGTCCTCTGCCCGCCAGGACCCGATGTCGCCCACGTTGGCCCACGTGCCCACGGCCGGTCGGAGCGCGCACTGGGCATCGAAAGCGTAAGCATAATGGGGCCATATCAAGTGGACGAAAAATGCGCTCCCGCGGGGACGGCGGTCCATATCTTGAGCCACTCTGTCCAGAATCGCGGGGGATGCCAAAGTGGTGAGCTGGGGCTTGGAGGGAAAGAAGTCAAACGTTCCCTCGAAAAGTCTGGGCAGAATCAGTCGCGCCTTGCTCCAGGCGGTGAGTTCGAAACTCCTCAATACGCTGATGCTGTTGGCGGGGTAGACAAAGCAGTAGTCGGCGGAAAAGCCTTCAGCCCGGCAGAAATCAATGTAGCTGCTTTGATAGACTCTGACGGAGTAACCCTCCTGGGCAAGGGACCGGAGCCAGTCATTGCGCGTGATGGTATACCCCGAAGCCGCGGGAACTACATACTCCGGCTGGGCAGAGAAGGCTTGGCCGTTGACCAGGCTGGCCAGGGCGAGTTGGCTCTCCGCATATTGGCTGAAGGCCCTGCCGTAGAGGGTGAATCCGTCGTCGACCAGCCTTTCAACGAGATGCCTCTGCACCGCGGTTCCGCCCGGCAGGTCGGCAGGGATGCCGGCCACTCCGATGTGCTCGTCCAAGACCAGGTGAAGGACCATGGGCAGGTCTTGTCGGGGCTGCACCTGCTGGTCGATCATCACTCCGGCGGGAACTCGTTCGCTGGGGAGCAGCAGAGTGGCCAGGAAGATAACCCCCCAGGCCGCGGCGGCGATCCTGCCGATTTCGCTGCGCAGGGCGAAGATCAGCAGCATGAAGGCGAAGAAAAGCGCAAGCAGCACGGGTACCGCGAGCAGCGGGGACACCCAGACCGCACCTCCCAAAGCCCGCACGAAGAGGTGGAGCTGAACGTCCAGAAAAATGAGTATCAGCAGGCCCAAGCCGAGCGGATAGAGGGTTTCCCGACGCACCAAGGCCAGTAGGCAGAAGCCCGTCCCCGCCAGGAGCAGTACTCCGGCGCAAAGCAACATCTCGGATGACCACAGGGGATAGCGGTAATACTTGGCGTGGCTGACCAGCAGGCTCAGCAAGACCAGGGACGGGGCAGCCCAATCAGCCAAGCGCTCTAAAGGCAGTGGCGCAGGCGGAGCGCCGCTCACTTGAGTCCCGGGCTCTGAGGGCCCCGATGATCTTTCTGGCTTGCCTTCCATGTGGGGAACTCGCAGCCGTGCCGGAACATCTCAAGCGGCACCCTGGCGATCCTACCGCAGCGTGGCCTTAGGGCCAGAGCCGGTAGAGGGCCCAGATCAGCACCAGCACGATGAGAACAACCCATACCCAGTTGGGAAAAAGTCGATTTGAACTCATTCTATCCTTCTCCTTTTCCAAGGCATATTGATTCGTTCGGGTCCGTATTCTACGACCCTGCCCTGACGCAGGCAATTGTCGAGAGCTTTTCGGCCTTGCGCGAGGGCATGGCGGTCGGCTGGGACTCCCCTTGAAGCCGGGGGCGGAAAGGGGGACAATGGCAGCTCTTCCGACTGATTTGGGCGTCCCGGTGAGGACCTGAGAATGGAAACAAGCAGCCGCGAGGCTCTGAGCGAAAAAGAACAGTCCATCCTGGAAAGCTATGAGGGTCTCGACTTCACCGTTGAGAACCTGGGACGCCGCTCGGTCCGCAGCCCCATTGCCGAAGCCCGCTTCATCGAGGACGACCAGCGGGTGGTCTACCCGCTCGATCTGCGCGACATCGAGATCCTGCGCAAGGCGGGGCGGCCGGTGCCTTCTTTCGAGATGGGAGGTCCGCGCGAGTACATCTACTTCGACCCGGCCAAGCTGCGCAGCGCCATCGTGACTTGCGGCGGACTGTGCCCCGGCGTCAACGACGTCATCCGGGCCCTTGTCATGCAGCTCACCTACGTCTACGGCGCCAAGAACATCATCGGCATTCGCTACGGGCTGGAGGGCTTCATTCCCAAGTACAAGCACGAGCAAGTGCAACTCGACCGCCTGGCGGTGCAGAACATCCACCACCACGGCGGCACGCTGCTGGGATCGTCGCGGGGCCACCAGGATACCTCCCAGATCGTGGACGCGCTGGAGCGCATGAACATCAACGTCCTCTTCATGATCGGAGGCGACGGCACCCTCAGAGCCTCCATCAAGATCAAGGACGAGATCCAGTCACGGGGACTCAAGATCGGCGTGGTGTGCATTCCCAAGACCATCGACAACGACATCTCCTTCATCCAGAAGTCGTTCGGATTCGAGACCGCGTTCTCCACGGCCGTGCAGGCCATCGGCGCAGCTCACAATGAGGCCAAGGGGGCCTTCAACGGCATCGGCTTGGTGCAGGTCATGGGACGCCATTCCGGCCACATTGCCGTCCACGCCGCGCTGGGCATGCGCGAGGTCAACTTCGTGCTGATTCCGGAAGTAGACTTCGATCTGCATGGACCCAAGGGTTTTTTCGAAGCCCTGCGCAAGCGGGTGGTGGAACGCCAACATGCCGTTGTGGTGGTGGCCGAAGGCGCGGGTCAGCGCCACCTGCGCGCCATCAGCGACGACAAGCCGGTGGAGTACGACAAGAGCGGCAACATCTCCCTGCTCAACATCGGACGCTTTCTGCGCCAGGAGATCACCAAGCACTTCCACGAGCGCGAGATTCCCATCACCCTCAAGTACATCGACCCCAGCTACATCATCCGCTCCCAGCGCGCCAATCCCATCGACAGCGTGTTCGCCGGACTGCTGGCTCAAAACGCGGTCCACGCCGCCATGGCGGGCAAGACGGGCATCGTGATGGGACGCTGGGGCGCCCAGTTCACCCACCTCCCGGCCAGCGCCGCCGTCTCCCGCCGCAAAGCCGTCGACCCCGACCTGTGGCGCTCCGTCACCGAAGCCACCGGCCAACCCGCCAGCTTCACCAATGACGAAGACT
>DATIPO010000280.1:0-1541 GCA_035471925.1 Acidobacteriota bacterium
TGGGCTTGGCCTCAGCCTTGGCCCTAAGCCGCTTTCTGGAAGGCCTCTTGTTTGGAATCGGGGCCGTCGACCCTTTCACTTATGGGGTCTTGACGCTGCTCATGGCCGCGGTGGCTCTGTTGGCCTGCCTGTTCCCCGCCCGCAGGGCGGCGCGAGTTGACCCCCTGATTGCGCTGCGGGCCCAGTGAGGACTATGGAGCGTTCATCGTGAAGCATAGGAGACTATCCGTTTGCGCTTCCCTGCTGCGGCGGGCGGCGATTGGTCTGGCAGCTTGGGCCGCTCCGCCGCAATGGGGAGACTCGGTGGCCGGGGACCTGGAGGAGGAATGGCGGGGTCGTTCCAGCTTTGCACTTTTGGCCCAAACCGTGGCCCTCGCCTTCCGCTTTCTAATTGGGAGGGCGATTCAACGGGTGAGTCGCCCCCTGGCCGGCATCAGCTCCCGGGGACCACGAGAACGTGCGGGAGAAAGGACCTGGAAGATGCTCTCGGGCAATAATCTGCGCTTCGCAATTCGAGGCTTGGTTCGAAACCCGCGCCATTCGCTGTTGGTGGTTGCGGTGCTCGCCCTGGGAATCGGAGCCAATACAGCGATCTTCTCAGTCGTTTATGCCGTCTTGCTCAAGCCTTTGCCCTACCCCGAACCTGAGCGGCTGGTGACGTTCTACGACAAGATCCCTCAGTTTCAGCGCTACATACTGAACAGCGCGGGAAGCTACCTGCGTTGGCGCCAAGCGCAGGACGTTTTCAGCGAAATGGCCGCATTCCGCAACCGTTCCGCCGTCTTTACCGAACAGGGGCCGCCAGTGAGTCTGGACGGAGCTGCGGCGACCGCCAGCCTTTTCAGACTCCTCGAGCCCCCTCTGCTTATGGGGCGGGGATTCAACGAGGAGGAAGACCGGCCGGGGGGAGCGGAAGTGGTCCTGATCAGAGAGGGGCTATGGAGGACTCGCTTCGGAGGCGATCCGTCACTGCTGGGCCGCCAGATCCGCCTCGACGGCGTGACTCATTCAGTGATCGGTGTCTTTCCCGATTCCTTTCTTTTTCCTCCGCCCCTCAATCTGAGGGGCCGGATGGTCCGCAGTGATGCCGATTTCCTGGTTCCGCTGCGCGCCAACGCCGAGGACGTGGCCCGAAGAGGACTCTTCGTTATGGCTCGTCTGCGGGATGGGGTCTCTTTGCGGAAGGCCTCTCAGCGCCTTCAGGTCACAGCGCGCGAACTGGCAAGAAAAAACGCTCCCGGTCAGGACCGGGAAGGCCACGGCGCCGCGGTTTTCTCACTCCATACTCAGGCCGTCAGCGACAGCAAAACCTTGCTCATGGTCTTGACCGGCGCCGTCCTCCTGGTACTGCTCATCGCCTGCCTCAATGTGGCCAATCTGCAACTGGCCCGAGCCACCGAGCGGCGTCAGGAACTGGCTGTATGCGCGGCCATGGGCGCCGGCCCCGGGTCGTTGCTGCGGCAGGTCTTGGCGGAAAGCCTGCTTATGGCCCTGGTGGCCGGCCTTTGCGGTGCGGCGGCAGCAGCGGTCAGCTTGCAGAG
>DATIPO010000281.1:0-1644 GCA_035471925.1 Acidobacteriota bacterium
CAGCAGCCCGAAACACTCGCCCGGGCGCACTTCGAGGTCCAGTCCATTGACCGCGTCCACGGCCTTATCGCCGCTCTCATAGCGCTTATAAAGCTGCCGGCAAAGCAAGGCCGGCCCATTGACTGCCGCTGTACTCATAACAGTGGATCCGCGACACCACTCAGTTCCCCCTGAGCGGACGCAAAGGAATGATCATAACCGACTCGACCGATTCCATCCAGACTCCAGCAGAAAGAAACCGGCAGTGCGGGCCGTGTTAAGAATGCCCGGAAGTCCCGGAATCGAACTCATCGAACTTCGGACTGGAGCGCAGCAAGCGGGTTGAGCAGTGCCTCGCTTGGCAGGAGCCCACAGGAACAGAAAAGAGAAGTGCTCCGGCGCGCAGGGCGGATGTAGGCGGGGGATGTCGATGTCTCCCGAGCCGTCTTCGTTCCGGCGGAGCGTCGATGACGGCTGCGAACCCCAGTCAGCTTTGCGCAAAGACTGCCGAGGACGGTCTCGTGTTCGTCACATGCCGAACACGTCTTTGGCCTCGTCGAGCACTTTCTCGTCAATCTGCGGATACCCGTTGGTCATGGCGAAGTGCTCGATCCCCTGCTTGGCCATGGGACGCACGAACTCAGGAATGTTGGCTAGGCGCTGCCTTGCGGTCTCCGTCCACAGGGGCGGTGGATCGCCTTGTCCCGCTCGAGTTCCGGGTCCTGGAACGGCTTCCTCGGATCCCGACGGCCGATGTCCGGGGGCACCGCCATCCGACGTCCGGGCTCCCGAATGAGAAGCGCCAGCATCGCCCGCCGTCAGGCTCTCCTTGGTAGCTTGGGCCACTTCTTTCTGCACCTGCAGGCGCTGGGATTCCCCCATGTCCTGCACCATGCCGCTGAAGGGACAACCGGCCATGCGGTCCTCGCCTTCGGCTCCGGCTTCGATCTCTTCAGCCGTCTTGCCCCCGATCTTGACGCCCAGCGACGACACCAACTGGGTCTCCCAGGGATTCGTCAGCATCCCGATCCGGTTGCCGCACTCAGGACACCCGTAAAGCACCGAGATCCCGGCCCCTTCCTCAGGCGGGACGGTCTTCACCAGCGACATCTGCTCGTCACAACTCATACAAACAAACTTCATCGCACCTCGCTCCTGGAAAACAACCCGCCCAGCCTACCACACAGCGCCAGCAGTCGTGTAACGTTCTTTCTGTAGTTTCTGCCTGAAGGTTCCCTGGAGAGAGACAACCAGCGGGTCGGACGGAAGGAGGCCCGGAGGGCCGACTGGAGTCTGACCCGCGTCGGCCGCTCGGCCGGAGGGGGCAGTCAGGGGTCTGGGACAGGATTCTCCTAGTCAAAACTGTAACCCAAACAGAGGAGAATCACGATGATCCCAGACCCTGAAAGCAGAGTACCACGCCAGTTGTTGGAGGAGTTGATCGAACAGGGAACCGAGGCCTTCCGGGAAGTGATGCAGACGCTTTTGAACGAGGCCATGAAGCTGGAACGGGAGCAGTTCCTGGGGGCCGGGCCCTGGGAGCGGAGCCCGGAGCGGCGCGGCTGGGCCAACGGCTACAAGGACAAGACGGTGGCCACCCGGATGGGGGAGCTGAAGCTGAAGGTCCCGCAGGCGCGGGGGCTGAGCTTTTACCCCCGCTCGCTG
>DATIPO010000282.1:0-28601 GCA_035471925.1 Acidobacteriota bacterium
TACGTCGGGTCAAAAGAAATGAAGGAGCCCTTGTCATGAAGTCACGCCTCGGATTTATTTGCTTGCTTCTCCTCTTGTTGCCGGGATGCGGACCTCCGCCGAGTGACGAGCCTGCCCCCTCACCTCGGACGGCGGAATTGGTGACAAGCTCGCGCGGCATCGTCAGCAGCGCCCATCCCTTAGCCACGGCGGCCGGATTGGAAGTCCTCAAGGAAGGCGGCAACGCCTTCGACGCGGCCATTGCGGTGGCGGCGGCGCTTAATGTCGTGGAACCCATGATGTCGGGCGTGGGCGGCTATGGAACTATCTTGATCTACGACGCCGGGGAAGACCGCATCCGCTTTCTCAACAGCAGCGGACGCATCCCCCAAGGCCTCGATTCGGACGTCTTTCGGGCACCCACCCCCGGTTTCGAGGAAAACCGCCGCGGGCCCAAGGCCATTTCCACGCCCTGCAACGTCCCCGCCTGGGAAGGGATGTGGAAACAATACGGAAAGCTGGACTGGAAGCGGCTTCTGCAGCCGGCCGTCCAACTGGCCCGGGAGGGATTCGAAATCGACGCCCGCACGGCCCAGCTTATCGCCTACGCTTTCAATGAGTTCCCTCCGCAGGCTCGGCAGTTCTACGGTGACCAGGGAGCTCCTCTTGAAGAAGGACAGCGTCTTGTGCAGGAGGATCTGGCCGAGAGCCTCCAAACCATCGCCGAGCAGGGTGCCGATGTGATGCGCGAGGGAAAGCTCGCCCTAGCCATCGACGCCGCCATGAAGGAGATCGGATCCTTCTTGACCTTGCAGGATTTGAAGGACTGCCAGGCGGAGTGGTGGGAGCCCATCCACATCGACTACCGCGGACACTCGGTCTACACCGCCTCGCCTCCTGCAACGGCCTTTCCTTCACTCATCCGCTTGGGCATTATGAGCCGTTTCGATCCCCCTCCGGCGGGCAGCGCGCAGCATCTCCACCGTTTCGCCGAGGCCACCAAGATAGCCTTCCACGACCGCCTGGCCCATGCCGGGGACCCCGAGATCTCGCCACCTCCGCTGGAGCGGCTGCTTTCCCAGGACTACTGGCAGGAGAGGGCCGATCAAATCGAGGCTGATCGGGCCCGTCCCTTCACGCCTCCCGGACCGGTAGGGGAGTCGGGAAACAACACGACCCACTTCGTCGTGGCCGATGGCGAGGGAAACATCGTCAGCGCCACACAGACCCTGGGAAATCTCTTCGGCAGCCGCATCATGGTGGAGGGAACCGGCATTTGGCTCAACAACTCCTTGGCCTACTGCACCTTTGAACCCAAGGGCAATCCCATGGACGCCCATGCTGGACACCACAAGCTTTCCGGCGACTGTCCCACTATCATCGTGCGCGACGGTCGACCATGGGCAGCCCTGGGCACGCCGGGAGGGCATACCATTGGCCAGACCGTCCCCCAGATGGTCATGAACCTGATCGACTACAAGATGAACATGGCGGAGGCCATCTCTGCTCCCCGCATCAGCTTTATCGAGCCTCAGCATCTGGCCGTTGAACCCGGCATCGATGCCGAGGCGCTGGAATCGCTGCGGAACTACGGACACGACCTGCGCGAAGGTGCCGTTCTTGGAAACGCACACGGGCTCACCATCAGGTACGACCAGGAGGGCCGTCCCAACGCTTTCACGGCCGCCTCCGATCCCCGCGGCGCAGGGTCGGCCGAAGGGTGGGAGTGACTCGGGCACAATCGCCGCTTCCATTTTTCACCGGTTGTTCGCTACGCCAATACCCGCGAGGAAGTGGACCCGTTGCGATGAACAGTGTAGACTAGTCGCCCAGGGAAGGAGTTCAACCAATGAAGGCGCGGTCTGCGCACAAACGTCTCCAGCGGAGTCCGCTCGGAGAGCATCCTTCGGTTTGCGGAATGGCTCATGGAAGGAGTGTCCGCAGGCCTCGTCCATCCGTTGCTCCTCATCGTCTCTTCCTATCCACTTTTCCAACAGGAGATTTTCATGACGCGACTTCTTGTACCCATCGCGATGGCGACTGCCTTGGTGCTGGTTCTCGGACTTCCGGCTTTGGGCGCTCAGCAGACTTACACGAGCACCCCGAATCTTTTCGTGCCTGACGCCTTGCCTCCGGGACCGGGAACCCCAGTACCGGTGACCGACACGATAAATGTCCCTGACTTCGGGACCATTACCGACATTAACGTTACGCTGACCCTCCAGCATCCGCAGACCGCCGATGTGACCATCGACCTGACCGACCCCACGGGCACCGTGACGGTCCGGCTCTTTGACCGCAAGGCGGGCGTGGGCGACGGGCTTTACAACGTGACCTTCGACGATTCGGCGGCCGGACCTCCGCCCGACTTTACGGTCAATGGAACCTGCCAGGTCAATAACAGCTTCCAGGTCGCCATGGGAATGTCCCTGGCCGACTTCAACGGACTCGAAATCAACGGCGACTGGACTCTGACTATCGCCGACGCCGGATTCAGCGACGCCAGCGACTGCGACTGCGACGGCTTCGTGGTGGGACCGGCCTGTCCGCGCACCTTGGATGAATGGTCGATGGAGATCACCTTCGATCCTCTGGTCGAAACCGATTTGGAGATCACCAAGACCGACAGCTTGGACGTGGTCAATCCCGGAGGGTCCTTGGTCTACGAGATCGAGGCCTCCAATAACGGCCCCAACGACGTCACCGGCGCCACCGTCTCTGATTCCTTTCCGCCCGACCTGCTCTGCACCTGGAACTGCGTGCCCGCCGGTGGAGCATCCTGCACCGCCAACGGTACCGGAAACATCAGCGAATCGGTGGACATCCCCAACGGAGACTCGGTTGTCTTCATGGCCGCCTGCGACGTTTTCTCCGGGGCCGCTGGGACTCTCTCCAACACGGCCACGGTCACTGCCCCCGCTGGAGTGACCGACACGGATGCCAGCAACGATTCAGCGACCGACGAGACCGCCGTCAACCAGGCTCCGGTAGCCCTCTGCCAGGACGTTGAAGTCGAAGCCGACGGCATGTGCCAAGGAGATGCCAGTGCCTCCGATGTCGACAACGGTTCCTTCGATCCTGACGGCGATTCAATCACCCTGGGCTTGAGTCCGGCCGGACCCTACAGTTTAGGCGATACCTCCGTTACCCTGACCGTTGAAGACTCGCTGGGCCTGAGTTCCACGTGTTCGGCGACCGTCACGGTTGTGGATGTGACGCCGCCCGAGATCCAATGCAACACCCCGGTCACGATCATCCCGCCCGATGCCCCCATCTCGTTTACGGCCAGCGTGACTGATGCCTGCGACGCTGGCGTGACAGCGACGGTGACCGGATTCGAGTGCTTCTTCATCAATGGCAGCGGACGCCGGGTCGACAAGGGTGAATCGTGCGTGGTGTCCTTCAGCGGTTCGACTCTGACCGTGCACGACAGCGGTGGAGTCGGCGATCAGATCGAGTGGCAAGTGACGGCCACTGACGCTTCCGGCAACGTCTCCACGGAGACCTGCTCGGTATCGGTCGTCAATCCCAACTGAAGATAGCTCCCCTCCTACTTCAGGGCAGGTCTCCGGCGCGGCCGTCGGGGATCTGCCCATCCGCTTCCACCTTCCCAGACAATTCCCAACAACCTTTCGGAAAGAGCGCATGTCTAACGTCGCAAGCAGGACAAAATCGGGGATCAAGAGGTGCTTGAATGAGGGAACTTTGGAGAGACTTTCTGCGAGGATTCCGCCTTATGGCCGCTCATCCCGGCTTTTCTGCGGCCGCGGTCGTGGCTTTGGCTCTGGGCATCGGGTCGACCAGCGCCCTGTTCTCGGTCGTAGACGCCGCGTTGCTGCGTCCGCTTGACTACCAAGATCCCCAGCGCCTGGTGATGGTGTGGGAACGCCAGATCGAAAGGGGCCTCCCGCGCATGTTCGCCTCGCCGCCCAATTTCGCCGACTGGAGGAGCCAAAGCCGCTCCTTCGAGGCTCTGGGCGCCTACGATCCGCGCGACTTTTTCATTGGCGGAGACGGTCGTCCCCAGCAGGTGCGCGGAACCCAGGTCACCTCCCAGGTCCTGAGCCTTTTGAAAGTCGAACCCCGTTCGGGCCGCCTCTTCACGCCTGAGGACGACCTTGCGGGAGCCGACAAGGTGGTCCTCATCAGCCATCGCCTGTGGCAGACGCGCTTCGCCTCAGCCGCACCAGCGGGTCTGAGCTTGTTGGTGGACGAAGTGCCCCATCAAGTCGTGGGAGTGATGCCCGAGGGATTCGATTTTCCGCCGCCGGTGGCTTTGGAGGGTACCGCTTCCAGTGAAAAGTCCGACCTCTGGGTTCCCTTCGCCATCAATATGGCCGAAGGCCAGCGCGGAGCCCATTTCATGACCGTGCTGGGACGGCTCAAGCCAGAGGTGTCTGTGCAGCAAGCGGAGCAGGAGATGCAGACCCTGGCCGCTTCTCTGGCCGAGCGCTTTCCCAACAGCAATCAAGGCTGGGATGTCGTGCTGGTGCCACTGCACGAGCAAATGGTGGGCGGCATCCAGAGCGAGCTGCTTTTGCTCTTGGCGGCGGTGGGTTTCCTGCTGCTCATCGCCTGCGTCAATGTAGCCAATCTTCTCTTGGCCCGGGCCACCGCCCGCCGCCGCGAATTCGCCGTCCGCTCGGCTCTAGGAGCGGCGCGCGGGCGACTTCTTGGTCAGTTGCTGGCTGAAGGCCAGGCGCTGGCCCTCTCAGCCGCTGCTCTAGGACTGCTGCTGGCCTACCTGGGACTCCAAGGCCTGGTGGGGCTGGCGCCCGACAACGTCCCCCGCCTCGATGAGGCCTCGCTCGACTGGAGGGCCGTCGCCTTTACGGTGTCCATCGGATTGTTCACGGGCCTGCTCTTCGGAATGGCCCCCGCTCTGCAGTCATTTACCCGTGAACTGAGCAAATCACTGCGCGAAGGCGACCGCTCCGGTTCGGAAGGACGCGGAGCTTTGAACGCGCGCTCGCTGCTGGTTGTTCTGGAAGTGGCCCTTTCCATTGTATTGCTGGTAGGGGCCGGACTCCTCTTCCGCAGCTTCCTCAGCTTGCTCGATGTGGACCGCGGATTCGAAACGACCCAGGTCGTTACCGCCCGCGTCAGCCTCCCCTCCAACCGCTATCCGGACGCTGACCGCCGCATCGCCGCGTTTCGAGACCTGGAAGAACTGATCAATGCTTCGGGGAGCTTTCAATCTGCCGGATTCACTCTCGACATCCCCTTGGGAGCTGACCGGCAGGGGACCAGCTTCTACTTCGAAGGCGAGGACCGGCAGCAGGTGCGCGAAAACCGTCAAGTCAACTTCAGCTTCGTGACGCCGAGGTACTTCGAGACCATGGGAATCGACGTCATGCGCGGACGCACTTTCGCTCCGGGCGACGACCGGCAGTCGCAGGACGTAATTGTCATCAATCAAGCCTTGGTCGAGCGCTTCTTCGGGAATCAAGACCCCTTGGGACAACGCCTCGTGGTAGGCTTCAACTCCAATCTCAGGCGGGTTGTCGGAGTCGTCGGGAACGTCCGCCACGATTCGCTGCGCTCCCAGCCCAGTCCCACGGTGTACGTCCCTTATTACCAAGTGCCGTGGTCGGGGAGTCTCTCTCTGGTCGCGCGCGGCCCACTATCGTTCCAGCAGACGCCCTCGGCCCTGCGTGGCTTGATCGACCAGTACGATTCGGCCCTTCCCGTCTACCGGCTGCAAAGCATGGGTACGGTTGTCAGCGACTCTTTGGGGCAAGAGCGCTTCGCAGCCCTCCTTCTGGCAGTCTTCTCGGGACTGGCGCTGCTGTTGGCCTGTGTAGGACTCTACGGAGTGATCAGCTATTCGGTCAGCCGGCGCTATCGCGAGACCGGCATCCGCATGGTGATGGGGGCTCGTCCCGCCGACATTTTCCGGTTGGTCCTCAAACAGGGGCTGATCCTGACCGTGGCCGGCGTGGGGGCGGGAATCGTTCTCTCGCTGGGACTGACGCGCTGGCTTTCCAGCTTGCTCTACGGCGTGGAAGCCACCGATTGGTTCACCTACGGTTCGGTCTGTCTATTGCTCCTCACGGTAGCGGCCGCCGCCTGCCTGCTGCCGGCCCGCCGGGCAACGCGGGTCGATCCCATGACTGCGCTGCGAGCCGAGTAAAGATCGCCCCTGGACCCGCCTGCTCATTCAAGTGTGTTGTGCTCTCCTCCCTATCGAGGCCGGATCGATGATCTTACCCGCCCGTTAGCCTCTTCAGTGAGGTGAGTTGATGTGCCGAAAAGAAATCGTGGGGAACGTCTTGACCCACTATAAACAAACTGTGTATACTCAGAGTGTGTACAATGAATGATAAACGAGAAACCCCGATTCAAGACTGGCTTCCTCTCAATCCGCAGGTCCTGGCGATTCTGTTGGTCCTGATGGATCAGGATCGCCATGGCTATGGCATCATGCAGGATGCTGAATCGCTTTCCGGAGCCGAGGTGCAGATGCAGCCTGGAGCACTCTACAGGCACCTCAAGAAGCTGCTGGAAGGCGGCCTGGTCAGAGAGTTGGAGCGGCAACAAGTCGATCCCGGCAGCGATGAGCGTCGACGTTACTACAGCATCACCCATCTAGGACGGGAAGTGGCGGCGGCTGAAACCGAACGGATGGAGCGCTGGATTCAACTGGGCAAGGCCCGCCGCGTTCTCGATCAAGGTTGAGATGAGCACTGAAGGTCCGTTGCCAATTCGTTTCTCTCTTGCGGTCTATCGCGGGTTGCTGAAAATCTATCCCCCGTCCTTCCGCCGGCGCTTTTCACGCGATCTGGCGGAAGCTTTTCACGATTCCTGCCTGGCCCGCTGGAGAGCAGACGGGTGGGTCGGCCTGGCTCGGCTGTGGATGCGGAGTCTGGCCGACCTCACCTTACAGGGATTGGGGGAACGGCTGGACGGACTGGGAAGAGGTCCTCGCGTCTCCTCGCTCAGCCGTTCGGGAGGACGCATCATGAATGCCCTACGCTGCGAACTGAGAGATGCCTTGCGGTCCCTGCTGCGTTCCCCGGGTTTCACCGTGGCCATCGTTTTGATTCTGGCCTTGACCATCGGTGCCAACACGGCTCTTTACAGCTTCCTGAATCCTTTCCTCTTTCGTCCTCTCGACTTTCCCCGATCCGACCAGTTGGTTCACCTCTACGAAACCGACCTTAAGCGTCGGGGAGAGCTGGGATGGGATCTGGGGCGTCAGTCGGGCCCCACCTATGAGGATTGGAGAAGCCGCTTGCGCAGTTTTCAGGATTTGGGAGCCTACCAGTACAGTTCTGTCAACCTCTCCGATGGGGGCCGGTCGCCTGAACAGTTCGACTTGGCCTGGGTGACGCCCAACCTCTTTCGACTGCTGGGCGTCCAAGCTGAGAGGGGTCGGCTGCTGCTTCCAGGCGAGGATCAACCTGGGGATCGGCGGGTGGTCCTGGGGCATTCGCTGTGGCAGTCGCGCTACGGCGGAGATGCACAGATCGTAGGAAAGCACATCGATCTGAACGGCGTGCGCCACTTGGTCGTGGGCGTCATGCCGGCCGACTTCCATTTTCCCTTTGCTTCGGTCCGCCTTTGGGCGCCTTTGAGCGAAGATCCCTCCCGTGGCCAGCGCGATCACAACGATCTGCTGGTGGTGGGACGCTTGGGGGAGGACGCCACGCTGCAATCGGCGCGTGAGGAACTGAAGAGCGTCCATGCGGCCCTGGCCGAGAGCCATCCTGAGGCATACCGCCAACACGGCGTGCGCATCGTCCCCCTCAAGCAGGCCCTGATCTTCTTTTACGACCTCTTTCAATTGCTGGGGGCGGTCTTGCTGGGCGCTTTGGGTGCGGTTCTGCTGGTGGTTTGCGGGAACGTGGCTAACCTCTTCATGGCCCGCAGCATGAAGGGACGGAGGGAATTGGCGGTCCGCCAAGCCTTGGGCGCCAGCCGGGGCCGAATGATGCTGCAGACCCTCTTGCAAAGCCTGCTGGTGGCCATGGCCGCTGCCGGATTGGGCGTGGTTCTGGCCCAATGGTGCATTCTCTCGGTGGGAAGCATCATCCCCGAGCAGCTCTTCCGAGTGGGAGACGTCAAGCTGGACGGCTGGACGCTAGCCGCAGCCTTCCTCCTGGCAACGACCGCTGGATTGGTGTTTGGCCTGATTCCGGCATGGAAGGCAGGTTCCAACTTGAGCGATGCCCTGATGGAAGGGGTCAGGGGCACGGCTTCCAAGCGCAGCCGCCGCCTGACGCGCTTTCTGGTGGCCACCCAGACGGCAGGTGCCATGCTGCTTTCGGCTGGAGCACTCCTGGGACTCTACGCCTTACAGGACTTCCGGCAACTCGACTTGGGATTCCGGCCCAGCGGACTGACGGCGGTGACCGTCCATCTGCCCCAGGCCGGTTATTCCTCGACCGGATCGGTGCAGGCCTTTGGGAGCCGACTGCTGGAGCGCATGAGGGCGCTGCCGTCAGTGGAGGAGACGGCTGTCACCAACACCCTGCCGCTCAATTTCGAGGAGCATGAAATCGCCTACCGCCTGCCTTCGCAACCCCCGGACGCTGAGCCCAACGCATTTCTGAGCCGGGTCAGCGAGGACTACTTCGCGGCCATGTCGATTCCGCTGCTTCAGGGACGCGGCTTTGAGGCGGCCGACCAGTCGGGAAGTCCCGTGGTGGTCGTCAGCGCCGCTTTGGCCCGGCGCCATTGGCCGCAGAGCAATCCACTGGGACAGCCCATCTTGCTCAACCCTGGTCCCCGTCAAGAACAGGCCACCGTAGTGGGAGTCGTTGGTGACGCTATCGGGGGCATTGTTTTCATGGAACGCCGCGACCGCCTTTACCAGCTCTGGCAACGCCAGCCGCAACGGCGCTTTTTCGCATTGGTGCGCAGCCAGGGCCCGGAGGCCTTGCAGGCGGGTCAAGTGCGCAGCCTGGTGGCCGAGTTGGATGCCTCGGTGGGCGTTTCCATCCTGAGCATGGACGATCTGGCGGCGCAGGCCTGGCGTCCCCTCAAGATTGCCGCCCTCATGCTCAGCGCCTTCGCCGGATTTGCCCTCCTTCTGGCCGCTTTGGGCATGCACGGCTTGGTCTCCTACGCCGCAAGTCTGATGGAGAAGGAAATCGCCATCCGAATGGCTCTGGGAGCGGAACGGCGCAGGGTCATCCGACTCATCCTGCGCCAGGGACTCCGGGGCGTCCTGCTGGGGATGGGGGTTGGACTTCTGCTGTGCGCCGGGCTTGTCGCTCTTGCGGCGGCTTTCGACCCCTCCCAAGGTGCGCCGTTGATGGTGCCCGTGGCCGTCATGGTCTTGACGCTCCTGACGGCCCTAACTGCGGTCCTGGGCCCGGCCCGCCGCGCGCTGCGCACCGACCCGATCCTGGCCTTGCGCGCCGAGTAGGGAAGAGGCTGGCCCGGCTGTGCCCCCGAGGCGGCGCCTCACTCATTGCGGAGGATTTCCGAGGGTGTGATGCGGGTCAGCCGCAGTGAGGGAATCAGGGAGGCCAAAGCGGCAACGCCCAGCAGCAAGATGACTACAGTTGCATAGGTCAAAGGATCGTGGGCGTCCACGCCGGTCAACAGGTGGTTGAGGACGCGCATTCCGCTCCAGGCCCCGGCGGCCCCCATCGCCGTTCCCAACAAAGCCATGATCAGACCCGGCCAAGCCACTTTGAGGACGGCCTGTCCGCGTCCCGCCCCTAAGGCCATGCGGATGCCCATTTCGCGCCGCCGCTGCAGCGCTGCCTGGGAGATGACTCCATAAAGGCCTACGATGGCCAGCAGCAGGGCCAGTGCCGCCAGAACCAGCATAAGGACGGCCTGAAGCTGCTGGCGCGCCCAGGATTCGGCCATTACCGACTCCATGCTTTGAAACTCCGAGAATGGCAGCAGTGGATCCGCCGAATGCACCGCTTCCTCGATTGCCGAGGCGGCTTGCTCGAGTGGGAGCTTGCTGCGCACGACCCAGGATGGGGAGAACCAGCGGTGGGCAAAATTAAAGAGGGCCTCGGCACTTTGCCCGGCCGGAACGTAGAGGGTAGCCACGGCTCCCAGCGGGCTGTCGACTTGTCCCCATACCGGACGGTGTTGAACGTCTCCCACAACGCCCACGATCTGGCGCCTGGCACCCATGGTTGCCAGACCTGTCTCCAGGACGGGGCGGTCTCCTAAATAACGCTCGACGAAGGCCCGGTTAACCAGCACCACCGGCGGATGTCGGCTGTCGTCGCGTTCGTTAAACAGGCGTCCTTGCAGAAGGGGGATGCTCAAGGCTCGGAAGAAGCCGGGCGTAACGTAGACCACGTCGGTGACCTGTCCGGGGCCCAATTCCTCGCCTTGCTGCATAGCGAATCCCAGGTTGAGGGCGCGTTCATAGGGCAGAGTCAGAGCCACTCCAGCATGCTCCACCCCTGGCGTCGAACGCAATCGCGTCAAGCTGCGGTTGTAGAGCGCGCGCACGCTTTCGGCGTCCTTATAGCGGGCGTCAGCCAGCGACACCTTGCCAGCCACGACCTGAGCGGGATCGATGCCCGGATCCAAGCCGCGAAGATGCAGAAAGGTCCGCAGCAGCAGTCCCGCGCCGATCAGCAGGATCACGCTCAGGGCCACTTGGGTCACCACCAGCAAGTGGCGAAAGCGGTGTGACCCGTCGCCACCCATTCCGCGTCCTCCTTGCGACAGGGCTTGCCGGAGGTCCAGTTTCAGGGCCTGCTTGGCTGGCAGGATTCCGAAAAGGAGGCTCGCCAGCAGTCCGGTCAATGCCGTCGCTGCCAGCACCCTCAAGTTGAAGTCGACCGGCTGCCAGAGACTGAAGGACTCTTGGGCTAACAGTTCCAGGCCTTCCTTGCCCAGATAGCCCAGGCCGACTCCCAGCAAAACTCCCAGTGCGGCCAGAACCAGGCTCTCGGTCAGCATCTGGCGCAGGACCGCGGCCCGTCCGCCGCCCAGGCTGGCCCTCACCGCCAGTTCGCGACGGCGCCGTCCCAGGCGCGCCAGCAGCAGTCCCGCAATGTTGACGCATCCTATGACCAGCACCAAGCCCACGGCCAGCCAGAGAATCAGCAGCGGCTGCCGGATTTCGCGGATGAGGTCGGTCTGAAGCGGCGCCAAACCGTAGCGAATGGAATAGCCTTCGGGGGGCAGGTCGGCAGCTTCGGCCAGCGGTGCCTGCAGGAGTCCGATTTGAGCCCGAGCCTGTTCCAGGGTCACGCCCTCAGCAGGACGGATGAGAATATCGTAGTTGGCACCGGAACCTTCCCCTCGGCGTGAGGGCACCAGGGGAGTCCAGACGTCTTCGCCGTAAGGACTGCGGAATCCGGCCGGCAGCACTCCAACGATCCGCCGGGTCTGTCCCGACAGCAGGATTTCCTGGCCGAGGGCTTGCTGAGCTCCGCCGAACAAGCGGTCTGCCAGAGGAAGGCCGAGGATGGCGACGGCTTCTCCTTGAGTCGTGTCCTCTTGTGGCGAAAACTCGCGTCCGGCCTGCATCTGGACGCCTAGTACGCTGAAGTAGCCGGCACCCACGCGACCCTGGTTGACGTGGCGCACCCAGTCGCCAACCGCCAAGTTGCCTCCCTGCGACCAACTGGAAAAAACCGATGCTTCAAGTCCTTCAGCTTGGTCGCGGATGACTTCCCATATGCGGCCGCCGTGGCTCCACGTCTGAGCTGGCCCGCGAGGCGTTTCCAAATCCGCCATCAGCAGCGACAGCCGTTCCGGTTCCGGGTAGGGAAGGGGCCGGATGAGAAAGCCGTCCACGATGCTGAAAACCGCGGTGTTGGCTCCAATGGTCAGGCCCAGAGTCAGCAGGACGCTGGCGGCAAATGTGGGATGGCGGCGCAGCAGACGCAGTGCGAAGCTCACGTGGCGCCGGAATTCGTCGGTCCAGTAAAGTCCGCGGGCCTGGCGGCAGCTTTGCCGGACAGCCTCCGGGTCGCCGAATTCGCGGCGGGCCTGAAGTCGGGCGGCGCGTTCCTCCAAGCCCTCCTGCATAAGGTGGCGCGTACGGCTTTCCAGGTGGTGCCGGAACTCGCTGGACAAGTCGTCCTCGAAACGCTGCCGATGGAAGACGGAATGAATCCAAGATCGCAGTCGAGCCCACATAATGTCAGATCTCCTCCGGTTTGGTTTTCAAAGCTCCAGCCACGGCCTGGGAGAGACGCGTCCAGCGTCGGCTGTCGATCTTCAAACGCTTCTCTCCCGCTACCGTCAATTCGTAGTACTTGGCACGCCGGTTGTTGTCCGAAAGACCCCACTCCGAACTCAACAGTCCCCGATGTTCGAGACGGTTGAGGGCCGGATAAAGCGATCCCTGCTCAATCTCGAAAGCCTGCCCGCAGATCTTCTCGATGCGCAATAGCACCCCGTAGCCATGCGCCGGACCCAGGGAGACGGCCTTGAGGATCAACATCTCCAACATGCCAGGCAGGAAACTTGCTGTCTTGCTCATCCTCTTCTCCTAGTTCGTCTAGGAGAAAACTACAGAAAACCCCGAGGGGATGCAAGCTTGGATGGATGAACAGGAAGATGGTGGTCCGGCCGCTTTCGCTGCAAGCAGGGAGTGAGGCTGTGAAGCCAGGCTAAGGCGAGTTCTTGCGCGGCCATGGGGATGTGACCGCGTGAGTCATCGCCTGACCGTATTTCAATTGGACTGTCGGGGTCTGACCAAGTAGGGCTTGGGGGCCGTGACCACCAGGGGACCGTGGTCGCTGACCACTACCGTATGTTCATACTGGACGGCCAGCCCACCGTCTTCAGTGGCCAGGGTCCAGCCATCATCCCTCAGGCGGACGTGACGGGCTCCAGTCGAGACGAAGGGTTCGACGGCCATGACCATGCCGGCTTTCATGCGGCGGCAGTCGCGAGGGTTGTAGTAGCAGCAGATTTCCCTGGGTTCTTCCCACAAGGCGCGTCCCGTGCCGTGGCCCGAGAGATCGCGGATGACTTGGAAGCCGTGCTTGCGGGCCACGCCCTCGGCGGCCCGTCCGATGCGGTTGAGGAGGGCGCCGGGTTTGATTTCGGCCAAGGCGCGGTTGAGGGCCTCGCGTCCGGCTCGGCACAGGGTATTGTGGACGGGATTGGCTTCGTCCAGGCTGATGGACGCGCCGGTGTCGGCATAAAACCCGCCCAACTCCACGCTGACGTCGATGTTGACCAGGCTGTCCTCCCGCAGCTTGCGGGAACCGGGGACGCCGTGGGCGATCTCGTCGTCTACGCTGATGCAAGTCGAAGAAGGAAATCCCACCGCCAGTTGTGGCGCTGAGCGGGCTCCCAGTTCTTTCATCTTGCTGGCGCCGATGCGGTCCAGCTCAGCCGTGCTGACGCCGGCTCTCACATGGTCCAGCATATGCGACAAGACCGCCCAGGCGGCATGGCCGGCTGCTTCCATTCCTCTGAGTTCGGCTAGCGACGTGATGCTCATGGTGTCGAAGGCCCTTCCTCCCCTGTCGAGAGGGCTATGGTAGCTGCTTCGACTCGCTGCCGGCAAGACTGTGAAGCAGGGATGCTCCGCGGGACGCAGGAGGTGCCAGGCGCGTCCCGCGGAAGCACGGGGGAAAGACTGTTTTCAACTGGCTCTGGACTGAGCCACGATCTCCTCCTCCTCTTCCAGGTCGTCGGCATCCAGCACAAGGGAAGGGAAGCGTTCGCGAAGCGAGCTGCGGGCCTGGAAGAAGCGGGCTGCCAAATCGGAGTTGCTTTTGACTTCCTTGTCAAAATTGCGGGTCTGCTCGCTGATCGACGACATGCTGCAACCCAAGGAACGCGACAAAATGGTCAGGGAGAGATAGGGAATCTGCTTGACGATCAGTCCGCAGGCCCCACGGGCGTCGATCAGGCGTTTCCAGCCGCGCGACTGGAGGAACAGCTTGTCCTTGCCCATGTTGAAGGCTTCAGAAACGGCCTCATAGATGTCGTCGAGCGAAACGTCGCGTTGCTGTCGGCGCATGGCCTGGCGGGTGGCCTCCACCAGGAAGTCTTCGTCGACAACTCCCTCGGGGGCTGTCTCGACTTGCGGCCACACCTCGGTAATGTCGACTTTCAGAACCTGGAGGATGCGGAAGAGATTGTCCAGATTCATCCGATACCATCCGTTTTCCAGGCAACTGTACGATCCAGGCGCGATTCCGGCCTTTCGGGCCACTTCGGCGGAGGTCATCTGGCGGGATTTGCGGATTTGCTGAAGGCGGTGACCAACGTAATCATTAATTCGACCTTTGCTACTCAAGGTTCCTCCTCGTATCGTTCGCAGTTAGCGCGTCTCCGTCAAAGTGCGCCTCGTTCCCCGAAACGAAACGCTCTCGGAGCCGACGAGTTGGTCTCCCCCTCGGTGGAGCGGCCAAAGGCCGTTCCTGTCGAATTTTTATTCTTGGCTGCTGAGCGAGAACAAGCTCGGTCGCAGCAAAGTTTGCACACGATCAAAAACCGTGACTGGGGAGATCATAGCGCAGAAGTGTTGCGCGATGCAACAGAAAAGAAATAAAGTGTCGCATCACGCTCTGGTCTGCTACACTGGAGCAGTGGGGCCGACGTCCCGCTTTTCGAGCCGGGGTGAGGGCGCATGCTGGGACTGCTTGGGTGCAGGAGGCCGACATGCTGTTACACGATGAATCCAGCGTTTATGGGGACTTTGAGAAGAGGAAAGGCCGTTTCCGCAACCTGAGGCATTTGTTGAAGTCCAAGTTCCCCGGCTTGTCGCAACGCAAGATCGCCCTCAAGCTGGGGGTCGACAACGCCACGGTGGCCCGCTGGATGTCGGCGCGAGAGGTGCAACCCACCAGCATGGAAAAATGTCTGCGCATCGCGCGGGCGTGCCGGGTGGACCCGAGGGAGATCTTCGCGATGGTGGGGCTGCTGGATGAATTCGGCCCTCTCTGGGATTACTATCACGGGCGGATTCCCACCATTCTTGAGTTCTATCCTTCCGAGCCCCAAAGGGGTCAACTCATGGAGCGGGCCGACCAACTCCTGCGCCGCGGTTGGGAGCGGCGGTTTCAAGCCAAACTCAAGGAACTGGAGTCCTATTGGGAGGTCAACCGGGGCGCCTTCGAATCCTTGGTGCAGAGCCTCGAAGTGGAGGCCGCCTTCTTGCTCATGAAGCATCCCGGCAGCGAATCGGACGTCCTCTACCGCTACAAGTGTACGTCCCAGCAAGCCCGCCGGGCGGGTAGTTCCGACTTGAGTTCATGGGATCACTTTGAGCACGAGAAGGGCAATCTATCGCTAGTCCTGCATCTCAAGAGCCCTGCCCACCTCGAGTCGACCGTTATCGAGGTCATCCTGGCTGGATGGCATGCTTCCTTCAGGGCTCTCTTCTCGGCCGATTGAGCCGTCTCGGTTTGGCGGGGGGATGCGGTAAGATAGTGTTCCATGGCGACTCAAACACCGCCGGCACGCAAACGACAACTGGCCCGCGCCCGCAAAGGCATTGAAGACGATTTTTCCAGCCGGGGCAATGCGTTGCAGGCGCTGGCTCGCATGACGGAAGAGATTGACGGCGTTGTCCGTGAGGCGGCGGGCGCCCTGGCCGAGGAACCGGTGGCCGTGGTGGCCATTGGAGGATATGGCCGGCGCGAGCTCTTTCCAGCGTCGGATGTCGATCTGCTCATCATCCACCTGGGAGAGGAGCAGGAAGAGGCCATCCGCGATTTGCTGCACCGCCTTTGGGATCTCGATCTGCAGGTGGGACAGCAGGTCTGGCGTTTGTCCGATCTGGAATCACTCGACTTGGAGTACGTGGAATTCGTCCTGGCTTTGCTCGACGCCCGATTTGTTGCTGGGGACGAGGTCCTGGCTCGGCGCTTCCTCAAGGGCGTGCTGCCTCCTTTCCTGCGCCGCAACGGCGAGGGGCTTTCCAGGCGTCTGGTGGCCCTGACGCGCGAGCGGCATCAAGAATTCGCCAACACCGTCTACCAACTGGAACCGGACGTGAAGTCGTCTCCCGGCGGACTGAGGGACTACTGGACGGCAATCTGGCTGCAGCGCCTTCAGGGCATCGAGGCTTTTCTGGCGGCTTCGGAAGAGGAGATCCAGCGATCTCACGAGTTCATCTGCCGGCTGCGTTTGGCCCTGCATTGGATCACGGGTCGACAGCAGGACCGTCTCACTCACCGCCTCCAGGAGCAGGTGGCGGAGAAACTGGGCTTCGGGAGCGGCGATCCCTCTTCGGCCGTAGAATCACTGATGAGCGCCTACTTTGTCAGCGCCCACACCCTGGCCAACTTTTGCCGCCGCAATCTTCAGGCCCTGCAGGACGATTCGAAAACCAAACCCATCGAATGCGTGGGACGCGAGGTCTCCACCGCCGCCGACGTTGTAGGACTCTTCCTGCACAGCCTCAAGGAAGGGCGTCCGCTGGGTGATTCGGCACGCGATGCCGCCGTCCAGGCTCTGCCCAGATTGTCGTCGGGACTGCGCTCGCCCGAGGTGACCCGCCTGCTGCGTGAGCTTTTTCGGCCGCGTCCCGGCCTCTACCAGACCCTCAGCGAGATGTATGAGTTAGGCGTTTTGGAGATGCTCTTCCCAGAGTTCAGCGGCATCCGCGAGCGGGTCATTCGCGACTTTTATCATCGCTACACGGTGGACGAGCACACGCTTCAGGCCATTAAGCACATTGAGAATCTCCTCACCACCCAGGACGCTTCGGAAGGGCGATTCAAGCACCTGCTAGAGGAAACCGAGAAGCCCGAGTTGCTGATTCTCTCGCTGCTGCTGCACGACGTCGGCAAGAGCCGGGAAGGCAACCACGCTCAGCGCAGCGCCCGCATGGCCTCCAAGGCTTTGCGCCGACTGGGCTTTCCCCACGAAGACATCGAGAAGGTCACCCATCTCATCCGCGATCATTTAGCCATGTCCAACGTGGCCTTTCGCCGCGATCTCGAGGATCCGGAGGTGATTCGGTCTTTCACAAGCCGCTTCTCCCGCGTTGAGCAACTCCGCATGCTGTGCCTGCTCACCTACGCCGATATCCGGGCCGTGGGGCCGGGCATTCTCAAGGACTGGAAAAAGGATCTGCTCTTTCAGCTTTACGTCGCCGCCTACAACCAACTCACTCGGGGTTACGGCGCGGAGCGCATCTCCCAAAAAACCATCTCCAAGCGCCTCTTGGAAGGCCTAGCCGACGACATCGACCGCGACTCCTTTCTCGACTTTCTCAAAGGCTTCCCCGAGCGATATTTGCTTTCAGTGGACCCTGAGGACATCGCCGAGCACTATCGCATGTCGACTCTTCTGGCCCAGGAACCCGTGCAGATCCACGTCAGCCGCGAGGAGGAGATGTGGCGGCTGTGCGTCCTCACCCCGGACCGCAAGCGCCTCTTCGCCCACATCGCCGGCACTCTGACCTATTTCGACATGAACATCGTCAGAGGCTACGGCTTCTCCAACCACCGCGGGCTGGTCCTGGATCTTTTCCATTTCACCGACACCAGTGCCCGTTTTGAAAAGAACCCCGAGGAAGTGGAGGCTTTCGAGCACCTTTTGCGAGCTGTCATTAAGGATGAGGAATCCATTTCCAAACGCCTGGAAAATAAGGCAAAAGGGCCTCTAGGCCAGGGGGTGGCGAGTTCCTTGGAGCCGAGTGCCTACTTTGCAGAGAGCCACTCCGCTAAGTACTCGATTCTGGAGGTGGTGGCACCCGATTCGTTAGGCTTGCTGCACCGCATCGGCCGTGTCCTTTCGGCCGCCGACTGCGACATTGAACTCATTTTGATCTCGACCGAAGGGTCGAAGGCTGTGGACGTCTTTTATCTCAGTCACCAAGATCGGGCCTTGATCGCCGATGAACGGCGGCGCCTGTCCGCGGCCGTTCTTGAAGCCGTAGGGAAAGCACCATGAAGCTCATCATCGCCATCATCCGACCCAGCAAGGTCGAGGAAGTCAAAGATGCCCTCACCCAACTCAACGTTCGCGGAATGACGATCTCGGAGGTGCGCGGACATGGCCGTCAACGAGGCCATACGGCTATTTACCGGGGGCAGGAATATAAAGTCTCTCTGCTTCCCAAAATCAAGGTTGAGCTGGTGCTTCCCGATGAGCAAGCCGAAGAGGTCATCCGCACCATCATCGAAACCGCCCGCACTGGCGAGATCGGAGACGGCCGCGTGTTCGTCCTCCCCGTGGAGGAAGGCTACAACATCCGCACCGGCGAGCGCGACATCACCTGAGGTTGAACGGCAGCGACGGGTCCGGAGACCTCAGTTCAGGGACGACAGAGCTGCTCCTCAAAGGGACGGTCAAGCGCTGCGGCACCGGGGCAGTGGAGTACAGGCACGCCACGACCCGACCCATTGGGGAATGACTCGTTCCACCCTCCTGTGGCGCTTTCCCTGTCCGGGCATCTGTGAAAACGTTAATCGGGTCTTCCTGCCGTCCTCACCTCGATCACTCACGATCCGTCCGGGAGCCATTGCAACAAAGCGCTGATTGTCGAACGAACGCTTCTTTCCTACAATCGGGGCCGGGACGTTGCAGCTTGTAGAAGATCGGAGTGACGAAAATGAAGCTTCCGACCAGACTTGCAATGGTTTCCCTGTGCCTTCCTCTGCTTATCGCCGCTGTTCTTGCCTTGCCGTTCCCGCAGGACGACGAAGCGTCCGTGGAGGCTAGGGCCGTAGAACTCTTGCAGCACGAACTCGGCACCTGGCAATCGCGCTGGGAATTCTTGGGGCCCGACGGCAAAGTGGCACAGGTCTGGGAGGGAACAGAGACTTTCCAGCCCGGTCCCAGCGACCGGGTGGTGATCGTCGAGACCGAGGTCCCTGAAGTGGGCAACAAGAGCATATCCATCCGCTTCTACCACCCCATCGAACGGAAGATCTACTTTGCATCGGTTGGCCAAAACGGTGACTTCTGGCTGCTGACCGAGCCTGTGGGCTCCAGTGTCCTCACATCAGAGCCTCACATGAACGCCGACGGCTCCGTTTCGACCATCCGCTTCACCACCCTGGAGAAGGACGACGACTCCATGAAGGTCCTCATGGAGCAAAGCCGCGACGGCGGCAAGACCTGGAGACCCGTCTTTCGCCAATACCTGACCCGCAGCAAGCAGAATTGATACGCTCAACGGTATCAGGTCAAAGGTCGCTGCCTCGTTCTGTGGTCATGTCATGCCTTGGCCGATTTTCGGTCTTCACAAGAACACGCATCCGCCCGCCGCAAGACTAGAGAAAAACGGTCTGCGGCAGCCAAGAGTCCCTAGCGAAGTCGCGCTGTCTCCAGCACGTCTTGCCATGCATAGATGCGCAGGCAAGGTTGTCGCTTTTCCCTGGTCACCGTTCTACCGTCTGGCAGTTGAATGCTCTCATCCCGCGGGCAGAAGCTACTGACGGCCAAGTCCCCGGCATCGGAGAGGGACATCGCAAACGGCAATGAGAAGCGGTCAGATAGGGCTGCGACTCTGGTGAAGCCGGGCATCTGCCGCATCTGGAGCCTCCTTCGACGCCCCTCAGCCACGAGTTCCAGGATCAGGTCCTCGTCGGGCGCCTCAAGCAACCCGACTACGGAACCCGCCGACGTCTCTAGATTCAGCCTCCCGCCATCGTTCAATCGCCAGACCCGAAGCTGCTGGTCGAAGTGGGACGAGACCAAGTATCGGCTGTCCTGGGTGATGAGCAAGCGGCCTTTGGAGAAGCCCGCCGGGCCCGGATCCTCTATGTCTTCAACGGCAATCTGATAAAGCCGGGAAAGCGGGCTCGCCTCCGATCCCTCTTCTATCGATAGAACCTCCAGCACAGGAGAGGACTTGCAAGCGGCAACAACAAGAGTTAATCGGTTGCCCCGGCGAAACGCCAATCGATCAACTTGGGTGCAGCCGAGATTGGCGGAAAGCCGCCGAAGTTCCCCTGAAAACGAAACCTTGAGAAACTCGATCCCGTTCTCTGTGTGCTGGGCCATCAACATCTGATCACTTCGACGGTCAACTCCAAGAGCGGTCGTCCTGTCTTCCGGCAAGTCGAAGGCAGTCAGCACCGATTGCCATCCCGGGCCGCCGCGCACTTCCAATCCCTTCGATGAAAGCAGGACGACGGTTTCATCGGTCGGATAGCCGACAGGCATTCCCGGAATCCGATAGAGCTCTCTCGATTCGTCCACACTCAAGACCGCCGTCTCTGAGAACTGGAATGCCAAAAGGGCTCTAGAATCCGGCGAGAACATCAGTAAATCGACGCCGCCTTTCAGGAGGACGGTCGACTTGGCCTCAGGCATTGAGGGCAGGTCCAAGTCCTGCATGCTGGCCAGGAGTATGAGCAGCAAGATCATTCCGGAACTCCTTTCTCAATGAGTCGCCACAGAACGTTCACTCCCGCCGGTCCAGCCGGGACCCCAGTTCTTCACGGCATTCATTATAGGTCCCCTGCTTTTTTGTTCGGCGAAGGGCCCTTGGCGGGCGGGAAGAAGTCTTTGTAGAGGCGGCGGACGGCTTGGCGGTGGCGCTCGTAGGTATCGAGCAGCTCTTGAGGGCTTTCGATGTTGCTGAGGTGGGCCAGCAGGCGCGCCTCGCGGGGGTCTCTGGGGAGGGAATTGACGGAGCGCTCTTGTTGCAGGCGGCAGAGCGCTTCCAGCCTGCGATAGAAGCGTAAGGCTTGGACGAGGATTTCGGCGGACTCTTTTGACAAGGCACCCCGGGTTTCCAGCTCCGTCAGGGCGCGGAACGTGTTGGGCTGGCGGATACCGTGGGCCAGTTGGAGGCTTTGGACAATGAAATAGATGTCCATCAGACCCCCGGGGCCGACTTTGAAGTCGTAGCGTTGGCCGTCTTTTTCTTCCGACAGTTCCTTTTCCTGACGGTCGCGCAGGCGGGCGATGGACTCGCGCTCTTCATCGTCGAGCGCTTGGGGGGACTTCCAAAAGAGCGCCTCACAGGGATCTTCCATGCCATAAGCGACAACGGCGGAAGCCTTGACGTAAGCCACCCGCTCCCAGGCCTCGGCCCGGTTATTGAGGTAGCGGCGGAAGTCGCGCAACGATAGGGCGGGATCGCCGTGGCGTCCTTCGGGTCGCAGGCGAAAATCGAGCTGGTAAGCGCGTCCAGCCGGCGTCAGTTCCTCCAGTAAGCGGCGCAGACGGCGCACAAAGGCATCCAGCCGCGGAAGGCTGGGTGAGGCGAGGGCAGAGAGCTTATCGTCATCCATTCCTCCGGCGAGCTTGGCTTGAACGGTCGCGGATCCGCCCTCGCTATCGACGGCCGCTTGCCCATCCCGACGGTTGTCGTCGGATTCCTCGGGGGACTTTGGTTCGTCCCTCGCCTCAGGGTCTTGAAAGACCAAGATCAAGTCGAGATCGGAGTGGTAGGTTAATTCTGATCCGCCCAGCTTGCCCAGAGCGATGACCGACATGGGCAGGTCGCGCAAGTCGTCCAAGGACCCCAGTGCCTGCTGGAAGGCCCAGCCCAGGCATGAGGCCGCCAGATTGCTAAGCAAGCGTCGGGCTTGGTCCCCGGAGATCACTTCCCCCAACTCCAGCACGGCGATCTTGAACTCCTCGCGCTGCTTGAGCTGGCGCAGGGCATCGGCGTCCGGGCAGGAATCGATGTCGATGACCCGTTCCTGAGCCTCCTTCCACTCCTGAGGGCGGCTAACTCCGTCCAGCAGTTCGGGACGGGCGATGAGGGTCTCGCAGAGCAGGTCGCCGCCTGAGAGGACATCAAAAAGGCGCCCCGCGAACTCACGGTTCTCCACCAAGCTGCGGTAGAGTCCATTGCGGCTGCCCGTGGACTCGGCCAAGCGGTCGAGGCGGACGAAGAGGCGCTCGGGATTGGAGATTCTCTCCGACGCCTCAATGAGAGCCGGCGCCAGATTGGCCACCAAGTTTCGCAGCCGGGAAGGGGACTCTGGGAACGCCGAGGCCGAGGCCAGCATGTGAAGGCCCTCCTGAACCTTCTCCGGTTCTTCGATCTCCTTGGCTTTGAGCCATTCAACGCCTTTGGAACCGCGCAGCTCGGGATTCAGGAGCAGTTCCTCAAAGCCCTCCGGCAACCGCTTGTCCTCGAAGAGATTCTCGAAAACCTTGCGCACGTTGCGGTTGTGACGTCGCATCTCGGAGAGCAGGTCAGGCCCCTGAGCTTTGCGGCCGTCGCCGACATCTGGACCTTCAGCCGCTTTCTCCTCCTCAGAGGCGTCCGGTTCCGCCAGCCGCATCAGCCGCGCCAAGGTCCGCAACTGCTCTCCGCTCTCTGGAACCGTGTGTGTTTGACGGTCTTCGGCCAACTGCAGCTTGTGCTCGAGGATGCGCAGGAAGCGATAAGCCTCACGCAGGGAGCGGAAGGTCTCGAGGCTGATGAAGCCGCGGTCCACCAGCACGGTCAAGGCGCGCAAGGTCTGCGGCGTGCGCAAGTCAGGCTGTTCTCCTCCATGCAGAAGTTGGAAGGCCTGGACGAAGAACTCGACTTCCCGAATGCCTCCGATGCCCAGCTTGACGTTACGGTCCTGCTCGCCCAGCGACCGCATCTTCTCATCGCTGCGGCGCTTGAGCCATCGAACCTCTTCGACCGCTGCCAAATCGACGTAGCGGCTGTAGACGAATTTCTCCTTCAGGTCCAGGAAGCATTGTCCCACATCTTGGTCTCCCGCCACCTGCCGGCACTTGATGAAGGCCAGCCGATCGGCCGTGTCGGCCCAGGTTTCGAAATAGTTGCGGAAAGCGTCCAAGGAGTAGGCGACTTGACCGGTTGAGCCCATGGGACGCAGCCTCAGGTCGACCCGGTAGAGGCTTCCTTCGCCGCTGGGCTGGCTGAGCATGCGGGTGAGGACGCGGGCCAGACGCAGCATGCGGCGGTCTCTTTCTTGCGGGTCATAAACGTAGACCAAGTCGATGTCGGAGCTGAAATTGAGTTCCGACCCTCCCAGCTTTCCCATGGCCAAGACGGCGAATCGCGGAGAAGAGAGGCCGACATCGCGTGCAGCCAACTTGAAGGCCTCTTCCAAGACGGCGTCGGCCAAGGCTGAAATCTGGGCCATCGACTGGGGGAGGTCGACCATCTCCAGCACCTCTTGGGCTGCGATGCGCAGGTTTTCGCGCCGGCGAAAGCGCCGCAGGGCGTCCAAGGCTGCGGGGATGTGCTCGAAGGGCCTCACGGCTTCTTCGGCCTCGCGCCGAAAATAAGCTCGGTCTTGGGGCTGGTCGAGATCGCCCTTTTCCAGAAGCCAGTAGACATATTGGGGACTGCGCACAAAGGTCTGAGTCAAATAGCCGGACTAGGCCAAAACCCACACCAGCCGGGCCAGAGCGGCGCGGTCGTCAAGCAGGAACGAGATTAGAACCGCGGCATTTTGGACGGCGGAAAGGACGTCCTCAAGACGGGGAAGCAGGGCGTCGGGGTCGGGACACTCGGCCGCTTCTTCCAGAAGAGAGGGCAGCAAGTCTGCCAGCCGCTCCGGCAGGCCCAGGCGGCGGCTCAAGCTTTGAAGCCGTTCGTCGGCCTTCTCGGGATCAAGGAAGCCGAAGCGGGCCAGGAAGTCCTGGGCTTCCGGGCCCGACAATTGCGGCGAAAGAAGAAGATCCCGAGCCTGCATGCTTCCAGGATAGACGATGGCCCTGTAGCGGGCGCTCGCCGAGCACGCCCTGGGTTTGGAAGGACCCGCCTAAAAGGAAGGACGATCCAAACTGGCCGTGAGCGATACCGCCCAGAAATAGGCAGCCTGTTCCTTCCGGGAGGCCACTAAGCCACGGAGCCACATTCACAAAACTTGGCCCGCCTGGCACCCGTGGGCCACCTCGCGGCCCTAGATGTCGTAGTAGAGGGCGAACTCGTAGGGGTGAGGGCGCAGACGCATGGGTTCGACTTCGTGCGTCCACTTGTATTCCAGCCAACTTTCGATCAGGTCGGGAGTAAAGACGTCCCCTTTGAGCAGAAACTCCTGGTCGGCCTTCAGCGCTGCCAAGGACTCTTCCAAGCTGGCGGGAAGGGAAGCGACCTTGGCCATGTCCTCGGGCTCCAGGTCATAGAGATCCTTGTCCATCGGATCAGGCGGCGTGATTTTGTTCTGGATGCCGTCCAAGCCAGCCATGAGCATGGCGGCGAAGGCCAGATAGCCGTTGGCTGACGGATCAGGCGAACGGAACTCGATGCGTTTGGCCTTCTCGCTGCGCGAATAGGCCGGGATGCGCACACACGCGCTTCGGTTGCGCTGCGAATAGATGAGGTTGATGGGCGCCTCGTAGCCCGGTACCAAGCGGCGGTATGAATTGGTTGTAGGAGCGCAAAAAGCCAAAAGCGCCGGGGCGTGCTTGAGAATGCCGCCAATGTAGTAGACCGCTTCGCGGCTCAGATCGGCATAGGTGCCGGCCTGGTAGAAAAGATTCTTGCCCTCCTTCCAAAGACTCTGGTGGCAGTGCATTCCCGAGCCGTTGTCGCCGAAGACCGGCTTGGGCATAAGAGTCACCGTCTTCTGGTGGCGGCGCCCGACGTTCTTAATAATGTACTTGAACTTCAGGAGGTTATCTCCCATCAGACGCAGGGTATCGAAGCGCATGTCAATTTCGCACTGTCCTGCGCTGCCCACCTCATGGTGGTGGACCTCCACCTCGATGCCCACCTGCTTGAGCAGCAACATCATCTCGGTGCGGATGTCCTGAAGGGAATCCATGGGAGGAACAGGGAAGTAGCCTTCCTTGTAACGCGGCTTGTACCCCAGGTTGGGTTGCTCGTCGCGGGCTGTGTTCCAAGCGCCCTCGATAGAATCGACTTGGTGGAAGGAGCGGTTGGGAGTCTGCTCGAAGCGGACGTCGTCGAATACGAAGAACTCGGGCTCAGGCCCGAAGTAGACCGTATCGGCGATACCCGTCGAACGCAGATAATTCTCAGCTTTCGTGGCCACATAGCGGGGATCGCGGCTGTAGGGTTCGCCCGTGATGGGGTCTCCGACATTGCAGAAGAGCACCAAGGTGGGCTCGCTGGTGAAGGGGTCTTCAAAGGCGCTCTCGGCATCAGGGAAAAGCAGCATGTCGCTTTCCTGAATCTTCTGGAAGCCGCGGATGCTGGATCCGTCGAAGCCGAATCCTTCTTCAAAGCTGTCTTCGTCGAGAGCCTCCACCGAAACGGTGAAATGCTGCCACAGTCCAGGCAGGTCACAGAACCGCAGGTCCACGGCCTTAATCTCACGCTCCTTTGCGAACTGAATGACTTCTTTGGCGTTCATTTTGCTCTGGTCTCCTGAAAAGGGGTTTTCCGCTCTCAAAGAAGGGACCATAGCACAAAGCCCCTGACACCTTAAAGAGCGGAACGCCGATTTCGGCAAAATTTCGCCTTTCGTGACACGCCAGGCGGCTAAAGCGCCCAACATCTCCACAGGTGTCACGGCAATTTCGACGATAAGCCGGTTTTTTGGTGACACCTACTCAGAAGTCGCCTCATTAGGTTGACCTTGCCGCGTCCTCTGAAAGGATGTCCTTGGAGGTTGGCCGGCGGCGGCCGGCGGCGGCTAGCGGGCGACTCTTAAGTCGTGCCATGGGGCCTGAAGGCCTTCCGGCAGCGATAGCGAATTGTGCTAACCTCTGGAGCCATGTCCACCGAGATCATCTGCAAAGACAATGGCCCGCTGCGCATCTCTGGCGATTTCAAGATCTTCGACGCCAGTGGGAATGAATTCGACTTGAGGGGGCGCACCGTGATTTCACTGTGCCGCTGCGGACGCACCGACAACTCGCCTTTCTGCGACGGCAGCCACAAGGACTGCGGCTTCGACTCGGCGGTGCTGGCCCGCAAGCTTCCTCCGCCTCCCGGAAAGTAAGGCTTAACCCCCTAATCATCGGCCCGGCTTGGGTCTGGCCTTTAGGGGGAAGGCCCAGCATTCTCCCGGTCACTTCCAGAGCAGGTTAGGCGCAGGTCTTAGACCGAGAGGCCCGCTGGATTGCTGGTCTACGCGACTTCGTCTAATGTGTATTATGTAAACTTTCAGATTCTAGGTAAGGGCCCGGGTCCTGTGCGGGTGGATGCTTTCACATCTTGTATTTGCCCAGCTCTTCCGGATTAAGGTTCTCAAGCCATTTCTTGACCTCTTCCGGATCGGCGTTCTCTTTTTCAAGGGTGAGGTTGCGGGAGCTTTCAATCACCTGCTCGGTGACGAAGATGGGACAATCAGTGCGCAAGGCCACGGCGATGGCGTCTGAGGGACGGCTGTCGATGATGACCGGTCCGCCCTCCTGCTGCAGGTGGATGACAGCGAAGAAGGTATTCTCCTTGAGCTCGGTCACCACGACCTTCTCGACTTCGCCGCCCAACTGGGAGATCAGGTTTTTGATCAGGTCGTGAGTCATGGGCCGTGGCGTATCAATCCGTTCGATTTGAAGCGCGATGGCGTTGGCTTCGAAGATGCCCACCCAGATCGGCAACAGCGTCGTCTTGTCGTTGTCCTGCAGAATCACAATAGGCGAGTTGGTGATGGGATCCATCATCAGGCCTTTGATCCTAAACTCGCGTTCCATGGTGCCTCCTCTGTTGGCCTCCGCTCACGGCCGCCGGAGCCAGGCGCTCTCCTTTGAGGCTGTTGGGACCGACGTCGGTAATGCGGAGCGAGACGAATTCGCCTGCCGCCTCGTCTCCTTCGAAATTGACTACTTTGCCGCTGGCGGTGCGCCCGAAACGCTTTTGCCCGTCGCGGGCCAGGCCCTCCACAAGGATCTCCATCTCCCTGCCCAGGTAGCGCTTCTTGTGGAGATCGAGCTGAATCCCCTTCTGCATCCTCTGCAGCATCATCAGACGGCGCGTCTTGTCCTGCTCGGCAACATCGTCGTCCCAGGGCAAGGCCTCTGTGTAGGGACGCGGCGAGTACTTGAAGGAAAACATCGATTCGAAGCCTACTTGGGAGACGATTTCGAGAGTTTGCTGGAAGTCGTCTTCAGTCTCTCCGGGAAAGCCCACGATGACGTCGGTGGAAAAGGCGATGGGCCGGCCGCAGGACTTGAATTTACCCACTAGCTCCAGAAACCAGCCGCGGGTGTACTGCCGCCGCATGCGCTTGAGGATCGAATTGGAACCCGATTGCAGGGGAAGATGGATCTGATTGCAGATGTTGGGGTAGGAGGCAATCACTTCGATGGCCTCATCGCCAAAGTCACGAGGATGGGGCGAGGTAAAGCGCACCCGGCGTATTCCCGGAATCTCGGCCACGGCTGCCAGCAGCTCGGCAAATTTGAAGCGTGGATTGGAGGGGTCCTTGTAGCTGTTGACCGTTTGTCCCAGCAACAGGACCTCCACGAAGCCGTCCTCAGCGGCCTTCTTGGCTTCCTCAAGGATATGAAGTGAAGGCCGGTTGCGCTCCCTGCCGCGCGTGAACGGCACAACGCAGAAGCTGCAGCGCTTGTTGCAGCCTTCCATGATGGTGATGTTGGCGCGGAAACCGCTGGCGCGGTCAACGGAGGGGATTTCGACGGGGGTCTTGTCCTCCAGAAACTTGGTCGCCACTTTCCCTGCTCCCGCGGCCGACCGTCCCTGCCAAACCTGCTCCAGCAGATCGGGGATCTCGTGGTAGAGATGGGTTCCCACCACTAAGTCGACGAAGGGAACTCTCTCCACCATCGATTCGCCTTCCTGCTGAGCTACGCAGCCGACCACGCCGATGGTGAATTCGGGCTCGGCGATCTTGCGCGACTTGAATTCGCCCAAACGGCTGTAGACCTTTTGGGCGGCCTTCTCGCGTACACTGCAGGTGTTGAGGATGTAGAGGTCGGCGTCGTCTGGATCAGCCGCCGCCACCAGGCCTTGATGGGACAGCAGGCCGGCGATCTTCTCCGAGTCGTGCTCGTTCATCTGGCAGCCGAAGGTCTCGATGTAATAGCGACGAGCCATAGACCTTCCATTCTACACGATGAGTTGGGGCAGCGTTCCGCCAACACGAGGAGGTCAGAAGAGGGCGTAGATGAAGGGGGCGACGGCCGAGGACTCGGAAAACACCAGCAAAATCCCGATCAGCACCAGGAAGAGGATGATGGGCGAAAGCCAGAGTTTCTTGCGGACCCGCAGAAACTCGAACAGTTCAGCCAGGATGCTCAGTTTGCCCATGACAGCTTCAATTTAGCAAAGGGGGCGGCGATGATACAATAGCGCCTTGCTGAAAAAGTGAGTTTTTTAGCATAAACTAAGCCCATGCCGCTACCATCCTCACTTCCCTACCTCCATCTGCTGCGCTGTCCCCGTTGCGGCGAACGCCTGCAGAGGACGCGGGAGGGGCTCAAGTGCGGGGGCTGCGGTCAGGAGTTCGCCTTCAGCGGCGACATTCCCTGCCTGTACCATCCCCACAGCGGAGCCGCCGATCCCCAGGACGTCACGGCCCGGATCCGCGAGTTCTACGAGCAGCATCCCTTCCCCGACTACGACGACTTCGACACCCTGGCCAGCCTGATGGACAAGGCCCGCCGCGGCGTATTCGCGCGACTGCTGGACGAACAGATTCCTTTCGGAACCCGGGTGCTGGAGGCCGGCTGCGGCACGGGACAGTTGAGCTCCTTTCTAGGAATCGCCCACCGGACCGTCTTCGGCACCGATTTATCCCTGTCGTCCCTGCGCCTGGCCCAGAAATTCCGCAACCGCCACAATCTGGATCGCGTGTTCTTCTTGCAGATGAACCTCTTTCGTCCCGTCTTCGCCGACCAGTCCTTCGACTTGGTCATTTGCAACGGCGTCCTGCACCACACGTCGGATCCTTACGGAGGCTTCC
>DATIPO010000283.1:0-1546 GCA_035471925.1 Acidobacteriota bacterium
CGCTGCGGCGCAACGGCGCGGCGGAGATCTACGGGGCTGTCCTCCTCCGCGCGGGAGACGATCGTCCCCCGCTCTTCCCGCGACCATTCGCATGACCATCCGCAGGGGGCCGTGAGTTCCGAAGCAAAAGGTGCGATGCCAACCGCGCCTCGTTGCCTGTTCGTATGCCGGTGGCCTGCCCCTGGTTTATGTACCAGCCGCTATGAGAGTCGGCAACGTTGCGTCCCATCGGGCGGGCGGAGCGGAGCCCCTGCGTAGCGTAGCGCAGCCCGCCCGACACGAGGCCGCATACTCGGCCGGGGTCTGATACCCCAGACTGCTGTGCGGCCGGCGATGATTGTACTCCAACCGATGGTCTTCCGTGACCACCTTCGCTTCCGTCAAGCTCGTGAACAACTCCCCGTTGAGCAGCTCGTCACGGAATCGGCTGTTGAACGACTCATTGAATCCGTTCTCCCACGGAGCACCTGGCTCAATGTACAGCGTGCCCACGGCGGAGACTCCAAGCCAGTCGCGCAGGGCCTGGGCGACGAACTCCGGACCGTTATCGCTGCGGATGTGTTGCGGCGCCCCACGCACTTCGAACAAGTACCGCAGCGTCTCGATGACGTCCCTGCTGGTGATGCTCCGCTGCACCTCGATGGCCAGGGCCTCTCGGGTGTACTCGTCTTCAATGGTCAGGAACTTCAACGTGCGTCCGTCGACGGTCTGATCGCTGACGAAGTCGTACGCCCAGACGTGGTCGATGTGCTCGGCCCGATGGCGCACGCAGCCGTTCGCGCTGCTGCCCAAACGCCGCTTTTTCCGCTGTTTTTGCGGCACTTTCAGCCCTTCCTGCCGCCAGAGCCGATAGACCCGTTTGACGTTCACCCGAAACCCTTCCGCTCGAAGCAACGCCCACACGCGACGATAGCCGTATCGCGGATGGCGTCGAACCAACGCCAGCATCCGTCGCACCAAAACCTTCTCGCCGTCACGCTCCTTGGCCGCGTACCGCTGCGTCGACCGCGGCTGTCCGACCACCTGACACGCCCGGCGCTCCGACACGTTCAAGGTCGCCTGCGCCTCTTGCACCGCCTCCCTGCGGCGCGCCGGGCTCACCATTTTCCCCGGAGCGTCTCCTCAAGGATCTGCTTGTCCAGGGTCAGATCCGCCACCGCCTTCTTCAGCCGACGGTTCTCGATCTCCAGCTCCTTGAGTCGCTTGGCCTCGTCGGCTTTCATCCCGCCATACTGATTACGCCACCTGTGGAACGTGGCTTCCGACACGCCCAAGGCTTGGCACACCGCGGCGATCTCCTTCCCCTGCGACAGCATCCCGTCGGCTTCACGCAGCTTCCGGATCACCTGCTCCGGACTGTGTCGCTTCCGCTTCATCGAGAGTCCTTTCTGCCCCTTCCCAGGGCCACTGGACTCTCATACCCGCTGGATCAACTTTTGGGGAGCAGGCCACACCTGCTGCGCTTCAATGGGGCCGCGCCTTATGAGGCGCGGAAAGCGTTATCGGATCCCCACGCACCCTGTCAACAGAAAGCTTCAATGGGGCC
>DATIPO010000284.1:0-1935 GCA_035471925.1 Acidobacteriota bacterium
GACATCCTCTCCGGCGGCAGGCCCAACAATCCACTCAGTGACCCGGAGGCGTATCGCGAAGCTCGCCGGCAACTCCAGGAGATCGCCGATCAAACCGGAGGACGGATGTATTCACCGACGGACATCTACGACCTGGATCGGGTCTACTCCGAGATTCCGGACGATCTCCGCATCCAGTACACCCTGGTGTACTCTTCCACCAATCCGGTGAGAGACGGCTCCTGGCGTGACATCCGGGTCGAGATCCGCAATCGGCGCGACCTCGTGGTCCGGACCCGACGAGGCTACTACGCCACTCCGTGACCGGGAGGATCCGAGCCTGGGTTCCAAGTTCCAGCAAGCGACCCTCATACAGCCCCAGGCCCTGAGGCCGGCAGGAGTCCATCCCGGAGGGATCGGCATGACGGCTTCCCAGGCCGTTCCGGGCCGCCTCAAACCTGACCTGACCGGCACGTCAAGAGCGGGACGCCCTTGATCGGGTCGGGGGCATGGGATTGCGCCCATGCCTCCTCCCACACCACCGGACGTACCGTTTTCGGTATCCGGCGGTTGGAGTCATGCGGTGTCGCGCGCGAGATCGGACGGCATCCAGAACTGGTGCTTCCGGAGGGCGGCGTTGCCCAACGCTTTGTGCATGGCCGGGTGCTTGGCGATCGACCATGCGCCGAAGCTATGGTTGACTCGGGCGATCAGCCAGGGGGGGACCCCCAACCGCGCCAGAGCCGCCCGCCTCCCTTTCCGGTCATGCCAGCGCAGCCAGTAGAACTTCCGGATGTGCCGCCGAATCCACCCCTCGCAATCGAAGATCGGCCGCCGCCATTCCGCCAGCCGGTAGTAGTTCCACCAGCCGCGCAAATAGCGCTGCCACTGATCCCGCAGTTGCGGATTGGTAAGGCTTTGGCAGCCGCGCCACAGCTCCCTGACTCGATGCTTGAACCGTTTCAGGCTCTGCGGCGACACTTCGATCCGGCCGTCCTGCATGATGCGGAACCCCAGGAACTTCCGCTCCCAGGGCCGTCCCGCTCCACTCTTGGCCGCGTTGACTTGCAGCTTCAGGTGGTTCCCGATCCACTCCGGCAGGCTCCGGACCAGCCGATCAGCCGCCGCCGGACCGCCAACATAGATGTTGCAGTCGTCCGCGTAGCGGACAAAGCGCCGGCCCCGCCGTTCCAGCTCCTGATCCAGCGTGTCCAGGTAGATGTTGGCCAGCAGCGGGGACAGCGGGCCCCCTTGCGGGGTCCCGGCTTCCTCGCGCACCACCACTCCTTCCACCAGCACTCCGCTGCGCAGGTATCTCCCGATCAGCCGCAGCACCCTCCGGTCCCGGATCGTCTTGCCGATCTTGGCCATCAGGATGTCGTGGTTGACCCGGTCGAAAAACTTGGCGATGTCCAAGTCCACCACCCAAGTCCTGCCCTCCAGCACTTGCCGGCGGGCCGCCCGCACCGCGTCGTGTGCACTGCGTCCGGGACGAAACCCGTAGCTGTGCTCGCTGAACGTCGGCTCGTAGATCGGCGTCATCACCTGCAGCAGCAGCTGCTGGATGAACCGATCCAGCGCCGTCGGGACGCCCAGCTGCCGCACCCCGCCGTCGGGCTTCGGTATCTCCACCCGCTTGACCGGCGTCGGCGCGTAGGCCCCCCTCAGCAGCTTCGCTCGGATTCCTTCCCAGTGCCGTTCCAGATGGGCTTTCAGACGGCCCGTCGGCATGCCGTCGATTCCCGCCGCACCCCGGTTGCGGATCACCGCCCTCAGGGCTCGGCCAACGTTGGCTTCCGACACCGCCTGTTCCATCAGATCTTCGTACATCGCTTTCTCTCCGGTTGCCGCCGGCGGTCCGACTCAGGGCCTCGCCTCTCCGGCTTCCGCGGCTTCACCGCCTCCGCCTTCCTCGCCCGGTGGGATGGCCGCCGTAGTTGCAACGTCCCCCGGTTC
>DATIPO010000285.1:0-19569 GCA_035471925.1 Acidobacteriota bacterium
GACGGAACCGACGCGCTTAGGCGTGCCTGAGCCCTTGCGTGGGGCGTGCAGTTCGACCAGCGTCTTGAGGACGTTTTCGGCAAAGACGGCCCCCGAGATGACCAGGATCACCCGGCCCGGCTTGGTGGTCTTGTCGTAGACGGCCTTGAGCTGGGCCCCGGTATCTCCCGCCGCCAGCTTGTCGACTTCTTCCAGTCCCCAGCGGCGCTGTCCCTTGGACACTTGGCCCAACTCGGCCAAGCGTGCCCAGGACTGCCGGAGAGGCTGGCTCTGGCTGAGGCGGACCGACTGGCGCATCTCGCTCAACACCCGCTCGAGCAGCTCGGAGTCGCTTTGCGGTTCGGTCCAGAATTGAGCATGGGCTTCCAGGGCCCGCGGCAGAGAGCGTCCGGGCACGGTAAGAAGGTAGAGGTTGCGGTCGGCATTGCTGGAAAAGGAGGCCTTGGCTCCCCGCTCGTAGGCTGCCTGCGATTCCGCCAGACGGCGCTCCCAAAGCCGTCCCAGCATTTCGGCAGCCGCCAGTTCCCGGGCGTCGAGTCCGCTGTTGTCGACATAGGCCGCTACTGCCGCCACCGGATAAATATGGTGCTCCTCAATCAGCAGCGTCATGCCGTTGCGCAGCACGGCCCGCGTGAAGTGGCCGTCACTTTCGTATTCCTTGAAGGCACGGAAATGAGGAGGTCCTTGGATGATGCGGGTTTGGGCCAGCAGCGGCAAGCCACACACCAGCACGATCAAGGCGCCCACAAGGAAGCGCGTCGCCGGGCGGGGAAAGAAGTTTGAATCTGAAGCGGACATGACCTCATCCTATCAAATTGGAACGGTAGAAAACCCTTGGACGCGGCGGTCCGGGACACCCGGCCGCCCGGTGCTCACTACTCTCACCTCCTGCAATCGGAGGCGCACCAAGCAGCCTCCCAGCCGTTCGCTCCGTAATGGACGGAGCGGCGGTGCTCCAAGGTTCAGGGACCGGCCGAAAACGCCAAGGCCGTCTCTGGGGGAGGATGCCAGCCGTTCTGCTATGATATGGGCTTGGGAATGTCGAAGCTGAAACCAACTATGGAGTCCGATGAGTTGTTGGCGGGGCTGAAGCAGCGCGATGCCGAAGCCGTCGATCAGCTCATCCTGCAGTATTCCCGCCCTCTTTTTGGCGTGATCCTGAACTACACCAAGAATCCCTCCGATACCGAGGAGGTCTTGCAGGACACCTTGCTGAAAATCGTCCGCAAGATCGACACTTTTCGTGCGGAGAGCGACATTTGGCCATGGATGAAGCGCATCGCCATCAACAATGCCATCATGTGGCTGCGAAAACACCGCTCTAAACGGGAACACGAGACCCAGTTGGAGGACGGCTACCCGCAGTACACCAAGGACGGCATGATCCAGTATCCCGTCTTCGGATGGTCGGTGGATCCCGAAGAAGTGGCGCTGAATTCAGAGCTGTCCGACCAGCTCCACGACGCCATTCAGTCGCTTCCCTATGGATATCGCGTCCCCTTGGTGCTTCGCGATGTAGAGGGATATTCCATCAAGCAGATATCGTCGCTCTTGACGCTCAAAGAGGCCACAACCAAGACCCGCATTCACCGGGCTCGACTTTTTGTGCGAGAGAAGCTGTCGAACTACTTGAACGGAGCGTCATGAACGAAGACTTCTTGAAGTGCAGAGATTGCGTGGACTTGTTGCTGGACTATATTGACGGCAATTTGCCCGAGGAGATGGAGGAGCAGCTCGATGAGCATTTTGAGGCCTGCCCTCCTTGCAAGAACTTCCTCAACTCTTATAAGACCAGCACCGAGATGATGCACAAGCTGGACAGGCGCAACGTGCAGGTCCCCAACGAGCTGCAAGGCCGCCTCAAGGCTTTTCTGCGCGACAACATTTAGGCCCAGCCCCCCCTTTTCGAGGAGCGGCGACCCGAGGTTCCCACCTCCCTGGGTTCCTCAGCCGTAGGGGTCGCTCCCGTCCGGCTGCGTGCGCCAACGCCGGTGGCCCCACAGCCAATGAGCAGGCGAATGTCGGATGGCCTGCTCGATGAGCTGATTGAAGCGGGCCGTAGCCTCGCGTACGTCCTTGTCGTGATCTCCACTGGGCTGGAGGCGCAGCGGAGGATGAAAACGCACTTTCCAGTGCCCCGGAGCCCCGCCGGGATGGATGAAGCCCGCTACCACGGGCGTTCCCGTCTTGAGGGCTAAAGCGGCCAAAGCCGCGCTAGTGCAGGCCGGACGTCCGAAGAAGGGTGCGTACACACCGTCTTTCTCCTGCACGTTCTGATCGATCAGGAACCCCACATCGCGTCCCGACTTGAGCCGTCTCAGCACCTTGCGCAGCGAGGCCTGCTTGGGAATCACCTCGTTTCCGCAAGCCTGGCGGCGCCGGTTGAGCCAGCGGTCCAGACCCGGCAGATCAAGCGGACGCACCAGGAAGCTGAGGGGATGGCCGTAGAGGGCATGAGCAACCGGCAGGAGTTCCCAGGGGCCCACATGGGCCGTCAAAAACAAGATGCCCCGGCCCTGACGGCGTGCTTGGCGGTAATGCTCCAGACCATAGCCCTCCTCAAAGCGGACGCGCTTCTTCAGGCTTTCCGCCTTGAGGGCCTTCAAGCGGCTGATCTCCACGGCCAAATCGCCTAGTTGAAGGAAGCTCCCGCGCAGAATCCGCCGCCGCCATTCCAGAGGCTTGTCGGGAAAGGCGATTGCCAAGTTGACGAGTCCGATGCGCCGGTGCCTGGAATCCAAGGCATGAACCAGCCAAGCCAGTGAGCGGCACAGGGTCCGCGCCAAGCCATAGGGAAGCAGACGCAGAAGTCCGAAGAAGCCCCGCACCAGCCACTCCTGCAAGCGTTGCAGCAACCTCTTCACGCCCTCCCTTCAGGCGAAGTACTCACGGAACTCTACCGGCAAGCTCTTGGGACGCCCCCGGCCGTCGGTCACAACGTGTTTGGTATAGCCCCTGGCCAGTTCCTCCTGGCTCTCGGCGTCGAGGATCTGATAGGCGAACGTCATGGCGCGCCGCCGCAATCGCTCTACCCGGGTGCGGACCACAAAGACCTGGTCGTATCGCAGCGGACGCCGGTAGCGGCAATAAGCCTCGACCACAACCATGAAGGTGTCGGTTTCGCGTTCCATGCGTTCGTAGGTAAAGCCCTTGTGGCGGCAATAATCGGTTCGTCCCACCTCAAACCAGACCAGATAGTTGGCATGGTAGGCCACTCCCATCTGGTCGGTTTCAGCATAACGCACCCGCAATTCCGATTGACTGTAGTCCATTGTCACCTTCCGCCCGGCGGTTCCTCGGGACTCTTGGCGCGGCGCCTGTCACCCGCATCGCACCGTCTTCCCCGAGCCGGCCCCCTATGGTAATTTGCTTGCATGACGCAGAAAAAGCCTCCCGTCGAATTGGACATGTCCTGGAAGGGCGATTTGCGCTTCGAAGCAAGGGACGACCAAGGCCTCAGCCAGGCCCTTGACGGCGACAATCAGAGCGGATTCGCGCCCATGAAGGCGCTGCTGTCGTCGCTGTGCGGCTGCATGGCCATCGACGTGGTCCTGATTCTCAAGAAGATGCGCTTGCAGCTCGACAGCCTCGACATTTCGGCACGGGGCGAACGCAACGACAGCGAACCCCGCTATTTCAAGCGCATCCAGCTCATGTTTCGCTTCCAGGGGAAGGTACCGCCTGAGAAGGCCCAACGGGCCGTGCAGCTTTCCTTCGACAAGTACTGCAGCGTTTTCCACACCCTCCGCCAAGACATCGAGGTCAGTCACGACATCTCCGTGGAGTCTTAACGCATGAAAGCGCGGCCGCGGGTCTCTCCCGGCCGCCGAGGAGCTAAGCCAGATGCCAAATCCGAAAGCATTTCATCCACTGCTATTGTGCCTTGCGCTGCTGACGGGCGCCGCTTGGCCCGTCGCGGCCCAGCACTCCGGGCAGGAGCAGGAACAAAGCGTCAAGCCGGGCATCAACGAGAGCTGGAAGAGCGACGAGATCGATCCGCTCATCGACCGGCTGGAGGCCGAGGACCGGGAGATTTACTCTCATCGGTCGGCCCTCGCTTCCCTGGTGGGTCCGCCGCCGGGCAGCGTCGTGGCCGACGTGGGCGCCGGTTCAGGCTTCATGGCCGAGGAATTGGCCGTTCTGGTAGGACGGGAAGGCAAGGTCATCGCCCTCGACATCAACCCGACCATGATGGAGCACGTTTCCCGGCAAGCCCGCGAGAAGGGACTCACCAACCTGACGGCCCGGGTTAGCGGCGAGCGCCAGGTGTCGCTCGATCCCGAATCGGTCGACATCGTCTTCATCAGCGACACTTACCATCACTTTGAATATCCTCACAGCATGATGGAATCGATTCACCAAGCCCTGAAACCGGGCGGACAAGTCATCGTGGTCGATTTCGACCGCATCGAGGGCCAATCTCCCGATTGGGTGCTCCAGCATGTGCGGGCCGGACGCGACGTCTTCACTCGGGAGATCGAAGAGGCCGGCTTCCAGCTCATCGGCGTCCACGACGTCAGTTTTCTGGAGCAGAACTACGTGCTGCGCTTTCTCAAGAAGTGAGGCGGCAACAGTCCCGGCCCGTTGAAGACCGTCACATCCGCCGCCAGAGCCAGGAGGCTTCCCCGGGGCCGCATCAGGGTTGGTGGCAGGCAACCCCCCAGTGAAAAAGGAACCGTCATGAGGACCATACCCCTCTACCAAGTCGACGCCTTTACCGACCGTGCGTTTGCCGGTAACCCAGCCGCCGTGTGCCCCCTGGAGGAATGGCTGGACGACGACATCCTGCAAGCCGTGTCGGCGGAGAACAACCTTTCCGAGACAGCCTTCTTCGTTCCTGAAGAGGACGGCTACCATCTGCGCTGGTTCACGCCCGAGATGGAAGTGGAACTGTGCGGCCATGCCACCCTGGCTTCGGCCTGGGTGCTGTGGAACCGCCTGGAGGACGAGTCGTCCGTGATCCGCTTCAGTACCCTGTCAGGGACGCTCACCGTGGAGCGCGAAGGGGAGTTGCTGGCCATGTCTCTGCCGGCGGCGTTGCCCCGCACCAGCTTCAAGACGCCGGCCCAGCTCAAGGAAGGACTGGGAGGCGAACCCCAGGAGATCCTGGTGGCCCCTTACGGAACGGAGAGGAACTTCCTGGTGCTTTTCGCCCGGCCTTCAGAAGTGGCCGCCTTGAGCCCCGACTTCCCGCTGCTGGCTGAAATGGAAAAGACCGGCATCATCGCCACCGCGCCAGGCGGCCGGGGCGACTACGCCGATTGCGACTTCGTGTCGCGCTACTTCGCTCCTGGCTTCGGCATCGACGAGGATCCCGCCACCGGCTCGGCTCACGCCACCTTGGCCCCCTTCTGGGCCGACCGGCTGGGGCGCCGGGAATTGCGCGCCCGCCAGATCTCGCGCCGCCAGGGCAAACTCTGGTGCCGTGTGGAGGGAAATCGCGTGGTCGTCCTGGGGCAAGCCGCGTGCGTCATCGAGGGGAAGGTTTTTCTCCCCTAGAACCGCGGGGGTGGGATTCGAGGGCCCGGCCTTGGCCTTCAACGACGTAGAGGATGCGGTTGACGGGCAGGTCTTCCAGCCGCTCGGTCTTTCTGCCCGGCCAGGTGATCTCCAGCCAATCGATCTTCTCGGCGTCTCCCAGCCCGAAGTGGAGGCGCAGTTGGTTTTGGGAGTAGTAGCTGCCGCCGCTGCGCACCTCGTCGACCCGGATCAATCCGCCCGCCTTAAGGCGGACCCGCGCTCCGATGCCGCTGCGGTTGGAGGCCGCCCCCAGCGGACGCACCTGAATCCAATTGTGGGACGCCTCGAGATCGTTGAGATAGAGACTGGGCCGGTCGTGGACGTTGTTGACCAAAACGTCGATGTCGCCGTCGTTGTCGATGTCGCCGAAGGCCGCTCCGCGTCCGGCCCGCGGCTGGACGACGGCGCTGCCGACCTGCTCTGAAACATCCTCAAAGCGGACTTGCCCCGCCGAGCGGCCCAGGCTGCGGTAGATCACCTTGCGCTGCTTGTAGGAAGTCGAATCGTCCAGGTTGAGCACCTCGGGATAGACGTGTCCATTGACCTCGAAAATGTCGAGCCAGCCGTCGTTGTCGAAGTCGTGGAGTCCGCAGCCCCAGCCCAGGAAGCGTGTGTTGATCCCCAGTCCGGCGCGGAAAGTGATGTCCTCGAAGAAACCCTGGCTGCCGTTCAGGTAAAGATTGACGGTGTCTTCGGCGAAGTTGGTCTTGAAGAGATCGATGTCGCCGTCGTTGTCCACGTCGCCCGCCGAAACGCCCATGCCGGCTTGAGGCTTGCCGTCCTGGCTGTAGGCCACCCCGGCCAAGATGCCCATGTCCTGAAACTTGCCTTGGCCTTGGTTCTGATAGAGGGCGGCGGGGTTGGAGTCGTTGGCCACATAGATGTCCATCCAGCCGTCGCGGTTGAAGTCGAGCGTAATCGCGCCCAGGGCGTAGGTCCCATTGGCGGAGGCGATACCGGACTGCTGGGAGGCGTCCTCGAAGGTCCCGTCGCCCAGGTTGCGGTAATAGAGGTTGGTGCCGCCTTGGAGTCCGGGCGGTCCGCAGGCGACCGGGACGCCTTTGTAAAGGCAGCCGCCGGCGTCGGGCGTGGGAGCGGTTTCCAGGTCGAGGTCGATGTAGTTGCCCACAAAGAGGTCAAGATCACCGTCGTTGTCGCCGTCCAGGAAGGAGCAACCCACGTTCCAGCGCAGACGGTCCTGCTCGAGTCCCGACTTGGCGGTGACGTCCTGGAAGGTGCCGTCGCCGCCGTTGCGGAAGAGGCGGTTCTGGCCGTAAAAAGTCAGAAAGAGGTCATCCCACCCGTCGTTGTCGTAGTCGCCCACGCAGGCCGCCTGTCCCCACCCCGCCGGGGCAAGTCCTGAGGCTTGGGTGACGTCGTCGAAGGTACCGTCGCCGCGGTTGCGGTAGAAGTGTCCGGTGGGAGCCTGTCCTTCAGGGTAGCCTTCCAGGCGGGAGCCGTTGACCAAGTAGACGTCGAGGTCGCCGTCGTTGTCGTAATCGATCAGGGCCAAGCCGCAGCCGGTTGTTTCCAACAGGAATTTATTGCTGTCGCGTCCGCCGTAGACCGTCAACTGATCGAGTCCGGCCTGACTGGCCGCGTCGCGGAACTGGAAGAGGGGTTTCTTTTCTTGGGCTACCGCCTCGCCGCCTGAGAACAAAGCCGGCATCAGAGACAGCCAAAGCATCCATCTCAGCCTAGTCAACCGCCTCACCATGGGCTCGATATGCTATCACGCAGGACCGGAACTCAACTGGTGGAAACCACGTTGAAGGGCTCCGAGACAACCACTGTCTGATCGCGGATGTGGTCTTTGACCTCCACCTCGACCCTGTAGTTGCCCTGAGGCAGTCCCTTCAGGGGCAGTCCCTTGACCAGGACCACGCGCTGATCAGAGTAAAAGAGCAGCGAACTGCCCCTGACGTCCTCAACCTCGTGGAGCGTTTTGTCTCCCTGCATGATGCGGTAGGTGACGCCCAGCGCCGGGCTGCGGGTGGCCTGGTCGATGGCGGCCTCGTAAACCTGCAGGTAGAGCCCCAGCGATCCGCCTTGAGGGAAATTGCGGCTCAGCGTCGGACGCACCATGAGATCGCCCAGGATGAACTGTTGCTCTTCCACGTCGGCCGGGACGTTGGAGACTTGGCGGATATAGTCGGCCACCACCAGCGAACTGGCGGCCAAGCCTTGGTGGTGGGCCTGGGGAGGCGAGATGCCATGGTTGACCACGCCCATTTTGGCTCCGTGGACGTCCTTGGCCACCAGCGTCAGCTTGTAGCGCATGCGTCCTTTGAGCGGCAGCAGCTTTTGGAACAGCGTGCGCCCCGTGCGCCCCTTTTCGATGTCCTGGGGCGAGAACGTGGCGATCAGGTCCTCTTCGAATTCAGCCACGATCTTGTTGGTGATGGTGGAGACGATGCCGTAGATAGCCACCTTGGCCACAAAGTTGCCGTTCTCCTGCTGGAAGGAGAGTTCGCGGTTGGGGAACTCAACGGTCACAGGGACCAGGTAACGGTCCTCGTCGATTCGGAAGTAGTCTTCCTCGACTTGGTAGTGCAGATCGTCGTAAGAGACATCGACCGAGACCACTTGCTTGAGATCGTCATACTTGAGCGCGGTGGGCTGCTTGACCCGGGTAAAGGTTTCGTAGCGTGCGAAGACCGAGTCCTGGGCCCGGTGCTGTTGGAAAGGATATATCTCTCGGTTGCCGGGGGAGCGGAGTTGGGTTGTGATTCGCAGGTTGCGATCCGCCATCCCGATGTTCTCGGCCATGGTATTGCCGTGCCCCGGAATGTAGAGGAAGAGGTCTTTCTCGTTGGGATCGAGGGCAAGCTTATATTCGCCGGTCCAGGACTTGTCGACGAATTCCAGCTCGATGTCGCTGCCCAATCCGGGCAGGTTTCGGTACCACCATCGCTCAAACGGATAGGTAGCGGTGGCTCCCCCGCCTTCGCTGAAACGCCGCTCGTAGCCCCCTCCCGAGGGGTTGCGCTCGATTTCGTCGGGCGGTCCGTGGATGATGTAGATGCGTCCGCGGTCGGTCTTCCAGCCGGCGAATCCGCTCTTGTAATGGTCGTTGGCGTAAGCTATGCGGCGGTAGTGTTCTTCTTTGTATTCGTTGGTCGGCGTGCGGGGATCAGGGTCGCGCCTGAGCCAGAATTGCTCGATGAATTGCTCCTTCTCCTCAGCCGTAGCCAGCTTCTCGAAGATCTCTTTCTCGGCCTCGGTGATGATGTAGCGGACATCTTGATCGAGCCACTTCTTGTAGTAGTCAGTGCTCTCTTCCTGCCGTTTTTGCTCGTTGCTTTGAGCCGCCACGGGCAGCGCGAGCAGTAGGACTATCATCAACAAGGGGAATCTTCGACCGGTCATCGTCACATCGTCTCCGTTTCTTCGAGAAGTGAAAATTCTATCACAGCCCCTGGATGCCCATTTGCTTGACAGGTTTCAGACGGCAATCAGACAGGCATCCGCCACCCGGCCCCCTTTTCCCGCACCTTCCTTGCGGGCCCGCCAGGTGCCGTCCAAGGTGAAGAAAATGTGCTCACGGAAGGGGGTAAAAACGCGCTAACTCAAACAAAATTAAAGCTTGACAGGCTTTCGGGCCTGCACTATGATTTAGGGTCACGATTCTGCCCTCTCTTCCGACGGTATGGAGTTTCGGACAACCGAACACGCACTTCAAAGCAAAAATGAACGACATTCAAAACTGTAAGGGAGGCCACCACATGAGGAACAAGTTTTCCTCGATCGCGACTCTGGTGGCAGCAGTCGCGATCTTCTGTCTCGCCGGGGGGCTGGCCATCGGCCAAGCCGTTTACGGGACGATATCAGGCACCGTAACCGACAACACCGGAGGCGTCATCCCGGGCGCCGAGGTCGTGATTGAAAACACGGCCAAGGGTACGTCGTGGACGGTCATCACAGATGATCAAGGCTACTTCCGCAAGGAACGCCTTCTGCCCGGAAGCGACTATCAGGTAACAGTCGCCCTGGAAGGATTCCAGACCTATATTCAAGAAAACGTCACGGTGACGGTGGATGAAGTCGTCGACTTGAACCTTCAGCTTCAACTCGGCGAATTGAGCGAAACCGTTACGGTCACGGGCGCCCCGCCCCCGCTAAAGACCGAGAAGACCGACGTTTCGGTTTCCTTCTCGGAGAAAGAAGTGACCGAACTGCCGATCTTCGAGCGCAACTTCTCGCGCTTTCTGCTGCTCACCCCGGGCACCGGACTGCTGACTGCGTTCCAGCACGCCTCTTCGGAGAACCCGCAGGGTGGCCGTCAGATCCAGGTCAACGGACAGCATTTCTCGGGAACGGGTTTCGAATTGGATGGAACCTCCAACCGCGATCCCATCCTGGGCATCATCGTCATCAACCCCACCTTGGAGGGGGTCACCCAAGCCAAGGTCACCTCTCAGAACTATGACGCTGAGTTTGGACAGGCCACGGCCGGCGTGGTGACGGCTCAAACCAAGAGCGGCAGCAACGACTTCCACGGAAGCGCCTTTCTTTTCCGCCGCAACGACGAGCAGCAGGCCCGCAACCCCTTCACCCAGGCCAATCCGCTGGATCCGGCCGAGCCCGACAAGTTCATTCCCGACACGCTGTGGAATCAGTTCGGCGGCTCCATCGGCGGTCCTATTGCGCGAGACAAGGCCTTCTTCTTCTTTGATTATCAGGGAACCCGCCGCAAAAACGGCGGCTCGGTGCTGACCACCGTTCCTACTCAGTTGGCCCGCCAAGGCAACTTCAGCGAGTACGGCCGCGCCATTTTCAATCCCAACACAGGCAACGCCGACGGCACCGGACGCGAAGAATTCGACGGCGGCGTGATTCCCAACAATCTGCTTTCGCCCCAGGCGCTCAACCTGATCAGCCTTCTGCCTCTGCCCACCCAGCCGGGAACCCAGAACAACTTCACGGCGGGAGGCATTGAGGCCTTCGACGACGACGCCTTCAACGTCCGCGGCGACTGGGCCTACTCGCCCAACCTTCAGATCTTCGGGCGCTACAGCTTCGCTGACTTCGAACGCAGCGGACCTGGAGCCTTTGGCGAGTTGGTGGGCGGACCGGCTTTCAACAACATCTTCTTCGCGGGAACCTCGCAGACCCGCAACCAGAGTGTTGCCACCGGTTTCGACTACACCCTCAGCCCCACGGCGCTGGCCGACTTCCGTTTCGGCTTCTTCCGCTACCGGGTGGATGTGCTGCCGGGCGGAGTGGGAACCACACCCGCCGCCGACGCCGGCATTCCCAATCTCAACAGCGTGCCGGGCGTCGACCAGGATCCGATCTTCACCTCGGGCATGCCCTACTTCAACATCACCAGCGCCGCCGGCACCACGCAATTCGGCTACTCGCTGGGCGTCAACCAGTGCAACTGCCCCTTGGAGCAGTCGGAGCAGCAGTGGCAGTGGGTCAACAACTGGATCTTCACGCGCGGCGACCACACACTCAAGTTCGGCGCCGACATCCGTTGGGCCCAAAATCGCCGCGTGCCCTCCGACGCCCACCGCGCCGGAGAGCTGACCTTCAATGACAACCGCACTTCCGACGCCGGTAACGGCGGACTGGGATTGGCCAGCTTCCTGGTGGGCGACGTCAGCAGCTTCCGTCGCTTCGTCAGCCCCATAACCGACGCCGAAGAACGCCAGAAGCGCTGGTTCTTCTACGGACAAGACACCTGGAACATCAGCGACAAGCTGACCTTCAACTATGGTCTGCGCTGGGAAATCTACTTTCCTGAGAGCGTCACTGATCCGGGCGAAGGCGGCTTCTTCGATGTCACCGATGCGAGCGTTAGGGTCGCCGGAGTGGGCGGCGTCGGACTCGACTTCGACGTCGACAACAGCTACACCAACCTGGCACCCCGCCTGGGCCTGACCTACCAGGTCAGCGACCGCTCGGTGCTGCGTCTGGGATACGGCCGCAGCTTCGACCTGGGCGTCTTCGGCTCGGTCTTCGGACACGCCGTGACACAGAACCTGCCGGTCTTGGCCGAGCAGTCGCTCAACCCGCCCAACAACTTCGCCAGCGTCTTCAATCTGGCCAACGGACCCGCCACGCCGCCTTTTCCCCAGCCGGGATCGGACGGCACCTTCGCGGCTCCCGACGGCGTGGGCTTCCGCGTGCGTCCTCAGCAGATGCGCCTGCCCACCCTGGACGCCTGGAACGTCACCTACCAGCGCGAGCTGACCAACAGCCTGGTGTGGGAGATCGGTTATGTCGGCAACAAGGGAACCCACGTCTTCGCCGGCGACGGACCCAACTACGACATCAACCAGCCCATTATCGATTCCAATCCGGCCGGTCCGGGACAGTTCTCTCCCACCAACAGCCGGCGGCCTTTCTTCGCCGGTCCCATTGGAAGCCTGGGAGGACCTTTCGGCTTGAGCCAGGGCTTCAGCTACTTCGGAAACGATGCCAGCAACAACTACCACTCCATCCAAACCAAGCTGGAGAAGCGTTTTTCCGACAACTACTCGCTGCTGGCCCACTACACGCTGGCCCGCGCGCGCAACTACGACGGCAATTACTTCATCCACAACGCCGATATCACGGAAGGAGCCAATCCTTCGGTGCAGACCAGCGTGCTGGTGATCAACAGCTTGATCGAGCTGCCCTTCGGCCAAGGACAGAAGTACGGGTCGGACGTCGGCGGCGCGGCCAATGCCATCATCGGCGGATGGCAGACCAACTTCACCCTGACGGCAGCCAGCGGACGGCCTTTCGAACCGTCCCACGCCGACTGCGGACAGTTGCGCGACACCGGTCCCTGCCGCCCCAACGTGCTGGGCGACATCGAGACCGGCGGCGACCGCAACCAGTACTTCACCGTCTGCCCCAATGGCGACTGCAGCCAGTCCAGCGTCTACGAGATACCCCAGCCGGGAACTTTCGGAAACGCCGAACGCAACTCGCTGCGCGGTCCCAACTTCGTGGACGCCAACTTCTCCATCTTCAAGAACTTTGAACTTGGAGAGACCTCGCGCCTGCAGTTCCGGGCCGAGATTTTCAATGTTTTCAACAAGGTCAATCTCGCCAATCCCAACAACTGCATCAACTGCGACCCCAACAACGACGGCCGCATCACCGGCCTCGTGCAGGGCGCGTCCATGCGCCGCGTCCAGTGGGCGCTGCGGTTGGAGTTCTAACCCATCCTTAAGGAATGACTTCTACGGGCTCCCCTCCTCGATCTGAGGGCGGGAGCCTTTTTTCGTAAGGGCGTCCAAGGTCTTGAGCCGATGGCCAAGGAGGGACGGGCCCCTTTACGGAATTGCTACAATGACTGTCATGCTTGTTCGTCTGGCCACCGTGTTGCTGCTCTGCGCTGCGCCGCTGCTCGGCCAATCGGTGCGGGAGGCTGACGCGCTGTTGCGTCAAGGACAGGCGCAGGCGGCTTTGGAAATGCTGGCCAAGCTGCCCCCTGAGGAAGCCGTCCTGACCTTGAGGGCCGACGCTCTCTACCGCAGCGGTCGACATTTCGAAGCTGTCGAAGAGGCCCGCCGGGCGCTGCAAGCCGACCCCGACAACAAACGGGCCAATCAGGTGGCGGCCGCTTCCCTCTTTGCACTGAGGCGGCTGGAGGAGGCCATCCCCTTCATTGAGAAGGTCCGCGATTGGTTCCCTGACGACCCCAACTTCCTCGACATGGCTTCGGTGGCCTACATCCACACCCGCCAAGCTGACCCGGCACGCCGAGCCATCGCCGAGAAGTTCGGACTCCAACCCGACTCGGCCGCCGCCTACCTGATCACGGGGCGCATCTTCCGCGAAGGCGAGATCTGGACCGAGGCGGAAAGCGTGCTGAGCCAGGCTCTCAAACTCGACTCCCGTCTGCCTATGGCCCACCTCTATCTGGGGGAGACTCTGATGGGGCTCAACCGCCACCGGCAGGCTCTCTCCCACTTCGAGGAGGAAATCGAGATCAACCCCGCCATGTGGATGGGCTACTACCGCAAAGCCGAGGCCCTCATGGAATTGGGGCGCGACGATGAAGCCTTTCCGCTTCTGGAGCGGAGCATCCAGCTCAACCGCTTTTTCGCCGGACCCTTTTATCTGATCGGCCAGATCATGCTGCGCAGGGGAGAAGTCCAGGAAGCCATCGCCCATCTGCAGCGTTCGGTGGAGCTCGACTATGCCAACTCCCGCACCCACTTCCTGCTGGGACGCGCGCTGCTCCTGGCAGGTCGGCAGGAGGAAGCCGAAAAGGAATTCGAACTATCGCGCCAACTTAAAATCCAAGAGAACGAAAAGCGGGGCGGGCCATCTGATCCATAGGGCTCCCCGGCATAGCCCGCTCAGGAAGTCCGTCTCGGCTTAGCACGGGAACAATCGATCAACAACAAGACAACTTTTGAGAAATAAATGAACAAAGGCGCATGGTCAAGACGACAGTCGATCCCCTGTCCCGCCGGCGCCTGACTTCGCCAACTCGAGTCCGGACTCGCTGTAGGCGAGCCATAGGCTAGCACAGGGTCAGCCGGAGGCGAGCACGGCGAGCCGATGGCGCCACCCTGGGTTGAAGCAGTGAATTCTCCCGAACGCTGAAAGCGTGAAATAGCGTTGGGAAACAGCTTGTCGAGGCAGAAAGGCACAATGACCACTCGGCTTTCGAGCCTGTTGAAGATGCCGTTGGCGGCGCTGCTGCTGTACGGCTGGACTGCCTTCTTGGCGGGACAGCCGGAGGCCCTCCAGAACGCCCGTCAGGCCTTCCAGGCCCAGGACTACCAGAAGACGGCGGAAATCCTGCGGCCCTGGCTGCAGAACCACGCCCAAAGCGCCCAGGGCTGGCTCTTGATGGGACAGGCCCAGCAGCGTTTGGGACGGACGGCTGAGGCTTTGCAGTCCTTTCAAAAGGCCGCCCAAGCCGCTCCCGAGGACGCCCAGATCCTCGATCACTTGGGATTCGCCCAAGCCCAGTCAGGACTCATGCTGGCCGCCATCGACACGCTGCGGGAAGCCATACGCCTCGATGCCGCCTACGGTCCCGCGCGTTACCACTTGGGAGCAGCGCTGTGGCTGGCGGGACGCCCTCAAGAAGCCGAAGAGCAGCTTCGCAGAGCCGTCGATCTGATGCCTCAGGACGCGGACGCACATTGGCGGCTGGCCGACGCCCTGCAAGCCCGCGGTGCCTTCGCGGAAGCCGTGCAGCATCTTGAAGCAGCCGCCCAGGCGCGTCCCGACTCGGCCCCGCTGCAGCATGCCCTGGGAGCGGTGCTGCAAAGCGCGGGACAGGTCGAAGAGGCCATCCAGCGCTTTCGCCAGGCGCTGCAACTGCAGCCCAGCCTGCACGCCGCCCGGGCCGATCTGGGACTGGCCTTGATCCAGTCCGGCGATGCCGAGGGCGCCGAGGAGGCGCTTCGGCAAGTGCTGGAAGCTCAACCGGAGAATCCCATCGCCCACCACAACCTGGGGCTGGCGCGCTTGCAGGCTGGAGACCTGGAGGCCGCCGCCCAAGCCTTCCAAAAAGCTGTCCAACTCGATCCCGGCTACGCGGAGGCCTACTACAACCTTGGGTTGGCCCGCAAGATGCAGGACGACTTCACCGCCGCGCTGCGCTGGCTGCGCCGATCGGTGGACCTCAAGCCCACCCTGGCCGAAGCCCAGTTTACGCTGGGCGTGACCTTGTGGCAGCAGGGCGACCTTTCAGCCGCCGAAGGGCCATTGCGGATGGCCACCGGACTGCGTCCCGGCTATGCCGAGGCCCACTACATCCTGGGCACCCTGCTCAAGCAGCAGGGCCGCCCGCAAGCCGCCATCGAAGAATTCCGCAGCGCCCTCAAGCACAACCCCGAGTACGCTGAAGCCTACAACTCGTTGGGGACCGCGCTGCGCGAGCAGGGTGATCTGGAGGGCGCACGGAAGGCCATCCAGGAATCGTTGCGCCTCAACCGCTTGAAGGCCGACCGTCAAGCCGCCAACCTAAAAACCAACGTGGGCAAGCAGCGCTTGCAGGCGGGAGAGGTCGAGGAAGCCATCCGCCAATTCAGGGCCGCCATCCAACTTGCACCCGGCTACGCCCCCGCTTACCATCAGTTGGGAATAGCGCTCTCAAAAATCGGCGAAGAGGAGGCGGCGCGGGAGGCCTTCGAAAAGGCGCGCCAGTTGGACCCCGCTCTCAAGCCTCCGCGCCAATGACCCGCCGGCGCCCGGCCCGAGGCTTCTCTGCCGCGGGCCTTGACGTGCGTCCGCGCAGGACCCGAAGACCGACACATGCTCGACCTGCTGATCGTAATGGGATTCGTGGCCTACGCCGTGACCGCGGGATTCCGCTCCCGCGCCAAGGCCAGCCAGAACCTCAACGAATACTTCCTGGCCGGACGCACCGTCCCCGGATGGCAGGCGGGGACCAGCATGGCGGCCACCCAATTCGCCGCCGACACGCCCCTGCTGGTCACCGGACTCATCGCCACCGGCGGCATCTTCGAACTGTGGCGGCTGTGGATCTACGGCCTGGCCTTCCTGATGATGGCCTTCATCCTCTCGGTGGCTTGGCGGCGGGCGGGCGTCCTGACCGACGCCGAGCTGACCGAGGTTCGCTACTCGGGACGCGGCGTCCTCACCTTAAGGGTGCTCAAGGCCGTCTACTACGGCACCGTTATCAACTGCGTGGTGATGGCCATGGTGCTGGTGGCTGCGGTCCGCATCGCCGAAGTCTTCCTGCCCTGGCACCTGTGGCTGCCCGACGGCTTTTACGAGATGCTGACCTCCATGACCCAGTGGAGCGGCATTTCGCTGGGGGACAGCGTCTCCGGTCTGACGCCCGAGATCGCCACCACCAACAACCTCTTCAGCATCCTCGTCATTTTGGGCTTCACGGCCCTCTATTCCACTACCGGCGGGCTGCGCAGCGTTATCGCCACCGACGTCATGCAGTTCATCCTGGCCATGCTGGGGACGCTGGTCTACGCCTGGGTGGTGATCTCCCACGCGGGCGGACTGTGGGGACTGACCGAGAAGTTGGTCGACGTCTATGGCCAAGCGCACGCTTCGCAGATGCTCTCTTTCGCGCCCGGGGTGGAGGCTGCCCTGATGCCTTTCCTGGTCATCGTGGGACTTCAATGGTTCTTTCAGATGAACAGCGACGGGACCGGATACCTGGCCCAGCGCTCGATGGCCTGCCGAAGCGACCGCGACGCCAAGCAGGCTGGAGTCATCTTCGCCTGGCTGCAGATCTTCGCCCGCAGCCTCATCTGGCTGGCCATCGGGCTGGGCTTGCTGGTGCTCTACCCCTTCGAGACCTCGCAGATCGGCAGCGACGGATTCGCCGCCTCGCGCGAAATCCTCTTCGTGACCGGGATTAACGACCATCTGCCGATGGGCATTCGGGGACTCATGCTGACAGGGCTGCTGGCCGCACTGGCCTCCACCATCGACACCCACCTCAACTGGGGCGCCAGCTACTGGAGCAACGACATCTACGACCGCTTCATTTGCCGCCACTGGAAAGACCGTCAGCCCCAAAGCCACGAACTGGTGCTGGTGGCCCGTCTGTCTAACCTGCTCATCCTGGTCATCTCGCTGATCATCATGGCCAATCTGGGCTCCATCCAACAGGCCTGGCAAATCTCGCTGCTCTTCGGAGCGGGAATCGGATCGGTGCTGGTGCTGCGCTGGCTCTGGGAAAGGGTCAATCTCTACTCCGAACTCGCCGCCATCGCCGTCTCGCTGCTGGTCGCCCCTCTTTTGCTGGTGGTGACCGAGCAAGAATACATGCGGCTGGGATTGATGGCTCTCATTTCCACAAGCGCAGTCGTCTTCACAGCCTACGCCCTGCCCCACACCTCAGATGTGGTGCTCAAGAACTTCTACAAGCGCGTCGATCCACCCGGATTCTGGAGGCGCACGTCCGAGATGATGGGGGAGGATCCTTCCCGACCTGTCCGCCGCCTGTGGAAAGGCGTCCGCACCACGGGACTTTGCGGACTCTCACTCTTCCTGTGTCTGGTCGGGGCCGGCAAGCTCCTGCTTCCCGCACCCGGCGAGAGCATCCTCTGGGGACTGCCGCCTCTGCTCATCGGCGTGGCGCTCATCCCCACCTGGATTCGCGAAGTCACTCAGTTGCAGGAATGAGCCCCGGGCTCGCTGAGAGCTGGCCATTCTCCCGCCCGGCGACTGTGTTGAAAGTCAAGTCCGGGCTCGCTGAAGGCGAGCCATAAGCCAGCCCAGAGTTGCGCTGCAAAGCACCCGTCAGGTCGTTCCTGACCGGCTTGGCCGTACTTTTGCGGCAGCCTCTGTAAGCGCTAAATAGCCTGCCCTGAGCCCGAGATCTCACGCCTCAGGGCTCAGAGTTCGTCGACCAAGTCTTTGATCTGATCCTTGATGGCTTCGCGGTCGGGGCCTTCACCAGCGTCGATGAGGAGTTCGGCGGGAGACGTTTCCAGGGCTTCGGCGATGTCGAAGAGGAATTCAATGGACGGCGTCTTGCGGGCGTTTTCGATGCTGCCGATGTAGCCGGGCGTGTAGTGGGCAGCTTCGGCCAGCCTCTCCTGCGTCAAGCCCTTGCGCCTGCGCAAACGGCGTATCCGAGCACCGACTTTGCGCATGTCCTGGATTTTCAATCCCATGCCAATAGGGTATTCGCGGCTTGCCCTTATCTGAAGACGCCAGCAGTCGATGTTGAAAAGACAAATCGACACTGGCAGCCGCAGCCCCTGAACCCTGAAATCCGAAAACCTGTCTCCGCACAGCCCACAGGTGCAAGAACAAATGAGGTTACCAATTTTTTGTGAATGCTTGCCGACTTGACTGCCACTTGCGCGGTCCGTGACGCTGAAGGCCTTTCATTCTTCGCGCAGGGTTTGGGCGGGATCGATGCGCAGAGCGCGCCGGGAGGGAATCCAAGAAGCCAGCAGGGCCAACGCCAGGAACAACACACTGACCGCCGCGTAGGTGAGGGGGTCATGGGGCGAGGTGCGGTAGAGCAGTTGCGACCAAGTCTGCAAGTAAAGCTTGCCAAGCCACCAGGAGAGCACCAGACCCGCCACGATTCCTCCCGCCACCAGCAACAAGGCGCGGCGGGTCAGCAGCGCGAGGATTTGCCGTCTGCGGCTGCCCAGGGTCAGGCGAATGCCGATCTCGCGGGCGCGTGACCGGACCATGACGGCAATCAGCGAGTAGATGCCGACGGCCGCCAGCAGGGCCGCCAGCAGCGCCATTCCCTCGCTCAAACGGGCTGGAGTGGAAAAACCGGCATTGGCCCGTCGAATGAGCGCCGGCAGCGAGCGCACCTCGACTGGCATTTCCGGTGCCAAGTCTTCAATCAGTCCCCGCAGCATAGGGGCCAGCGATTCCTGAGGCAGGACGCTGTCGACCAGCAGATTGACCACTTCTTGAGGTTCTTGAGCCAAGGGGATGTAGATGAACCCCTCTTGCGGATGGCTGGGCTGCAAACCGTCGTGGCGCATATGTTTGGCAATGCCCACGACCTCGAAGGTCAACTCCTCGTCGCCGTAGACAAATTGCTGGCCAAGGGGATCTTGGTTGGGCCAGTAGGTTTCTGCCAAGTGGCTGTCGATGACGGCCACCGGCTGGGAATTGGCGCGGTCAGCTTCGGTCAACAGCCGTCCCCGCAGCAGGGGGATCCCCAGCGTGCTGAAGTAATTGGCGCTGACATGGCGAATGGAGGCCACCGGCATGGGCTCCCCTTCTGGCCGTCCCAGAACGTTGATTATGGCGCCGTTGTCGGCTCCCGAGAAGGGAGCGATATTGATCACGGCCGCCCCATCTACCCCGGGGAAGCCGCTGGCCAGATCTTGCAGCTTTTGGATGGCCGTCACCCGCTGCTCAGCGGTGGGGAAGCGTTGATCGGGCAGATTGGCTGTAGCCAGAAGAACATCGCGGTTGGTAAAACCCAGATCAGCGTTTTCGACTTCGCGCAGGCTGCGGGTGAGCAGTCCGGCGGCCACCAGCACGACCAAAGTCAAGGCCACCTGCGTTAGAACCAGGATCTGGCGCAGCCATCCGGCACTGTGACCCAGTCCCCGTCCCCGCCCGCCATCTCTGAGACGGTCCGCCACAGAAAGGTGCAGCAGCCTTAGCGCC
>DATIPO010000286.1:0-39358 GCA_035471925.1 Acidobacteriota bacterium
TCTTCTTCGCGGGTTTTCGCCCTGCTGGATACGCCCGTCGACATCGGAGACGCTCCTGACGCCACGCCTCTTCCTTCCATCCAAGAGGCGATCCGCTTTGAAAACGTCTGGCTGCACTACCCGGAATCGGAACAGCCCGCCCTGAACGGCATCAGCCTTGAGATCCCCAAAGGACGCACGGTAGCGCTGGTGGGCAGCAGCGGGGCCGGCAAGACCTCTCTGGCGGGTCTGATCACCCGCTTCTACGACCCCACCGAGGGCCGGGTCTCGATCGACGACCACGACCTTCGCCGCGTGACCCTGGAATCGCTGCGCACCCAGGTCGCCATGGTCACCCAGGACACATTCCTATTCAATGACAGCGTGCGCAACAACATCGCCTACGGTCACCCCGAGCGTCCTCTGGAGGAAATCGAAGCGGCGGCGCGGGCCGCCTACATCCACGACTTCATCCAAGAACTGCCTCAGGGCTACGAGACCGTCATCGGAGAGCAGGGGCAGCGCCTTTCGGGCGGACAGCGGCAGCGCCTGGCCATCGCCCGCGCCGTCCTCAAGAAGGCCCCCATCCTGATTCTCGACGAGGCCACTTCTTCGTTGGACAGCGAGTCGGAGCTTCTGATACAGAAGGCTCTGCAAAACTTGATGCGCGCCTCCACGGCGGTGGTCATCGCCCATCGGCTCTCCACCGTGCGCAGTGCCGACGAGATCATCGTGTTGGAAAAGGGACGCGTTATCGAACGTGGCGACCATCAGCAGCTCATGGAGCGCAGCGGAACCTACCGCCACCTCCATGAACTGCAGTTCGAGCGAGAGTAGAAGCGGCGAAGAAGGAAAGGTCAAGACCAAATGCGCAGCATGACCGGATATGGGCACGCCGTCAGAAGCGGCGGCGATTTGGAGATCGCGGTCGACATCAAGACCGTCAACGGACGCTACTTGGACATCGCTCCACGCCTGCCCAAGGAGCTGGCGGGTCTGGAGAACCCCCTCAAGAAGAGCCTTCAGCCCGCTCTGAGAAGGGGACGGGTGGAGATTTACCTGAACCTGACCTCCAAGGCTCTCGACCAGTATCAACTGAACGAGCCGCTGGTGGAAAACTACCTGGCCGTGGCCCGCCGGGCCGGTGCCCAAGGCGTCGAGGGGACGCTGGAATTGAACACGCTGCTGGCCCTGCCGGGGGTGCTGGTCCCAAAAGAGCAGGACTTGGCCGACGACCGGCACCAGCAACAGATTCTGGAAGCCGTCCAGGAAGCTCTTGAGCAGGTGGTGGAAGAGCGGCGAAGCGAAGGAGCGACCCTCAAACGCGACTTGGCAGAACGCCTGCAGCGCATGAGCGGACTGGTGGAATCGATCGAGCAGAAGAGCGAAATGGTGCGCGACCACTACCGCAAGAAACTGACCGAACGAGTGGAGCGCATGGCCCAGGATCAACCCGTGGATCCTGCACGGTTGGCCCAGGAAATCCTATACTATTGCGAGAAGGCGGACATCTCTGAGGAGATCACCCGCCTTCGCCGCCACATCGAGCGCTTCAGCGAGCAAATCGAGGTGGAGGACGCCAGCATCGGCAAGGGCCTCGACTTTCTCTGCCAGGAGATGAACCGAGAGAGCAACACCATCCTCTCCAAGTCGCAGGCCGGAGACCTTTCCGAACTGGCGCTGGAAGCCAAGACGGAAGTCGAGCGAATCAGGGAGCAGGTCCAGAATGTCGAGTAAACCGGTCAAGGGCACGTTATTCGTCATCTCGGCCCCTTCGGGCGCGGGCAAGACGTCCTTGGCCGAAGGCCTGTTGGCCAGCGTGGACGGACTGGCCTTTTCGGTCAGCCATACCACCCGCCGTCCCCGCAAGGGGGAGCTGCACGGACGCGAATACTTCTTCATCTCGGTGGACGAGTTCGAAGCTATGATCGAACAGGGGGCCTTCCTGGAGTACGCCTGCGTCTATGAGAGTCACTACTACGGAACCAGCCGGGCTTTCGTCGAATCCAAGCTGGCCGAGGGCATCGACGTGCTCCTCGACATCGACGTGCAAGGAGCGATGGAGGTGCGGCGCAAAGTGCCGAAGGCGGTGTTGATCTTCGTCTTTCCGCCTTCCTTCCAGGAACTCAAAGAGCGACTGCGCAAGCGGGGGCTGGACGGCGACGACGAGATCGAACGGCGCCTGGCCATTGCGGCCCAGGAAATCGCCGATTACAGGCATTATCAATACCTCATCATCAACGACGATTTGGGAAAATCGCGAGATGAGTTAAAATCGATTGTTTTAGCGGTGCGTTGCCAGTCGAAGCGTCGGCGCCAGGCCGCCCAGCGCATTTCCGACACTTTTGAGAGGGAAACCGCCGCCCCACAAAGCGACTAAGGAGAGTCATGCAGCAGATCCGCATACCTGAGGAATTTGACAGCAAATTCCGCTTCATACTGGTGGCCGCCGCCCGGGCCAAACAGTTGCTCAACGGCGCACCCAGCAAGTTGGAGCCCTCGGAAAGCCGTGGGCACAAACCCCACACCGTCGCCATCAAGGAAGTAGCCCAAGGCGCCATCGAGTTCGAGGTTCTGGAAGACGACGACGAGGAACTGGTCGTCGAAGAACCCCCCGCCGAAGAAGCCGCGGAAGAAGCCGCCGAGGAGAGCGGCGAGGAAGAATGAACCGCCGCGGTCGGCTCTCCCTGGCGATTCGCTGGCTCCAGTGCAGAGTGAGCCGAAGCGGCACAGCGTCAACCTGGATTCGAGCCTGATGGACAGGGCAACCCTGTAAGGGGGCACAGAAAGCCTCGTCGCCATCGAGGAACGCGCGCATCAGGATCAATCAAGCTGGATGCCTCCAGTAGGCCAGGGCCACGCGCGAGGCTGTCCCGAAACGGGAGAGAGCTGAGGCGGTCGCGTCGGATTGCTGCGACCGGCACTCGGCCGTTACAGCAAGATGGGACCGTCGCAAAGGAGTTGAAACTGTGAACGACTCTCGGTCAGATTCCGGCAAACGGGTCATCTTGGGGGTGACGGGCTGCATCGGCGCCTACAAGTCGGCCCTGATCCTGCGTCTCCTCCAGAAGCAGGATGTCGAAGTCTATCCGGTAATGACGCGCTCGGCCAGGCAATTCCTGGGGCCTCTGACGCTGGAAAAGCTCTCCGGCCACCGGGTCATCGACGATCTGTGGGACGATTCCTCGGCGGAGATCGAGCACATCTCGCTGGCCCGCCGCGGCGATCTGCTTCTGGTGGCCCCGGCCACCGCCAATGTTCTGGGCAAATTCGCCCACGGCCTCGCCGACGATTTTCTCTCCACGCTCTATCTCTCCACCCAGACCCCGGTCATGTTGGCTCCGGCCATGAACGTGGAGATGTGGCGGCACCCCGCCACTCAGGAGAACCTCAAGAAACTCCGGGAACGCGGCGTGCAGATCATCGAACCGGGCGCCGGCTACCTGGCCTGTGGAGAAGTTGGCGAAGGACGCTTGGCGGAACCCGAAGACATCGTGCAGGCGGCCCTGAGCAGACTCTCCGCTGATGATTCGCTCAAGGGCCGCAAGGTTCTGGTCAGCGCCGGCCCCACCATCGAGGACATCGATCCGGTGCGCTATCTGTCCAACCGCTCCTCAGGACGCATGGGATATACGGTCGCTGCCGAAGCGGCCCGGCGCGGGGCGCGAGTGACGCTGGTATCCGGACCGACGCAACTGCAAGCTGCCTCCGGCATCGACCGCATCGATGTCCGCTCGGCCGGCGACATGGCCGAGGCCATGCTTGAGCGCGCTCCCGACAGCCACTATGTCGTCATGGCCGCCGCCGTGGCCGACTTCACTCCCGTCCAGCGTCAAGCGCACAAGATCAAGAAGGCCGACCGGCAGGACTCGCCTGCCCTGCAACTCCAGCCGACTGCCGACATCCTGGCCGCTCTGGGATCGCAAAAACCGCCCGGACAAATCCTGATCGGCTTCGCCGCCGAGTCAGAGAACCTGGAAGAGCGGGCCCGCCGCAAGCTGGAGAGCAAGCATTTGGATTGGATCGTTGCCAACGACATTACTTCGCGGGATTCGGGATTCGCCTCTCAGAACAACCGGGCGTTGCTGCTTTGCGCCGATGGTTCCCTGACCCGCTGGGATCTGATGAGCAAGCGCGAAATGGCTCGCCGCCTCTGGGACGCCGTCCTCACCCACCAGCCGACCCAGACCGTCAAGAGCTGACCCACCTCCACCAAGGCCGCGGAGCAAACGCAGCAACTGCGCAGAAGGCCAAGTCGAGGCTCCCTGAAGAGCATCCGTCCCCCCTATTCGCCAAGGCCGCGTATTCGCCAAGGCTGCGGGGTGAAGTGTCGCGCTGAAGGTCAAGCCGGGGCTCCCTGAAGCGAAGCATCCGTCCCCCTTGTTCGCCAATCGGGGCTCCCTGTAAGGGAGCCATACGTCAGCCCAGGGTAGAGCGAGGGCGCGAAGTGCCCGAGCGGCACCCTGGGTAAGGCAAATATCTCCAAAGGAACCCTGAAAGGGTGGAATAACGGCACTTCGAAGCTGTCATGTTGCGGACTCTCGCGACAGCCCGCAGGGGCAAGGACGACCGGCCCCACCTGAAGTCGTCAACGCGGATCGCTGGAGTCTGAGTCGGGATTGCGGGTGAAGGGGACGAAGCGCACGGGTCCCAGGTCGGTCTTTTTGAGGCGGCCGCCCTCTTTACGGTAGAGCAAGAGCGACTGGACGCCGTAAGTGGGTCCCACGGGGATAATCATGCGTCCGCCTTCAGCGAGTTGGTCGGCCAGCGGCTGGGGCAATTCTTCGGGAGCCGCCGTGACGATGATGGCCTCGAAAGGGGCCTGCCCGGGCCAACCGGCGTAACCGTCCCCGGCCCGCACCTGGACGTTGTCATAGCCCAGGCGCTGGAGAATTTCACGGGCCCGTTCGGCCAACTCGGAGACGATCTCGATGGTGAAGACCTGGGCATCAAGTTGCGCCAGGACCGCCGCCTGATAGCCGCTGCCGGTACCAATCTCCAACACCTTGTCGCCCTTCTTGACGTCAAGGTACTGCGTCATCAAGGCTACGATGTAGGGCTGGGAGATCGTTTGACCGTATCCGATCGGCAAAGGACTGTCGCGATAGGCCTGACTACGCATTTCCGGGGGCACGAACTCATGACGCGGCACCTCGCCCATGGCCCGCAGCACCTTCTGCGAAGTGATGTCGCGGTCAGCCAACTGGCGCTGCACCATCTCCTGCCGCCGCCGGGCCTGCTCCGCCTCGCTGGGCTGCACCGGAGAGAAGGCCCAGGGTCCGCTGCAGGACCAAGTCATCCAACCCGCCAGGGCAGTTAAGAGAAGTGCCGGCAGATTCATATGGCTCACCTCTTGCCGATCTTATCAGGGTTGAGCATGAGGCTTCCACGGACGACCTTAGGGGTGCTTTGCAGCGACAAGTCTGGGCTCCCTGAGGGCGGGCCATCCGTCGGCCCAGGCAAAGTAAGGGCGCGAAGCGGCCGAGCGGCACCCTGGGCAAATGCCGATGAATAGAACCTGAAAGGGTGGATTAGCGGTGCGTCGAAGACGTCATGGTGCGTACTTTTACGACGAGCCTCACGGGGCGTAAAGGCCCAGGACGCACCCGGCTCAGGTGCGGCGGATGAGCATCAGGGTGATGTCGTCGTGCTGGGGCTGCTCGCCGGCGAAAGCGTCCAGAGCCTGATAGACATGTTCCAGGATTTCCTGGCAGGGAGCATCAGCGTGTTGGCGCAGGACCTCTTCGAAGCGCTCTTCGCCGAATTCTTCGTCCTCGGCGTTGTGAGCTTCCACCACTCCGTCGGAGTAGAGGGCCAGCAAATCGCCTGAAGCCATCTCGTAGGTTCCGGCGCTGAAGGGAATCTTGGGAATCAGACCTACGGGAGGACCGGTGGAACTCCACTTTTCCAGCTCTCCGGCCGACTTGAGCAGCAAGCCGTCGTTGTGTCCGGCGTTGACGCAGTAAACCTGAGAGGCGGAGGGGTCGATCTGCACCAGAATGGCGGTGGCGTATTTGTTTCCGGGGGTGGTGGCGTAAAGCAGTTCGCTGGTGCGGGTGACCAGATCGACCAAGTCGAGTTCGGTCGAAAGCAAGGCTCTCAAGGTGGCCTGGATGTTGGCCATGAGCAGTGAAGCGGGGACGCCTTTGCCCGAAATGTCGGCCACGCAGAAGAGGTGGGGCGACCGGGGGTGGGGGCGGTCCAAGGGAAGCACGTCGTAGTAATCGCCTCCGACTTGGCGCGCCGGGCGGCTGTGGGCCACACATTCAAAGCCCTCCAAGTCGGGAAGGGTGCGGGGAAAGAGGTCCTGCTGGATGCCGGCCGCCACCCCCAACTCCTGCTCCATCTTGCGCTTCTCTACCGTTTCGGTGAAGTGCCAGCCGTTTTCCAGGGCCACGACCGCCTGCCCCACCAGTCCCCAGCCGAATTCCAGGTCAGCTTGGTCATAGGGAAGCGATCCCAAGCGGGCTCCCAGCACTACGGCACCCAGCAGTTCATCGGCCGTGCGCAGGGGAAACACGACCTGTGCCTTGAGGTCGAGCAGATGAGAGCGCAGTTGGGAGTGCTCAAGATCCTGAACCGAGAGCGCCCGGTCGACCTCCTCCAGGCCTTCTTGCAGCAGCTCGAAAGGCGGCGGATCCATGCCGCGGCGGCGCAGCAGGGGCGGGTGTCCCTCCTTGCTGGCTGAGACAAAGTAGCGGCTCACGCCCCAGCGCCCAGCCAGGGTCAGGGCCAGAAGGCGGGCCACATGCTGGGGATCGAGGGTCGAAGTCAGGCTCTGCACCATTTCCAGCAGAGTGCGCAGATCCTGTACTTTCTGCCGGAGGTCCTCGTTGAGACGCTTGGTTTCGGCGTGAGAGCGTGCATTGCGGATGCCCGAGGCGGCGATGCCCAGGAGGGCGTCGAGAAAAGCCGTTTCGGCCTCGTCCACCGCACGCAGCCCGGGCCCAAGGCCCAGGACGCCCACCAGTTGACCGTCGGCCTCGATGGAATGAAACTCCTCCACTCCGGCTTGGCGCGCCTCTTTCTTGTCAAAACGCTGTCCGTTCTGCAAGGAGGGAATACCGCGGACCAAGGCCACGCGCATATGGCGCTTCTGGGAAACCGCGATCAGTCCCTTGCTGATGAGGCGGCGACCCATGATGGAGCGCAGCAGGTGCTTGAGCAGGTGCTCCAGTTCCAGGGAGGCATGGAGCATCTGGGCCGATTCCAGCAGGGATTCCAGGAGCGAAGCGCTGAGAGTGGCCTTCATGAAGATTCCGGGCGAGACTCGTTGGTGAAGTATTTGACCATGGTGATCTGGTTCTTCTCTCCGGGGACGATGTCGTAGCGGACTTCATCCATAAGGCTGCGGATCAGTTGCAGCCCCAGACCCCCGGTTTGCCTCTCGGCGACCAAATCCTTGAGTTGCTGCGGCCTGACGGTGCTGGGATCGAAGCCGCGTCCCCGGTCGACAATGGCGATCATCAACTGGCTGTCGTCATAGGAAACACCCACCATCACCTCCTTGCTCTGATCATGGCCGTAGGCGTGCTCGATGACGTTGCTGCAGGCTTCGTCAACCGCCAGTTGAATCTTGGCCACCTCACCTTCTGGCATGCCGGCTTGCTTGCCGATGTTGTCCAGAAAGGACCGCACCATCGCCAGATTCTCCGTCGAAGAGGGAAACTGCAAGCGGAATTTTTTCTCGATCATGGCCATCTCTAGCCCCCCCATGTCGGCGACTCCTCGAATTTGGCCAGCGCCGCCGGACGGTCGTCCTCAATGTGATAGAGCTGCTGGAAACCGAGCAATTCGAACACCTGGCGGACCTTGGGAATGAGGCCGCAGATCTTGATGTCGCCCGCCTGTTCCCGCACTTCTTCCACAAAGCCCATGAATACGCCCAGTCCGGCTGAGGAGATGTAGTCCAGCTTGGCGCAATCGACGATGATCTTGTGCTGACCGGCTTGGATCGCTTCCTCCAGGGCTTTCTCGAAATCAGGAGCCGTGTGGGCATCCAGATAGCCTTCCACCTGAAGGACGGTGATTTCTCCTTCGCTGCTCTTTTCGACTTGAAATGAATCGGCCATGTTGCTCCTAGGGCCACCAGGTGGCCAGCAAGTTCACACACAAGTCAATTTCAGCGACCAAGACCGGCTGCTTCTCTAGCTCTCGGCGGTATGAGGCGGCTCGCTACATGGCTTGGTGTGAAAGCTCTTCAGTGTAACGGTTTTCCTGCTCCGAAGCGACAGAGGGACGGTTCTCCCTGCGCAAGACCACCAGGGTGACGTCGTCGCTGGCCGGATGGCCTGCCACGAATTCCTCCATGTCGCGCAGAATATGCTGCATGGCCGCTTCGGCGCTCATGCCGTCGGTTTCGGCGATGCGGCGGCAGAGCCGCTCTTCTCCATACTCCTGGCGGTGCTTGTTCATGGCTTCGGGAATACCGTCAGAATAGAAGAACAAGGCATCGCCCTCCCCAAGATCGATGTCCTTGACGGTTACGCTGCGGTCAAAGAGGCGCCCGTCGGCCAAACCCAGAGCCAAGCCGGAAACCTCTTTCAGGACAAGCGTCTCATCTTGGGCGGCGCGACGCCAAATAGGAGAGTTGTGTCCCGCGCTGGCGCAGCGCAGCCTGCCGCTGTCCGGATCGATCATGCCCAAAAGCAAGGTAACGAACTTGTCTCGCGGGGCCGTCTTGAAGTAATGACCGTTGACTTGGCGCAGCACCTGGGCAGGATCGCTTCCCTGCCCGCTGACCGAGGTCAGCAGACCCTTGGTGAGGGTCATGTAAAGCGAGGCCTCCAAACCCTTGCCGGCCACATCGGCAACCGCCACCGCCCACTGGCCGCGATCCACGGGTAAAAAGTCGTAGAGATCGCCACCCACCTCGCGGGCGGGCTGGCACAAGCCGGCCAGTTGATAGCCCGGAATCCTGGGCGGACTTTCGGGCAGCATCATCTGCTGGGCCCGCTTGGCCACCGAAAACTCAGCCAGCAGCTTGTCGCGCTCAGCCCGCCTCTGGCGCATCAGCCTCTGAGCATCGCTGAGGCGGCGGCGGGATTCCTGGGCGACATCGACCGGACGTCCCCAACGGCTCACGACCAATCCAACCAATCCCAGAAGGGCCAAAGCCGAGAACATCCAAATACCCTGGCTGTAGAGGGACTCGGACGGCTGCTGCAGCAGACCCGCACCCAGCCGGACGCCGTAGGCCGATACCATCATGGCCACCACGGCCAGCAGTCCCTGACGCTGGTAGAGCCAGTCCACGGCCAAGGCAGCCAGGAGTCCGGCCAGCAGGGCGGCCGGCAGCGAAGCTTCCACGGCCATCGCCGCCAAACAGGCCGTGGCCATGGCCAGTTGAGCCGTACGCCGGACCCAAGCGCGTTCGACATAGGCCTCCATCAATGAGTACCAAAGTCCGAAGACCAGCATCACCCAGCCCATCCCGTACACCGAAATCAGATCGAAAGGGCTCAGCCATATCATGGGAGCCGCCCAATCGGTCAGGGGAGGCGGCTCAGGCACCCCGCCCGGTACGATTGCCGCCGCCAGGTAAGGCGCCGCGGCCAGCGTTGGACCCAGCACGATGCCAGCCGCGAGAGCTTGACCCACGGGACGGGTCAGCCAGCCCCCGCGTAAAAACAGATCCGCCGACACCACGGGTCCCGGGCGCTTGCGGATCAGGAGCATGTAGGCCGGCCCCCAGGTGACAAAAAGAAAGGCTGAGATAAGAAAGAGCAACAGCAAGGCGTGCTGGAGAATGACTTCCCAAAGAGCATCTCCGGATACGAAATCATTATCGGCCGCGCCGGCCGGAAAGAGGGTGAGAAGTCGCAGCAGGGCCACCACCAGCAGGGCGCTTAAAACCGTGCGGTGATGGATTTCCCGGTTCAGGCTGCCCAGCAGGAAAAAAACCGTCCCGATCACGAAGAGCACACTGGCCAGGACCCCCGCTGAGGCCGAGTAGATTTCGATGCTGGAGTCGTATTCACTGGCAGCCTGCTCAAAGGCGCGTGAGTAATCGACCTCGACTTCCCCCTCCAGGACTTCCTCCAGCCCCACCACGACGGCGATTTGAAGCTCGCCCGGGGCGTCCTCGGAGGCGGGAGCGGCCCACTGAAAGGCAAAGCGGTCCGCGGGACCGCCCGGGGGCCGGCTGAAACGCAGGTCGTCCAGCGACCGCCCCTGCATCAGATACTCAAGGGTTTCCTGGGCCTTGGCGCGGATCTCGTCTGGGACTGGACGCTCTTCCTGCTCCTCCTGGGAGGCGGGTTGCACAGATTCATTGACTTGTACGTCGACTTTGGCGCCGCCGCCTCCCGCTGAGGCGCTGATGCCCACCTCGCCGCCCTCCTCCTCGCTTTCGGTCGGACGTTGCAGCTGGAATTGACGCAAGCTCCCGTCGGCCCCCACTTCCGCTTGGAAGTGTCCGGAAGAAGCGGGGTCATCGAGGCGAACCTGGAAGCGCAAGGCATCGACGTACTCAGTCAGCGGATCCTCAGGATGCCAACGGCGAAAGAGCCTGGCGGACTGACTGCTCTCGGCGGCCACTGAAGCTTTCCAGCCCTGGACCTCGATTGCCAAATCGGAAGCAGCGGCAAAGGCCCGTCGGACGGCTTCCGTCCGGTCGATGGAGACCTGCCAATGGCGAGACTCATCTCCCCTCCAGAAAAGCAGCGCGAAAAGTACGGCCCCTAGCGCCGCCATAAGCAGCCAGCCCACCCTCTTCATGCCACTTCCTCCTCCCCGTAGGTCCGGGCACCCTTTTGCTGCAACTCGCGAAAGTGGAGTATCACCGATGAGAGGTCGTCCTCAACTCCGCTCATTTTGGCCTTGCGGACCTTGGGCTTGAGGGCCTGCAGAAAAGCCTCCTGGACCTTCAAGGCCCCCTCGTCGCTGCGGGAAAGAAGAAAGTCCCGGATCCACTCTTCCGCCGCGCCGCTTTGGGAGGCTTCCAGGATCTCGGCGATTCCGTCGGTGAAGCAGAAGATCTTCTCTCCCGGACGCAAGTCGAATTCTCCATGTCGGACGGTGGCCGAGGAACGCTCGCCCGGCAAGTCGACGGAAAAGAGCGACTCGGGCACCTCCAAGGAGGAGGAAGAGCGGCAGCGCAGAAGCCGAGGGTACTGGCCGTAACGGGCATACTCAAAGCGTCCCAGCACCGAATCCACAACGCCGTAGAGGATCCCCATTCCGCTCTCGCCCAGATAGGGATGCAGCTCAGGGAGCACTCTCTTCAGTACCTCGGCGGCCGACAGATCCTGCTCACGCAGGGGCAGCAGCAGGCCTTTGGCATAAGCGATGGAGAGAGCCGAGGACAGTCCGCGCCCTCCTCCCTCGGCCAAGAGAACTCCCAGACGGTCGTCGTTTCCCGAGAAAAAATCGTAGAAGTCGCCTCCCACTGTGCGCGCCGGTTTGCAGGCCGCGGCCACTTCCACCCCGGGCAGGGAGGGCGTTGTCCGGGGAGCCAGCGCCAACTGGGCTTCTCGGGCGGCTTCCTTTTCGGCCTGCATCGACCGCCTTTGACGGGCGTGGCGGGCATAGAGGGGACGGACTTCTTCCTGACTCACCGCGCGTCCCCGGAAAGCGAAATAGAACTGCACCGCCACGGTGACTGTGAGCAGCCCCCCCGAGACCAGGGCCACTCCCGCCGTGAAGTCGGTTCCGCTGCCGATGATCACCAACGAGCGCAGAAAGGAATAGGCCGCCACGGCAATGGTGGCGGTCAGCAGATCGCCGCTGCGGAAAAGGAAGTGAACAGCCAATGCCAAGAGGAGCGTGACGCCCAGTCCAACCGGGAGGGGGAACACCAGCAATCCCAAGAAAAGGGAGCCCAAATAGGCCGTCACGGCCAGCAGAAGCAGGCGCACCCTCCTGGGCCAGGAACGCCGGAGGCTGACCGAGAGGGGCAGCAGCAGGGCCGTGATAATCAGCGGGAAGGCCGAGACGAGAGGCGACACGAAGGTAAAAAGCCAGGGCAAGCGGGTGAAGAAGAGCGTCACCATGTGCTCGGCCGACTCGCCCAACTGCGGCGAGTCCAGAAACAGGACCTGAAGCGAAGCCGCCGCCGCCAGCAGCCAGGCGCCCCAGGCAATACCCCAGATGTAGGAGCGGGCCACATTGCGGCAGAAGATGCGCCCCGTCACGAGGGCGTCCAGGGAGATCATCTTGCCTTCAAAAAGCTCCCGCACGTCGCCTTCGCCGGCCGCCCAAGCCCCGCCCACGATCAAGCCCAGCAGTCCATAGGAGATGCCGGTTACGGCCATGGCCAGTCCCAAAACCCACCAAGGCGCGCCAGCCACCGACTGTCCGATGGTGTCGTAGATGTTGAGCACCACGATGGCCACGTAGCACAAGGCAATGATGGCCGCCACCGTCAGGGCCCGCGCGTGAGCGACCTCCTTTTGCTGCGAGCGCCTCGCGTAACGCACCGCCCCATAGACAGTGAAGAAAACGACCAGGAGCCAGTAAATGACCCAGGCCACGGCTCGCGACACGCCGTAGGACTGCAGGTGGGCTTCCACGAATTCTTCGTCCAGGGAGGCTTCGAGGGTCTCGGCCACCACCTGTCCTCCCCGAACTTCAACAGCCGCTTGCAGGGTCATTTCGGGGGCCTGCTCCGGCGAGGCTTCCCAGACGAATCTGCGGAAAGCCCGGCCCTCCCGGCGGACCGTTGCAGGCTCAAGGGCGGTCCAGTCGGCGGCCAGATGATCAGGTCCGCGCTCTTGAAATGCCCCGAGGGCTACTGCGCGGTCAGCCTCCAAATCCGTGTCAGGCACTTCCGATGGCAACTGGATGCGGTAGCCCAGCCTGTCGCCTTGGGGAGTGAGAAAGCAGTCGAAGATGGCCACCTCCCCCTCCTCGTCCGAGCGGCTCTGCAACACCCTGATGCGGGCCTCGGGAACCGCTCTGCGCAGGGCCTCCCGCCAGGGCTCCTGTCCCAAGCGGTAATAGACGTGCATGTCCTGCTCGCCCTGGGCGGCAGAAAAGGTTTTCCAGCCCGAGGTGTCCAGTCCCTTCTCTAAAGCCAGAGACTGGCACAGGGCGATCGACTCGCCATAATCAACGGTGAAACGGAAGTCCTGCTCCTCAGCAACGCGGTACTGCAGCCACAGTCCCGCGGCTAGCGCCAGCGGTGCCGCCAGCAGCCCCAACAGCCAGATGCGGCGAGCAGCGGTCGATATTCCCTGAGGTATGATGGCCACGGCGCTTCCCTTTACGGTCCCGGATGACGCTTTATTCTCAGGAATAGTAGCTTTGCGGTCTGTCGCCGGTCAATGAGGGAGGCCGCCGCGGCTTGTGGATTGGAGCAAAGGAAGGGAGCTGCCTGGCCGAAGATCCCGCACTGACGGGATTTAGGGAAGGAGTTATCGGCCAGACAGCTTCTGCTCTCGATAGGTAGCATAATATGGCAACGACTCTGGGGTCAAACTAATTGTAAAAAGATGTCAAAATGGCAACAGTTCCTTCAGGCTTTAGAAGTGCAATGCGTACCTCACTTTTTGCAAGGCAATTGACAGCAGTCCCCAAGGCGCATGGCGGCGCTTTCGGGTAAACTCTTGCCTTGCGGATCACCAGATCAGGGAGGATTTGCCGTACGATCCGACTTGCGAGGAGGATGAAGGCCGTGAAGAAGCTTGTTTTGACCTTGTTATTCCTGATTGCGTGGAGCCCGCTTGCAGCCCAAGACTCAAACGGCAGCGAGAAGTGGTTCGAAGCGGCGCGCCAAGGTGATGTCGCCGAGCTGGAGCGCCTGCTCGATGAGGGAGCCGATATCAATGCCGTGACCCGCTATAATTCGACCGCTCTCCACTTCGCGGCCGACAAGGGTCACCTGGAGGCAGTGCGCTTTCTTCTGGAAAAAGGGGCCGACACCAACATCACCGACTCCTTTTATCAGACCACGCCGCTGACCTGGGCCCTGAGCAAGGGGCACGACGACATCGCCCTGCTGCTGATCGAGAAGGGCGCCGAAAACGTCTCCATGGCTTTGACTTTCGGCATCCGTGGCGGCAAGAAGCCGCTGGTGGAGGCCGCTCTGGCAAGCGGTAAGCTGGAGCCTGCTGACATCCGTGGAGCTCTGGCCAGCGCTGAAAAGGCCGAAAAGACGGAGATCGCCGCGCTGCTCAAGGAGGCGGTTGCCGACCTCCCGCCCGAGGAAGACGCCTACTCGGTCCGGCAGGAAAAGCTGCAGTCCTATACGGGACGATACGCCGCCGCCGACGCTGGGCTGGTGGTGGAATTCAAGACGGGAGAGGGCGTTCTGATCGCTCAGGTGCAGGGACAGCCACCCCTCACCCTCAAGCCGGTGGCCGAAGACCGCTTTGAAGGCGTTGAGTTTGCCGGAATCGAAATCGCCTTCTTTGGGAGAGGCGGAATGGTGGAGGGATTCAACCTCAAGCAAGGCTCCAATGAAATGACGCTGCGGCGCAGCGAGGAGTCAGCGTCAAGCCAGCCGGAAGAAGCGTCTGAGGAGGGCGACGAGGCCGAGGCTGCCATGGCCGAGGACGAGGATGCTTCTGAGACCGAGACGGTTGCCCCTGCCGGTCCGGCCAAGCCTTGGCCGTCCTTTCGCGGACCACGGGCCTCAGGAGTGGCCGACGGCCAAGGGGCGCCCCTGGAGTGGAGTGTCAAAGACGACAAGAACGTACTCTGGAAGACTCCCGTGGAGGGCATCGCCAATTCCAGCCCCGTGATCTGGGGGAGCAAGGTCTTCGTCACGACCGCGGTCAGTTCCTCCGGAGACTCGACCTTTCGCACAGGACTCTACGGAGACGTGGGTTCAGTGGACGACCTCTCCGTCCACACTTGGAAGGTCCTCTGCCTGGATCTTAAGTCGGGCCAAGTTCTCTGGGAAAAGGTGGCGGCCAAAGGTCCTCCCAAAGGCAAACGTCACTTCAAGTCATCGCAGGCCAATCCTTCTCCGGCCACCGACGGACGGCATCTGGCGGTGGTCTTTCCCTCCGAGGGCCTGTTCGTCTACGACCTGGAAGGCAACCTGGAGTGGAAGAAAGACCTGGGAGTGATGGACAGCGGATGGTTCTACGACCGCAGCTACCAGTGGGGCTTCGCGTCATCGCCTATTCTCTACAAAGACCGTGTCATCGTGCAGGTCGATATCCATGACCAGAGTTTCGTGGCCGCCTACCGGCTCTCCGACGGCGAGGAACTGTGGCGGACCAACCGTGATGAGATTCCCACCTGGAGCACTCCCACCATCTCCGACCTGGGGGGAAGCGACGAACTGATCACCAACGGAACCACCATCCGGGCTTACGACCCCGACAGCGGGAAGCAGTTGTGGAGCCTGGGCCCCAATTCCGAAATCATCGTGGGGACTCCCGTAGTCGGCGACGACCTCATTTACGTAACGGCCGGATATCCTCCCGTGCGGCCTGTCTATGCCGTCCGTCCCGGCGCTGAGGGCGACTTGACCCTGCCCGAGGACACCTCCTCCAGCGATCATGTGGCCTGGAGCTACCAGCGCGGGGGCACCTACATGCCTTCGCCCGTCTACTATCGCGGATTGCTCTATCTGACGGCCAACAACGGACGCCTGACCTGCTACGACGGCAAGACCGGCGAACGCCTCTACCGGGCCCGGGTCAGCGTGGGAGGGAGCTTCAGCGCCTCCCCCGTGGCCGCCGATGGACGGCTCTATTTCACCGCCGAGGACGGCACCGTCACGGTGGCCAAAGCCGGCTCCAAGTACGAGGAGCTGTCGGTCAACGACTTGGGCAGGACGGTGATGGCCACTCCAGCCATCTCGGACGGCGTCATGGTCTTCAGGGCCATCGGGGAAGTCATCGCCGTGGGAGGCGGAAAGGACGAACAGTCGGGCCAGTGAGGCCAGAGCCAGAGCCAGAGCCAGAGCCAGAGCCAGAGCCGGACCCAGGCCTGTTGCCTTACGACCCCGTCGTCGATGCGATTTCCATCAGGTCGTTGAGCACTCCGTAAGCCGTGTCGTCAAGGGTGGGTGCCTGCTGGACGATGAGAATGGGGCCCATGGCGTCGGTTTCAAGGCGCAGCAAGCCCCCTGCTCCCCTTACCCGGGCCAATTCGTCGTCGGCAGACAGCCGCTGGAGCCCGACTTCTCCGACCACCTCTCCGTTGCGGCGCTCCGCGCGGCACACCAGACGCAGCCGCTCCCCCCGCCGAAACACCCGGCGCACCCGCTGGACCAAGGAGGGCTCCAATCCCTGGCGGCGAACCGAAAAAGGGTGCAAGTCCGCTTCCATCAAGGCATTGGCCAGCACCGAAACCTTGCAGGCCGCGTCCCATCCCTGCAAGTCATGAGCAGGATCGGCTTCCGCGAACCCCTCCTTCCGGGCCTGTCTCAGGGCGTCCTCAAAGGAACGCCCCTGCTCCAGAGCACAGAGGATGAAGTTGGTTGTGGAGTTGAGAATGCCCTGGAAAGACTGCACTTGGCATCCCCGCAGTCCGCAACGGGCCAAGCTGAAGACCGGAGCGCCGTCCATCACCGCCGACTCGTAACGGAAGAGGCGTCCTCGGCGCCGGGCCAAGCGCCGCAGCGAAGACCCCTGGAAGGCCATGGGACCCTTATTGGCGGTCACTACGTGGCGTCCCGCTTCCAGGGCCCAACGGACGTAGTCAGCGGCCGGACGCCCTTGCCCCTCAACCGACAGGGTAGTCAATTCGACCAAGACATCATAGGGTCCATCGGCGATAAAGCGCTTCAAGTCGCCCTGATCCCGGGCCTTCAGCCACTCGCCCCGGGCCCGCGCCCGCAAAACCCCCTCGACGGGCTCCGGGCGCTCGGGACACCAGCACCCGTGCCGGCGGGTAAAGACGGCGGCCACCTCCACGTCCAAACCGTCCAGGCCGGGGAACTCGGGACGGCGGGGACCCAGCATCTCAAGCATGCGGCCGGCCACCGCGCCCAGTCCCAGCAGCAGAATCCTCATGACCCTAGCAGAGCACAAGAAACGGCCTCAGGTCCAGGCAGCAGCCAAGATGAGGCGAGCCGTCCAAAAAAAGAGCAGACAGGCTTGCTCACACTCATAGGTTGAGGGAAAGAGTCTAGGAGGGAAACCTGTCTGCCGAAGAGTAGAGTATCTGCGGTCGACCTTGAGTTTCAGTCCAGATTCAAACAATAGAACGATGATTCCCCGATGAAATAGCATAGAGAGTATCAAGATCGGCAATAAGAAATGCTTTCTTAGAATAGGTCCTCAGTTTACATGACGCGTAAACCATTCGCCGGGTCCTTTGGAACTTCCTGGCCTTAGCCGCATCCAAATGGTCAGCATGGCATTCGACCGGAGCGATCTGCACAACAGCATCGAAGAAACCTTCCAAATCTGGCTGGACGAGCGCGAGGCGAACCAAGCGGTGACGCTGGACGACTTGCACCAAGTCGTCTACCGCGCTTCCCAAAGCGTCCGCCTGCACTGCTTCTTCCGGCTTCGCCAGGGACTGATGGACTTGACTGGCATTCCGCGCCACCACCTCGATATTTCCTCTCCGTTGGAGAGCCTTCTGCCTGAAAAGGGACGTCGTCTTGTGTGGGGAACCTTGAGCCGTCGCCTGGGCGGCCACCTCCCAAATCTGGCCCGACCCCAGTGGCTGGGGGGCATGCTCCGTTCCTTCGCCGTATTGGCCTTGGCCGCACTGGGATCCTGGCTGCTGGGGTTGATGCCCGGCGGACGGGCCTTAGGCCTGGCCATCGGATTCTCAATGGTCTTGACCGCCGGATACCTGCTTACCAAACCATTGGCCCGCGACCTGCCCGAAGACTGCAGGACGGTGGGGGCGCTGGGGCAGACGGCTTTGCGCCTCAACTTCCGCATCCTGGCCCGCAATCGTCCCCGGCTGAGCGAAAGCGAGGTCTGGGAGGCGCTGAAGAAGCTCATCAGCGATCAGTTCGGAATCCATCCGGAGCGCCTCACCGGCAGTTTTCCCCTCAGCCGGCTGGCCGCCTGAAAACCGCCTCAAGGCCGGTTGCGCAACTCCTCCAGCTTGAGGCGCAGACTTGGAAGGTCGGGCAGCGTCATGGCTCCGATGGCGTCGAGAACCTCCGCATAGCCTGAAGCGCCGCGGCCTCCGGCAATGACTTGCACCGAAGAGGGGATGCTGCGCCGCAGCTTCTTGAGTTGCTGGGCCACGGTGGGGGAGTCGGGAGGATAGACCAGACTCAGCGCCACCACCCGGGCCTCGGTGCGCTGAGCGGCGGCCGCAATCTCGTCGGAGGGCAAGTCGGGACCCAGATAGACGACTTTCCAACCTTGGGAGGCCGCCGTCAGCGAGACGATCAAGGCCCCCAACTCGTGGCCTTGGCCGGGTGGGGTTGAGGCAATCATGACCGGAGCATCCTGCCCCGCATTGTAGTCGCTCAGGAGACCTCCCAGAAAGGTCCGCAGCACGGCCGAGGCCGGATGCTCTTGGGCGATCTTGATGCTGCCTTCCTGCCACAACCGACCGATCTCATGAAGCAGGGGAAGGACCACCTCGTCGATCAGGATCGGCTGGCTCAAGGCGACCGCGGCCTGCTGCAAAGAGATTTCAAGTTTGCGGGCGTCGATTTCGGAAACGGCTTCGATGCAGCGCTCAAGGCATTCCTCGGCTCCCATCCCTCCCTCAGCGGGCGTCGGCGAGACCACCGGCGAGACAGTGCGGGCTTCGCTCTCGACTAAGGAAACCAGGCGCTCAGTCGGCAGGTTGGCGATTTGTCCAATGCTGTGCCCGGCCTTGGTGGCACGGTGAAGAAGCTGCAGCCTCTGAACGTCGTCATCATTGTACAAACGCCGATTGGTTTCGGTGCGTTGGGGCGTCACCGCCTGATAACGGCGTTCCCAGACCCGGATCACGTGCGGGGTGAGGCCGGTGCGGCGCGCGACGACCTTCATGGGATAGTTGGCCTCTTGCGTCATCCGGGGAGCATAGCGCAGATGTATAATTTGCGTCAACAATTTGTTCCCCTGAGAGTCATGCCCTGCTGGTGCAGAAAACGCTGGGTCCCATTTTTTCTAGACATTTTATAGACATTTACTTGACAGGCGAGTCTCGATTGCGCTACACTTCTGGACGTTCGGTACAGCGGGTTCTAACCAACCACTCGGAAGCGGTTTCTGAGTGGGACGGGCCAGGGAAAAGAGAGGGTCCCTTCCCGTCGGACCCGCTTTGCTCTGAGGACCCTAGCTCGCGCCGGTTCGGCTTTGGCCGTCTCGGCGCGGGCTAGTTATCCATCTGAAGGCGGTCCATTCCTCTCCGGCGCGAGTTCGAGAGCTGGCCGGCAGAGCCTTCAGCTTCAGATAATTTGCTTGACAGGAGACAAGATGACTCACAAAAAACTTTTCAGCCTTTTCGCCGCGGCCCTTCTCGTGCTCGGTGCCTTCGCCACCCTGAACGCCGCAGACCACCACAGTAAGAAGGACGTGGTCGACATCGCCGCTTCAAATGCCGACTTCAGCACCCTGGTGGCTGCTGTCAAAGCCGCTGGGCTGGTTGAAACGCTCAAGGGCGACGGCCCATTCACTATTTTCGCGCCCACCAACGCAGCCTTCGAGAAGCTTCCCGAGGGGACGGTGGAGATGCTGCTCAAGCCCGAGAACAAGCAGAAGCTGGTTTCGATCCTGACCTACCACGTTGTGCCGGGACGCGTGACGGCTTCCCAGGTCACGAGCCTCAACAGCGCCAAAACGGTGAACGGCCAAGAGATCGACATCCAGGTGTCCAGCGGCTCTGTGATGGTTGACGACGCCAAAGTCGTCAAGACCGACATCATGGGCTCCAATGGAGTGATCCACGTCATCGACTCGGTCATCTTGCCTCAGAATTAAGGCCGTCACGGTCTTTGATTCGCGAGAAGTCGATCAGGGCGGCCTGCGGGCCGCCCTTTTTTTGTCTGCCTGAGGCACCAGGCTGCCAGTCGGAAGCAGCAGGGACGGGGGCCAAGTCGCGCGCCGGGGGTTTTTGCTAGAATCTGTGAAGCTCAGCTTGACCGTGAGTACAGCGGCCAGTCTCTTGCCGCCGGGGGCATACGCGGCCTCGGACTCCGTTCGCGAGCGTGATCGCAGGTGATCTTGCTGGGGCTCGGCGGCTTAGGGGCCAACTGGAAAGTGAGCGCGACGACTCAATGACCGACAAAAAAGCCATTGCCGAGCAGTTGGGAGTCTTCGCGACCTACTTGCGGGACCGCGGGTTGAAGATGACCCGCCAGCGGGAGGTCGTGGTCACCGCATTCCTCAAGGAGGAAGGCCACCTCAGCGCCGACGAACTCTTCACCGTGGTCCGCAAGGTCGATTCCAAGATCGGCTTGGCCACGGTGTTCAGGACCTTGAAGACCCTGACCGATTGCGGTCTGGCCCGGGAGATCGACCTGGGGGACGGACGGGCCCGTTTTGAGCACGACTACAAGCAGCCCCATCATCACCATTTGATCTGCGAAGAGTGTCAGACGGCCATTGAGTTCACCAGCCCTGAGTTCGAGCGGCTGCAAGAGAAGATCGTCTCCCAGTACGAGTTCAAGCCCACCCGCCACAAGCTGCAGATCTTCGGCCTCTGTAAGCGCTGCCAGGAGCAGCGCCGCCAAAAGCCCAAGGTTTATGATTCCGACAAGGTATTCGCCCGAGACGCCTTGCGCATTGCCATGGCCACCGAGGAGCGCGGCATCAACTTCTACAGCACGGCCGCCGAGATGGTGGAAGACAAAGCCACCCGGGGGGCTTTCCTGGAAATGTTGGACGAGGAGAAAAGCCACCTCCGAGACCTTGAGAGGGAGTGGGACAAGATGGTGGGCGATGACAAGGAAATCCTGCAGGCGCCCGTGTTCCTGCATTTCGATTACGACGCCCTGGACGACATCTTCCCTTCCCGAAAGAACGCCAAGAAGGCTCTGGACCGCGAGATGACTTCCGAAGAGGCCCTCAAGATCGCCATGGACATGGAGCTGGAGGCCCACAACTTCTTCAAACAGTACGCGGAGCGTTTCAACGACACCCGCGGCCGCGACATCTTCATCAAGTTCGCCGACGAAGAGCAGGAACACTACGACATCATCAAGAAAGAATATGACCGCCTGCGCGAAGCCGTCTCCTAGCCCTCCCGCAAGCCGGCTGTGCAGCTCCGCTTCATAGGACTTTGGCATGGATGAGACTGCTGCTATGCTTGGAGCGTGAACAAGTCTGCTCATCGGCACTTCGACAACTGGATCCGCACTACTTTTGCGGCTCTCAACACCGAAATCGAAGAGGAGGAGAAGCGCCGCCGCAAAACCGGCAACCCTCCCGGAGAAGCGCCTGGCCAGAAGCGCATCGAAGAAGTGCGCCAGCGCATCCGCAGAGACGGGCAGCGCCATGTCCTGGACGTGCTGGAGGAGTCGCCGCTGCTGGCATCTTTCGACGAGCGCCTCGATCTTCTGGGCAACGTGGGCATGCTGATCGCGTCCTGCACCCGCCACGGACTCAATGAACCCCGTCAGGGGCAATCCCCGCTGGTGGAGGAATCGCGCCTGGCCCTTCAGTTGGGCGCTTCGCTGGGAGTAGCGCCCCGTCTCATTCTGGCTCCCTACGCCACCCACAACAAGGCCCGCCGCGGCATCTTCAAGAGCTTTACCCAGTACGAGGATGAGCGTTCCTTCATCCACTACAACACCCAGGGCATTTTCGAGTATGAACGGGCCTCGCAGGCTTTGGAGAAGATCTGCGCCCTGGGCGTTTCCAATCCCATTTCGCTGGAGTTCTTCGCCGAGGCCGAGGCCGCTCTGGAAAAGGCCCTGGAGGTCAATGACGCTCTTTATGACGGGCTGGACGTCGATACCTTCTTCTACGCCATCCGTCCCTATTACAAGACGTCCATGGTGGGCAACCGCAGCTACCGGGGAGTCAACGCGGGCGACTTCGCGGGCATCAACCAGATTGACCTCCTGCTGGGACTGTGCAGCACTGACGACCCCTTCTATCTCAATCTTCTGGTGGAGAAAACGCCATTTGTGCTCCCTCACGAACAGGAGGCGTTGCGCCGCTGCATGATTCAGCCCAGCCTTCTGGACGAGTTTCTGGAAGCCGGGCTGGAGTTCTCACAAGAGCCTTGGTTTCAGAGGAGCGCCCGGGCCTTCCTCAAGGTCTGCCGCGCGCACGGACGGGCCGCCGCGGCCCATCACAACAAGCTGGTCAAGAAGTTCATCGAAAGGCCAGCCGAACCCCTTGGCCGGGACGAGTTGGAAGACCTGACGGCTTCAGGACCTCCCCTGCCGGCCTTGTTGATGATGCTGGAGAAGTTGCGCGACTTGCGCTTGGGCAAGGACCGGGACGACATCCGCTCACGCCACAGCGACTTGGAGCTGCTCAAGAGCAAGCTTTATGATCCGGTGGCGTAGGCTCGTCCCTCGACGTCTCGGGCGGGGGAAGTCTGGGCCGACAGCGAGGTGGCGGCCGTCAGCACCAGAAAGACCCAGAGAGCGTCGGCCAGCAGCAGGTGCAGCATCTGAATCCACACCGGAGCCTTGAGAAAGACGTTGGTGATCCCCAACAAAAGCTGAAAGTGGAAAGTCACCATGAGCAGGCGCGTCCAAGTGCGGGTTTGGGGATGAGGCGAATCGGCGCTGCAAATCCGACCGCAGGCCAGAATCAGCGGCAGCATGGCCAGGGCCAGCATAGGGTGGATGAAGCGCAAGGTAACCAGCGACTGCAACACCGGCGATTCCTGGGGACGAAGGCCTGACGTCAGAACCAAGGTGTCTCCCAGCGCGGTCACCGCTCCGCTGGCGCCCACGATGAGGACCAACGCGACGGTAACGGCCAAGATGCCCGCCACCCGCCGGTTGCCGCGCCAGCGCAGTCCCGTCCCCCCAGAGGCCCACCAAGCCGTCAGCGTCAACACGCCCAGCAGCAGGAAGGTATTGACGAGATGAAAGGCCACGGTGATGACGCGGGCCATGGAATCGTTGTCGGCCACCCACTCGAATTTGACGATTCCGGCTCCGATGAGGGCCTCCGAGAGAATGAAGGCCATGCTCCAGGCCGCCCCTTTGCGGGCCAGATGGCCAGCGGGGAAGCGACGGAAGGCCCAGATCAGCAGTCCCAGGGCCAAAATCCCCAGAAGTCCGCTGGTAAAGCGGTGAGTGAACTCGATCAAGGTTTCCGTGCTGGCCGAACGGGGAATGACTTCCCCGTTGCAGGTGGGCCAGTGGCTGCCGCAGCCGGCCCCCGATCCCGTGGCCCGCACGAAGGCGCCCCACAGAATCACGATCACGGTATAGGCCAGCACGGCCCAGCAGTACTTGGCGAAGCGGTCCAGCTTCATGACCCGGGCATTCTATCCGAGATCGTGGTTTTCCGCGATGAATTCCGCCACCTCGGCGGGTTCCGCCACCGGACGCTCCTGAGAGTCGGGGGCCAGATAGAAGATAATCCCGTCGGCACCCACGGCGCGGGCCGCTCGGGCTAGTGGAAGGATCTCCCGGGGGCTGGAGACGGCGTTCATGGGATTGACCACCACGGGCAGGTGAATGCGCTCTTTGAGGGCCAGCACGGCGCCTAGGTCGAGGGTCTCGCGATTGGCGGCCTCGAAGGTGCGGATGCCCCGTTCGCAGAGCAGGACGTGCTGATTGCCTTCGGCCAGGATCTCCTGAGCCGAGGCCACCAGTTCGTCCAGGGTGGAATTGATGCCCCGCTCCAGCAGGACGGGCCGGGCCACGCGTCCCAGCAACCGCAACAAGGGGTAATTCTGCATGTTGCGTCCGCCCACGATGAGCAGGTCGCAGCAGTGAGCCAGAGCTTCCACCTGCTCCGCCGCCTCCACCTGGCAGCCCACCGGCAGCCGCACTTCGCGTCCCACTCGGGAGGCCAGGCGGGCCGCCCGTCCAGCTTCTCCGCCACCGTCCTCAGATTCGCCGCTGAGCAGGATGCGGGCTCCGGCCGCCTCAGCTTTTTCGGCTGCCTGCCGCAGGTCCCGGGCCGAGGTGAAGGTGCGTGGTCCGGCCAGGACGGCGAAGGCTCCTCCTCCGATCTCTACCTTGCCCACCGAAACTACGGCCGCTTCCCGTCGGGGCTGGGGAGCCGCATCCTCCTGGGACGCACTGCGCCGCAAGGCCCGCCGCCGTGATTGGGGATCGCGCGCTTCCGAGAGGTAAGGGACGCCCGAGCGTGCGTCCACCTTGGGATAGCATCCCAACACCCGCAGCAGGCGAGCTCTCTTGCGCACCGCCTCCAGAGCCTGATCCATCGATTCATCTTGAATATTGCCTTCCACGTCGAGGTAGAACTGGTACTGCCAGGGACTCCCGTGACGGGGACGCGACTCCAGCTTGGTCATGTTGACGCCGTGGTCACGCAAGGCCGTCAGGCAAGCCACCAATGCACCCTCGCGGTGGTCGGTGACCAACACCAGCGAGGTCTTGGAGGGGATGCGCAGATCGACCGCCACCGATTCGCGCGACACCACCCAGAATCGGGTGTAGTTCTCCGGATGGTCGGAGATGCCCTCGCGCAGAACCTGAAGTCCATAGCGGCGTGCGGCTTCGCGGCTGGCGATGGCGGCTTGACGCGGATCACCCTCGCTCTTGACCTTGCGCACCGCCTCTGCGGTGTCGATGTAGGCCTCGTTGGCGGCCTTGGGCAGGCCCCGCAGGAAGGTCTTGCATTGCTCCAAGGCCACCGGGTGGGAAAGCACCCTGCGGATGTCCTCAAGGGCCATTTCCTTCAATCCCAGCAGACAGTGCTCGATTCGCAGCACTTCTTCGCCGATAACGCTGTAGCGGCTGGTGGCCAGCAAGTCGTAAACGTCGTGGATGCTGCCGAAGAGGGTGTTCTCTATGGGCAGCAGGGCCAAATCGACACTCCCTTGCTCAAGGGCCTCGATAGTCTCGCGGAAGCCAGTGAAACCCACCGCCTCGACCTTCTTGCCGAAATGGTTGCGCAGCGCTTGCCAGGAATAGGCCCCCGGCGCTCCCTGAAATCCCACCCGGGTCACCCGGCGCAGACCGGGATTGTGGCGTTCCTGGACGCGCCGGGTCTGAAGTTCGCGGGAATGGCTAATGACTTCACGCAGCACCCGCTCCACCAACTTAGGATCGAGACGCCGTTGACCGGCGTGGTCGGCCATCTTGTTGAGCAGCGATTTCTCCCGCTCCAAATCGAACAGCTCCAGTCCTTCGGCTTCCTTCTGGCGCAGGATATGATCCACCACCTCCATGCGCCGGGCCAAGGCCTCGATCAGGTCGCGGTCGGCTTCGTCAATGCGTTGCCGGAGAGCTTGCAGTTCGTCCATGGACTGATCATCCTGTCCTTTGGGTGTAGAAAAAGTCAAGCCCAAAATCCATGGGGGACGGGGCATAGGGACAGCGAGCGGGCTCATAGGACCGAGAGCGCGTCGGCAACTGGCCTGAGCCGCAAGAACTCAACCCCCCACGTGACCTTGCCGGCCCCTCCGCGGGCTAGGGACTGCAGCCGGCAGCCTGAATGGCCTCCAAGCTGAGGGGAGGGGCCTGAAGCAGCTCGGACATGGCCGAGGGGCAATTGGAACGCACCTCTTCCACGGCTTCGATGTGCTGAGGCGGCAGGTAAACATGCTGCCGCCGCTCCCGTTCCTGGGGCGAAACCTGCTGATAGACCCACTGCCGGTAGGCTACCAGTCCGGCTCCGCACCCCCTGGAAATGGCCTGCAAATCGGCCCATCGCTCGAAACGCCGGTTGCTGTCCGACTTGAGGAAGATGGCCAGCACACCCCACAGTCCGAAAAAAGTGCGGCGCTGGTAGTCGAGGCTATGAGCCAGTTCGTGGCAGAGAATGCCGCGGATCCCCTCCACAGGCGGCAAGGATTGACCTTCGAACAAGTCGGGATTGATGCCGATGTGGTAGGTGCGGTGGCGCTTGAGGAAGGGTTCGCTGAAGGAAAAAAAACTGTTGAAAAAGGTAGTGTCCGAGTCGATGGGGTGAAAGGAGAGGCGCTCGGAAGGCAACTCGGGAAAGGACTGCCGCAGCAGAGCCTGCACGACTTCGCGGCTGTGCCGCACAAAAGGATTGGTAAGGAATACGGCTCTTTGGCGGGCTTGCAGGAAGAGCGCGCGACGGGCGATCAGCCGGCGCTGGAGTTTGACCCGCTGGGCGGTGTTGGTTTCATTCCGGACCTGAAAGTGCAGCCGTTGAACCTCGTCCTGAAGCCGGCTCATCTCCTCCAGCGCCCGCTGGGCCTCGGCCCCGGGAGGCGAGGAGGGTACCCAGGCTTGGCCAGGCCGATCTTGGGCCAGGACGGCCTGAATGAGTAGAGCCGTTACCAACAACGGTGCAAACAGGGCGCCGGAGCAGACGCTGAGAGCCCTTTTCGTCACCTTCCCAGTATATCCCAACCCTCTCGCTCAGCGTTGGCTCCCCGCCTTAGTCCTCGTCCAGGCCGTCCAGCGCATGGCGGAGGCCTGCCTGCCCGTTCTTGTCCAGGGAACTGACCACAAAGGCCGTCAGAAAGCCCACAGCGAAGGAGGGCGCCATCTCCTCGGTCAGGTCGAAGTAAGGCCCGACCACGGCCAGTTGAGGAGCCAGGAACTTGAAGAAGGGAATGGCCAGGAATCCGGCCACCATGGCCGCCAGGGCGCCCCGGGCCGTCAGTCCCTTCCAGAAGAGGGAGAGGATAACGGTGGGACAGAAGGTCGCGGCGATGCCCGACCATCCGAAGATGACGAACCAGAAGATGGGTTGGCGTCCCGTCAACAGGGCGATGGCCATGGACACCGCCAAGGCCGCAAAGGCCAGGACCACTGTCAGGTTGCGGCTCATGCCGACCAGTTTGTGGTCGGGCAGGGAGGGATGGAAGATCTTCTGATAGTAGTCGCGGACGGCAGCGCTGGAGGCCACCACCAGCAGGGAGTCGATGGTGGACATGATGGCGGAAAGGACCACCGCGATGTAGATCCCGGCCACGAAGGGGTGCATGAGGAAGTCGACGAGTTGGGGCAGCACTTCCTGTCCGCCGGCGCCCAGGTCGCCAGTCAGCACGGCCCGCCCCACGACACCCACCAGCACGGCCCCCGAATCGGCCAGCAGCGTCCAGATCATGGCTACCGCGGCGCCTTTGGGAATCTCACGCTTGGAGCGCAGGGAGATGAAGCGGACGAAGACCTGGGGCGAGCCCAGGAACCCCAGTCCGATACCCATCAAGCCGATGATGGAGGCGATGTTGAGCAGGCTCCAGCCTTGGCCTCCCAGGATGTCGAGGTGGCCGGGATAGGCGCTGGAGAGGGCGGCGAATAGCTCGCCCGTCCCGCCCAGGTACCAGATTCCGGCCAAGGGAAGCAGCACCAGTCCGCACACCATGAGCAGGCCCTGGAAGACGTCCGACCACACCACGGCGATGAATCCGCCTCGTGTGATGTAGAGCATGACCACGGCGAATCCGAAGAGGGCGCCGACGTAGTAGTTCCAGTCGAGAAAGAAGTTGAAGGCTTCGCCAGTGGAATGGATTTGAGCGCTGACGTAGATGGGGACGAAGATCAGCAAGGTTCCCGCCGAAAGCGCGCGCAGGGCGCGTCCCGACTGGCCGGCGAAGCGGTCTTCCAGGTAATCGGGAACGGTGATGGAGTCGTAGCGGTCGGTGAGGATCTTGAAGCGCCGGCTCATCAGAAGCCATGCACCGGCCACGCCCAGCACTTCGCCCAACACTACCCAGAAGCCCTTGATGCCTTCAGCGGCGCCCAGACCCGTGAGTCCCAGCAGCAGCCAGGCCGATTCGCCGGTGGCGCGGGCTGAGAAGGAGGCCACCCAGAAGCCCTGTCGGCGCCCTCCGGCGAAATAGTCGGCCATGGATCGGGTGCGCCGCGAAGCCAGGGCTCCGATGAGGAGAAGAGCGGCCACGTAGAGAAAGATCGCGAGGAGCTGATAGTCCATGTGCGGGCGAGTTTACCCAGGGCCGGGGGCCTCTGGCAATCCGGCCCGGCCGCGAGGTAGCCGACACGTCCAGGCAGGAGTCCATTCTAGCAGCCGAGATTGGCTGAAGATGAGCTCTCGGCGGTGTGAAGCAGTTCGGCGCTCACGAGGGACTCAGTCGAGGCGCAGCGTCTTGAGCGGGTCGCTGCGGGAGGCCCGGAGTGCCGGCAGGAAGGCCGCCCCCAGTGCGGCAGCCGAAAGCAACAACGCCACTCCCAGGAAGACCTGGACGTCCAGCGGATCGACTTGATAGAGGTGGGAGCGCAGCAGTCCCGTAGTCGACCAAGCCGCCAGCAGGCCTGCCGCGATTCCCAGTCCCGACCAGCGCGCGGCGAAGAGGAGGAAGCGCATCAGGATGTCAGCCCGTCCAGCTCCCAAAGCCAACCGGAGGCCGATCTCGGATCGGCGTCCGCTGATGGTCTGCGACACCACCCCGTAAACCCCGCTCACCGCCAGAACGATGGCCAACAGGGCGAAGAGGGCCAGCAGTTGAGACATCGAACGCAGTCCGCGTCCGCGCTGGGCCAGCAATTGGGGGAGAGTGTTGAGGTCAAAGATGGGGATGTCGGGATCCACTTGGCGCACCAATCCGCGCAGCGAGCCCGCTACCGAGGCAAAGTCGCCTTGCAGGCGCAGAAAAATATTGCGGCTCCAGGCATTGGTGTCCAGCGAATAGAGCTGCAGGGTTTCAGAGTCGCGGAAGAGGTAAGGTTTAACATTGTCCACGATGCCCACTACGATGGCGGCTTCATGGCCGTCGCCTTGATCAAGCTGGAATTCCTGACCCAGGGCCTCGTCTTCGGAACCCAATTCGAGGGCCAAGCCGCGGCTGATGACGACGGGCACCGGCTTGCGGGGCAAATCGGCGGACTCAAGGAAGCGTCCTCGCCGCAGGCTGATCCCCAGAGTGTCGAAGAATTCAGGACTCACAATCTGGCGCAGAGTCCTGATGCCCTCGCCCTCGGGGTAGCCCTTGGGCACGATCTCGGAGCGCAGATAGCCGCCGGCGTAGAAGATATGAGAAGCCAGCGCGGCGGAGCGGATTTCGGGATGAGCTTCCAGCCGTTCTCGAACGCGTTCCAGCACTTGGCCCTGCTTTTGGCGGGTGTCGTATTTCTCCTGAGGGAGTTCCAGACGCAAGGCAGCCAAGTTGTGGGCCTCGAATCCGGGATCGAACTGGGACATCTTCCACACGCCCTTGAGAACCAACCCGGCCGCGATCAGCAGCGATAGACACAAGGCCACTTCCGCCGTGACGAGCAGAGCCTGCAGCCGCCGCTTGGGCCCCCCTCCCACCAAGGTTGAGGAGGCTCCTTTGAAAACACCGCTGACCTGAGTGGCTGAGAGCTTCCAGGCTGGCGCCATGCCGAAAAGCAGGCCCGCCGCCAGCGCGATCGAAAGGGTGGCCGCTGCTACCGTCCAGTCCACTTCAAGCCGGACGAATGGAGGCAGGTCGAGGGGCGACAGGCGGGCCAGCATGTCGACGGTCAGCCAAATCGCCAACAGGCCCGTCAGACCTCCGGCCAGACCCAGCAAGCTGCTCTCCAGCAGCAACTGGCGCAAGAGGCGAGGACGTCCCGCCCCCAGGGCCAAGCGGATGGCCATTTCCTTCTCCCGACCTGCCGAGCGGGCCAGAATCAAGTGGGCCAGATTGGCGCAGGCCAGCAGAAGCAGTCCGGCCACGGCCAGGCTGAGTGCTGTCAAGGGCTGCTCGAAGTCGCCCACCAAGACGTCGCGTGCCGGATGGAGCAGGATGGTGAGGTTTTCGTTGCTGTCAGGATGGCTTTCCTCCAACCTCCCCGCCAGAGCGTCCAACTGGGCGCGGGCCTGGTCGGGCGTGACGCCGGTGCTGAGGCGTCCGATGGCGCTGAGCCAGCGGATCCGCCGATTCTCGAGGACCTTGAGGCGCCGCAACTGAGGCGTCAGTTCGTCGAAGCGCTCGACGGGCAGCCACATCTCCGACCCGCCCTGGATGCCTCCGTATCCTTCGGGCATGACGCCCACTACCGTCCAAGGCAGTGCGTTGATGTCGAGAGACCGGCCCAGAATGTCGGGATCTCCGCCCAGGCGCGTCCGCCAATAACCGAAGGCCACCATGACTTGGAGGCTGTCGTCGTTGCTGAATCCCGTCCCCAGGTAAGGCTGCAGGCCCAGCGTGGGCAAATAGCCGGCGGTCACGAGTTCGACGGGAATCCGCACCACTTGCCCAGGCTCCTTGAGGGTCACGTCCACGGTGGAAAAGGCCGTCGCAGAACTCAGCGCGGGGCTGCTCTCCCAGTCCTGGAAATCGGCGAATGAGACCGATCTGCGCGAGCCCGAGTCCCGGGGCGAGGACCAGAGGAAAACCAATTCCTGGGCCGACCGGAAGGGAAGCGGCTGCAAAAGGACAGAGTTCACCACGCTGAAAATAGCGCTGTTGGCCCCGATTCCCAACGTCAGGATCAAGAGGGCCGTGGCCACGAAGACGGGCTTTTGGCGCAGGCTGCGGTAAGCGTAGCGCAGGTCCTGCCGGAAAGCCTCCAGTGCGGTGCTGTGGGAAGCTGAATGCCTCCCCTGCTCGCATGGGTCGGGCCGTTCCGACGCCTGATCTTCGATGATAAAGAGGTCCTCGAACTCGACCTCCAGGCCCCGCAGCAGCTTGCGCCGGACCGCGGGGCCGGGATAGGGCTGTTTCCCCTGGACCAGACGGGACAGGTGGCCCTTGTCCAGATCCAGGCGCTGGGCCCAGGCGTTTTGGGTTAGGCGGCGCCGACTCAGCAGGCGGCTCAGTGCTCGGTGGTTCAGCCGTACTCGCATATGCGCTGTCCATCCTTCTATCGCCCCCTGGCCCACGTCAAGACCAGGTCCGGGAAAAGTGTTGCCGGGTGTTCACTGGACCGCCGGGCAGGTGCTCGGCCACTGGACAGACTGAAATCCTGGCACAATGGAGAAACCATGAAACGTCATCCTGCCCTGATTCCGTTTTCACACGACCACCACGACGGACTGGTCATCGCTCAACGCCTTCTCCAAGGAGGCTCCAAAGCACCCCGTTCAAACTGGCCCAGCGACAGCCAAGCCCAACGCGACCGGGTGGTGGAATTCGAGAGCAGCTACCTGCGCCATCACCTGGGGGCCGAGGAGGCTCTGCTCTTCCCTCTGGCCCGCCGCTTCCTGGGTCCCGAGGGTGCGCGGCTGGTGGACGAGTTGGTGCGAGAGCACGAAGCGCTGCGCAATGGAGTCCGCCAGTTCAAAGACAGCCGGCCTCCCGACCTGGTCTCCCAGATGAAGGATTGGGCTCAGCTTCTCCACGACCATATCCGCAAGGAGGAGCGGTTCCTTTTCCAGGCCATGCAGCAACAGGTGCCCGAGGCCCAACTGGCGGCCCTGCCGGCCAGCTTGGAAGACTATTACCGGCAGCACGGCCGACCCGAAGGCTCCTGCCTGCTCTAACGGGATTTTTGAAACGAATCAGGCTCCCCGGTATCTTTAAGGACGTGATGAAGACCATGACCCGAGTCAGTTGTTTGCTCGCCGCGCTGATCCTGACCGCGGGGGCGCTTTGGGCGGCCCAGGACAAGACGGCTCCACAAGCGCCCTACGACCTTCAGGCCAGCACCCGCTATGACGGGGCTACGGCAGTGGCCGTGTTGAAGTGGCGTGACCGGGCCGACAACGAGCTGGGCTTCGAGATCATGCGCTCTGACGACGCCGGAAAGAACTACAAGGTAGTGGGCTTGGTGGGGGCCAATACGACCCGCTACGAAAACAAGGTGGGCAAGTACATCTCGGGAGCGTTTCAGTTCAAGGTCCGGGCCTTCAACGAGGCCGGCAAGAGCGAAACGTCCAACATGGTCAGCGTCTGGTTCTGATGTCTCACCCCTCTCCGATGAATGACAGCAGCGTCCTGCTGGGCTGCAGCGACTCCACAGCCAAGTCGGCTCCGGCGTCCTCAAGCTGAGAGCATCTGTATCGGCCCGTGGCCACTCCTACAGTGCGGGCTCCCGCCCGGCGGCCGTGTTCGATGTCGCTGGGCGTGTCCCCGATGACCACTACTTTCCGGGCCTGAGTGCGATGCAATTCCTCCCCCCGGCGGATGGCCGTCCGCACCATCTCCCAACGCTCTTCCGCATCACATCCGAACCCGCCGAACTGGAAATAGGTGTGCAAGCCGGCATGGCGCAACTTCAGATGAGCGCAGGCGCGGATGTTGCCGGTCGCCACTCCGGCCCGAACCCCATCCAAATCCTTCAGACTCCGAACCAGGTGATAGGCCTGCCAAAAGACCTGCAGCCCGGAATCGCCAACGATTTCGCGGCCAAAATGGCGGGAGTAGACCTTGAAGAAGGAGGCCAGCGCCTCATCCCGAGGCATCTCGATCCCCCCGTTGCGGGCTAAGGCCTCGCGCAGGATCTGGGCGTCGGTCTTGCCGTCGGGAAGAATGTCCCTCATCCCTTCAGGCAGTCCGAAGACTTCCTGCATGGCCCGGTTGAGGGCGCGGGTTCCGGCCCCGCTTGTTCGCAACAAGGTGCCGTCGATATCGAAAAGGACCAGTCTCATCGATCTCAGTATACGAGCATGCCTTCCTGGGGACGAATCGACGATGCTGAAGGCCAGCCGGGCGACCAACCGCCGCGGAACTCTTACGGCGCTGGTTGGCGGAGCTGCTGAAAGTGTACGAAAGACCTGACTCGTATGTGAACCTGCTACCCGCTGGCGCCCCTAGGCTGGGCCAGAAACAGCACTTGTATTGCTATATGATCATACAGAAGCAACTGGCTAACCATTCTTGTCAACACCACTCAGGGTCTTGACCCGTCCTCATCCGTGTCCTACAATCCCCCTCGTCTTTTTCTTAAGAATTCCTTATTGAGGGACTGGTTTTAGGGCCCTTGTTGGCCCTGTTTGATGATAGACGATTACCGTTGACTAGACTTCGCTCGGCACCTTGATTCAAGCCTGTTTCCGAACCTCAGTTCCGGAACCAGGGTTGGAAGGGAGAGTTCATCAGCACCGTGTGCAGAAACCGCCAGGACTTCGAAGCGGTTTTCGACGAATTCTATCGTCCTCTTTGTTCCTTCTTCAGAAAGCGAGGAGCCACAATGGAGGACAGCCGCGACTTGGCCCAAGAGACGCTTCTTAAAGTTTCACGGGGATACAGCGACTTTCGCCAGGAGGCTTCTCTGCCAACCTGGATCTTCAGCATCGCGCGCAATACCTGGGCCAACTTTCTGCGCCACCGCAACGCCTTCAAGCGCGATGCGCCCGAAATCTCTTTGGACTATCTGCAAGAGGAAGGAGCGGCCGAGTTCAGTCAGGGTTTGACTCCCTCGGCGTCCTCCGAGAATCCGCTCGCCCTGGTGCTGGAAGGGGAGCGGAGGCACCTGCTCATGGAGCACGTGAAGAACTTGCCCGAGCGGATGCGCCGCTGTCTAATCTTGCGCATCAATCAAGAACTCAAATACCGGGAAATCGCCGTGGTCCTGGACATCTCGATCGAGACCGTCAAGTCCCAACTCCACCAGGCCCGCGATCGTCTGCGCAAGGAACTCTCGACCTCCTGAGAGCCGGGTCACTTCTTAAACAAGTTGCGCAGGACGAAAAGCACATTGGCCGGCCGTTCCGCCAGCCGGCGGATGAAATAGGGGGCCCACTGAGTGCCGAAGGGGACGTAGACGCGCATGCGATAGCCCTTCGAGCTGATGTCTTTCTGATACTCAGGCCGGGTTCCGAAAAGCATCTGGAACTCGTACTTGGAATCGTCGACCTGATGATCGGCGATGTACTTTCGGGCGTGGTCGATCATTTTCTCGTCGTGAGTAGCGATGGCCGAATAGCAAGGCGAAGAGAGCATGATCTCCAACAGCTTGACGAAACTCTCGTCGACCTGGGACTTCTTGGGAAAGGCCACCTCGGGCGGTTCCTTATAGGCCCCTTTGCAGAGGCGGATGTTGCACCCCAAGGCGGAAAGGCGGCGGATGTCGTCCTCGCTCCGCCGCAAGTAAGACTGGATGACGATTCCCACCGTCTTAGCGCCATAGATCTCCAGGTGCTCGGCAAAGAGCTCCACGGTGTCGGCGGTGTAATCGGAGCCCTCCATGTCGATACGCACGAAGTTGTCGTATTCCCGAGCCGCCTCGAGGATGGTCTTGAGGTTGGCGGCCGCCACCCGGGGGCCGATATCCAATCCCAATTGAGTCAATTTGATGGAGATGTTGCAGTCGACCTCCCGCTGGCGGATTACCCGCAGGAGATTGACATAGGCCTGGGTGGCCTCGGAGGCTGTTTCTTCGTCCTCCACTCCTTCGCCCAGCAGATCCAGCGAGCATTTCATGCCCTGCTTGTTGAAGCTCTCCACCACGGGAATAGCTTCCTGCAAAGTCTCTCCAGCCACGAACCGGCGGGCAAAGCCGGTCTTCATGCCCTGGCGGGCCAGGAAGCCCACCAAGGCGGGCGAATCGGCGATCTTGAGCATCAGGTTTCGCAGCATAATCGAACTCTCAGCGGCCTCAGTCTAAACGCTCCGAGCGGCTTTTTAAAGCCAGCACGAGACGAACCAGTCCCTGCACTCCCTGCAGCAATTCGTTCTTGTTCAGCTTTTCCTGTTCGGTGTGGGCGTCGAAGATCGATCCCGGACCGTAAAGCAGGGGTGTCGCGATCTCCCGCAAGTAGGGGATGTCGGTTCCGAAGCCCACCGTCTTGACGGGAAAGCCCTTTTCCACATGCATGCGCTGAGGATCGCTTTGAGTCAAGACATCCACTCTCACGGCAGAGGCCAGATGCTGGAGATCTTCCAAATAACGGCTGCAGGGAACCACGCAGCGCAAAGCCACTTCGGCATGGGCCCGGTCAGGGATGACGTTGGCGGCCCGGCCACCCTCGATCAAGCCCACATTGAGATAAGTGGAGCCCAGGAGGGCATCCTCCGGCCAGCGATGGCGGCGCAGCGCCTGCAGGACATCCAGCAGCTTGTCGAGGGCCGACTCGCCTCGCTGGGGATAACCGGAGTGGGCCGCTTTGCCTTCGGCGCTCAAGCGCAAGCCCAGCACTCCTTTGTGGGCCGACACAAGATGATTGTCGGTCGGTTCGCCGTTGATGATCCATGAGCAGGAAAGCCCGCTGCCGGCAGCCAGCCGGGCGCCTGCGCTGTCGGTTTCCTCACCGACCAGAAAGAGCAGTCCCAGATCGCTGTGTCCTTGCCTGCCAAGCTGGCGGGCGGCGCAGATCATGGCGGCGATCTGTCCCTTGGCGTCGCAGCTCCCGCGTCCTTTGATCTCGTCCTGGTCCTCGTCGGAGGCCATGAAGGGCGGGACCGTGTCCATATGAGTGGAGAAAAGGATGCAGGGCTCGTCTTTGACCGCCAGCACATTGAAGCGCTGTCCGCTCAGTTCCTGGCGTGAGCAGGTCCAGCCCTCTTTGCGCAGCCCTTCCAGGAGCAAATCGCCGACGGCTTCCTCCTGCCCGGTAAGCGAAGGGATGTCGACCAGTTGACGGGTCAGCGCCACCGGATCCTGCTCAAGCCGTGCCATGCTCAATCCCGTCCCTGCGGTGCGTCTTGAGGATGGCGGGCCCGCACCACGGTCTTGATTCCGCCCCGCACGTTGAAGTCTCCTTCCACCTCCATGCGGCGGGGCGCGCAGGCTTGCGCCAAGTCGTCCAGGATCTGATTGGTCACCTGTTCATGAAAGCCGCCCTGGTCTCGGTAGGAAAAGAGGTAGAGCTTGAGCGATTTCAATTCCAGGCAGAGCTGATCGGGGACGTAGCGGATGTGCAGGGTGGCGAAATCCGGCTGCCCGGTGCGGGGACAGAGGCACGTGAATTCCGGGCAGCGGATGTCGATCTCATAGTCGCGCTGCGGGTAAGGATTGTCGAAGGTCTCCAGCTTGGCCATGCTCGATCTTTCTCGTAGAGGGGGACAGAGGACTCACTGCTCGATGCTTTCCGCCGCCACGGCCCGGGGACGTCCAGTGTAGAGGAAGCGCTTGATCTTCTTAGTGGTGGTTTTCTCGAATTCTTCCTGCCGCAGCGTGAACTTCTTGATTTTCTTGTAGTTGGCCATGTCTTTGCAGATGCCCTTGATCTCGCCTGAGATGACCTCGTGAATCTTGTCGTCGGAGTAGGAAGAGGCGCCGAACTCGCCGTCGAAGGCCTCGCTGTCGGGAACGACGATGGCTTGCACCTCGACCTTTGAGGGATCTTCTTCGGGGCCTCCCCAGACCAGCGATTCCAAGATGAAGGGACTCCGGTTGAGGGCCGCCTCGAGTTCCTCCGGGTAGACGTTCTTCCCGTTGGGCGTGACGATGACCGACTTCTTGCGTCCGTTGATGTAGAGGAAGCCGTCCTCCAGGTAGCCCAGGTCCCCAGTGCGCAGCCAGCCGTCCTGGATGGTCTCGGCGGTAGCTTCGTCATTCTCATAGTAGCCCTTCATGACGATCTCGCCGCGCACGCAGATTTCGTCGTCGTCGATTTTGACCTCCACTCCCGGGAGGGGGATGCCGGCAGCCGCGTCTCGAAAGCAGTTGACGCGGTTGACGGCGATGATGGGCGCGGCCTCGGTCATGCCGTAGCCCTGGATGAAGTCGATCCCCAGTTCCCGGAATCCCTTGGAGACCGAGGGATCGATGGCGGCGCCGCCCGAGATGAACAGGCGCAGTTGCCCACCAAAGCGCTGGTGCAGTTCCTTAAAGATGCGGCGCCGGATGTTCCATCCTAAGAAGCGCTCCGTGAAGGAGGCCAGTTTCTTGACGGTCCGGATCTTGCCCTCGCCCTTCTTGCGCAGTCCTTCTTCGATTCTGCGGTAGAGCATTTCGAAGAGCAGAGGGACGCCCAGCATGATCGTGGTCTTGGTTTCGGCCAAGTTCTCAGGGATGCGGCGAAGGTTCTCGGCGTGGCAAACGGTGGAGCCTTGATAAAGCACCATGAGGAATCCGCCGGTGCATTCGTAAGTATGGTGGAGAGGCAGGACGGATAGCAGCACATCGTCTTCGCCGGCGATCGAGACGTACTCGGAAGTGGCCTTGATGTCGGCGGCGATGTTGCGGTGAGTGAGCATCACGCCCTTGGGATTGCCGGTGGTGCCGGAGGTGAAGATGATGGCGGCCAAGTCGTCCGGTTCCACTCCCACCCGCTGGAAGGCTTGGTTGCCTTCTTGAAGGGCCTGATAGCCGATTTCCAGGGCCTCCGGGTAAGCCGCGTCGGCGCTTCCCTTCTCTTCTTCCATGGAAACGGTCTTGACCAGGCTCTTGATGTCGGGCAGGACGTCCTCGAGTGCGGAAGCGTGGTCGCCTCCGCAAACCAGCAGCCGGGCTTGGGCGAACTTCAGGATGTGGCGGATCTCGCGGGGCTTGAGGTCCTTGTCGATGGGCAGAGCCACCATGCCCGAGGCCACCGCCGCCAAATAGGCCACGCACCATTCGCTTCGGTTTTCGGAAAGCACGGCCACGCGGTCGCCTTTCTGGAGTCCGCATTCGAAGTAGTAGGTGGCCAAGTGTTCGACCGTTTCCAGCAACTGGCTGTAGTTGAGGGCGGTCCAAACGCCCTTCTTCTTGCTCTTGATGGCGGCTTTGCGGGGCTTTCGCCGGGCCGCTTCCTGAACCAGCTGGCGCAGGTCGCTTAGCGGATAGGATGGCAACAGCGGAGGGTTATTCACGTCGTCCTTTCAGGCAGTGAAGGCGTCCCTCAGGCCTGGTTGGCCGCCGGGGCGTCCTTGAAGTGAAAGTCTTCGACCGGTGCCATGGTGACGATGCGGTCACCGGTCTCCACGCCGTTGAGGCTGCCCCCAACGTGACACTTGTGAAACTCTACCAAGCGGCCCTTGCCGATGCATCCCGGCAGGGGTTCGCTGCGGTCTTCGACATAGACGTGAAGGGTGGCGTAGAACTTCTCTTCGGAGAGTACTTGGCGCTCCGATTCGTCCTCCCCCCGCGGCCGGATGAAGACCCGGGGCGAAACATAGTAGATGGGCAGGCCGCGGGGTTTGCCTTGGTCCCCGCCTTGGCCGCCGCCGGAGGCCAGAAAGCTCCATACCCGGAAACGGGTGGGGGTGCAGCGGTAGACGGCTTGGGAGAGGTAGTCGCGGTCGCGATGGGTGATGAGGCGTTCCTCGGTAAGGATGTCCACCTCGGCGACATCAGGAGGGATAGGCAAAGGGGCTTCGCGAGCTTTGCGGCGGGAGCGCTTGGCCCACACGGCGGCCGCGCCCAGAACCAAGCCGCCCAGGCTTCCCAGCCCTAGCCATTTGTGCTTCTTGAAACGCTCTTTCCAGTCTACCATTCCATCACCCGGAGGTCGTCGGCTACGTGCAGCGAGGCGTCGACGGCGTGGCGCACGTCGTCGGACGAGACACCCGGCGCCACTTCGCGCAGCACGAATCCGAGAGGTTGGACTTCGATCAAAGCCAGTTCGGTGACGATTTCCTGAATGCAGGCCTGCCGGCTGACGGGAAGGCGGTTGCGGCGGACGATGCGGGTCAGGCCGTCGGGGCCGGTTTGGCGCATGGCGGCGATCCATCGTTTGGCCTCGACTCCCCGCAGATCGAGGGACGGATCGGCGCTGAGGTGACCTTCGGGAGTGACTTCACGGGCTTCCACGACCGCCACGTCGAGATTTGAGGCATGGAGCCCTTGACCGTTCAAGTCGACGACCTCGACGTCCTGCGGCAGCATGGGCTTGAGGGCTTGCGGTATGCCCCGTCCCAGGCCCACGCGGCGGGCCCCTTTCAACTCCTTGTGAAGTCTGCTGGCGATCAGTCGTTCAGGATCCATGCTCTTGAGGCCTCCACTGGGGCGTTTTCCGTGGCGCGGCACCGATGAGCGGGTCAGGGTGCCCGGCGCGGAAACTTCGGATTATATGAAAAATCGAGATTTTGAGCAACGTCGGGCGCCCTGGGCCGGGAGTGGAGGAAGAATGGAAGGGAGGACAAAAAAATGGCCCCGCCTGAGTGGCGGGGCCGAGAAAAATCCGGCGACGACCTACTTTCCCACACGGTCTCCCGTGCAGTATCATCGGCGCTGGAGAGCTTAACTTCTGTGTTCGGAATGGGAACAGGTGGAGCCCCTCCGCTGGAGTCACCGGAAAATCAAATAGTGAAATCTGGAGAGATAGCGGACACAGATCCTGAAGCGTGAGTCCGCTGGCCGCCTTTGGGGGGCGGCGCTTTTCGATCTGCAAAAAATTCCAGGTCAAGCCTCACGGCCGATTAGTACAGGTTAGCTTCATACGTTGCCGCACTTACACACCCTGCCTATCAACCTCGTGGTCTACGAGGGGCCTTCAGCTGGAACAAGTCCAGGGGGAGATCTTATCTTGGGACAAGCTTCGCGCTTAGATGCATTCAGCGCTTATCTCTTCCGCACGTGACTACCCAGCGGTGCTCCTGGCGGAACAACTGGTACATCAGAGGTGCGTCCAACCCGGTCCTCTCGTACTAAGGTCAGCCTCCCTCAAATCTCCTACGCCCACAGCAGATAGGGACCGAACTGTCTCACGACGTTCTAAACCCAGCTCACGTACCGCTTTAATCGGCGAACAGCCGAACC
>DATIPO010000287.1:0-2836 GCA_035471925.1 Acidobacteriota bacterium
CTGGAGGCATCGCGAGGCGCTAACGACCAATACCTGATCCACCTCACCTTCCGGGATGGCGAAGAGGATTTCGGAGAGCGAATCACGCAGCACTTGGCCACGACCGACCCGAAAAGATACGTCTTCCGAGGGGACGACGACCTGTCGCTCAAAGTCGACCTGCTCGACGAGATCACCTTCTGAGCGCTCCTCGGCTTTGCTCCAGAGCCCCTTCTGCATGCCTGCCTTGCCTTAAATTCAGAACTCCGACCCGAAGGATTTTGACTTGATACCAGATCGTATACCAAACGCAGGTTGGAGCCGGGGAATTCGGTGCGGCTGGAGTTGAGGATCTGGCATAGCTTTTTGACCTGCCGGTTGTTCCTCGGGTTGGCCAGGTTGTGCAAGCGCACCTTGAGGATGCCTTTTTCCTCATCCGGCTCCAAGTCGGCGTCGGTCTCGAAGATCTGGCGCACGATCGAGCGCGCCTCGTCCTTTTTCTTGCCCAGGCCCTCTCGGACCAGGTTGGCCATGGCCGTCTCGGCTCGGTAGGCGATCATCTTGATGGTGTCCACCAGCTGCTTGGGCCCGCTCTTGAGCTTCTTGAACTGGTGCTGGCGGGGCAGCTCCCGGAACGGGATGTGGCGGGGCGTCTGCTTCCTCTGGGCCTTGAGCTGGCCGACCTCTTGCTGCATGGCTTCGATCTGGCCCCGCAGCTCGGCCTTTCGGCGCAGCCGCTTTCGGAACCTCTTGCCTGCGATGCCCCCTTTCAGCTCCAGCCGGGCGAACTCCTGCTGCTTGCGGGCCAGCTTTGCGCTGAGCGAGCGCACCTGGCTGTCCAGCTCCCGGTGGCGGGGGTTGACCACCCGTACGGTCTCATCCATCCCTTCCAGCTGGTAGTCCACAAGCCGGTCAATCCCAAAGTGTTGCATCATGTACTTGAAGAAATTCTCCTGAGACCAGCGCGCGAACATCTTGGCGGCGATCTGGGCCGCATCGCTCAGGTAGTCGGTGCAGACGATGGGCGTCTGGTGGCCGGACTTCTCGATCAGCCGCCGCACCTCCCGCACCCAGACCTTGCCGTGGTCCAGGTAGCTGCCCCGCTCGGCCAGCAGCATCTCGGACTGCTCCCCGCCCGGCCCGCTGACCGTGACCTTGCTGAACTCCTCCTCCCGCCACGGATCGCCGGGGGCGCGCCGGTAGGTCAGGCAGGCGATGCGGTGCCGCTGCCAGAGCTGGCGGAACAGCACCGGGCTGTAGCCCTCCCGGTCGAACACCAGCCAAAAGCGGGGCAGCCAGGGCTGCTCGGCCAGCTCCTGCCCGCTGGGCTGGCCCGGGACGTCCTTCAGCAGGCGGGGGACGATGTCCTCGCGCAGCACGCGCACCATCTTGGGGTCCACTTCGTAGGAGACGGCGAAGAAGGGCCGGCCCTGCCGGTCGTTGACCCAGTAGGCGGGAACGCCCCTCAGGCACAGCCTCTCGCGGGCCACGTAGTGCTTGGGCAGCTTGGTGCGCCGGCCGTGGTAGACGCGCATGTGCCCGTCGGCGTACAGCGTGCCCGCCATGCCCGGGTGCTGCTCCATCCACATGCGGGCCAGCTCCCGGCTCCAGCGGCCCACGCCCCCGCACTCGGCCAGGGCCGCCACCTTGCGGCGCAAGGTGCGCACTTCGGGGATCCGGTCCAGCCCCGCCGCCTTGCCCAGCTCGCCCGGGTCGCAGTAGCGCACCCCTTCCAGCGACTTGACGCGCAGCAGCGCCGCGAAGGCCAGCACGATCAAAAGCGAGCTGAGGCTGTAGTAGCCACGGGGCAGGCGGAAGTGCTCCTCGGAGAAGGTCAGCAGCCCGTTGCACAGCAGCGCGGGCAAGGCGAACAGCACCCCCGCCGACTTCACGTCCTGGCCCGGCTGGAAGGCCGGGGGCGCCCCGTCCAGCAAGCCCCGGGCGGCCTCGGCCCGCTCCTGCTCGCGGGTGCAGCCCAGGCCCATGGCCGCCCGGCTGTCGCGCACGTTGCGCCCGCTCTGCGTCGAGGGGGCAGGGCCGGACGGGCCGCTCAGTTTTTTTTAGGCCGCGACAGCAGCCCTCGGGCAATCCCCTTGCAGATCGTATCCGCCTTCAGGCCCAGCTCCCGGCCGATCTCAGCCGGGGACCGGCCCCGGCTCAGGCGCCGCTGCACCTGCAAGACGGCCTGCGGCGTGAGCACATGAGGCGACCGGGCGCGGGGCTTTTTGAAGAAGCCTTCCGCCCCCTGCTCCCGCAGCAGCTTCACGCTGCGCTTGACGCTGATCGGCGTCACCCCGAAGGCCTGCACGATCTCCGTCTGGCGGGCCAGGCCGCTCACCACCATCTGGCTGGTCACGAACCGGAACGACTTGACGTCCTCCTGCTCATGAATGTGGAAGCAAAACTGGCCGTTGAAGTAGTAGACCTTGCCTTCTCTCTTCTCGAAGCCGACCTGGGGGTTGATCAAAGTCAGGCCGGCAGGAAAGATGGGAAGCAGCATCTGGGGCATGATCTGGCTCTCCTTTTTCGATCTGATGGGCTCAAGCCAAAATCCTACACCAGCTCCCCTTCCAATGCCTCCCTGATTGAGCTAACCTGTTGACTCTAAAGTCGCCTGCGGGTCAAGGCCAATGTTTAAGGGTCAGGAGTTCTGAACTTCAGTGCAGCCCTTTTCATCGAGGATTCTCACTCGCTGGTCATTTCCTCGCTCTACATGGAGAACAATAACAGGCAAAAAGTCATGGACCAAAGTTGCACCGCCTCTTTGGACCCCCGATGCCCATTCGACCCGTTCGATCCAGATACCTACAGGTGCGCGAAGCCCGAAACCTTGTGTTTCCCCACCTGTCCTCTCGAT
>DATIPO010000288.1:0-2011 GCA_035471925.1 Acidobacteriota bacterium
CGATCGGCGGTTCAATTTCATGTTCCAGGAGGGGCTGACCGTCAAGGACATCATGGCGGACGTGCTCTCGCAGCTGTTCCGCATCCCCGCCGACGGCAAGCCGGTCACCATCCTCGACCTGTCCGAAGTCCCCTCGGACATCATGAACGTCGTGGTTTCCCTGGTCTGCCGGCTGACCTTCGACTTCGCCCTCTGGGCGGACCGGTCAGTTCCAATCCTGCTGGTCTGCGAGGAAGCCCACCGCTATGTCGGAGAAAACACCGAGGCCGGCTTCGAGCCGACCAAGCGGGCGCTCGCGAAGATCGCCCGTGAAGGCCGCAAGTATGGCGTCTCCATCTGCCTGGTAAGCCAGCGTCCTTCGGAGTTGCCCGTTGCCGTGCTGTCCCAGTGCAACACCATCTTCGCCTTGCGTATGAGCAACCAGAAGGATCAGGAGTTCGTGCGCGGCACCCTCTCGGAATCCGGGTTGGGGCTGATGGACTCATTGCCGTCCTTGAGGACCGGTGAAGCCATTGCCGTAGGCGAAGGTGTCCCGGTTCCGGTCCGCTTCAGCTTCAACCGGCTCCCCGAGGACAAACGTCCCTACAGCGGCACCGCGTGTTTCTCCGGCGCCTGGAGGGATGGCGGAAAGTCGCTGGATTTCGTCTCGGAAATCGTGACCCGCTGGCGCCAGCAACAGCGTTGATTCCCCATCATTTCCGACATGATTTGGCCCGCGCCGCGAAGCGGTCCCCCGGCCCAAACCGATCCTATAGTGTTTGTTCGCTGTCAGGCGTTCTGGGGACGCGCCCGGCACCGGGCGCCCGCCACCAGCTGGCTGATGGTCCCGTCTTCGGCCGCCAAGGGCAGCAGGATCGAACGGTAGAGGGCGGGATGGCCGTTCTCGTCCTGAGCCTCCCCCTCGCTCAAGATCGGCGCACCGCTCTTGATCACATCCTCAAGCTCGCTGACCGCAATGGCGAGAAGCGATTCGGGCCTCAAGTCTTCGATCTTGGCCTGTCCCGCCCCGATGCCCGAACGCCTGGCGATGGTTTCACCGATGCGGCGCAGCTCCCACGCCTCGCCTTCGGTCCTGGTGACGACGCAGCAATCGCTCCACAGGTCTTCGGGTACGGCCGCGAAGAATTCCGCAGCCGGGGCGCAGGTCTTGGCGCCGTAGCGCAGGCCCTGCCAGATCCCCATGAGCCGCATGGTGAGACGGCGGTCGCCGGCGACGATCTTCGAAAAAGGCTCAAGTCCTTGCCTGTATTCCAAGGCTCACTCCATGACGTGGAAGGACTCCCCGCCCCATGCCGGGGCATCCATCGTCCGGGGCTGCTTCAGGGACCTACAGAGTAAGAGCCAATTATTAACAATTTGTCGCCATTTCGGGCCTGCCTCGGGCTGTTCAACTTATTGAATTTCCGAATATTTCGGGCGCCAGAGCCACCATGTCCGGCCCCGCCCTCACCGTTTGAGGGCATCGCGAACCCGCGGGAACAGGAAGACGAACCACGGCGCGTAGCCCTTGCCGCCGGCGGCGAGGTCCGCCTCGATCTCCGCGACGGGCTTCCAGGCGTATTCGCTCAATTCCTCAGGGTCGGGCCGGATAGAGACGTCGGACTCGAGGTTGCCGACATAGGTGTGGTTGTATTCCGCCTCGCGCAGGCCGTTCCCGACATCGAGGTCATAGGAAACCTCGAACAGCTCACGGAGCTCCGCATGCACCCCGAGTTCTTCCTCGAGGCGGCGGTTGGTCGCGGTTTCCATCCCTTCTCCGGGCCGCGGGTGGCTGCAGCAGGCATTGGACCACAGCCCGCCCGAATGGTATTTGCCTGACGCCCGGCGCTGGATCAGGCAGAGACGGTCGGGGCTGAAAATAAAGATGGAAAAGGCCCTGTGCAGGAGGCCCTTGCGATGGGCTTCGAGCTTTTCCATCGTTCCCACCTCGCGGTCCTCCGCATCGACCAGGATGACATGGTCGGGACTATCCACTTCTCTCGCCTTTTGTTTTCCCAATAACGGCTGCCCA
>DATIPO010000290.1:0-2020 GCA_035471925.1 Acidobacteriota bacterium
ACCCCACTACCTTCCTCGGGCTTGCCTTGGGCCCGGTCCACGAACCAGATTAGAAATGTATTGAGAGTCGGCCCAAGTCCGGCGAAACAGCGGACGCCCGCCGCGGCAAAAACCCAGCAAAAGAGCCTCTAATCTAACATAACCTTCAAAACCGATGCCCAGTTCCTCGGTCAAAACTGCTGCTTTATTCTCCAGAGCGGTGATCTGCTCACTAGCTGATCGCCATGCTGGGAAATCTCTTCGGAATTTTTCGATTTAGAATGATGACACGTGGGACGGGAACGAATCCAAACGGGTCCATATCAGAAACCAATCGAGGGGGTCACTGTGCAAGTGCTGATTTGCGGGTGGCGCGATTCTCAGGTAAGAGACAAAGGTTTATTGTTGTTGGCATAGATGAGAAAGGCAGAGCGGTTGCAAAGGCGTTCGCCTATCGGTTCCGAATCCGTTTTTCTGCGGAAAGTTCGCCGTCCAGAGAGTAGGAATATGTTCTAGCCTGGATATCTCACGGAGTATAGAAAAAAATGTGGGTCCCCTGTGGTAAAAGTTAATGTTGACAGACATTTAACACCACAGAAAGGACCCAGACATGAAGCAGGATAACAGAACACAGTGTCATCGGCTTGAGCGGTTGGGCAGGCGACGGGTGGAAGCGGACTTTCAAGGAGGGCGCCTGACCTCGGACGGCGGCGTTCTTCTGCTTCGGGAAGTGGAGAGCCGCTTCGGGGTGATCGAGGGTTTTTCGCGCTGCTTTGAAGATCACCGCGAGCAGAGCCAGGTGGAGTTTTCGGTGCCGGAGCTGGTGGGCCAGCGGGTCTTCGGCCTGGCACTGGGCTACGAGGACGTCAACGATCACGACGATCTTCGCCGCGACCCGCTGCTGGCGGTTGCGGTGGGGCGCGAGGACGCCGAGGGGCAGCGGCGTTCGCTGGAGCGTGACCGGGGTGCGGGTCTGGCGGGCAAGAGCACGCTCAACCGCCTGGAGCTGTCGGCGGCCGAGGCCGGAGGGCGCTACCGGCGCACGAGCTTGGACTTCGAGCGGGCGGCTGACTGGCTGACCGAGCTTTATGTGCGCTGCCGGCAGCAAGAGCCCGAGGAGCTGATCCTGGACATCGACGCCACCGACGTGCTGTTGCACGGCGATCAGGAAGGGCGCTTCTTCCACGGTTTCTACGGCGATTACTGCTATCTGCCGCTGTACATCTTCTGCGAGGGCTTCGTGCTGTGTGCGCGGCTGCGGCCTTCGAACATCGACGCCAGCGCCGGGGCGGAGGAGGACCTGGAGCGGGTGATCGGCCGTCTGCGCCGGGCTTGGCCCGAGGTGCGCATCGTCGTGCGGGGCGATTCGGGCTTCTGCCGCGAGGGGCTGATGAGCTGGTGCGAGGAGAACGGGGTGGAGTACGTCTTCGGGCTGGCCAAAAACGCCCGTTTGAAGCGGATGGCCGAGCCGGCCCTGGAGCAGGCGCGCGAGAGGCACGAGCACAGCGGCTGCAGCGAGCGGGTGCTGGACGAGGCCAGCTACAAGACCCGCAAGAGCTGGAGCCGGCGCCGCCGCGTGGTGATCCGGGCCGACTACAACGAGCGGGGAGCCAATCCCCGCTTCGTGGTCACTTCGCTCGATCCCGGGCACTGGCCTGCCAAGGCCCTTTACGAGCAGCTGTACTGCGCCCGCTGCGATGCCGAAAACCGCATCAAGGAGCAGCAGCTGGAACTGTTCGCCGACCGCACCTCCACCCGCCTGATGCGTTCCAACCAGCTGCGCCTCTGGTTCTCGGCCCTGGCCTACAGCCTGATCCACCTGCTGCGCGTCAAGGCCTTGCAGGGCAGCCGGCTGGCCAAGGCCCAGTGCTCGACCATCCGCCTGAGGCTGTTCAAGATCGGCGCTCAGATCCGCATCAGCGTCCGCCGGGTACTGGTCTCCATGGCCAGCGGGCATCCGGGGCAACGGCTCTTCGCCCACGCTCTGGCCCGATTGCGGGCCGGCTAGAGGGCCGGCTGCTGGAAAACAATGCAAAAGGCA
>DATIPO010000291.1:0-8669 GCA_035471925.1 Acidobacteriota bacterium
CCCATCCATCGATCAGGTGGCCTCGGCTCCCGGCCTCAGCTACCGCCATCTGCGCCGGGGCACGGGACGCTACTTGGTCTTGGCCGGACTGCCCACCGTTGGGTGGGCTCATTCCGACCACCTGAAGGTCGAGTTGCTCAAAGCGGCGCTGGGGCTGGGCCGGGCTTCTCTGCTGGGCCGCTACCTGGTGGAGCCGGGCAAAGCCCACTCGGCCACCGTTTCGCGCCAGTCCACGGCCCGACGGGGCCTGTTGTCGGTGGTGGCGGTTCCAGATCGGCAGCAGATCGACGCCGCTGAAGCCGCCTTGCTGACCCAGTTGGAGATCCTGCGCGCCAATCCGTTGAGTCCTCTGCTGTTGGAGAGAGCCAAAGCCCAGGTGGTGCGGGCCTATTACCAGCGTCTGCAATCGTTGCGGGGCCGGGCCGAGGCCTTAGCCGAAGCCGAATGGAAGGGGGACTACAAGTCGCGTGACAGGCTGGCCCAGCGGGTGGACAAGATTACGGCCGAGGAATTGCGCCAAGCCGCCCGCCGCTACCTGCAAACTTCGCGTCTGTCCCTGCTGGAGGACTTTCCCCAATCCGCCGAAGAGCGGTCCTTCGACAGCCTCGCCTTCGCCCAAACCATGAAGGTCTTGGTGGACGCCGCGGCTTCTGAGCAGACAGCGGCCATGAACGTCCTCAAAGAGGCGGCCGATGCCGAGGGTCTGCACGTCGACTTCGAGTTCGCACCCGACCCCGAGCGAAGCGATATGAGGCGCACCTCCGTCCTGCGCGGACCCGAGATCTTCTTTCAGGAGCAGCACGACCTCCCTCTGCTCGACTTGGGTCTGTTCTTCGTGGGAGGACGGGTGGATGAGGAAGCCGAGTCAGCAGGCGTCACGGAATTGCTGCTGCATTGCATGCTCAGAGGAGGCGGCGAAGACACGCCTCAGATGCCGCTGGAGCGCCTGGAGGCGATGGGCGCCGACTTCGAAATCGTCAATGAGACCGACTTCTTCGGCTACCGTGCCACACTGCTCTCGCCCTACCGCGAGGAGTTCTTCGGAGCCCTGCTGAGGTGGCTCCGTTCGGTCGAATTATCGTCCGAGAAGCTGGAGCTGGAGAAGAAGCGCCTCTTGGCCAAGCTGCGCGAGAACGAAGGCGAGCTGGGCAGCGATTTGGAATGGGTGCGCCGCCAGCTTTTCCAGGATCAGACCTATGGCGAGAGCCGCTACGGAACGGCCTCTTCGCTGGCCTCGCTGGGAATCGAGCAGGTGTCGGCCTGGAAGGAGAGCAAGGTCGACAAGCGCCATCCCTGGCTCATCATGCGGGGTGACTTCGACGGTACTACTTTCTTGCGGCCCTTCATCTCCCGGCTCAGCAATTCTCGCCTGGAGGGAGTGACGGTGGGCCGTCCCAAAGTGGACGAATACGGCTATGCCACCGAGGCGCCGCGTCCCGAAGGCGCCGGCGAAGAAATGGCTTCGGTGGCGCGCGAGGGGCAGATCATCATCGGCTATGCCGGGCCCTCCAAGGGCACCCGCGAGGAGTGGATGACGGACGTCCTGGAGAATCTGCTGGAGGGACTGGGCGGCAGACTCGAGGTGCTCTTGCAGGAGGAGGGAAAAGACGGCGTCCCGGTGCGCATCCTGCATGAAGCCGGGCAACGCAAGGGCGCCCTTTTCGTCCTGGCCGAGAGTGATCCAGAGAAGGCCGATGCGGTGCAGGAAAAGATCGTGGCTGATCTGGCGGCATTGCGCAGCGTAGTCATCCGTCCGCTGACCTGGAACTATGCCCTCGATTCCACCATCACCGACTTCTACATCCGCCAGCAGCAGGGTTCGGACTATACGCTGGAACTGGCCCGCAACATCCTGGCCGGACAGACCACCCGCTTTGAGAAAGCCTACATCAACGCCATCCGACAAGCCCGGCCCAGCGACCTGCAAGCCCTGGCCGCCATCTACTTTCCCGTCCCCGAAGAGGACGACAGCGAGGAAGCGGACGATCAGGAAACACCCTAGCTGGCACGCCTTCCTCAGGGTTGTCGTCGCAAGGGGCCGCAGGCGCCGCGATGACAAGGACCGAGGCCCGCGCGACCGTAGCGGCGGGTACTTTGAGCAGGCCGACTGAGCGCAACGCAGTCTGCGCGGATGGATGCGGCACCGCGGCAAACCACCCATGAGAGATGCGGGCTGGGCAAGTGCGCAGTCCGGGGTTCGAGGCGGAAAGGACTCGAAGGTGAGCGGCTCTTACAAGTAGTCTTCGAGGCCTTGATCTTCTAGCTGCCGGACGATTTCCTTGACCTCTTCGCTGTGCTCGGCATGACAGATCAAGAGGGCGTCGGGAGTGTCGACGACGATCAAGTCGCCGACACCTACCAAAGCCGTCAGCTTGCCCGGGTCTGATCCCCTCTCACCCCGGTCCGACAGAACAAGGACATTGCGGCTCTTGTGGGCCAGCAGGCGGGCGTTGGAGGCCAGTCCGGCCTGGTCGCCGGGCCAGAGGTTTTGCAGGCTGCGCCAACTGCCCACGTCGCTCCACCCCAGCGAGCAGGGGATCCCGGCTACCTTGTCGGCTTTCTCCATGATGCCGAAGTCGACCGAGATGGATTGCAGGCTCGGGAAGACCCGTTTCAGAACATCAGGACTGAACTCTTCGCCGGCCATCTCATCCAGCCCGCTGCGCATTTCGGGCAGGTGGAGTGCGATTTCTTCCAGCAGGCGCTCGGGTTTCCACACGAACATGCCGCTGTTCCAATCGTAGCGTCCGTCCTTGAGGAAGGATTGAGCGGTCTCAGGGCCGGGCTTTTCCACGAAGCGCTCGATTCGGAAGGCGGTCTCCCCCTTGAAGCTGCCGATTTCGTCTCCCCGCTTGAGGTAGCCATAGCCAGTGGCCGGAAAGGTGGGTCGGATGCCGAAGGTCACCAGCCAGTCCTGCCGGGCCAGCTCGCGGGCCGCCTCCAGCCCTTGCTGGAAGGCCTCGACCTCGGTGATGAGATGGTCGGACGGCAGAAGCGCCATGACCTCTCCCGGGTGGCGTTGCGCGATGCAGGCCGCCGCCAGTCCGGCGCAGGGCGCGGTGTTGCGTCCCACGGGCTCGACCAGCAGATGGCCAGAAGGCAGTTGGGGAAGCTGGGTTTGCACCTGCCCTGCGTAGTCTTCTCCGCAGGCCACGTAGAGGTCTTGGTCCCTCAACAGCGGACGCAGGCGGGCGGCGGTGCGCTGGAGCAGGGTTCCCGAAGGACCATGGCTGCCGGATGAGGCGCTGTCCCTCTGAAAGAGGTCGAGGAATTGCTTGGGACGGGCTTGTCGGCTGAGGGGCCAGAAGCGTGTGCCCCGTCCTCCCGCCATGATGACTGCTTTCATGGCTTCAACTGTACCAGTTCGCCAGGGCAATCTGTACAGCCAGGAGCGGGAACCGCCCGCGGTCCATGGTGCCATTTGGAGTGCCTGGCAGTACAGACCGGGGCCGGCATGGGAGTATTTCTAACAGAGGACCAAGGCGGCGCACAAGAGTCCGAAGTTGCGGCAGGCCGCCCGCTCAGATTGCCCGCGACTACGCTGTGGATGGAAATCCTCAACGTCCGACTCGAAGGCGGTGAGCCAGGAGGGAAGGCAGTCCCGCCCGCAGGATCTTTTCGCCGGCGCTCTCGTAGTCGTACTCGAACTTGAGGAACTCGAAGGTCATCTTCTCACGGTCCAGCAAGCCCAGGCAGCCCCGCGGATCGCCGTCGCGGGGCTGGCCCACTGAGCCGGGATTGATGAAGTAGCGAGTCTCTTGCTCGAGGTTCAGCATCAGCGAGTCGGAAATGCGGGACTGGCGGCGGCGTCCCCTCGCCGACTCATAAAGAGCCGGTACGTGGGTGTGGCCGAAGAAGCACACGGGCTGCTCGACGGACTCCAACTGCGGCCACACCTGTTCTTCCTCCAGCAGGTATTCGTCTTCGTCCCAGGGCGAGCCGTGGCTGATCATCCATGCCTCCCGGCCGAGGGGGCCCTGGGGCAGCGCCTGCAGATAGCTCAGGGAATCGTCGCTCAATCGGTCTTGCGTCCACAGGGCGGCCTCGCGGGCCAAGTCGGAGAAATGAGAGGCATCCTCCAGCCCGCAGCAAACCTTGTCGTGATTGCCCCTCACGATCCAGGACGGTTCCAGCTCCCGCACCTGGTCCACGACGGCGTTGGGATCCGCGCCATAGCCCACGAGATCTCCCAGAACCCACAGATCGTCCCAGTCGGTTCGCTTCAGGGAGGCACGCAATGCCTCCTGATTGGAATGAATGTCAGAGATGATAAGCGTTTTCATAAGACCGGCGGACGCATGTCGAGGGTTCGTTCGGCAGTTAGATGGCGCATCGATATCCTACACCGCTGCCGGACGAGACACCAGAGCCGTAAGGCGATCATCTGACAGGAAGGAAGGGCGGCCTCTGGAGTTACTGAAGCAGCGACGCCCGCAAACGGGTGGTGCCCACTCGAACCCTGAGCCGCTTTGTTATAGAATCCCAGCCCGCGCGCCCTCAACAGGCGCGGTCATGGAAAGGAGACCCATATCATGCCTAAAATCGCCATCAACGGCTTTGGACGCATAGGACGCAACACCTTCCGCGCCATTCTGGAGCGCGGAAGCCACCTGCAAGTCGTCGCCATCAACGACATTACCGATTCGGCCACATTGGCCCATCTTCTCAAATACGATTCGGTCTACGGCCCCATCAGCAACGACATCAGCCACTCGCCCGGCTCGCTGACTGTGGACGGCCACCAGATCAAGGTCTTCTCCGAGAGAGATCCTTCGGACATCGACTGGAACGGCGTCGGCGCCGAACTCGTGGTGGAATCGACGGGCCTCTTCCGCAAAAGAGAGGACGCCGCCAAACATCTGGGCGGAAGCGTCAAGAAGGTCATCATCTCGGCTCCCGCCAAGGGACCCGACGCCACCCTGGCCATGGGCGTCAACCACGAGACCTATGACCCCGCCAATCACCACATCATCTCGAACGCCAGTTGCACCACCAACTGCCTGGCCCCGGTGGCCAAGGTGCTGCACCGCGAATTCGGCATCAAGAAAGGGCTGATGACCACGGTTCACGCCTACACGGGGGACCAGCGGCTGCTGGACGCACCCCACAAGGACATGCGGCGGGCCCGTGCGGCGGCTCTCTCCATGATCCCAACAACCACCGGTGCGGCGGCCGCCGTCTCGCTGGTCCTGCCCGAGTTGGAGGGACGCCTCGACGGCTGCGCCGTGCGCGTGCCCACTCCCACTGGGTCCCTCGTCGACCTGGTAGCTACGCTGGAAAGGGATGTGACCCTCGATGAGATCAAGCAGGCCTTTATCAGCGCTGCCCAAGGCGATCTGAAGGGCGTACTGGCTTACACTGACGAGGAACTGGTGTCTGTCGACTATCAAAAGAATCCCTATTCTTCCATCGTCGACGGTCCCTTCCTCAAGGTTCAAGGCAACAACATGGTCAAGGTTCTGGCCTGGTACGACAACGAGTGGGGCTACTCCAACCGGGTAGTCGACCTTTCCGAGTACGTGCTCAGCCAATAAGCCTTGAGGAGGGTTCCCGCCCTCGCCCTGGCGGACGCGGGTCTTCAGCCTCTTTTTCCCGCACAAGCCTCGGCTTGCCCTCCGGGCTTCGGCCCGGGAGGGCTGCCCGCTATTTCTTGGAAAGGAAACCCATGCGACGCAGCATCATCGCTGGAAACTGGAAGATGCACAAGACCCGGCGCGAGTCGGTCGACTTCGTGCGGGCTCTCGATGTCCTCATCGGACGCGGACCCAAGCCCGAGGTGCTGGTCTTTCCGCCCTTCACCGCTTTGGCCGACGTCCGCCAAGCCGCGGCCGGAACGTCCATCGGCCTGGGCGCTCAGAACGTCCACCCCGAAGACCAGGGCGCCTACACGGGAGAGATCTCCGCCGCCATGCTTGAGGACTGCGGCTGCAGCCACGTCTTGATCGGACACTCCGAACGCCGCCAGCTTTTCGGCGAAGACGACGAACTCCTCAACCGAAAGCTGCGCAAAATCTGCACCACCTCCCTCATCCCCGTCCTGTGCGTCGGCGAGCAACTTGACGAACGCGAGGGAGGACGCTCCCAGGAGGTGGTTCTCAAGCAGTTGGAGCGGGGCTGTGACGGATTGACAGGACAAGAGATCTCCCGTATCATCGTCGCTTACGAACCGGTGTGGGCGATTGGTACGGGCAAGACTGCCACGCCTGAAATCGCCCAGGAGATGCATGCCGCCATACGCGGCTGGTTTGATGACCGGTTCTCCTCCAATGTGGCCGAAGGCTTGCGCATCCTATACGGAGGCAGCGTCAAGCCCGACAATGCTTCCGGTTTGATGGAAAAGCCGGACATCGACGGGGCCTTGGTGGGCGGAGCCAGCCTTCAGGCTGATTCCTTCGCCGGCATCGTCGCTTATGATTCCAAGGCCTGAGCGGGGAAACTGATACTGGACAGGATACGATGATTTATTACGGGCTATTGATCTTCCATGTGGTTGCCTCCTTGATCTTGATCTTGGTGGTGTTGCTGCAGTCAGGCAAGGCCGGAGATCTGTCCTCGGCCTTCGGCGGATCGGCCAGCCAAACGGCCTTCGGAGCCCGCGGCGGATCGACCTTGCTGAGCAAGGCCACCACGGCAGCGGCTGTGATCTTCATGGTGACCAGCTTGGGTCTTTCCATCACCTCCACCCAGGGGGATGAGTCGATCGTTCCGGAAGCGCCGGTGCCGGTCGGAGACCAGCAGCAACAGCCCGCGTCGGAAGACACTGAACCCGTGGCCGCTCCCGATGAGGGCGCAACGCCGCCTCCCGCCGGAGAGTCCCAAGGCCAGCCCGCTGATCCGGCCTCGGGAGAAGGCGGTTCCCAAGGCGGCGACGGCTCGTCCGGAACCTAGAGACTGTCCGGTGGCTCGTTTTCGGTCCAGAAACGCAATGAACGATGCCGGAGTGGTGGAACTGGTAGACACGCTATCTTGAGGGGGTAGTGCCTAACCACAGGCGTGCGGGTTCGAGTCCCGCCTCCGGCACCATCCACATTCACCGCAGATCGCCCTGTTGCAGATCGCCGCGCAGACCCCTCGTCCCACCGCCTGGTCACCTCTTCTTTGCCTTCCTTATCAAGGGTTGCCCTCGAATTCAAGTATTTTCTTGACGACAATCCCGTGCCGCCCTATGCTTGGCGAAGCAAGTGACACTCGTCATCGTTATAGCTTGAAGATCGAGGAGGCCCTATGGGCGGAAACCAGCTCCCTAACACCACCCCCCCGCAGGAAGTGAACGTCCAGCTTCGCTACTCAACCGCTTTGGAATTGCTGCAGGCCCTGGCCGTCGCGGTAGGTGCCGAGGTGACGATCAAGAAGCGCTCCAAGAAGGGCGGTAAAGCCTCACCAAAGTCGGACGCCAATGTTCATCCCAAGTCGGATACGGGAAAGTCGTCGAGCAAGAATGGATAAGTGCTGAGCTTGGGCACAGAGAGTTCCTTCAGCCAGCGTTTCCTGCAGGAGGCCGCCGCTGCGGTGCGCCATCGGACCTGGAGCGAAGAGGCCTTTCTGCGTCTGGTCCGGCAGGGAAGGTCGCCGCGCGCGGCTTGGCGTGAGCGATGCCTGGCGGCCTTTCTGCTGGAGATGCAGATCGCCGGCGTCCCGCATGACAGCCCCTCCGCCGCCGAGTTCCTTTTCGATCTCTTGGAGACCCAGTCGGCTTGCAGGCCCGAGGACACGGTGCGTGATCTGCGGCTGCAAGGCTACAGCGTTGGCGACCCGCTCCAATGGCTGCTTCAACTCAAGGAACGCCTGGCCCGCCATAGCCGCCTCCATCAAGCTCTCGGGAAGGATCCCGAGGACTCAGCGGCCTGGGCGCGCCTGGGAGGCTTGCTGGAGAACGAGTGGCGCCTGCTTCTGGCCCGCTACTTGATCCCTCCCTCCCAGGTGATCGGCCGTGTCCGTCGACTAACCCGTACATCCTGCGGTCTGGCGGATCCTGACGTCGGCGAGCATCCCTTCTTCGCTTCCGAGTCGGATCACGCCTTGGGGGAATTGCCGGCTTATGAAGGGGCGGTGGCCCAGGGACTGTTGGAGAGCGGCGAGATCTGGTGGGTCGGCCAGGATACCCCTTCACACCTGGGCTCCTTGGTGGAGTATCCGCTGGGATCGATTGTTCTCATCGTGCGTCCTCCGGGAAGCGATTGGGAACTGGAACTCAAGCGCGCCGGACGGCGGGGCCCCAATCCGCTGAGGGTGTTTTTCCGCCGCGGCGGACGTCAGATTCCCAAGGCTCATCGTCTCGATTGCGGATCGCCCAGCCGGCATCTACGATTCGAGGCCGGGGCCTCAACCACCTTCAGCCGCCTCTTCCGCCTCTCCCAAGGACGCCCGGCGCCGCTGGGCCGTCCCCTCTCGCTGCGCAGCGTGCACTCCGTCCCCGGGCCCCAAGGCCAGGATGTCCTGCTGTTGGCCTACCTGAGCGATCCGGCCTGTTACGGCGAGGAGTTTCCCCAGCTTCAATCCCAACTCGAGGACGTGCTGCAGGCTTACCAAGAAGAGGACGACTGGGAGCCGCCCCCTTTGGGCGGGGACATTGGACGAGCAACCCTCTTCCTGACTCAGGCGGCGCCGGGGCAAATGCTGCTGGCGGGAACCTCTTCCTTTCGCCTCGACCGGCTAGCCCTCTACTGCGG
>DATIPO010000292.1:0-1505 GCA_035471925.1 Acidobacteriota bacterium
CTTCCATGCTGCCCGCTACGCTCCCAAAGCAAATCCTGTCCGTAGCAAGTGAAGATGTCCGCTTTCTGTAGCAAATGAAATGTCCGGTTGGTTGTAAGTAATTGGAATGTGGGGCCGCAGAGCGTAGCGAAGCGGCCCCACATTCCGCCGATGCGCTCGGGCCGCGTGGGCCCGATCAAGCCGTCCTCCGTTTCCGCGATCGGTTCCTTTGGGCTGGGAGCTGGATCAGCGTCCCAGCCGCATCGTAGTGGCCGAGTCGATGGGGCCCGTAGTGCAGGCTGAGCGTCCCATCCAGGCGCTCGCAAACCAGGACGCGACATCGGGCCAGGCTGAACCGAAACGTCTGTTGCGGCACCTGCAGGACGCGCTTGTGGTAGCGGACCGTGTTGTCATTGCCGACGATGCGTTCCTCCTGGTGCGACCAGATCTTGTCCAACTCGGAGCCCGTATAGGGCAGGAATGCCGTGCCCATCTGCTCGGCCTTCACCGTGAAGCGAGCGTTGTGACCGCTCTGGACCCAATCGGCCAGGAAGGCGTTGGCCTCATCCAGTGTCCGGATGCCTCGAAGCCGAAACTCCTGGGGCAGGCGTCCCTGCCAAGTCCCGAATAGCCGTTCACACCGGCCCCGCGCCTCCGGACTATGCGCGGCAATCAAGGTGATGTCCATCTGTTCCAGGGCCCGCTCTACCTGAGTCTTCTGGCTGCGATCCGGGGGTTCCCCCGCTTTGGGGTGTAGACGAAATGGCTGGCCCGGTCCGAGTACAAGGCGCAGAAGATGCCCCGCTGCTGGATGACCTGCTTCAACGAGGCCATGACCGTGGCCGTGGATTCCTCCTCCACCAGCCGAGCGTCGTACACCTCGCTGGTGGCATCGTCGAAGACCACGATCATGTCCCAGTTCCGCTTCAGTGCTGGAATCCACCGGTGCGAGCTGCCGTCGATGTGGAGCAGCATCCCCGGTAGCGGCCGACGGGGCCGTGCCTTGCGATGGACCCCGCGTTTCGGCGCCCGAGCCACCAATCCGGCCGTCTGCAGCGCGGTCTTCACCCACGTGTAGCTGAGATCGATGCCGTGCTCTTCGTGAAGCTTCTCCACGAAGTGCTTCACATTGAAATCGAAATACTGCTCCCGGTAGAGCCGCAGCACCGCCTCCACTTGCCCCACCGGCACCCGCTTCGGGCTCGGCCGCTGACGCCGCCGGTCGAACAGCCCGTCGTAGCCGTACCGCTCCCAACGGTTTCTCCATCGCCTCAGCTGCCGGTCGCTGATCCCCAGAATCTCGGCCGCCTGTATCCAGTTGATCTGTCTACTCATCGCTCGCGCGATCACTTCTTTCACCTTCATCGCCCGCTCCAGCTCCCGGGCGGGATACATCTGCATTCGCCTTCCTCCTTTGCGAATGCATCCTCATCCCCTCCCAGGCTCTCTCAGGACCGGACACTTCACTTGCTACTACCACCGGACACATCATGTGCTACCGACAACCCGGCAGTTTTGTGTTGCTT
>DATIPO010000293.1:0-8711 GCA_035471925.1 Acidobacteriota bacterium
ATCGTCCTCTCGGGCCTCGATCAGGACGCCGGAGTGGTGACCTTCCGGGTCTTCCACAATCCCATGGTGGCCTTTATCTGGGTGGGGATCGGCATCATGGTGCTGGGAGGCGTTTTCGTCATGACGCCGGACAGGAAACCCACTTCGCGCGCCAAAGTCAAGGAACGCGGCAAGGGCGTGCGCGAGGCGGCTGCCTAGGAGGAGAGCATGGAACTTTTGATCGCGGCCGTCCTCTTTATCGCCATCATCATCTATGTGGCTTACCCGGTGCTCTTCGACGAGGATGCCAAGTCTGAGCCGGCCTTTCCCATCAGCAACCGCGAGCAGTTGCTGGCCGAGAAAGAGCAGTTGATCCTCAATCTCAAAGACATCGAGATGGACTACAAGATGGAAAAGCTCTCCGATGAGGACTATCAGCGGCTCAAGACGGAATTCGAGCAGCGGGCCATCGACGTGCTGCGGCGTCTGGACGAAACCGGTGAAGCCGAGGACGCAAGCAAAGCCTCCGCCCACAAGGCCCCAGCATGAAGTCCGCTCCCATCCTGCAGCTCAAAGGACTGACCAAGCGGTTCGGACGCGTGGCCGCTCTGCGCCGCCTCGACCTTGAGATTCATGCAGGCGAATTCGTGGCCCTCTTCGGACCCAACGGCGCTGGCAAGTCGACCCTGCTCAAAGTAGCGGCCACCCTGCTCGGTCCCGACGAGGGGAAGTCCGTCTTCCAGGGCGGAGCACCCATGCGCTCCGCCATCGGATACGTGTCTCATCAGAGCCTGCTCTACGGCAATCTGAGCGGACTCGAGAACCTGCTCTTTTACGCCCGTCTCTACGGCCTGCCTGATCCCCCTGCGCAAGCCCGCTCCATGTTGGACCGCATGGGACTGAAGCAGGCCGGAGGCCAACTGGTCCGGGGCTATTCAAGGGGCATGAAGCAGCGCCTGACGCTGGCCCGGGCTCTCTTGCACGATCCGGTCCTGTTGCTGCTCGATGAGCCCTACACCGGACTCGACCAGCACGGCGGACGCCTGCTGACCGAAACCCTCAGCCTGCTTAAGTCGCAGGGGCGGACCGTCTTTCTGGTCACCCACAACGCCCGCGAGGGGCTCCAGTTGTGCAGCCGGGTGCTGATCCAAAACGCCGGGCGCATCGTCTTTGACGCACCCCGCGAGGAGGTCTCCGACGACGACTTCGAGTCCATCTACTTCCAGAAGATCGAAGAAACGCGTCCCAGGCGCAAAAGCCGCGGGAAGCGTGCGGCGAGGGCAGGAGGATGAGCATTCTCAAGTCGTTGTGGATCCTGGCCGCCAAGGACCTGCGCATCGAATACCGCTCGCGCGAGGCCTTCCAGACCACGCTCTTCTTCGCCGTGCTCATCCTCATCATCTTTCAGTTCGCCTTCGATCCCGGCAGCAAGGCCACTCTGGAAGCCTCGCCCGGCATCCTCTGGGTGGCGCTGCTTTTTCCGGGCATGATCCGCCTCAACCAGTCCTTTCAGATGGAAATCGAGGAGGACTCGCTGCACGGCATCGTGCTCTCACCAGTTGACCGGGGCGCCTTCTTTTTGGGAAAGTTCTTGGCCAACTGGGTCTTCCTGGCCTTGGTGGGACTGGCTTCCACCGTGGCTTTTGTGGTCTTTTACAATTTCGCTCCCTCTGCCCGCCTGTGGTGGCTGCTGGTGGTGGAACTGATGGGTTTGGCGGGATTCTCCGCCGTGGGAACGGTGCTGGCCGCCATGGTGGCCAAATCTTCCAGCCGCGAGGTGCTGCTGCCCATCCTCATCTTCCCCATCGTCATCCCCGTCATCGTGGCCGCGGTCAACGCCTCTCAGGAGATCCTCCTGCGCGACGACCTCAACACGCTGGGGACCTGGATGCAGGTATTGGGAGTCTTTGACGTCGTCTATTTGGCGGCGGGATTCGTGGTGTTTGAATATGTGGTCGGCGACTGACAAAATCCGTCTGCGGCAAGCGGAGAGGTACCTCACGGCGGCCAAGGTCTTGGCCTGGCCCGCCTTCCTCCTGATTCTGGCCGCGCTCTACATGGCCTTTATCTACGCGCCCCGGGAACGCCAGATGGGAGAGGTGCAGCGCATCTTCTACTTCCACATCGGCGCTGCCTGGAATGCCCTCGGCGTGTGCTTCCTGGCCGTCTTCATCGCGGGCATCCTCTATCTCTGGAAGAAGCGCCGCATTTGGGACCATGTGGGGGCCAGCTTCGTGGAGATCGGGCTGGCCTACACCACCATCAACCTCACCACCGGCATGTTCTGGGCCCGGCCCGTATGGAACACCTGGTGGCCCTGGGGCGACCCCCGGGTGACGTTGATGCTGGTGCTGTGGCTGATCTATGTGGCCTACATGATCTTCCGCTCCACCATGCCCGATGGGGAGAAGAAGTATAAATATTGCGCCGTCTTCGGCATCATCGGCTTTCTGGATGTGCCCCTGGTCTACGTGTCCATCCATATCTGGCGCACCATCCATCCCAAGGTCATCACCAGCGAGGGCATGGCCCTGGAAACTCCTATGATCATGGCCCTCTTCACCTCGATGGCCGCCTTTACGGCCCTCACGGCCCTGCTCTTCTGCCTGCGCATGGCCATGAGGCTGCAGCGGACGGTGGTGCTGGAACGCCTCTACGAAGAAACGGTGTGACCTGCCAGGCGTGTATCAGGGACGAGGCCGCTCATCGCGCCGACGCTCCCGCGGCCAGGTAGAAAGACAACGGTAAGCTCGAAAGGGACTTTTAAGTCATGTCAATCAACTGGTACCTGTTCGGCGGTTATGCCTCCGTGTGGACCATCCTATTCCTCCTTCTACTCTACATCCTGCGCAAGCAGCGCCAACTGACTGAGGAGATCCGCCGCCTGCAGGACGAAGAGGAATAGTGCAGCCTGTCATAGGTTTGAGCCAGCCCGCACCGCTAGTGCACGCCTTCAGAGGCTGTCGAAAGGATGCACCATGACATCTTCGAAGTACCGCTATTCCACCCTTTCAGGGTTTATTCACCGCTATCAAGCTTACCCAGGGTGCCGCTCGGGCGCTTGGCGCCCTCACTTTACCCTGGGCTGACGAATGGCTCCCCTTCAGGGAGCCCAGACGTGGGCTGCAAAGCACCCCTCAGGCCGTTTCTGAGGGCTTCGAAGCACCCCTCAGGCGGTTTCTGAGCGGCTTGGCCGCAGTTTTGGGCCAGCCTCTTCAGCGCTGCGGAATGTCACCCCCTCAACCCAGGGTAGCGCCTTGGTTTCGCCGCGCATGACGCCGGCTGACCCTGGACTGGCCTATGCTCGCTTGCGGCGAGCCCGGAACTGACAGCCCATCTCCGCAGATGTCGCGGGCAACCCGCGACGCTGGTCGCGGCTGGGCCAAGCGGTGGCAACTCGGCCCGATTTGAACTTTCCAGGCGGCTGGTCGTCTACAATAGGAATATGCAGCGCCTCATCCCGTTTCTCTTCGCGCCGCTGTTGTTGACGGCGTCACTGGTCCCTGCATGGGCCTCGTCCTCTCCATCCTCGCCGGCCGGCCCATCCGATACCCGCGAAGTCCGCTATCTGACCTTTACCGCTAAAGACCGTCATGACATCTACCTGCGCTCGCTGGAGCGCGACGAGGTCAGGCTCTCCATCGATGGAAAGCCCGTCGACGTGGGCTACTTGGGAGGCTCCGACGCCGACACCGAGTTCATCTTCTTGGTGGAAAACAGTCACCGCACGGCCGAATACAACGTCAGCCAGGCCCAGTGGGGACAGGTCAACATCATCGACCGCGTGCGCGCCAGCCTGATGGACGGGTTTCTTTACGACATCACGCGGCGGGGACCCGCCATGCTGGCCCAATTCGGATTCGAAACCGAGATCCTGCAGGACTTTACGCGCCACGACGACGAGATCATCTGGGCCCTGCGCAAGATCAAGCCCCAACCCAACGAAGTGGAGATGCGCGACATTCCCGTGGGGCGTCAGATGCTGTGGGCCTTCGACATCCTCAGGCGGCGGGATGCCATGCGCAAGATCCTGGTCATGTTCACCACTTATATCGACCGTGAATCCCTGACCAATCTCGACGAATACCGCGACACCCTGGGCCTCTACGATGTCGAACTCTACGTGGTTTCCTTCGGCAGCCGGGCCCAAAGCTCGGTGGGGACGCGCCATGAAGTCCGCATGAACCGCTACTTTTTCAAGAAGTTGGCTGACGCTACCTCAGGCAAGTTCTATCTCACCGGCGAGCACGTCTACATGAGCGACTTCATGGACGACCTTAAAGCCCGCCTCTCCCACAGTTGGACCATCGGCTTCTACGTGACGCCGGGCGAAAAACGCCGGGAACACGACATCGACATCAAGATCGGCCAAAAGGACGACAAGATCAAAGTCATCCACCGCGAGAAGCTGGTGTACTAGTGGCGGTTTCCACGGTTGGCTTGCTGTGGGTGGTGACGATGAACTGAGTGGCTCGCCAGCCTTGAACCGGTAACCTCGGGGCTTTTCCGGCTGATTTCCGCGTTGCTCCCCTGCGCTTATGCCCAGAGCAGGTCTGGAGAGAATGGCTGGATGACGTCATCGGCGGAGATGCCCGCTTTGGGATCTTGTTCGTCGGTAGGCGAGCCATATGCAAACCCAGGGTCGGAGGGAGGTTCCGGGCTCGCTGTAGGCGAGCCATAGGCCAGACCAGGGTCAGCCGCCGCCGAGCGCAGCGAGACGGAGGCGCCACCCCGGGTCCAAGCGGCGCAATCTTCGAAACCTGTGAAAGCGTGTAATAGCGTTGGGGGGCAGACCTTTAGCTACCGCTCTAGGTGCCGGTACCGCCGCCACCGCCTCCTCCCCCGCCGCCCAGAGGCGGACTTGAGGCCGAAGCGCCTGCTCCGTCGGCGAAGCGGATGACGCCGGTTTCATCGGAGAAGAAGGAGCGCCGTCCCGTGCTCTCGGAGACCGGCGAGGCGGTGACGGTGAAACCCGCGTTTCCATTTCCGGTGACGGCGAAGTTGTATCCGTCCTTTTGCCCCGCGGCCAAAACGGCGTCAATCAGCTCGTTGGCGTTCAAGTCGCCTAGAGAGCCGGCGAAGGCGCCGTTGCCCACACCCGCGAAAAAGGCGATCTGGGCTGTGGTGATGGTCCGCACGGAGCTGATGGCCGAAGCCTCATTGGCGGCGATGCGGGATTGCACCAGATTGGGGATGGCCATAGCGGCGATGATGCCGATGATGGCGACCACGATCATCAACTCGATTAGCGAAAAACCTTTGGTGCGGTTCATGTGTAAGCCTCCTAGCAAAAGGCCGGTTGAATCCGGCGCGCACCCGGGCAGCCGCCCGGGCGGCTTGCTCCTTTATCGACACTAGCACCTGGTGACTTGAGTTTTGTGTGACGCGTCTCACCCTGCCGCATCCCAAGTGCGCCGAATGCTCTGGCCCGTGCGCAGGTCAGATGACCTGCCGCCGTCCGCTTGGAGGGGCGCCCCAGAGGCTTGTCTACGGCCTCCGTCGAAGTTGCCCGAACCACAAAAGGGCAAGAAAGCCCCAGCCGACCTTGACAGCCGGGGACTCAACTCTTATATCACTAACCGGACTAATGAGAATCGGAGTGCTTCATTAGCAGAAGTATTTGATAGGAGGACACTTAGACAATGGGAAAGATTATTGGAATTGACCTCGGCACCACCAACTCGGTGGTGGCCGTCATGGAAGGCGGCGAGCCGACCGTGATCACCAATCCGGAAGGATCGCGGACCACGCCCTCGGTCGTCGCCATCTCAAAGAGCAAAGAACGCTTGGTCGGACAAGTGGCCAAGCGTCAAGCCGTCACCAACCCCGAGAACACCGTCTATTCGATCAAGCGCTTCATGGGCCGCAAATTCGACGAGATCTCCGAAGAGGCCAAGATGGTGCCCTACAAGGTGGCCAAGGCTTCCAACGGGGACGCCTGGGTGGACGTGGGCGGCAAGCAGTATTCCCCGCCCGAGATCTCAGCCATGATCCTTCAAAAGCTGAAGGCTGCGGCTGAGGAATATCTGGGCGAGAAGGTCGAGCAGGCCGTCATCACCGTGCCCGCCTACTTCAACGACTCTCAGCGCCAGGCCACCAAGGACGCCGGCAAGATCGCCGGATTGGACGTCCAGCGCCTGGTCAACGAGCCCACGGCTGCGGCCCTGGCCTACGGTCTGGACAAGAAAAAGGACGAAACCATCGCCGTCTACGACTTCGGCGGCGGCACCTTCGACATTTCCATCCTGGAAGTGGGCGAAGGGCTGGTCGAGGTCAAGTCGACCCACGGTGACACCCACCTGGGCGGCGACAATATCGACCAGATCCTGATCGACTGGATCGTGGAAGAGTTCAAGAAGGACCAGGGAATCGACTTGTCGCAGGACAAGATGGCCTTGCAGCGGCTCAAGGAAGCCGCCGAGAAGGCCAAGATGGAGCTGTCCAGCGCGCAGGAAACCGACATCAACCTGCCCTTCATCACCGCTGACTCCAGCGGACCCAAGCACCTCAACCTGACGCTTTCCCGCTCGCGCTTCGAGCAGTTGGTGGGAGACTTGCTGAAGCGGACTCTGGCGCCTTGCAAGAAGGCTCTGGAAGATGCGGACGTTTCCTCCTCCGACATCGACGAAGTGGTGCTGGTGGGCGGATCGACGCGCATTCCCATGGTGCAGAAGCTGGTTGAGGACTTTTTCGGCAAGGCGCCTCACAAGGGCGTCAATCCCGATGAAGTGGTGGCAGTCGGCGCTGCCGTGCAGGCCGGCGTGCTGGGTGGCGACGTCAAGGACGTGCTGCTGCTCGACGTGACGCCCCTGACCCTGGGCATAGAGACCCTGGGCGGCGTGATGACCAAGCTCATCGAGCGCAACACCACCATCCCCACCCGCAAGTCGGAGACTTTCTCGACGGCGGCCGACAACCAGACTTCGGTGGAGATCCACGTGCTTCAGGGCGAACGGCCCATGGCCAAGGACAACAAGTCGCTGGGCAAGTTCCACCTGATGGGCATCCCAGCCGCCCCGCGCGGCGTGCCTCAGATCGACGTCACCTTCGATCTGGACGCCAACGGCATCCTCAACGTCAGCGCCAAGGACAAGGGCACGGGCAAAGAGCAGAAAATCACCATCACGGCCTCCAGCGGACTTGCCGAGGACGAGATCGATCAGATGGTGAAGGACGCCGAAGCCCACGCCGGCGAGGACCAGAAGAAGAAGGAGACCATCGAGGCCCGCAACCAAGCTGACAACTTGGTCTACCAGACCGAGAAAATGCTGGGCGAGAACCGCGACAAGATCTCCGAGGAGGACGCCAAGGCCATCGAAGAGGCGGTGGAAGAAACCAAAAAGGCCATCGAGGCCAACGACGCCGACCAGATCAAGACCTCGGTGGAGAAGCTGCAGCAGGCTTCTCACAAGATGGCCGAGGCGATGTATCAGGCCCAACAGGCCGAAGCCGGAGCCGCCGGCGGTCCGGAGGCGTCGCAAGCCGAGGGAGAGGCTGAAGAGTCCGCCTCGCAAGGCCAGTCCGAAGAGGACGAAGACGTCATCGACGCCGAGGTGGTCGACGAGAGCAAGTAAGGGGCTTTGGCGTCCAAGCCCGGTCGTGTCCTCCGTGTTTGTTCCGGTCTGCGGTTCCCCCTCCGGGGGAGCCGCTCCGGGACGAGCCGAAGGCGGGTGAGCGTGTGCTTTGGGAGTCCTGACGGGGTCGCCGTTCTAGAATTGCAGACAGCCTGCAACCGCCGAGAGCGTCGAGGCTGTTGACCGCGTCCAGCCAAGCGCGGCTGATGCCTGAACTTGTTGGCCGCTGAGCGGCCCTTGAAACAGATGCCAAGGCAGACCTTGGTACGAAGCGTTTTTCATGGCAGAACAAAACTACTATCAAACGCTGGGCATCAATCGAGATGCTTCGGAAGCCGATATTAAAAAGGCCTACCGGCATCTGGCCCGCAAGCTGCACCCGGACGTGAATCCGGGCGACAAGAATGCCGAAGAGCGTTTCAAGAACATCCAAACCGCCTATCAGGTCCTCAAGGATCCTGAGAAGCGCAAGCTCTACGACCGCTTCGGGTTCTACCGCGAGGGAATGAAGGACCAAGCCGGACAGGGGTTCAGCGGAGGCTTTCGTCCCGGTGCCCAGGGCGGCGGCTTTGAGGGGTTTGAGGGCTTCGACTTTTCTCAGTTCACCTCTCAGCCCGGCGGCGGCGGTGGCGGCGGCCGTCAGTCAGGCCATTTCCGCGATATCTTCTCAGATCTATTCAGCGGATTTCGGGGAGGCGGCGGTCAAAGCGGAGGATTCCGCCCGCGTCCCGGCAAGGGAGCCGACGTGGAGTCACGCATCCGCATCTCCTTTATGGACGCCGTGCGCGGCGCCCAGCGGTCCATCAACGTTTCCCGCCAGGTCAACGGTCAGGGGACGGCTCAACGCACTGAGCGCTTCAAGGTCAATATTCCCGCCGGAGTCAGCGACGGGTCCCGCATCCGGCTGGCCGGCAAGGGTTCGCCCGGACCCGACAAGGGGCCGGCAGGAGACCTGTTCCTCAGGGTGGAGGTGGAGCGTCATCCCTACTTCGGACGCGAGGGCAACAACATCACCTTGCAGCTGCCTCTGACCTTCGAGGAAGCCGCCCTGGGAACCAAGGTGGAGGTGCCCACCATCGACGGGCCCACCACCATGAAGATTCCGCCGGGCACCCAAGGCGGACAGAAGCTGCGCTTGCGCGGCAAAGGCGTTCCTTC
>DATIPO010000294.1:0-22140 GCA_035471925.1 Acidobacteriota bacterium
GCGAATTCACGTAGCCAAAGTAGGGCACCCCGCCGTCGGTGTCGGAGGCCGCGTTTCGAGACCAGACGACTGCCCCGCTGCGGGCGTCGAGTGCGTTTAAGATTCCGGTGGCGCCTAGTGCATAGACACGGCCTTCGGCCAGGGCTGGCGTGGCGCGCGGGCCCGCCCCCACATGCGAGTCCCAGAAGCGGGCCCTGTCGCGGTGCCGCCACACCGGCTCACCGGTCGTCACTTTGTAGCAGGAGACGACCTCGTCCTCGCCGCGCTGCTCCTGGGTGTAGAGCAGTCCGCCCCCGACGGCGAAGGCTGAGACGCCCGGTCCCACCGGTCGGCGCCACAGTTCGGCGGGCGGCGCTGCCGACCAGTCCGTTGCGATCTGGACGCCGCGAACGACCCCGTCACGACCAGGTCCGCGGAAGCCGGGCCAGTCAACCTTCGACGAAGCGGCCGCCGCGTCCGGCGGCGGTGCCGCAAACTGGTTCTCCTCGTGGGCCAGCAGACGCTCCTCGGGAGTTTCGGCCCAGCGCCAGGCGAACTCAGGAAAGCCTCCGCCGGTCAACCCGGTGCTGCGCAGGAGCACCCACACTCCGCAGGCCAGCAGGATGACGGCGGCCATCGAGGCGCGGCGAAGTCCCGGAGCGAGGTGACGGCTAGCCACCGCCCACATCACGAAGGCCAGACTCGCGACAGGGATGGCGTAGATGAAATACTGAAAGCCCAGATTGCCCTCGGCCACCGATGGATGCACCAGACGCTGTGCCGCGGCCATGGCCGCCACCACCAAAATGATCGCGCCCAAGCGCTCCGCCCAGGGTGCGCGGCTGAAAAACACCCACCAAAGCGCAACCAGAGGACCGAGAAGGAGTCCCACCATCACGCCGTACATCTTGAACTCGGGCACCGGGGCGACCATGGGGACGACCAGCCAGGCCAGCCATTGGAGCACGACAAGGACCACGCCGGGCCACAGCCGGAGCGGCTTTTGAAGAGTGGATTCGTTCATGTCATTCCTCCCGCAGGGCCTGCACCGGATCGATGTTGGAGGCCCGCCAGGCAGGCACCGCGGAGGCCAGAAGAGCCACCGCCGTGAGCAGCAGGCCGACGACACCCAGCGTCCAGACGTCGGTGGGCGTCACGTCGTGGAGCAGTCCGGAGATGAGTTCGGTGAACAAGAGCGAGGCTATGAGTCCGAGGACGAGGCCGAAAAGCGCCAGCAGCGCTCCCTCTTTGAGGACGGTCCGCACCAGAAGCCCCCGATCGGCTCCCAGAGCCGCGCGGATTCCCAGCTCGCGCGTCCGCTGGCTGACGCCGAAGGCCAGCACCCCGGCCACCCCCACCGCCGCCACGGTCAGGGCCAGGAGGGCAAAGGCGCCCACCAGAGTGGCGTTCAACCGCTGAGGCGCGATCGACTCGGAGCGTATCTGGGCAAGCGTAGCGATGTCGACGACCGGCTGCTCGGGATCGAGTTCGCGAATCTCATTGATGATCGGCCGCGTGACGACGTCCGGTTGGGCAGTGCGGACAAAAAGCGCACCCCCCAGAGCCATCTGGTTGAAGGGATTGAAGACGACGTGGGGGACGGGCTCGGCCACGCCGTAGTCCTTGGCGTCGGAGACGACGCCGACGATAGTGCGGTAGTCCTGGGTGACCCCCATGAAGCGCAAGTTCTTGCCCCGCCAGCCGATCCGCTGCCCCACCGCCTCGCGGTCCGGAAAGTAGTAGTCGGCCAGAGCTTGGTTGACCACCACCACCGCTGCCGAATCGGGCCGGTCCGTGGCCTGGAAGGTGCGGCCATTGACCAGTGTTATTCCCAGTGTGTGGAAATAGTCGCTGGTGACCACTCGGAAGTCGGCGCGCGGGTGCGGCGCGCCCGGCTCGGTCGGCCTCCCTTCGATCTCGAACTCAATGGCGGCCAGCAACGCGAAAACGCCTTGAGGAGCTTCTTTCAGCGGAATCATGCTGCCGATGGCCGCCGAGCGGACGCCCGGAAGAGCCGAAACGCGTTCCACCATGGTCGAAAGATACGAGCGCAGCTCGGCGGGAGTCCGCTTCCCGAAGTAATCGATGGGGGTGCGCATGGTCAGCACCTCTTCGAGAGCGACTCCGCCGTCGTCGCTTTGCAGGTTCATCAGCGTTTCCAGCAGCAGCCCGGCGCCCACCAGCAGCACGAAGCTCACCCCGATCTGCACCACGACCAGCAGCCGCTGCATCCGGCGGCTGGCGAAACGGGCGCTGGCACGGGTGGCGTTGAGCGCCCCCCACTTCTGCGACACCCGTCCGGGCAGTCGCGGCAAGAAAGCGAAGAGAGAGGCCGCCGCCAGTGCTAGAAACAATGCCACGCCGAGAACCGAGGTGTTGACAGTAATCTCGGATGCGCGCGCCGAATAACGGGCGATATAGGCAGCCAGCAGATCGACGCCCGCGGCTGCCAAGAGAATCCCCAGCACGGCTCCGATCAGCGATGGGATGAGGTTTTCGATCAGCAACTGACGCCTGAGGGTGCGCGTCCGAGCCCCGAGCGAGACGCGAAGCGCCCATTCGTCTCCACGGCGCATGACCCTGGCCAGCGTCAGGTTGGCGACGTTGGCACAGGCGGTCAGGAGCACGAAGGCGGCTACGCCCAGCAGCATCAGGATGGTCGGTCGGGCATCGGCGGCGAACTGGTCGCGCAGGCTGGTCAGGGACACGCTGTAGCCATGGGCCGGATCGTAAGCTTCCGGGTACTCCTCGTGCAGGCGGCGCGCGACCGACTTGACCTCAGTCCGAGCCGACTCCAAGCTGGCGTCCGGCGTCAAGCGCGCGAAGACCTCGGTCATGCGGTGGAGGCGGTCGTGCACCATGGTGGCGCTCAAGTGGTGGGGACTGGCCACCAGGTTGACATAGAGGTCGGTCCGCTCGGGGTAAGGCGGCGCGGGCTCGGCCACCCCGACGATCTCAACGCTTCGGCCGTTCATCGTGACCGTACGCCCCACAGCGCCGGGATCGCCTCCGAATTGCCGCTGCCAATACTCGTAAGTGAGGACGGCGACCGGCGCGACTCCCTCGCCGTCGTCGCTGCTGGCGATGACCCGTCCGATGCGGGCACCGAGTCCCATCACTTCGAAGTAGTTGCCGGTCACGATGCCGGCGCGAACCTGCTTGGGCTCGTCGAGTCCCAAGATGGTGAAGGTCATTGCCGAGAACTCGGTAACGCCTTCGAAGCTGGGACACTGCTGGCGGAAGTCGTCGATTTCCGGGACGGAGAAGAACACGTTGTCGATCCGCGCAAGCTTGGCGGAATGACGCAGATAGATCAGGCGGTCGCCCTCGCGATAGGGCAGGGGCTGCAGCCACACTCCGTGGACGACGCTGAAGATGGCAGTGTTGGCACCGATTCCGAGCCCCAGCGTCAACACGAACGCCAGCCCATAGCCCGGATATTTCAAGAGGAAACGAAGGGCCAGACGAACGTCAGTAAACCATTGACTCACAGCCATACTCTTACCTCGCGATTGAAACTCCCTGAGCATTCGTCGCAATCGAGGAACGTGCGCATCTGGATCAATGAAGCTGGGCGCCTTGAGAGCAGCGTAGGCTTGGGCCACGCGAGAGGCTGTCCCGAAGCGGGAGAGAGCTAAGGCGGTGGCGTCCTCGATTGTGGCGCCTTCATCGATCAGTTCCGCGATGGTGTCCTCAAGATGAGCCTCGACCTCCTCCAGGATCCGCTCGATGCCGGAATGGCTCGATTCGACGCCAAACAGAGAGGCGAGTTCCCTGCCAAGCGCGCGACGGAAGGCCTGTAGCTTTCGAGACGATCTATTCATGGGGACCTAAGTATTCATGGGGTATCTGGGGTGCTCATGCAGTATCTAAGACCGATTCGACGGCCTTGGCGAAGCTGCCCCACTCGGTGCGCTCCTGCGTCAGGGCTTCCTTGCCCTCCTGGGTCAGGTCGTAGACGCGTCGGCGGCGTCCGCCCACCGTGTCCCACGAACTCTTGAGCAGCTTCTTCGATTCGAGCCGGTGGAGCGCGGGATAGAGTGTCCCCTCGGGCAGCTCCAAGGCTCCGCCGCTGGCGTCCGCCAGCCGGCGGGCGATGCGGTAGCCGTGAGCCGCCCCGGCGCTCACCACCGCCAGCAGCAACAGATCCAGATGCCCTTTTAGCCGTTCTCTCTTCATACCTCGGTATCCTACACCTAGCAATACGAGGTATGCAAGCAAAAAGTTCCAGGCTCCTGGTGAACAGGCCCGTACTCGGCGGTGTCTGCTCCTCAGACGACTTGGCTTGTCCCCGGCCCCAACGAGGCTTCCGAAGCATCCCTTGCCCAGCCATAGAGCGGGTGCAGTCGACAAGTTGCTTAGAGTTTCATGCAAACATACTTTCCTAGCCCAGCCACTTGGACGCGAGGGTCGGCTTGTATTAGACTTTGACCTAATTTCGTCCTGCATCATTCTCCGATCCTCATCAGGAGGTGTTTATGAAAAGATTATGGCTGATAGCGATAGCAGGGCTCTTTCTGGCCAGCAGCGCTGCGGTCGCCGAGGGTCCCATCCCGGCGGAATCGCGACTGTACATCGAGCCCATGCCTAATGACCTGGATGTCTACATCAAGGCCGAGATCGTCAAGAGGCGCGTCCCCATTCAGGTTGTGTCTTATGCTGAGGATGCCGACTTGGTCATGAGCGGAGCGTCGGAGGGGAAAGAGAAGAAGGCTTGGCATGAGGGCTGGCTGACCGCTCAAACCGACAAAGTAACTGGCGCCATCATCATCAACGACCTGAACGGGAACTTGGTCTGGGCCGCCGAAGCGGGCGACCGGTCCCTGTGGTTCACTTATCTCAAGCGCGGAGGTCAGCGTAAAGTCGCCGAGAGACTCGTCAAACAGCTCAAGAAGGCCATCGGCAGCAGGGCCCAGGCTGGAACATCACGAATCGGAGGAGGTGCGCAGGACTGGTGGCGTCCCGTCAACCCGGATCTTCACGATTCCCCTAGCGCTGTGCAACAATCGCCAGAGCCGAATAGAACAGTTCGCATGGCCGAGGGCGGATCCGCGCCTGAGCGACAATTGGCGCCGGGACAGACTCGGCAGAGAGTCAAGCTCACCCAGGGCATGTCGCCTGCGGAAGTGGAGGACTTGCTCGGGAAGCCCGACCGCTTCGAGGGTGACGAAGCCAGTCTCCGCTACTTCTATTCCGACACCCAGATCGAATTCGCGGAAGGCAAGCTGGAATCAGTAACCCAAGTGGGGACCGACTCACAAACGCGCGTCCAGGAACTCGTTGAGGGCATGCCGCCCGCCGACGTCGAGGCCATCCTGGGCCAACCCGAACGCAAGGTCAAGATCGGCGAAAAAGTAATCTATTTCTACGAACGCATGAAACTGACCTTCGTTGACGGTGCCCTCAAGGACATCGAGTAGGCGCTACTCTCTTGGTCTTGGATCTCTCAAAAATGCCAAGCCGAAACTCCGAAGCCTTCATCGCATTGGAGTCCGCCGAGAACGACCCTACCTCTTACCAGGGTGCTGACTACCGGCGGAATTCTCCAGTCGCTTCCTCAGGCCAGCGATCGCTTTTGCCAAGTCTGGAGAGGGGGCCGTGAACTTCTCTCGTTCGAATGCTTCACGCAGCAGTTCTTCCCTCGCCTTCGACTTAGAGTCGACGGTCTGGGTCGCCGCATCGAGGAAATCGAACCGTTGGCCTTCCATCGTCCGGCAGGTCCCGAGATTATTCGTGTCGTGATCAAGCATGTGGTAACAACCACGGACCGTATCCTCGTTGTCGAAAGTGAAAATGTACACGTTGTCGAATATGAAGCTTGGGTCAAGAAGGAGGTACTCGCCCTCATCCACCACATACGTCGCCAACACAGGGTCGAACAGAACGTCTACACCCAGCGCCTGAAAAGGCAACTGGCTCGGCGTCGGATTGGGCAATTCGAGAGCTTGGAAGAAAGCGTACTCGTCGTCGAACGTTGAACTGCCAATGACGAATTCGAAGAACCAGCGCCCTGAAGGGTCAACTAGTCGGCGGATGGCTGCCAAACCTTCCGAAATCGGCGGCTCGCCGGGGGGAACGACCTCTCTTTCGGTCAGGTCAGTAACAGCAACCGTGGAAAGCACGCTGCCAAAACGCAGGCCCACGGGGGTGAATCGGCAGTCTTCGTCGTCGCTGCAAACGAGTTCCAATGAGCCCCGGAAATCACTCCCAAGAGGGGAAAAGATCTCGCTCAGAGATCTTGCGGCCTGTAGCTCACTATCAATCGGAAAGAGGCGCTCAAACATCATGACTCCTGCTTCGTTGAATAGCCGGGCAGCTACAGCTCGGTTGGGGTCGGACCTGAAGAGCGCGATACCACTGTCCAGCCCTGTCCGCCGCTCGACGAACATTGAAAAACGGTCGCCTAGAATCGACGGAAGCACGCTCGCCTCGCTTCCATCAGCCAGCCTGAAGATAGCGAGGCCGGAAACTTCATCGGAATCACCTTCAACGACTATATACCCTGTCCGAACGGGATCAGAGGTACCAAGGCTTGTCAGAACGACTGTTTCGTGAGCGGCCAGCGCCATATCAACATCCGAACCTATTCCAGGGAGCGTCTGTGGTTCTCCTCGCCCATCGAAAACGTGCAGCGCTGCAAATGCGCCAGTCGAAGATGAGTTTGTGATTGAGATCTGCATCGAGATCCCCGCTCCGTCAGCATAGTGGGGGAAAAAGAAACGTTCGCTGATGGTTCCTGCGAGGGATGCAGCAGTAAAGTTGGCGAACACCAAGACAAAGGCTATCCCGGATTTCCAGACGAATCTCATAATTATCTTCCTTTCTTAGATCGCAGTAGCAGAGAAAGCCTCAGTCTCGTATCAGACCTCCGGCGTAGAAGTCTAGCCCCAGCAAAACTGAGACACCCAGCCCGTTAGACTTGTAGGAGCATGACTGTCAACAATCATATCTGCTTTTTGTCCTTGAGGCAAAGAACCTAGCCTCTCCTGCAGTGACATTACGCGTCTGTCCTTCAAGGTCTCGGGCGATAGGGGCCCCGGCGATGTACTTTTGGTACCGGCAGGCATCGTAGTTAATCGCCGGAAGTGCACAATGCCCAAGAAGAAGTACAATCCTACGAACCGCTCGTCCTGCCCGCAGATCAGCGGTCTAAAGGTGCAGGGATTTCTTGCGGCGGTCGCAGTGGAGACTGGGCGCGGGCAAGGCTTTTCGAGGGTCTGCGGTCGGCACGAGGCTTGCGAGGAAGGTCCTCAGAAAAAGGAGGAGCCATGATTCGCAAGTCGAGAGTCGCGATTGTGTTTGCTATGTTCATTTCACAGCTCATTTCCGGGGTGATCCCCGGCAAGTGGGAGAAGCTCGGTGCTCAGCCGGAGGGAACCTCGGTGATCGTCACCATGAAGAGCTTGGATCGCTTCCAGGGAACCTGGCGGGGCTTGGAGGGAGACGCGCTCAAGCTGGAGAGCAAGGACGGCCAGATCAGGCGTCTTCCTCGCAGCGGCGTGCAACGCGTGGAGACCCCTCCCGACAGCCTTTCCAATGGAATGCTGGCCGGTGGCGTTACGGGGGGCATCGTGTTCGGTGCGATCGTCGCTGGGCTGTCTCAGGTCGAGGGTTTCGATGCTAAGAACGGGTTGGCCGTCGGAGCCATCCTGGTGGGCATCGGTGTAGGCGCAGGAGCCCTGGCCGATGCCGCCCGCCCCCACCACGAGATCCTCTACGAAGCGCCCTGAAGGCTAGGCGGCAAGCACAAGAGTTTCGGGGCGCTTCGCTCCTGGCTTCCCTATTTAGGAAGCCTTTCGGCGAAGAAAGGGGAGGGCTCCCAGGGCGAACAGCAGGCCTAGGAGCGCCAGGCCCCAGGGACTGAGCAGGGGGATGTCAACGGTGCGGTTCTCAGTGGCAACCCAGGATCCGGAGATCTCGGGAAAGGGCCCGGCGGAGGCGGGTACAAACGTCCCCAGGAATTGATTTCCGTCCATCGTGGCATCAAAGGTGGCGGTCCCCAGCGCCCCGCCCTCCAGGGTGCCTTGGACTTGGCTTCCGCTGACAGTGCCCATGATGTGGGCGGCAAGGACGGAGGGGCAGAACAGGGAGCCGCCGATCAAGGACTGGAAAACCGTCCCTTCGATCTGACTCGCAGCCTGTGTGATGTGGACCTCCCCGCTATAAGTGCAGGTGCCCTGCCCGTTGGTATCGATCTCGGTGACGATGAACCAATCACCCCACAGCGTGTTCTGGGCCATGGCGGCGCTGAACAACCCCACCACAAGCAAAAACCCGGCGGCAAACTTCATCACAGTCCTCCCTGATGACGGGCCTGAGAAACACCTCAATCCTATAGCAAGCGCTCGAAAGGGGATCACGGATGGAGCCTAGCACCCCGCCTCAGCTTTGGCAATGCTTTTTGGAGCGTCTCAGACGGAACGGCGAAGATCCGTCGAGGTGAATCGTTAGGTTGCTGTCAAGGCGATTGAAAAAGTCCACGAGAAAAATGACCTGCAGCGGGTTGCGCTGCAGGTCATCAATCACCCGCCTCTGACAAAGCGCTTGCTGACCTTTCGGCCAAGGCATGCCTAAGCGGGTTGCGATGCAGTTGACGGAGAAACCGCACGCTTCCGTCATGTGGTCCACAAGGATGTCAGTCGTTGCCTTCAGCGGGTTTCGGCAACACCCTGTCCCAGAGGTAGTCGACGTGCCCGTTGCAGATCTCCGAGAATTCGTTGGACATGGCCTCGTTCGCTTCGCCGGCTGCCTGGTTGTATTTATCGACGGCCTCCATCAACGTCACGTGGTCCATACCGCTGTGGGTCATAAGGCGCCGGAAGCGCCCGCCGATGACATGTTCGTACCATCCCCAGCTATTTAGCTCGCCCGCCTCCATGAGCTCATTGATAGCTGGAGCCAAGAGCTCTTTGACGATCTCGTCTGCACGCTCTTGCCGACTAACGTCGCAAATGTAATAGGTCGAGTAGGTCTTGGCGCCCATGTTCTCCAACTGCGAGGCGATGGGCGGACCCGCCACCGAAGCCCAGATCAAGTCGTCGTGATCCGGGCAGATAGACGTGAATTCATGTCCTTCCGCAGCCAGTTCGTTCTGAAACTCCCCAACGATTTCGTCGCGGGTCTCCATCAGCTTCTTCAGATCGTTGGCCGAGTAGAACAGCACGCGCCGCCATTCGCCGCCCGCCCGGTGTCCTAGCCAGCCCCATCCCTGCAAGTTCCCTTCGTCGACGTGCTTCTGGTAGACGGGCCCGAGGATGTGCTCAACCAGAATGTCGGCGAAGGCTTCACGGTTCTGATCGCACGAGTAATACTCCGCGAACAAATAGGTTGTCTGGTCGTCCTGGCCCATGGCCGAGCCAAGTCCCAGGGTCACAAAGACACACAGCAAAAGTCCAAATCCAATACGTCTCATCAGACTTTCCTCCATTTTGCCTGAAAGTGGGTGCGAACCCCATTTCACGCCGTGGTCGTTTCTATGGCTTTGCCGTGGTCCCCTACTCGCCGAAGCGCTGTCCGTCCCTCCCTGGCCGGACGCCGTACGCGAGGCTGTTGCCGCCTGTCGAGGCGAGTCGAAAGAAGATTGGGTAAAGCCAAAAGCAGTTGAGAGGATGTTAGCAGATGGAATCGACGTCGGTCAAGCGCAATTTCTCCACATCCCGACTTTGAAGTCAGCAAGAGAATCCGCGATGAGTTCCACAATGGCCGTGAATACTACGCTCTGCACGGACGGGCCTTCCGGCCACCGCAAGAGTCTTCTCAGGCTCTGTCTGAAGAGAACATCCGCTGGCATAACGAGCGAGTCTGCTTGGGAGGCTAGCCGCTTCAGAGAACCAGCCGCAGCTCGGTGTCTTGCTCTTCAATTCCCTCAGCGATTTGCGTGCCTGGCGGATTTGGCGTCTTTGAAACGTTGAAGCGCTGTCTATGACCCTTGCCCGCGAGAAAAGCGTTTGACCTTTCGGTAGGCCGCGATAGATAATGAGCCCTGAGAAGGGACATGAAGACATCGCAGTGGATTGTAGGTTGGCTGCTGGCGCTCTGGCTGCCCTGCTGTCTGGCGATCCGCTTGGATGTGCAGACCCTCCATTCCGTCGAGGAAGCCGCTCATCATTGCCAGCCCCCTTCCGGGCCAGTTTCCGCGAAGATGTCGCAGGTCAACCTCACACCAGGTGGGGAGTCCGTCCAGCGCACGCACGTTTGCCACACATGCCTGCTCTGCGCGCAAAGGCCGACGGCAGCCGACGAACCCCACGGTCAATGGTGGGAGGTGCAGTCCAACGCCAGTTGCCCCGGTCCCTTCGCCGAGTGTTTCTCCTCCTACGCCCGAATCGACTCCCCTTATCGCCGTGGTCCGCCGGCCTCCCCCCTGAGTTGATTCGTACAGCTTTGAAATCCTCAATTCTGGAATCGAGGAGGGCACATGTTTACCCGATTCTTTCTGTCGGGGGCCATCCTTTGGCAGGTTGCCTTGACGGGGTTGTCCCAGGCGCCTCAGGGTGCGCCGACGGAGGAGCAACAGTCCAAGAAACGAATAGAAGAGCTGGCCAGGGAGCTGGCCGATTTGCGGGCCGAGTTCGAACAGGTCAAATCCACTTACGGTCAGCGTATTGCTGAGATCCAGGAACAGCTCGACAAGCTGCAGCCGATCTCGGCATCCGCGAGTCCATCAGAGACGTTCCGGGCACCTGCCGCGGCCGCAGCCCCGGCCGGGGCCCCGTCCGCAGTCACCTCATCAGCGCCGCAGACCTTCAGCGGAGGAGAGAGGACCCTGCAGGGCCTCAATCCGGAGATCAGCCTGACAGGTGATTTCACGGGAAGGCTGAGCGACAACAGGGACGCCGACGAGTTCAACCGTTTTAATTTCGACGGTATGGAAATGGCCGTCCAGCACCCGCTGGATCCCTACAGCCAGGCCAAGTTCTTCATCACTTTCGAGGATGGAGAATTCGATCTGGAGGAGGGCTACGTCAGTTGGGAATCCTTGCCTGGAAAGCTGGGCCTGAAGGTGGGGCGCTTTCACACCAACTTCGGGAAACTCAACCGTTACCACAAGCACGCCCTGCCCTGGACCGACCGCGACCTTCCCACCCAGACCTTTTTTGGAGAAGAAGGCCTGATCGGCACAGGGGTGTCCCTGAGTTGGCTGCCTCCGCGACTGCCGATCGCGCATTCCAACGAGGCTTACTTCGAAGTGGTCAACAACAGTAACGACCTGGCCTTCTCCGGCAGAGGCTTCGGGGATCCTGTCTTTGTTGGGCATTTTCTCAACTACTATGACGTCACCGACAATGCCTACTTCGAGTTTGGGCTCTCGGCCGCCACCTCGCACTGGGACCAGGCCAGGAAGAACCGCTCCACCGTTTACGGCCTGGATCTTTCCTACCGATGGCAACCGCTGCGGAGGGCCCTCTACCGCTCCTTCGAGTTGCGCGGCGAGCTCTTCTACAACGACCGCCAGGATTCGCCGGGAGGGAGTCCTTTGGGACTGTTCGCCTCCGGCGAGTATCAGCTCAAACGGCGTTGGTTCGCGGGCTTGCGCTACCAGTACGCCGAGTCGATCGAGGACCAGCGCCAACGAACCTCGGGGTTCTCGCCGTTCCTCACCTTCTGGCAGAGCGAATTCGTGCGCCTGCGGGCGCAGTACGACTTTCTGGAGCGTAACTTCGAGGCCAACGAGAACCGCTTCTTCCTGCAGTTCACCTGGTCGATGGGACCCCACAAACACGAAGCCTATTAGGAGAAACGATGAAAACTGTTACCGCATGGATTCTGGCTCTGACGGCGGTTTCCACGATGGGCTTGGCTAAAGGCCCCGTCAAGGTTGTCACGACCTTGCCCGACTACGCTTCCATCGCCCGTTCGCTGGGAGGCGATCTGGTGCGCGCTGAAAGCATTGCGAAAGGCTATCAGGACGCCCACTTTGTTTCCGCCAAACCGAGTTTTGCGCGCCTGCTCAGCGATGCCGACTTGTTCGTCAGCACGGGCCTGGACTTGGAGTTATGGGCGCCCACCCTGGTCGACAAGTCTCGCAATCCGACTATCCGCGAGGGCCGTCCAGGCTATGTAAGCGCCGCCAGCGGCATGAGGCTGCTCGACATTCCCGCCAATCCCAACCGAGCCGCCGGGGACATCCACATCTACGGCAACCCCCACGTCCATACCGATCCTCTGCGCGGGCTACAGATTGCCTCCAACATCCTGACAGGTCTGAAGAACGTGGACCCCGCCCATTCGGCCCAATACGAGGAAAACTTCGCGGCCTTCAAGGAGGAGACCTACAAGCGGCTCTACGGCGAGGAACTGGTGCGGACGGTGGGTGGCGACGAGTTGGCGCGGCTGAGCTGGGCCGGCCAGTTCGATTCCTTCTTGGACGCCAACCAGTTCGCCGGAAAACCGCTGCGCTCCTATCTGGGAGGATGGCTCAAACAGGCAGAGTGCCTCAATGGCGCGGAGATCGTGGCCTATCACAAGAACTGGATCTACTTCACGGACCGCTTCGGACTTCGCATCCTCGACTACGTCGAGAACAAGCCCGGAATCCCTCCCTCGGCGCGCCACGTGGTGGAGCTGATCGAGGAGATCCGGTCGAGGAAGATCAGCGCGCTCCTGACTGCCAACTACTACGATGAGTCGGCGCCCAAACGAATCGAAGAGCAGACCGGGGCCCAGGCGGTAATCGTTCCCCTGTCGGTGGGCGGTACCCCCGAGGCGGCCGACTACTGGGACTTGTTCGACATTTGGATCCGGGAACTGTCGGCCTCCATTCCCGCTTGTTCACAGCAGGGGCCGTCGACCGCAGGAGAGGCTCCTAAGAGGTAAAGATGGAACAAGCGATCGCAATCATGCTGCCTCCCCTGGTGGCCTGTCTGATCCTGACCGGAATCCACACATACTTGGGACTGCACGTGGTCTCCAGGGGAGTCATCTTCGTCGACTTGGCCCTGGCCCAGGTGGCAGCGCTGGGGTCGACCTTCGCCTTCCTCCTGGGCTTCGACCCCCAGAGCTACGCCGGCTACTTCTATTCGCTGGGATTCGCCTTCCTGGGTGCCGCGATCTTCTCGCTGTCGCGCCTGAAGGACAAGCATATTCCCCAGGAGGCGATTATCGGGGTGGTCTTCGCGGTTGCTTCCTCGGCGGCGATCTTGATTGCCGACCGGGCGCCTCAGGGAGCGGAGCACGTGGAGGCGATGCTGACCGGATCGATCCTCTGGGTGAGCTGGCCGACGATTTGGAAGACCCTCATCATTTACGTCGTGGTGGGCGTGTTCCATTACATCTTCCGCGACAAGTTCCTGCTCATCTCGATGCGGCCCGAGGAAGCCGAGCGCCGCAAGCTGAGGGTCCGCTGGTGGGACTTCCTGTTCTACATGTCGTTCGGATTCGTCATCACTTCCTCGGTGGCCATCGCTGGGGTGTTGCTGGTCTTTTCCTTCTTGATTGTCCCCTCGCTGATCGGCATGCTGTACTCGACCAACATCGGGGCTCGCCTGGTGATCGGCTGGATTTCGGGCACCCTGGTCAGCTTCGTCGGACTGTTCCTGTCCTATCGGATGGACTTTCCGAGCGGCCCTTCCGTTGTTTGCACCTTCGGCGTCTTTCTAATCCTGGCAGGACTCTTGCGCTACTTGCTCAGCGCCGAACGCAAGCTGGTGGCATTGGCTCGTGTGGCTTCGGGGACGGCCGTTGTGGCCGCGCTCCTGCTGGTGGCAGTCCAATTTCGTCCGGTGTCGGTGGGAGCGGGCGCGGACCGGGACTTGGCGCTGCAGCGAGTTACCGCTGCCTTGGACGATCTGGCTTCACCCGAGAAACCGCACGAGGAGGCCATCCGGGTGCTGCGAGAGGAGAAGGCCCGCTTGCTGAACGCGATCGATCAGGGAAGGATCGAGATGAACCAAGCCGTGGTCCAAGCCCTTGGACAGCTCCAGGATCCCGACATGGTGCCGGTCTTGGAGCGCGTTTTCAGCCGCGCTCAAGATCCCTGGATGCGGTTCTACGCCTCCCTGTCATTGGTCCGCTTGGGAGAAAAGAACGGCCTTCATAATCTTATCGTCCTTCTCAAGGAAGATGCTCCGGCCTTTCTGAAAAGCCGCGTGCTGGCGGAATTGCAGCCGCTGATGGGAGATATCCACGGATTCGACCCCTCCAAGGAAGATCACGGAAACGAACAGGCACTCAACCGCATTGAGGTCTGGTGGCACCAAAACGTTGACCGTATCCGCTGGGACGAGCAAACGCGCACCTTTCAACTCGACTGACGCCTTTGGATCCCACGGCACGCCCCTTGAGCAGGGAGGGGCTCAGTTGGCCGTATCGCGGTTGCGCTCCTTTCGGCGTACTCGAGGAACCGAGCCCAACCACAACTTGCACTCAAACCTTGGTCAACCGCAGCAGCTTGCTCTGCGGATTGGCGAGATAGTTGGCAAAGAAGTCGGCTCCATGCTCCGCAAGTCCTTCGGCGCTGATGAAAGGATCGCGCCATTCGGGTGCGAACCCAACCTTACGCGCGATGTCATTGAGAAATTCGCGCTCCCAGCGCCGGAGCTCGAAGGTTAATTCCTGCTCTTTGTCGAAGCCACCGGGGTGAAACCGCATTAGGCCGCCATTGCCCGGCTGGGCCTCCGAAAAGTAGTAGCCGAACTTCCGCTTGGAGTCCTGCCGGGCATGCTTGCCGATATCGAATTCCGGGTTCGCGACCATGGTGACGAAGCTGCAATCCGATCGGAGCAGCGCATGAATCCGGCGGAGCGCTCCCTCAATCTCCTCCGCACTCTGCAAGTAATGCAGCAGGTGGATTGCTGTAACGACATCGAAGCGGCCATCGAGCTCGAGCGTCGTGACGTCGCCGACCCGGTATTCGATGCCTAGCGGGTCGTGCCGCTCCGAAGCTTTTGCCTGCCGGATCAACATCGGAGAAAGGTCGACGCCCATGACGGGATCGGCACCGCATTCTCTGCGGAACCGCCGCGTATAGAAACCGTTCCCGCAGGCTAGGTCCAACAGCGAGTTGCCACGGATCTCCCCCAACGTCCGAAAAATCACCGGATCCTGGCAGTGGCGATGATACAGCGCCATCCGCCGCATGCCCTCTTCAAAACGCGACTCGATCTCGTCGTATTGCTCCCGTACGATCTCGTGGCCATCTTGGTCACCCTGTTCCATCTCGGTCCAATCTCCGGCCCCAAGGCGCGCCAACCGTAGGGAGCGGCTGCAACTTCCTTGAACCGGTGTTGTGGATACAACCCTGTTGGGCTGAGCCTCGAATGACTATGGGGATTCTATCAGGCTCGGGAAGCGAATACACTAGAATGACAGCAGGCAGCACGTCCTCCAGCGCTCTGTTTGGGGCGGACGGACCCTGCCAGGTTGGAGGAGAGCGGGTCAAACGCAACCGCGCCTTGAGTGCCGGCTGGAGTCACGAATGTTCCGGTCATCCCCACTCCTACGAAGTGCTAGAAGACGCCTCTTGGTGGAGAAACTGGGCGCTCACAGGCGTGAAGGGTGCGGTTGGGTGCGGTGCGCCTGTCGGGATTCGTTTGCTTATTTTTGCTAAGGAGGAATCATGAGAGGAGATCAAGTCGGAGGTCCCATACGCTGGAGAATGCACATTCCGGTGGCGCCGGAGAAGGTCTTTGAAGCGCTCGACTCCGACCAAGGGCGCGCGTCGTTCTGGGCGGAATCCGCTGCTCATGTGGATGCTCACATCGAGTTCCAATTCATCAACGGCTACACTTACAGGAGCAAAGTGATCGAGCGACAACCTCCAAGAGTGTTTTCTATCGAGTACATGGGTGGACCAGTTCGGTTTGAACTGACACCGGATGGCCAGGACGGCACGGATCTTCTGCTGACGCACAGCGGAACAAGTCGAGATAAATGGAACGAGGTACATGCTGGCTGGCTGAACGTGCTCTTTCCCCTCAAGGCGTGGCTTACATTCGGTGTGGATCTGCGAAACCATGATCCCGACCGCTGCTGGGATCACGGTTACGCAGATCAGTAATTTTGCTCTCTTACTCTCACCCAGGCTGAGGACGTCCAAGAATTGAGAGGGTCAGCTTCGTTCACCTTGCGGCAAGATTCCTCAAGACGCTCCGCAGGCAGCAGGAATGGCGTAGAGCCCTCTTTGAGCCGAATCCGGGAGGGCGTATCGTGGCCCCGGACCGGACCTGGCTGTTCTTGAATTACCTTAGTGCGGTGAACACTCATCTTTCTATCTATTTCCTCCCCGAACTCCGTTGGTCTTGTCGACCTCGTTTCCGGAGGCAAGACGGGATTAAGGTCGGCTGGACCGTTCGTAGGCTGGACGAGAAGTGACGGCGGTCGGTTCTGGGCGCGGGCGAGCTTACACAAACCCTGCTGCTGGGTTAGTCGCATGTGCCGGGTGAGCACTTGCAACTGTGTTGGTGCCGGGTCTATGCTAGTGGAAATGGCCCGGAGAGTAGAGCGGATCGAGCAGGCGATAATGGCGGCGGGTAAGGACGACATCAAACTGGCCGCACAGCGTCCGCGAATCCGCAGTTTCGCGGCCAGCGTGATCGCCAACTGCCGCAAGGATCCTCCTGAGACGGCCCACCATGGCAAGCGTGGGGGCAGACCTCCAACACCGGTTTACATCGAGCACAAGGGCCGCCGCTTCGCCGCGATCTCGACACGACTTGCCGCCAAGGAAATCGGCGCTACCTACTCCTGGATGCAGCGGAAGATGATGCGCAGGGACGGGGGCTGGTACCTGCCCGAATGCCGCTTCAAACTTATGGGGAGGGAGGCAAGCTGGGAGAGGCTCTTAGAAGAAGCTGGAGGCCAAGCCGGGGCGATGGCCCTTATCAACCTAGGGGAAGTGCAAGTCGTGAAGTGACTTGGGGACAAAACCCTGATCCCAGTGTATTGGATTGCAGGCTCTATTGAGAAGGGGACTAATCTTACTACGAGAGTGATCAAGTTAGTCTTGTCCTTACCGGCTCAGGTGGTTGGAGACATGATTATTAGGAGTTGTTCGGTTATGGTCGGGGTTGTTCGCAGGCCGCCTTCTGCGCTGCGGCGGGTGCCCTCGAACTGGAGCCGCCAGACGCTTTGTGCTGATTCCTCTACAGCGCCAGAGCTAGTCCCGGGAGAACGGGGATCAGCAATTCTGCAAGGCGGACTCCTTAAGGTCTTCCTGCCAAGCTTCCAAGATCACGAACCTATTCTTACGCGGTTTTCGAGAATTATCCTTATCGGTCCCCGGTCATCTGCCGGTCTTGATTTCTCGTCTATCTTTCAAAGCCACGGCCCTCGTCTAAGCCCCCTTCATTTGGGTAGCCCCCAACCGACTTTCAAACATCTGACGTTCTGAGTAGACTAGCCATGGGCTGTCGCTCAGGCCGCTGCTAAGGTGGTGGCAGGGAGTGACAACATCAATCGGAGGGATTATGAGAGGACAGATTGGCCCTCAGACGCAGTGGGTGGCAAGAGCACTGCGATGGGTACCGTTGGTCATGATCATCACGACAGTTCCGTTGATCCTCGAGGGTCAGGAATCGCAAGGCGTCCGGGGAGAGCCCGCAGCAATCATGGATGCGGAGGCGATGGTTGAGCGGATGGGCGGCATGGCGATATGGAGCCAGCTCGAGTACTAGGCGTGGCGTGTTGCTACGGAAATTTGGTTGCTCCAACGGGAAGGGTCGAAACGCTGTGTAGATTGCTGTAAGTGGAAGAAACAGAGAATCGGACTTTTTCCCACTACCCAAACAGGCTCTGAATCTGTAGGATAGCTGGGTGGAGAGGCCGCAGGCCTTGGGCGCCGGGCACGCCTTTGCGGGCACTCAAGGCTGCTTTAAGTTTTGTATCGGAAATGAACATCTGGGTGCACCCGTCATCATCGAGCCGGACCCGCCCTGGATCCTGCTGGCCTAGTCTTGAGCGGATCCAAAACTGGAGCCGGCGCAAGCGTCCTTAAGACGCCATGCCTGCTGGGGGGCTGTGCGACTTGGATTCGGCCCGCAAAGATGAATCGCTCAAGGGAACTGGAAATCCGACGCAGGATACCGATGATAGGCCTCAGGAACCCAAGGGAGAGTGGAATATGAGACGGATCTACGAGACGGGCGCCGTGGCCGTGTGCATCTTGCTGATCGCCACGACGGCTCTGAGTGCCCAAACGCATCGCGGCCTGCTGGTGATCACCGAGGTGGAGGTTAGCGCAGATCTCCTCACCATTCACGGCGAGAACTTCGGGAATACGCCTCATGCCTTCCTGGACGAGGTGGAGCTGGAACTGCTGAGTTTCAGCGACACTGAGCTCTTGGCGGTCATTCCGCCTGAGTTCGGGGACCTGCATGTCCTGCTCGTGGCCAGCGCCCCATTGCGGCACTGGCCTCGGCCTCGAGTGGACACCATCTCGCTCGACCTGAGAGGCGACGAAGCCTTCGCCGGCGCGCCGGGACCGCGGGGTCCTCAAGGACAGGTCGGACCTCCGGGAGCGACTGGCCCTCAAGGACCCGAGGGACCCCAAGGTCCTCAGGGCGAGCAGGGAATCCAAGGCGAAACCGGTCCCCAGGGACCCGAAGGGCCTCAAGGACCCGAAGGACCTCAAGGTCCTCAGGGCGAGCAGGGAATCCAGGGCGAAACCGGACCTCAGGGACCTGAAGGACCTCAGGGACCCGAAGGACCTGAAGGTCCTGCCGCAGATGTCGGCGCCGGAATCACAAGAGTCGAGACGTCTACGGCGAACGATACGGCCGATTTCAAGCAGACGACATTGTCCTGCAGTGCCGCAGTCGGTGGTGGCAGCAAGGCGGTGAGCTGCGGGGTTAATCTGTTCAGTATGAATCAGGGCTGTCGCGATACGCTTTCCGTGCGAGAGGTCTTCGCGAGCAACGCCAACACCTGTTCGGCAGCCGGATTCGAGACCATCCCGGCATCCTGCGAGGGTAGCAATTGGAGGCTTGAGCTGGTGGCGATCTGCACGGTGCCGTAGGCTGTGGTCGGCGCTTTCTACGATCCACTTCAAGCGAATTTCAAACGTGCGAAGTGCTAAGGAGACTAGAGCCATGCGCTATCGCTTTCTCATTGACACCTACCAGACCGAACGCCTGAAGGTGCTCAGCGTGTGGAGCATGTTTGGCGACGAAGACCTCGCCTTCCGTCCCCACCCCGCAGACCCCCGGGGGCGCAGCCTGCTTGAGCAGATGGTTCATCAATGCGTCAGCGAAAACCTCTGGTTTGTCCAGATCCTGGGCATCGATGTGAGCGCTCCTCCCCTGCCCGAGCGCGAGGAGCGCCTGCGGTTTATTCGCCGCTATCGCGAAGACTCCGGGCGGCGCCGGGACGCGCTGGCAGCCAAGGAAGGGAGCTGGTGGGAAGAGAGTGTCCGCTTCTTCGACGTGGAGCGCTCCCGGGCCTGGGTCATGGTGCGGCGCATTGCCCACACCGCCCACCACCGCGGCCAGCAACTTGCCATGCTGCGCATGCTGGGGCGGGGCCTGCACAGCACATACGGCCCCACGGCCGACACCGGAGGCCTGATGCAGAACGAGGCGCCTACGATCTATGCCTACGACGACATTGATGCATTAGTGGAGGGCGAAGACTCAGGCGGTCGGAAACGTCCGCTACCCGGTCCCGGCGACGCGTCCCCCACCGAACGCCCCTGACTCCTCAGTAGACGGACTTAAGGGGCCAAGGCACGCGACTCTGAACTGACGATGCACCTCCGGTGAAACGTGGGGACTGCATGCGGGGATTCGCAAGCGAACTATCGGGTCCGCCGAAACAGCCTCCGCAAGTTTTGAGGACGGTGACCGATGATGGTAGACAAACTGGATCATCGAATAATTGCCACCCTGGATCTCCTGGCCTCCCGCTGGACCGGTGCCGGCGTGTTGCTGCCCTGCTTCTCCCTTTTGGCTCAGGGCGAGTCGCTTGCGGTTAGCGAGATGGCAGAAGCCTCTGGCCGTGAAGTTTCGCTGATCGAGCAGACGCTTGAGGCTGCTCGGTGCCGATTTGACGATGACGCTCGGCTCATCGACCTGTTCGGAATGACCCTGGAACCGACCCTTCACCGGCTCGAGATCGGAGGAAGGATCGTATTCAGCTGCTGCGCCTTATGGGCACATGTGATCCCGAGGCTCATCGAGCGCCCGGTGTCGGTTGAATCGGTCGATCCGGCCAGCCGCCAGGTAGTGCGCTTGTCGATTTCACCAACTGGGATCACGGCCCTCGACCCTCCCCGAGCACTGGCAACACTGGCCATCGCAGACTCTGGGTCCATAGAGAGCGATGTCGAATCCGCTTTTTGCCGGCACGTCCGGCATTTCGCCACTCTGGACAGCGCCCAGCGGTTTAGTCTTGTTTCTCCCGCCCGCCGAGTCGTTTCGCTGGGAACGCTTGACAGGGCCGCAGAGCGGCTGCACTTGGCCATTGCGGATCAGGCGGATCGGGCTCCAGGAACGGCCTCATCTTAATGTTCGGCAGCGAAGCGAGGTCGCAGGAGGACGGGAGAGCCCTCAATTCCAACACTGATTGGTGACTTCGATGGGGCGATTGCCCCTGCTGCCAGCCATCCACTCCCGCCCGTCCCGGCAGCTTCGACGTATCAGTCATCGTGAGCATTGACGGTTACAGGGAGTGCAGAGCTTCAAATCTGTACTTTCGGTGCATTAATGGGAGTCTCAAGTTGTGTTTTCGGCTAAGAGGTTCAGATTTCGCGTTATCGAGGCGGGTCTTTCCGCAGGCCGCTCCAAGCGCGTGAGGGTGCAAACTTGGAGTGCGGTGGGGGGACAGCTTCGTGGCGGATGGTTAGACCCAGGGTAAGGACAAAGCGTAGCTATTTGCCAATACCTGAGCCAAGTCCAGGAAAAATCCAAGGGAAAAGGGTGTGGCTACGTGCGCAAGCCCAGGAATGGGCTTTACCCGGTTCAGCCACCGCTGTAGGGCGGGGAAAACTGCCAGGCCAATCAGAGCTGAAACCAGCAACAACGAAGGGGTGATCTTCGCCGGATCGAATGCAAGAGCCGGCGAAATCGAGATTGATTGCCGGCTGGCGATGCCCAAACCGACGAGGACCCAACAGGCAACCTCCCAGTAGAGCAAGTTTTCCTTCCGCCGGAGTAAGTAAACGATCATCGAAAGGAACAGTAGAATCAGGGGCAGACCGAAGAGTAAAAAAAGTAGTAGGAGGCTCTGCAAATCGGCATCCAACTCCACCTCTACGAGGCTTGCACCACCGATGGCTGCCCAACCCCCAAGCGCAATCCGGCCAGTTGCAGCCGTTTTTCCCGGTGATTCCGATTCCTCAACCTCCTGGTCTGGCCTAGGTTGATCCTCCCTTGCTTCTAGGACTCTAAATCCAAGCCTGAAGAAGTGCAAAGCCTTCCAAGCCATCTTGTTCTCCAAAATGTCGTGATTGGTTCAGCGAGGAGGTCTCCTTGCTCCTGGAGGCGGCCTCCAGTTGCAAGCCTATCGAACAGTGGTGACATTGCAGAGCACATCCAAGTTCGTGCTGCCATAGCCAAGAAGGATCGATGCGCATTGGCAATACAATCTACCTCGACCACCAGGCGACAACACCGGTGGACCCTAGGGTTTTGAAGGAAATGGAGCCCTATTTTCGGGAAGACTTCGGCAACCCCCATTCCGCCGACCACCTAATAGGATGGCGCGCCGCACAGGCAGTCGAGAAAGCGGCAAGCCGCGTCGCTCAGCTTGTGGGCGGTGACGGTGATGAGATTGTCTTCACATCGGGAGCGACGGAGGCGAACAATATGGCGCTTCTCGGAGTAGGACGACGGGCAGCAGCGGGGAAGCGACGTCGAATCCTGGTCAGCTCCATCGAACACAAGTGCGTGTTAGCCGTCAGCCGGGTCTTGGAGAAGGAACTTGAGTATCGTGTCGAGCAGCTTCCTGTAGATCGCGAAGGCTTTGTCGACCTCGAAGCCCATCCAAAATGTCTTCATTGAGCGCAGCAAGCTGGCAAAGGTACTTTCGGAACTCAACGGACAGCCGGGCTCACAGGAGACACTGACAGAGTTAACTGCTGCGGGCGCCACCTATGTAGCGATCCAACGCAGAGTTCCATCTGTCCTACAGCCCGAAAATACGGTGCCAAGGCCTCCGGGTCTCTTTCAAGATACAGGAGCTCAGATCGGGCGTCAGCATAAGCTCGCCAAGTCTGATCCGACAACCGAA
>DATIPO010000295.1:0-1528 GCA_035471925.1 Acidobacteriota bacterium
AATCGGGCCGGCCACGTAAGCCGACCTGACGGGCATGGATCGCATCGAAGCCGGCCACTTCGAGCGAGCTCGCCAGACCCTTGGGCATGGACTAGGTCGTGTCCCTAAAGTTGCGCGAGGGGGGTTGCCCGCCGATCCCGCGTCTGATCCACGCTTGGGATGGCGCGCCATTCCATCTCCGACGAGCAATGGGCCCGGCTTGAGCCTGTGCTCCCCACACGGTGCGGGCGACCGTCGCAACGTGGCGATCGAAACTTCATCGATGCGGTCCTCTGGCTCGCTCGCACTGGGGCGCCATGGCGCGACCTACCGCCGGGGTTCGGGCCATGGAAGACCGTGTACAACCGGTACCTCCGCTGGTCGAAGCGCGGGATCTGGAACGACGTCTTCAAGGCTCTCCAAACCGACGTCGACCCCGACGGGTCGATGGCCGATGCGTCGGTCGTTCGCGCTCACCAGCACTCAGCTGGCGGAAAAGGGGGATCCAGAGGAACGCGCTTTTAGCGTCTCGCGGAGGTCGCTCGACCAAGATCCACGGACTGGTCGACACCCTCGGTCAGCCTCTGCACGTCGAGCTCACGCAAGGGCAGCGGCACGAGATGATCGCCGCGGGCAACCTGCTCGATCATGCTCAGGGTGAGCTGTTCATCGCGGATGCAGCGTACGACGCCAACAGCCTGCGGGAGCGCCTCGCGAGTGAAGGACGGACGGCAGTCATTCGACCCAACCCGACGAGGAAGGACCCGCCTGATTACGATCGTCACCTCTACAAAGAGAGGCATCTCGTCGAGATCTACTTCAACCGAATCAAGCACTTCCGCCGCGTTGCGACCCGCTACGACAAGCTCGCCGAGACCTTCCTTGGCTTCGTCCTGATCGCGTCGAGCTGGCTGTGGCTCTGCTGACCAGCCTGCACACCTTCACCCCGAGCAGCAGGAAGATCTCTCGCCAAGCCGCCAAGCCGCCAAGGAGAACCAGATGGCAACGCCCCCGGAAGACGAGGTCGCCAGACAGATCGTCGATGCTGCGTACCAGGTCCACACGACGCTCGGGCCCGGCTTGCTGGAGTCGGTCTACGAGGTCGTCCTCGCCCATGAGCTCGGCCAACGCGGCCTCGCTGTCGCGCGGCAGGTTCCCGTAGGCGTCACCTACAAGAACATCCGCTTCGATCTTGGCTTCCGCGCCGACATGGTCGTCGACAACGTCGTCCTCGTGGAGCTCAAGTCCGTCGAGACTCTGCTCCCTGTCCACAAGAAGCAGGTCCTCACCTACATCAAGGTTGCCGACCTGCGCCTCGGTCTCCTTGTCAACTTCGGTGCGGCCCGCATCAAGGATGGAATCACGCGCATCGCCAACAACTTGCCGGAGTGACCCCCTTGGCGGCTTGGCGGCTTGGCGAGAGACCCTTTCGTTGGCTTCGTCCTGATCGCGTCGAGCTGGCTGTGGCTCTGCTGACCAGCCTGCACACCTTCACCCCGAGCAGCAGGAAGATCTCTCGCCAAGCCGCCAAGCCGCCAAGGAGAACCAG
>DATIPO010000296.1:0-2830 GCA_035471925.1 Acidobacteriota bacterium
GTGTGGACATTCGTCCTCGTGCAGGGCGCTCGTGCGGGTTTCTGGCGCCACTACCCCCTCTTTATCGCCTATACCACCGCCATCATGGTGAGATACCTGCTCGTGCATATGTGGCTGAGCTGGACTTACGGGAGAAGCAGCCAGGAATACGTGACCGCTTATCAGGGGTCGGCCTTGGTTGTGGGGATCTTGGGCTGTGCCACCCTTGTCCACTTCTGGGCGATTCCCGAGCGGCCAACCCGGTCCGAATGGTTGCGGTTGCTTGGCTTCTGCGTGGTCTTCGCGTTCGCTCTTTGGCTCATCCACCGTCATCAACATCCCGTGCTTACGCAGGACCTGATATTCGCTTACCTGCAGAGTTTTCTCGCCGCCAAAGCGATAACGCGCTACAGGCCGAATGGATGGCGATTGGGCCGCAACGTGGCCGCGATGGCAACGGTCATCTCGCTTCAGGCCTTCTTGAGGGCGGGCAACCTCACTCTCTACATGATCGGCCCTTCCTGGTGGCCTTACGCGGCGTTCTTCGGATTTATCGAATTCATCGTTGTCGTGGCATGGGGTTTTCTGGTGTTGGGCTTGTGGAAGTACAGTCCTCCCCGGCCAATAAGACACGACGCCCTTACCGCAGAAGCCGCAGGCACCAGCGGCCAATTGGCTAACCACTCTAATGAAAGGAGAGAGCAAAAATGCTCGTACTCTGGGCATTCATATCGGTGACCGTGTTCGCGGCATTCGGGATTTGGTTGTTCAAGCTGTTTCTGCGCTACGCTGAGGACGTCACCTACGAGATCGATGCCAAGGACTACCTGCGCAGGCAAGGCCTGAGCCGGGGATCGGGCTTGCTCGATGTGCTGGACGCCCCCGAATGCACTGCGGCTTTGTGCCGCGGGCGGCTGGCGGGAGCGCACACTCGTAGGGTGCTGCCGGGCCTGCTTCAGGAAACCCGCCGCGAAGCACCTCCCAACTTCAACGGGCGCTTGCTCTTTGGCGTCTTCCGCTTCGTCTACCGCTTCGCCCTGATCAAGAGCCGTCTCATGTGCAGCGTCAAGGACATGCGCTGGGTGGTGGGCAGCCAGATCATTCTGCTGCGCCATTCGGGGCGCCGCTACTGAGGGCTTGGCCGGGCAAATCCCAGGCCTCGGCCAGCATGGTGGCGCAGAATTGCAGGCAGGCATCCCAATCGCCCGCCTCGGGCCCGCCGGAAGACTTGGCCAGCAGCACCAGTTCCGCCTTCGTGGTCAACGGGCGGCGCTTTCTCCACCAGCCCTGGGGGAGTTGCTTGCCCGCCCGCGCCAGCGCCCGGGCGTCGACCGGGCTGCACTGGAAGGCCTCCACCACGTCGCCGGGGATGCGGTGATGAGCCACCAGGACCGCCGAATCTGCCCCGCTGGCTTGAGCGGCCTGGCGGAAGTAGGAGCGGGCCGGGTCGATGGCCGAGTCGAGATGCTGCAGCATGGTGCCCGCCTTGGCGGCCAGTCCGCGGGCCAGCATGGCCTCGAAGAGGATGTAGAGCTCAGGAAAGTCGTGCCGGAAAGAGGCGTCCTCGGGAGCGTCCACCTTGCCGCATGTTTCCTTCAGCAGGTGGGCCATTTCGACGTGGCCGGCGGCCTCGAACCAGGGCACCGGGCTCTCCCCCGCCAGGTGGCACAGGCGCATCAGGCTCTCAAAGCCCGGCGGCCCGCCTCTAGACCCGGTGGCGATGCGGTGCATGGCCCCAACCTTGATGCCCGCCCGGCGTGCGATCTCGCTGATGTTGAGGTCGCCGAAGCGCTGCTCGATCATTTTCGGAATCCGTTCCTGCCACCCCATCATCCTGCCTCCTTCCGATTCACGAACCCCCAGACCCTCGCCGTAGCTTTCAAAGCGGCAGACCTCCCAAGGTAGTCTTTCATTTGTGCTGGAAATATTATCTATATCAGAATGAAATAGCAACCTCTTTCTATCATTGCTGTCTATCCGATCCAAGAGCACGCCCTGAAAAGCCCAGCCACCGCACTAGTGAAGCCTAGCCCAGCAAGTGTACGCCATCTTTGTGGCGCGACTTCCGATTGCAACCGATTATGAAGACGATTTGCGGCGCAGTAGATTTTTGGCCTTGACTTTCCCCTCTAGTTAAATTATGGTCTGCATTGCAGTAGAAAACCAAGTCTGGCAAGCTGGCTTGCTTATGAGATCCGAGATGACGTCATCGCGAAACCTTAGCAAGCCGCTCCGGCGGGGCTTGCGGCTGGATAAGAGAGACCTTCTAGAGAGTCCGGCAATTCAGCCCCGCCACGGGCTTGGCGAACGGATCCGCCCGGCGACTCACCGCCGGGCGGGTCCTGAGAACGACAACCTTGTTAGGGAAGGCTGCCGCCTCGGGACTCAAGTCTAGAGCGTTCAAGCAGGTTGAGCAACGCTGGAGAGCATCGGCTGCTCCTGTCAGCCGGTCAGGCGGAAAGCCTTGCACGAGGAAAGGAATCCGCCATGACAACCTCTGAAAGAGGCAGGGGCAAGACCCTGTCTGTCCCCGTCCCCATCGAACTGATCGACAAGCTTGCTGACCGCCAACTGGCTCTGGCCGTGGTCGCCCGCCTCAAGGATCTGGACGACTCTCACCGGGTGGCACTCTTTGAGGCGACCGCCGAAGCCCTGGAAAGCCCCCTCGCGCATCTCGGCAACCTGACCACCGAGGTGGGCCGCTGGGACGAGCAGGAGATGGATCAGCGGGCCGGACCCGCCAGTCGGCGCCAGCTCGAGCAACTGCGCCAGATGCAGGGCTTGCTGGGGAAACTCCTGGAGAACTTGGATAAGCAGCTCGAGAAGCTGGCCGAGCACGTTCCGCCCAGCG
>DATIPO010000297.1:0-9688 GCA_035471925.1 Acidobacteriota bacterium
CAGCAAATGCAGTGGCGGCGGCCATGCTATATTCTGAGGCTCCGGGCGCGTAATTCCCGACGATGCCTTGTCGGCGCATCTGCCTCTCGGACGCACACCCCGCGCTTCTGGGGACAATTCTGACAGGAGGCCCGCGGGGACGCCGGACGCCTCACTCGACTCACGGACCGGAGGTCCAAGATGTACGCTCTCATCCGCCTCGTCTTTTCCCTTGCAGTCGCTTCACTCGTCTTCAGCCCACTGGCTGCCCAACAGAGCAGTGCGGATCGGGCCAAGGCCATGTCGGAGAGAGCCGAAGGGCGGGGCTTGGCTGAGCCGTTTGTCGGCATCACCACCGACGGAGAGCCCGAGCAGGGCCTCTTCGAGATTCGATCCACGGGCGTTACGACGGCCCCTGTAATGGAAGCCGCCAGGGCCTTTCTGGCGGTGTTGTCGGAGGAGCAGCGCGGGCGCACCATGCACCCGGTGGACGATCCCGAGTGGCGCAAGTGGATGAATCAGCATTTCTACGTGCGGGCCGGAGTCGGCTTCGATGAAATGTCCGAGGAGCAGCGGGAGGCGGCCTTCGGGCTCTTAAGGGCCTCCTTGAGCGCCAAGGGACTGCGGCTGTCGCGGGACATCATGCGCCTCAACCACACCCTGGCCGAACTGGCCGACGATTTCGAGGAGTATGGCGAGTGGCTGTACTGGATTACGGTGATGGGCGAACCGTCCCAAACCGAGCCTTGGGGATGGCAGATCGACGGCCACCACCTGATCATCAATTACTTCGTGCTGGGCGATCAGGTGGTCATGACGCCCATGTTCGTGGGCTCCGAGCCGGTGATCGCCGAAAGCGGAAGGTACGCCGGGACGGAGATCCTGCAAGCCGAGCAAGCCGCCGGACTGGCCATGCTCCGGTCGCTCGACGATGGGCAGCGCGGACAGGCCGTCCTGCAGATGGACAAGCCGGGAAGCAACAACCTGACCGAGGCCTTCAAAGACAACGTGGTCCTCGACTACGCAGGCATCCCGGCCTCCGCCCTCAACGAGTCCCAGCGGCAACAACTGCTGGAACTCATCGGTTTGTTCGTCAGCAATCTGCGCGAGGGACACGCTCAAGTCCGCATGGAGAAGGTCCGCAGGCACCTAGACCGCACGCATTTCGCTTGGATCGGCGGATCGGGGGACGACAGCGTCTTCTACTACCGCATCCACAGTCCGGTGGTGCTGATCGAGTTCGACCACCAGCCGCCCGTCGGCCTGCGTCACCTGCTGCCCCGCGGCCCCAACCGCCAGCACATCCACGTGGTGGTCCGCACCCCTAACGGCAACGACTACGGCAAGGACCTGTTGCGCCAACACTACGAATCCCACCCGCACAACCACAACTAGACCATCGGCTAATGATGACCGACTACCCAGGCTGGAACCTCCTGCTCGTAATCTGGCTGGCTGGTGCAGCCTTCTCCATTCTAATGGGACTGATCCGACGCTTTCACTGGCTTCAGTGGCTGGCGGCAAGCCTGCTGCTGGGCCCCTTTGCCCTTTTGCTCAGCCCTTTCCTGCAGGGCCGCGGGTACACCGTTTCGCTTTTGCAGCGGGCACAGCCCGGACCGAGCCGTCCCGTCCCCAGCGACAAGAAGATTCTGCACGGGCCGCCTCTGTTCGTGCCCGAGATCCGCCAACTCAAGAGCGAGGGCAAGCTCGACGAAGCCGCCGACATGCTGCTGGTCCTAATCGACACGGTAGAGGAGAAGGCCCGCCGCCATGGCACGGGCGTCCCCCACTGGTACTACGAGCAGTTGGCCCGCATCTACCGCAAGCAGGAAAAGACCAAAGCCGAGATCAAAGTCCTCAAGCGCTGTCTCGACTTCGGAACCATCAAACCCAACGCCTCCAAACGCCTGCAACAGCGCCTAAATCAAGTCACCCGCTCAAGATAGGGCGCCCCGACGGCAAATAGAGGCCGAAAGTCCACCCATTTGGGCAACGGCCACTAAGCCGGCGTGCGGTCGGCACGGCGACGCCGGATGGAGTGAAGGGCACACGGTGAGATAGTCGGTTGGCGCCTTGGCTGATACAATCAGCTTCGGCATCGTTCGTGGTCCGTCGAACAACCACGGATCAACGCCCCACGATCATCAGGAGACCTAAACCCGTTCCAAGTCAATGGACTCTCTAGATACGAAGGCCGAATGTCCGTTTTGCGCTCCGAAGGCGTCTCCAGAGCAAAACGTGGTGCTGGAAAACGAGTTCTGCCTCTTTCTCCAGCAGCCGCAGAAGGTGCTAATCGGCGCTGGAATCATAGTGCCCAGGCAGCATCGCGAAACCGTTTTCGACTTGACTGAGGAGGAGTGGGCGGCCACCTTCTCGTTGCTGAAGCAGGCCAAGGCGTTGCTGGACTCAGAGCATCATCCGCAAGGCTACAACGTGGGCTGGAACAACGGCCGTACGGCGGGCCAAGACATTTTCCACGTTCACCTGCACGTCATTCCCAGGTTCGAGGATGAACCCCTAGCTGGCCGGGGAATCCGGTACTGGATCAAGCAGACAGGAAATATCCGCACCCGCTAGCTACCTAGGCTGGAACCTCCTGCTCGTAATCTGGCTGGCTTGTGCAGCCTTCTCCATTCTGATGGGACTGATCCGACGCTTTCACTGGCTTCAGTGGCTGGCGGCAAGCCTGCTGCTGGGCCCCTTTGCCCTTTTGCTCAGCCCTTTCCTGCAGGGCCGCGGGTACACCGTTTCGCTTTTGCAGCGGGCACAGCCCAGACCGAGCCGTCCCGTCCCCAGCGACGAGAAGATTCTGCACGGGCCGCCTCTGTTCGTGCCCGAGATCCGCCAACTCCAGAGCGAGGGCAAGCTCGACGAAGCCGCCGACATGCTGGTGGTCCTGATCGACACGGTAGAGGAGAAGGCCCGCCGCCATGGCACGGGAGTCCCCCACTGGTACTACGAGCAGTTGGCCCGCATCTACCGCAAGCAGGAAAAGACCAAAGCCGAGATCAAAGTCCTCAAGCGCTGTCTCGACTTCGGAACCATCAAGCCCAACGCCTCCAAACGCCTGCAGAAACGCCTCAACCAGGTCACCCGAAGGCTATAGACTAAGAGGTCGAGTAGCGCGAGGAGGAGGGGATGAATCCACAGATTGCTCTCCGGGTGGTGAAGACCCTTCACACCGTGGCCTGGGCCTTCTTTGCCGGCTGCATCTTGGCCATCCCCGTTTTTGCCTGGCGGGGAAAGTTCGTCACCGCGGCTATATTGATCGCCATTGTCTTGGTTGAAGTGGGAATCATCGTTTCCAACGACTGGCGCTGTCCGCTCACGGGCATTGCCGCGCGCTACACTGACGAACGGCAGGACAACTTCGACATCTACCTTCCGCTATGGCTAGCCCGCTACAACAAGCAGATATTCGGGACCCTTTTCTTTGCGGGTGTTCTTTACACCTTGGCCCGCTGGCAGGGCTTGCTGTAACGCCGACGGGCGATGAAAGCTAAAGCGAGAGTGTTGGGACAACTATGACGAGAAGCGATCACTTCGAGTCTGCCACTGACTGGGAGGCGGCGACGAGGCTCGTCGAGTTTGAGCCGCGTCGGCCAGCCTACACGGCCGGCTTCGCGCTCTCGACTCTATCGGTCCACGTCACGGACCACCGCAAGCGTCGGATTCCCAAAGGAGCACGCACCCTCGAAGCCCACTATGGCGGATTCGTCCTCGCTCAACAGCAGACGCCATCGATACCCGAAGCGCAAAGGCGGGCGCTCTCAAGGGCCTATGGACAGGCCGCTACGACGGTGCACGTCGCTGGACACGAAGGACGCGGCTATGAGCTTGGTCCCATCACCGACCCCGACGACATCGACGGGCGAGCTCCTGCCGTCGTCGTCTGGAACGATAGCGCCATGTTCTACCTGGTGGCCAGCGACCAGCTTGAGGCGGCCATCTTGCTTCGAATCGCGTCGTCTATGTACGATTGAAGTTCCCCGGAGATCGATCGAAGCGCTCAACTGAGGACTCGGCGACCAAAGATGCCGCCGGCCCACCCGACCTGCACAGAAGGATGACCCGGCGGACTTTCTCCTAGAAAGGCGAGAGCATGTGGAAAGAAAGATTAGAGATCTACGACAAGCTGGTCGCAAAATGCCCCAGGTTTGAGAGGAAAGGAAAGACCGTCCCCAACACATCGGCAAACGGATACATGTTTTCGATGCTGAACAAGGATGGGGAATTGGGGATTCGATTCTCAAAGCCCGTTCAGGAAAAGTACCTGCAGGAGTTCAATACGACGCTATTCAAGTCCTACGGAGCAGTCATGCGAGGATATGTGTTGATTCCCGACCATATGCTTGGGGACTTGGATCAACTGGCGGATCTCCTGAATGAGAGCTACGACTACGTGATGTCGCTCAAGCCCAAGTAACTCCTGCAATCCGATCCGGCCCATCCGGTTCGGGCGGGCTAGCATCCGAAGCCGGACGCTGGGCGGATTGCTACACTGCTCTCATGATGATGATAGGTCTGTTCGTGGTCGGCCTCGTCCTGGTGATTGGATTGGTGTGGCTTCTGGTCACAATGACACGCCAGTGAAACCGCCGGCCCAGGAACATCGCCGTTCTGGGATAAGCGTCCGCTGGCGTTCTGCTTTGAACAAGGGCACGTCTAAGGACGTGAAGCGGCAGGGGCAGTTAGACCGGGGCGGGCGACAGCAGCAATGAGCCGGCTTCGGCCTTGATCACTCACGCTTGGTGAGGGTGCGGGAGAGGGCGTCGAGGTGGGTGGAGATGTCGTTGAGTTGGGCGACCACGCGGGTGACCGGGTCGTCGTCAGGGCCGCCTTGGGATTGGAGGCGGTTGAAGCGGTTCTTGATTTCCGTCCAGCGGGCGGACTGCGACTCGGTGAGGCGGTCGCGGAGTTCGGCCAGTTTGAGGAGATTGGACTCGGCGCCGGTGGTGAGGGTTTGGGCTTCGCCTTGGTAATGGTCGTCGAGGAGGTTTTCTAATTCCTCCTGGTTCATGACGGGGACGACGCGCTCGGCCAGCTTGTTCATGTTGCGGTAGGAACCCTGCAGGCGGAAGGCCGGCTCCTTGCGGAAGTCCTCCGACTGTGAGGCTGAGTGGATGTAGGCCCGGTTGATCTTAAGCAACGTCTGCTGGACGTAGATGAGCTTCTTGAGGACTGAGAGAATGTCGTCCAACTCGGCTCCCGTGTAGGAGTGGGAAAGCTGGTCGGCCTGGATCTCCTGTCCTTGTGCCATTCGAACCAGCTTGTAGACGTCGTCCTGCGGACCCGAAGCCAACGGCGCCAGAGTGGAGTTGGAGGTTAAGGAATTCTCGATATAGCTGAGGGCGAAAGCTTCGTCGCGTCCCTCGAGGATGTCGCCCAGGTTGTAGATGTCGGCCCGATTGGCCAGCATGTCGGGGATGCGGAAGCGCTCACCCGCCTCGGTGTAAGGATTGCCGGCCATGCACACGCAGAATCGCTTGCCCCGCAGGTCGTAGGTGCGGGTCTCGCCCTTCCACACGCCCTCAACCCGCCGCTGGGCGTCGCACAGCGAAATGAACTTCTGCAGAAATTCGGGATGGGTGTGCTGGATGTCGTCGACGTAGAGCAGCACGTTGTTGCCCATCTCCAGTCCCAGGTTGAGCTTCTCGATTTCCTTGCGGGCGGTGGCGTTGGGAGCTTCGCCAGGGTCCAGCGAGGTCACCGAATGGCCCAGTGCCGGACCGTTGATCTTCATGAAGACCAGTCCCAGGCGGTCGGCAATGTACTCCATGAGGGTGGTCTTGCCATAGCCGGGGGGAGAGATGAGCAGGAGAAGGCCCATCTGGTCGGCCCGCTTGCCCTCTCCCAGAGCGCCCAACTGCTTGGCCAGGTTGTCGCCGATCAGAGGCAGGTAGACTTGGTCGATGAGCTGATTGCGGACGAATCCGCTGAGCACCCGCGGACGGAATTCCTCCAAGCGCAGCTTGCGGCTTTCCGTTTGCAGCAACTGATGGCGCCGGCGCAGGTAATCACGGTAGGCGGGAGCGTGGCGCAGGCGATAGTCGCTGAGGCGGGCCAGAAACTCGTCCAAGCGCAGGCGCAGGACGCCTTTCTTGATGCGGGGGTGCTGCCCCAGGAGTCCCTCGACGGACTTTTCGGCCTGGGAGCTGGCGCGGCTCCATTGCAGTGCGCCGGGGCCGGCGTCCTTCCCTGCTCCCTCCTGGCAGAGAATGTAGGCGGCGGCTTCGGGGACGTGAGCCAAGTCGGCGCGGTGCTCCATTTCGTCGCCCTCGCCGCCGTTGTGCAGCATTCCCCGCAACCAGGCAAGGGTCAGGTTCCAGCGGTCGCCCAAGTCGTCGCTCAGGGCATTCAGGTCCTGCTGGAAGGCCTCCAGCGTGCCGTCCTTCTTGAGGCGGCTCCACAGGCGGTCGCGCAAGGCCACGGCCTCTTTGCTGACAGCGAAGGCGAGGGGATCGCGGCAGAGTTCTTCGAAGAGGTACAAACCCGCCATGCGGATGTCTTCCTCCACGGCGTCGATCTGATGGGTGGGCAGGAAGTCTCCGATGGCCTCAGACAGCTCGGATGCGAAAGCGGCGATGGCCGGGGAGCGCGCGAAGGCGCTGCGCAGTCGTCCCAGGTTGCGGGCCCGCAGGCGCAGGGTGAGGCGCACGGCTTCGTCCTCGAGGTTGGCCCAGTAAAGAGCCGCCAGCGCCCGCGGCAAGGGAGCGAAGCGCAGCAGTCCGGCGCTTTGGTACAGCTCCAGGACGGCGGCGAGAATCTTGGCCCCATCCGCGTCGTGGACGCCCCGCTCGTAGCCTTCGTCGTAGCGTTCAGCGGCTTGGCGGCGAACCCGCTTGAGCAGGCCCTCGTCTTCGAGGGCGGCACCACGCAGCCCTTCCAGCGAGAGATCGCCGGCCCCTTCTTCGGCCAGAGCCAAAATCGAAGCGGCCAGGAATTCGCCCCGGTAGACCTCATCGGTTTCCGAAACCAGCGTCTGGTCCCAAAAAGGACGCGTGTTCTCGAATGCTGGATCGTCGAGGGGCTCGTAGAATCCGGTCCCAGTGAGGTGGAACCACAGTTGCTCGTCGCGGGGCACCAGGGTCACTTGCAGTTCCTGCTTGTTGACGGAAAAGCGGTGGCGTCCCAGGCGGATGACTTCGTCGCCCTCCTCGAAAATGTCGCGGCGGTCGCGCAGGGAGCGGCCTGATTCCTGGCGCAGGGCCTTGAGACGGGACTCGATCTCGTCGGCGCGGACGCTCTCGCCCGCCTCGCGCAGCTTGGAGACGATTTGGCGGGACTTGCCGATCATGGGATCGGAGGCGAAGAAAGCGTTGAGCTCGTCCTCTTCGCTGATGGAGGCGGCCCGGCGGCGGATGCTGTCGAGGATGCGGCCGGCGGCCGACTGAAGCTGCTCGGCCCGGCGCTGCCGCTCGTCCAGCAACCGCTGCTTTCGTGAGGCGAAGACTTCCGAGACGTCCTCGCGCTTGAGCTCCAGTTGCTCGCGGAAGTCCCCGAACTCGCCGAAGCGGCTTTCCATGTCTTCGAGCTGCAGCAGCAGGCGGGATAGCTGCTCATCGCACTCCTGGGGCGTGGAGGCCTGGGCCAGCGCCGAGGAGACATGCTGGGAAAAGAGCTTGAACTGGGCCGCGAACTCCTGGCGTCCTTCTGAGGAGAGCAATTCCTGGCGGCGGTTTTCCAACAGCGCGCGGGCCCGGTTGAGCGCCGCCAGGACGTCGGAAATGCGCTCCAAGATGTCGGCCCGGACGGTGGCGTCCTCGATCTCCAGTTCGTTGACCACTTCGGTCAGCAGGTCGAGGCCCTGGTTGAGCTCATCGAGCTTTTCCCGCAGGCGCTTGGTTTCGGTGGTCTTCTCGGCCTTGTCGACCTGGCCGGCCAAATCCTCGATGCGCTGGCGGTAGGGCTGCAAGGCCTGGTCCTGCTGAAGGAAGTCCACAGCCGCCTGGGAGAGGCGGTCAAAGTGCTCGACGGTTTGCTCGCTCTGAGCTTTCAGTGCTTCCTGGTCGATGGCCCGCATGTCAGCCAGGGTGATGAGATGTCCGCGGTGGCGGCGCAAATCGGCCAGGGCTTCCACAAACGGATCGATGCTGCTCCAACTCTTGGGGTGGAGGCGGTTGACCAAGCTGCGCAGTTTCTCCTGGGCACCCTTCAGAGCTTCGGCGGCCTGCTGCTTGATGCCCTCCTGCTTCTCGTACTCGTCGATGATCAGTTCGGCGGTGTCGCGGATCTCCCTGACGTCCGAAGCCACATCGCCCACCTCGTCGAGCGGGAACCAGTAGTAGCTGTCGAGCAGTCGGGTGCAGTCGCGGATGAGATCTTCGTAGATCTGGCGTGAGGGCTCCTGCTCGATGACAGCCCGCCGCAGGCCCAGGGCGTCGGAGATGCCGCGCACCAGTTCAGCGTTGCCCACCCGTCCCAGACCCGAGGAGGTAGCCGGCTTGGCCGCTTCGTGTTCGTCGCTGACGAAGGGCGTCCGCCAGATCTGCATGGGGTGGACGCGGGTGGGCTCGTTGCTCCTGGAGCGGAAAACGATCAAGGTACCGTCGGGAAAGAGCCCGAATCCGTGGCAGTGGATGGGACTGGAGGCCTCCTTGCGGATGAGATTGTAGTTGAGCAGGAGGCTGCGTCCCTCGTCGCGGCGGTGAAAGACGTAGAGGACATCCTCGCCGTTGGGCGAGCGGATGAGGCGCTTGTACTCCATCTGCCGGGTGTCGCCGGCGAATACCTTGTGCTCGCCGCTTTGCAGATAGTAGCCCCCGGGAAAGATGATGCCGTGGTCTTCCGGCAACTGGCGGCAAGCGCGTCCGATGGCGTCGATGCGCTCCACTTCCTGAGTCCGGCTGTTGAAGACCAGGTAGCGGAACTCCTCTTCCCGGTAGGGCAGAATCTTGAGAAGGATCAGCACGCCCAACTTGGCGTAGGAGACCTCGGCATCATCGAGCGACTGGTCGGGGTCTTCCACCGGCTCGCGGTAAATGCCCAGCCCGTCCTCGGTGTTATTCTCGATCTTGACGGTCAGATCGCCGCCCACGGTTTCCACAAAGACCTCGTCGAGGATGGAGATGTGGGGATGGAGTCCGCTGATGAAGTCGTCGCGCGAGACGGGCGTCCACTCGAAGTCGTGAGAGGGCGGGAAGACGTGATCACGCTCGCCGCGGTTGTCGATGTAGCTGACCTCGCCCTTGCGGTCCACCGACCAGCGGAAAACGCGCACGTCGGCCGTCGATTCCCCGATCTGGAAGACCGCCAGCAGCTTGCTGCCCAAGTTGCGCAGTTGCAGCAAACGGGCGTCTTTGTAGTAGCGGTAGAGCTCGGCGAAATCCTCCACGAATTTCTCGTCGCTGAGGAAATTGTCGGGATCGTCGGAGGTCAGCGGCTCAATGACGAAGTCTTCGCCGGGTGCGGACGCATTGGCCGCGGCCTCGGCGTTGCCCGACGGGTCCTCAGACCCGCCTGAGGAGGTCTCCGCTGCCCCATCCTCCGCTGGCCCGCCTCCCCCCTCCGCGTGAGCCGTCTTGGCCTTCCGACTCCCGGGCCCACGACCGAAGCGGTGCAGGGTAAGGACGTCCCCGACCCGGGTCTCGCGGCGGAGTCCGATGAAGACGTTGTAGCCGAAGAGCAGGCGCGAGCCCACGGCGATGAGGTCGCGGGGGACACAATTGTTCTCGGTGCGGATGCGCTCGTTGCCCACCAGAGCCATTTC
>DATIPO010000298.1:0-27002 GCA_035471925.1 Acidobacteriota bacterium
ACCACCGGACCGTGCTTGAATCCGTGCCCCGAACCGGCCCCCAACAGAAAGAGGTTGTGGATGCGCGGGTGGGGTCCCAGCAGGAAATGGCGGTCGGCGGTGCGGGTGTACTGGCAGACACGGCTCTCCAGCAGGGGAGCCCGGGCCAGGAAGGGAAGCCGCTGGGCCAGGAATTCGCGCACGCCTCGCAGCGATTGGGCTGATGGCCGGCGTGGATCGCGGTCGGGATCAATGGCCGGCCCGCTGATGTCGGAGGCAATCTTTACTCCCCGGCCGTGCAGCGGCGGAATCCCATAGTGGGCCCCTTGGGAAGAGGCGTCGTAGAAGATGGGCAGACGGCAACTGGGGCCTCCATTTTCCTCCAAGGCGGGATGAGCGGCCGGGGGACTGAAGAAGTAGACTTCCTGGCGGGTGACTTCCAAGCGGTCTTCCAAGTCGCGGTCGAAGAGCGCCGCCATCCACGGCCCGCAGGCGAAGAGGAACCGTTCAGCCTTGAGGATCCGTCCGTCCTCCAACTCCAACTGGGTGAGCGGCTCGCCTGTCAGCGGTGGACGGGCCCGTCCCCGAATGAGGCGTCCGCCCGCCTGCTGGAAGGCTTGAGCCACGGCCCGGCAAGCTTTGCGGGCAAAGAGGACTCCCGCCGACAGCTCCAGGAGTCCCGACAGGGGCGGGCGGCAGCGGAAATCGGGAAAGCGGCCCTCCACTTGGGCAGCGGACAGGCGCCGGTGGGGGACGTCCAGATCTTGATAAGTGCGCAGGCTGTCGCGCAGGAGGGGCTCGTCTCCGGTCCCGATCCACAGGATGGGGCGCTCATGAAGCAAATCAAGTCCCCACTGGGCCTCCCTTTCCTTCCACAGCCGGCGAGCTTTCAAGGCCATTTCGCTGTAGAGGGGCAACTCGCCGTAGCCAGCTCTGAGGACTCGAGTTTCACCGCCCGAAGAGGAGAGTTGGTTGCCCGCTCCCCAGGCGTCCACTAGAAGGGTGCGGACGCCCGCCTCCTGCAGCAGCAGGGCCGTCCAGCCCCCGAAGGCGCCGGCGCCCACCACCACCGCTTCAGATTCGACGATTTGGCCTTTCTGCTCCATAAGCGGCTCCCTGCTCTTCATAGGGCAGGAGTACCACAGCCTCCTGCGCGGGGCAAGAGGACAGCCGCCGTCGATGTGGCATAATGAGGGCCTTTGGGCGGATGGCCGAATCCGCCCCGGCCAGTTGCATTGAGCCCAGCCCGCGGGAACTGCGGGCTGGTGTCGAGGACCTCAGATGAACGATCTCTTGGAAAGCCGCAAGCATGACATCGAGCGCATCCGCCAAGCGGGGCTGCCGCTCTATCCCGAACGCTTCGAAACCACCTACCCCAACATCGCCGACATTCCTCATGAACTCGATCAGGAAGTGCGGGTTGCGGGACGCGTGACGGCCCTGCGCAGCTTCGGCAAGCTGATTTTCGTCAAGCTCTCCGACGTGACCGGACGCATTCAAGCCGCCATTTCCAAGGCTGACGTGGGCGACAACGAGTTCATGCTCTTCAAGAAAGCCGTCAAGGTAGGCGACTTCGTGGGAGTGGAAGGCAAGACCTTCCTGACCCGCACCGAGGAATTCACGGTCAAGGCCCGCCACTTCCGGATCCTGGGATTGGCCATGCGCGAGTTGCCCGAGAAGTGGCACGGTCTGCGCGACGTGGAGACCCGCTACCGCCAGCGCTACCTCGACATCATCAGCAATCAGGAGACGCGCCAAGCCATGCTCCAGCGCATCAAGCTGATATCCTCGATGCGGCGCATCTTTGAGCAGGAAGGCTTTTTCGAAATCGAGACGCCGGTCCTCAACGTGACTCAGTCGGGAGCCCTGGCTAAACCATTCGAGACTCATCACAACGCTCTCGACGTGGACGTCTTTTTGCGCATCGCGCCCGAGACCTATCTCAAGCGGGCCACGGCAGCCGGCTTCAACCGCACCTTCGAATTCGCCAAGTGCTTCCGCAACGAAGGCATCAGCGCCGAGCACTTGCAGGAATTCACCATGCTGGAGTACTACGCGGCCTACTGGAACTACGAAGACAACATGCGCTTCACCCAACGGCTCCTGCAACAGAGCCTGGAGGAGACCTTCGGCACCCTGCGGTTCGAGATCCCGTCGCAGGAGGATCAAGAGGAGGAAACCGTTCGGCTCGACTTCTCCGGCCAATGGCCGGTTGTCGACTTCCGCGAAATCATCCGTGAGAGCTGCGGGGTGGACGTACGGAGCTACGGTTCGACCGAGGCTCTAACGGAGGCCGTCTCCAAGGCCGGCGTCCGTTTGGAGCAGGACGATCTCGAGTCCAACAATTTCGGCCGCGTGGTGGACGCCTTGTACAAGAAGACGGCTCGTCCCGGACTGGTGCAGCCCACCTTTTTGACCGGTCATCCCCTCGAAATCTCGCCCCTGGCCCGCAGCAATGACGACGATCCCAGCATGGTCGACCGCTTTCAGTTGGTAGTCGACGGTGCGGAATTGGTCAACGCCTATTCTGAGTTGGTGGACCCGGTGGAGCAGCGCCGACGCCTGGTGGAGCAGTCGTCCCTCAAGAGCGGTGGCGACGAGGAAGCCATGGACTTGGACGAAGACTACCTGCTGTGCATGGAGCACGGCATGCCTCCCATTTCGGGCACCGGCATCGGCATCGACCGCCTGCTCAAGCGGGTGGCCGGACTGCCCAACATCAAGGACGCTGTCCTCTTTCCTCTCATGCGCAAAGAAACCCGCGAGTGAGAATTGCGGTCCTTGAGCGTCCTAGTGCTTTCAAAGCTGACAAGCCGCCAGCCCGCGGAAGCTACTGCGTAGGATCGATTTCGGCATCTTCCAAGCGGGCCAGAGCTGCGCCCTCGTCGACATCCACCCGGGTCAAAACCAGCGCGCCCCCCACGAAGAGCACCACCAGCGAGGCGATGGAGAAGACCGATGATCCGGTGGCCTGGGAGATAATCCCGAAAAGCAGGGGCCCGAAGATACCGGCGAAGCGCGAACTGGTGGAGAAGAATCCGAAAAACTCGGCCGCCTGGGTGTGGGGCACCATGGAGGCGTAGATGGAGCGGCTCAGGGCCTGGACTCCTCCCTGCACCAGGCCCACGGCCACTGCCAGCATAAAAAAATCGGCGGCGGAATCGATAAAGAAAGCTCCCACGCAGATCAAGGAGTAGACGCCGAGACCCGCCAAGACCATGGGCTTGGCCCCGAAACGCTTGGCCAGGACTGCATAGAGGTAGGTGGCAGGAAAGCCGATGAAGTTAGCCACCAGCAGAGCGGCCACCAACTGGCCCATGTCAAAGCCCAGCTCGTCGCCGTATGCGGCCGCCATTTTCTGGATGGTTCCGATGCCGTCGTTATAGAGCCAGAAGGCCAGCAGGAAGAGCAGCAACTGGCGATGGTGCCGCACGTGCCGAAAGGTGCGCTTGATACGCAAGAAGCCTCCCAGAAGGGGCGAGGCTTCTCCCAGCGCGCGGCGGCGCGGGGTGTCAGCCGGCATGCGCCGAAAGAGGGGAATGGAGAAGAATCCCCACCAGAAAGCCACGCTTACGAAGCTGGCCCGCACCGCCCAGCCCTGGCTGGGCATGCCGAACGTTTCCGGCGAAGCAATCCACCAGGCATTGAGCGCCAGCAGGATTCCGCCACCCAGGTAGCCCAGGGCGTACCCCTTGGACGAGACCGAGTCGACTTCATCTTTGCGGCAAATGAAGGGGAGGAAGGAGTCATAGAAGATCTCGGCTCCGGCCCAGCCAACCGTGGCTGCCAGATAGAGCAGCGAAGCAAACAGGTAGTTGTCGTCGCCCAGCAAGGCGAAGCCGACTGTAGCGACCAGTCCCAGGCCCAGAAAAACAGCCATGAAACGCTTGCGATGGCCGCTATAGTCGCCCATGGCTCCCAGCAGCGGACCCAGCAAGGCGATGACCAGCAGAGTGAACGAATTGGTGTAGGCCCAGTAAGCAGTCGCGTCAGCTTCAGAGCCCCCCGAGGAAGTGACCAGGGCACGGTAGAAAGGACCGAACACAGCGGCCTGGATGGTGGTGGCGTAGGCGGAATTGGCGAAATCATAGAGCCACCAGGCCCTGACCTGCTGACGGTGCTGGTTCATGTGAGGAGTAGTGTAGACCAATCGCGGGCCTGACGCAGACACCGGCCTCGACCGCCCCTCATCAAGCTTGCAATGCAACTAAACGGCGGAGATGAGACTCTATAAAAAGGGAATGGGGGCGAATTCATGAACACGAAGTATCTCGGATGGCTGCTTTCAGTCCTGATGCTGGCGGCCATGATCATTATCGCGGTCCTGATCTTCAACCGTCTGGGCGGAGTGGAACGCCAAATGGCGGCGGTGGCCCGTCAGGTCGACCAAGCTGTTGAGAAGGCCGACCGCGCCGAGAAGTCGGCCCAGGATGCCCAGCACAATGCCACCCAGGCCAAACAGGAGGCCGCCTCGGCGGCCCAGGGGCGCCTGCGGGCCGAAGAGGCCCAGAGAGCCGCCGAGGAGACAGCCGAACAAGCCCTGGAAGATGCCTCTCAAGCCCAGCAAGAACGCAATCAGGCGGTGGCCGAGGCCGACAAGATCCGCCGTGAGCGCCAGCAAGAACTGCAACGGCTGGAAAAGGCCCTGGGCGCGATCGCCGACACCCGGCGCAACGCCTTGGGACTGGTCATGAACTTGGGCGAGGATGCACTCAAGTTCGACTTCGACAAGGCCACTCTGCGTCCCCAGAACCGTGAGATCCTGAGCCGCATCGCCGGGGTCCTGCTGACCTCCACCGACTACACCGTCTATGTCTACGGGCATACCGACAACGTGGGATCGCAGTCCTACAACCAGCGGCTTTCGGAGCGCCGGGCCGAAACCGTGCGCGACTACTTGGTGGAAGCTGGGGTTTCGCCCAAGATCATCTCCACCGAGGGCTACGGCAAGAGCCGGCCGCTGGTCAAGGGCAACTCGCCGCAAGCGCGTGCCAAAAACCGCCGCGTCGAAATCGGAATCGTCAACACCCGCATCATCGGCTATCAGGAAGTGGCCCAGGAAGAGCGATGAAGAGGGCGGGCTGCCGGCCTCCGAAGTGTTGGTTCCGGACCAACTCTCCCATCGAGGTGAGAGGATTTGCCCGAATTCTCATCTAACATGGTAGCGAGCCGCCTCGTTATGCCAAGAGGCGCATGGGCTACTGGCCCTGGCCGCTGACAGTGAACTGGATGGCCACCTATGTGGCCTTGAACATCCCTGCATGCGCATCGCGTGCAGTTCGAATAAGGGAGACTGGAAATGAGAATTGGAAGAATTGATCGATTAACGTGGACCCTAGCGGCTCTCTTTTTGTTGCTCTTGACTCTGCCTGCGGCGGCCTTGGCGGCCGATCAGGGCTCCGAGCATTACACGGCCACGGCCGTAGGCATCCGCGGACCGGTGGGCGGACAGTCGTTCCCGGTCAACATCTACATCAGCGGAGAAACCAGCGACGCTGAATTGCAGGAACTCAGCAATCTCTACGCTGAGAAAGGCAAGATCGCCCTGCGCGACCGGCTGAGTGATATTGAGAAAGGGCGCATGGGTCGAGCCGACCGCGTGGGCGTCGATGTCGCGCTGGTGCGGAGAACCCAGACCGACGAGGGCCAAAAAATCATCTTGGTGGCCGTGCGCGATCAGACCTTCTTTGAGATCCGCTCAGCCAGCCGCTCGACCGAGTACCCCTACGTGTGGGTTGAATTGACGGTCGACGATGAGGGCCGCGGATCAGGCGAGATCATCTTCCCGGCCCAGATCCGGTTCAGCGACGACGGCCAACTGGAGGTCAAGGAGTTCGGACTGGAGTTCTTCCGTTTGGCCAACGTCCGCCTGCGCTGACAGGCCGTCTTGGCCTCTGATCAGTGCCCGTCTTCCCCGCCGTGCTCCTCTCCGGAGGCGGCGGGGATTTCGTGCTCGGCTTCCAAGACGCGCGCTTTGGCTCCCACCGGCTCCCATCCGTCCGTCTGATACTGCCAGCTTCGCGACACGTAGTCGGAGGCCGTGAGCAGAAAGAAAATCACCAGCCAGAAGAATCCCGCCGAGGCAAAGGCCCAAGTCAGGCGCGTGTTGTGCTTGACGTGCATGAACCAGAGGATCACCAGGGTTGCCTTGAAAACGGCGATCCCCAGGGCGATCACGTTGTTCAGGTAGCCGAAATCGAAGAAGGCCACATACACCGTGAGGAAGGTCAGCACCAAAAGTGCGAAGAAGATGGCCACGTAGGTTCTGATGGGCGTGATGTGATCCGACATGTCAATGACGTCCTATCAAGTAAAGGAGTGGAAACAGGAAGATCCACACTATATCCACGAAGTGCCAGTAGAGTCCGAACATCTCCACCGGCGCATAGTAGTTGGAATGGTAGGTCCCCTTAATGGCCTTGGAGAGGATCCAGATCATCAATCCGGCTCCGATGATCATGTGCAGGGCATGCATGCCGGTCATCATGAAGTAGAAGGCGAAGAAGACCTGCAGTTGAGCCGGGGCTCCCGCGGGACGCTCGAAGTGGGATCCGGGAACCAAGTGGTGTTCCCATTTGCTGGAGTACTCGACCACCTTGACGCCCAAGAAGATCGAGCCCAGCACGAAAGTTGCCGCCAGGAACCAGATGAGCAGCTTCTTCTTGCTGGTCTGGGCCGCCCGGACGGCCAGAGCCATGGTCAAGCTGCTGCCGATGAGGACGGCGGTGTTGAAGGCTCCCAATTGGATATCGAGCTCGTGGCTGCCATCGTGAAAGGCTTCCGGGTACATGAAGCGGTAGACGGCATAGCCCACGAAGAGACCGCCGAAAAACATGATTTCGGTGACCAGGAAGGCCCACATGCCTAACGTGGCGGCTTCCTTCTGCTGGCCCATGTCGTCGAAGTGATGGGCCACGAACGGATCGTGGGTCGCCTCAGGCGCGTGCGGGTGCGTGCTCACTGTCAGCCCTCCTGTCTCTTTCGTCTTCCATTCCCGGATAATTGTAGGGGCTCTCCGTCACCACCGGGGTGGACGGGAAGTTCTCAGTGGGCGGCGGCGACGGCGTCTGCCATTCCAGGCCCTTGGCGTCCCAGGGATTCGGCGAGGCCTTCTTGCCCTTGAAGAGCGAGACCAGCAGATAAACCATGGGAATCAAATAGCCGGCTCCCAGAATGGAGGCGCCGGCCGTGGAGAGTACGTTGAGGATCTGGAATTCCTCAGGATAAACGTGGTAGCGCCGCGGCATCCCCAGATAGCCCAGCACGAACTGGGGAAAGAAAGTCAGGTAGAAACCGATGAAGATGACCAATGCGGCGAAGCGGGCCCAGCCTTCCGAGTACATCCGTCCCGTCATCTTGGGCCACCAGAAGTGGATGGCTCCCAAGTAGCCCATGATGGCCCCGCCCACCATGATGAAGTGAAAATGGGCCACCACGAAATAGGTGTCGTGCAAGTGGACGTCGGTCCCCAGCGTGGAGAGGAAAAGCCCCGTCAGTCCGCCGATCAGGAACAGGCCCAGAAAGCCGAAGGCATAGATCATGGGTGCCTGATAAGACACCGATCCCTTGTAAAGGGTGGCAGTCCAGTTGAAGGCCTTGACCGCCGAGGGGATGGCCACGAGCATGCTCAGCACCGAAAAGACCATCCCGGCGTAGATGGACTGGCTGCTGACAAACATGTGGTGTCCCCAAACCAGGAATCCCAGGACGGCGATGGCCAAGCTGGAAAAGGCGATGAACTTGTAACCGAAGACGCGCTTGCGCGAGAAGCAGGTCACCAGCTCGCTCATAACGCCCATGGAGGGCAGAATCATGATGTAGACCGCTGGGTGGGAATAGAACCAGAAGAGGTGCTGGAAGAGCACCGGGTCACCACCCAGCGCGGGATCGAAGATGCCGATGTGGAAGAGCCGCTCCACGGCCAGCAGCAGAATGGTGATGGCCACGACCGGCGTCCCCAGGATCATGATCAAAGAAGTAGCGTAGTGCGACCAGATGAAGAGCGGCAAACGGAACCAAGTCAACCCCGGCGCCCGCATCTTGTGGATGGTAACGATGAAATTAAGTCCGGTGAGGATGGATGAGAAGCCGGTGACGAAGATGCCCACCCCGGTCAGAATCACCCATCCGTTTGCGTAGGTCGTGCTGTAAGGCGCATAGAACGTCCAGCCGGTATCCACGCCACCCAGGACCATGGCCGTCAAGCTGAGGGTTCCGCCGGTCATGTAGACGTACCAGCTCAGGAGGTTGAGCCGGGGGAAAGCCACGTCGCGGGCCCCGATCATCATGGGCACCAGGAAATTGCCGAAAACCGCCGGAATGCTGGGAATGAGAAAGAAGAAGACCATCACCACGCCGTGCATCGTGAAGAGCTTGTTGTAGGTCTCCGCCGAGAACATGTCGCCCTGGGGCGAGGCCAGCTCCAGCCGGATGCCCACCGCCATGGCTCCACCCAGGAAAAAGAAGAGCGTGATGGCGATCAGGTAGAGAATCCCGATACGTTTGTGGTCGATGGTCAGCAGCCAGGACTTCAGTCCATGCTTGACGTTGAGATAATTCTCGCGCTTGCTGCCGCGGGGCGGACGGTCGAGCACCGCTCCGGGCTCAAGTGTTGTGCTGCTCATTACTCAGATTCCTCCCCGGAAGCCGTGTCAGCTCCGATGGACTTGATGTAGGCGATCAAGCGCATGAGGTTGTCTTCGCTGATTTGTCCCTGAAAGCTCGGCATGACGGGTTTGTAGCCAGCCGTCACCTTGGCTTGAGGATTGAGGATGCTCTCTCGCGTGTATTCCTCATCGAAGAGCACCGCCGGACCGTTGTCCAAGGCTTGCCGGGTTCCGAATCTGCCCACCAGATGAGGACCGCGGGCGCCGGAATTGGGATTATGGCAGGTGGCGCAACCCAGTCCCGAGAACAGTTGCTCGCCTGCCTCGGCTGCCGTCATTCCGGCCACTCCGCCAGCCACCCAGGCGTCGTATTCGTCGGGTTCCATCACATAGACGGTGCCGATCATCTCAGAGTGCTTGGTTCCGCAGTACTCGGTACAGAAGAGATGGTACTCACCCGTCTTGGTGGCTTCGAACCACTGAGTCGTGTAGCGGCCGGGCAGGACGTCCATCTTGGTGCGGAAGGCTGGGATAAAGAAGCTGTGGATGGTGTCTTCCGAGGTCATGGTCAGCTTGACGGGGGTGCCCACCGGAATATGCAGGTCGTTGATCTCGCGCTTGCCCTCGGGATGCTGGATCTTCCACATCCACTGCTTGCCCGTGATGTAGATGTCGAGGGTCTCATCGGGCGGAGTGTTCATCTGCATGTAAATGTCCGCTCCCCAGGCAAAGATGAAGAGCGCGATGCAGAGGGGAATGACCGACCAAGTCACCTCCAGCACGAGGGTGCTGCGGGCGGGCTCGGCTACGGGCGACTTGGAGCGGCGGTACTTGATGGCGAAGATCAGCACGGCCGTCGAGATGGCCATGGTGAAAAAGACCGTCACCGCCACCAGCAGCCAAAACAGCAAATCCACCTGTCCGGCGAATGTCGAAGCGCTTTCTGGAAATAAACTGAATTCAGACATGAGAATCTTTACTCGCTTCTCCTTCAGGCCGTGGCTTCCGCGTCCCCGCGGCGGCGGTCGCGGAGATAGCTGATAATAATGAAGGCGGCCACAGCCAGGATGGTCAGAATGCCTCCCAGACGCATCACGTTCATCACCACCATGGTGTACTTGCCCAGCGACGGGTCATAGCTGAAACAGTAGAGCAGCAGTTGGTCGACCGGGCTGCCGATCTTGCCGTCGGCCGATTCCACCAGTGCCAGGCGCAGATCGCGGGGAGGGTATTCGATTCCATAGAAATAGCGGGAGAGCCGTCCGTCGGGGGTAGCGACCATCACGCCGCTGGCGTGGATATAGAGATCGGTTTCCGAGTCATAGCGGTAGTTGAAGCCGACCGCTTCGGCCAAGCGGCGGATGTTCTCTTCACTCCCGGTCAGGAAGTGCCACCCCCGGGCCCCCGGTTCGCGGTCGTAGAGCGCCGTGTATTCGTCCTTCTTGGCCTTGGCCAACTCGGCTGTCTCATCGGGGTCGATGCTGACGGCCACGATGTCGAATTCCTGACCAGCCGAGAACTTCAGCGGACTGAGTCCGCGAAGAAGGCCGTTGAGCACCAGCGTGCATAGCATGGGGCAGTCGTAGTAAACCATGGCCAGGATGACCGGCTTGTCGTTGAAATATTCTTGAAGCTGGACGGCCCGGCCCTGCTCGTCGACAAATTCCAGTTCGAGCGGCAAGGCGGCGTTGAGATTCTGGTCGATGCCCACGCCTTCCCTTTTCTCGGGAGGCGTCTCCGAATTGGGCATCTGGGCCGCCGCGGGCAGCGGCAGGCTCAGCAAGAGAGCCAACGCCGTGAGCGTCCAGCAGCTTTTTCTTCGATACTTCATAGTTGCGTCGTATTGCAAAGGTTCCCACGGCGAGTGCCGCGAACCAAACATTTCACGACTCCATGGCCTTCAGGGATTCTCCCCCTCCCGGCCCTCAGAGCCGTCCTCAGTCGGATCAGGCGCGGCCACCGCCGGTCCCTGTTCCTGGCGGTAGGGCAACAACTGCTTTTCGGCCACCACCTTGATGGCGCGGTCGATGGGGATGCGCACGATGTTCTCCACCGAATCGACCCATCCGTAGGACTCAAGAATGGTCTGCTCCTGACGCAGCAGCATTTCCAGATCGCGGGCCGGATCAGACTGCAACTGCGGCGCCGCCGGCCGTTCAAAAGTCTCGGCCAGGGGCGAGGGCTCGGGATACTGCTCGACAGCCCGGTCCTGCAGATAGACGAAAAAGCCCCACATGGCCAACATGGCCGCCACCGTCAGCGCCAGCAGACCAGCTCCGAAGATCACCAAGGGGCGAAGGTGCGTATCGCTGCGCTCATGGTCGTATCTGGGATGTTCAGCCATGTCGTGCTCCTTACGCCTCCGCTCTCTTAGCCGACAGCTTTTGGACAAATTCATGGGGCAGCCGCGGATCATTGACAGGCAGCAGGCTGCGCTTCTTCAACTGGGCCAGGAAGAGGTAAATCCACAGTCCGCCCAGCGCCGCCCAAGTCACCAAATCGGTGGCCAGGCTGAGCGGGGCGAAGCTGGCCTCGGCGCTGGGATCCATGCTGGGCTTGATGACCCAGAACAATTCCACCAGGCGCATGAAGATCAGCCCCAAGGCTACGTTGCGCAAGAGATTGGGCCGCCGCTTGGTGGACCGCCACAAGAGCAGCAAAAAAGGCACCGCGAAGTGAAAGATGAGAATGATGAAGCCCATGGTGGCCCAGGGATCCTGAAAGCGCGTGACGTACCAGGGATTAACCTCGGGCAGGTTGGCCGACCAGATGATCAGCAACTGGGAAACCGAGAGGTAGGCCCACAACATCACGAAGGCCAGCATGAAGTTCCCCAGTTCGTGGAAACGCTGGGGCGAAGCGACCGCGCGGAGCGGCTCGCATTCGGCCAGGCGGCGCGTGATCAGCACCAGGAAGGACAGGGTCAACAAGGCTTGGCCGATGATGTAGATGAGCGCGTAGATGGTCGAAAACCAATGCGGGTCAAGCGACATCAGCAGGTCGACCGCGAGCAGCGTCACGGTCAGAAAGTAGATGACGATGCCGGGTCCGCTGACGAAATTCATGCGGGCCACCAGCGATCCGTCGGCTCCCTTGCGGTCCTGCTGGGCCGACCACTTGTTGAGCAGCACTGCCAGGCCAATCCATATGATGAAGGAGCCGGCGGTGCGCAGATAGAAGAAGGTCTGGTTGAGATAGCCCGACTTGTGGTCGAGGATGGCGTCGCCGCCGCCCACGACATAATGGGCCCACTCATAGATGTGGGTTGCCGAAACGGCTAGTCCCACGGGGATGAAAAAGATCACGAAGGCGGGCAGGGTGCGGCTGCCGGCCTCCAGTTGGCGGCGGATGAAAAAGCTCCAGCGTCCGCCCACCAGATTGTGCAGCATCAGGAAAGCCAGGCAACTGAGGGGCAATCCCAGCCAGAAGACGAAAGCCATCAGGTAGGACTTTGAGAAGGCCTCGAAGTCGGTCAGAGCGGCGAGCAGCGAGAGCACGGCGGCCACGGCACCTACGGCCAGGGCCGTCTTCTGCAGGCGTTCCAGAGGCTGGCCGATGTTGGCGGAGTCGTTCATTGCAGCTCCCTCAGTCGTTGACGGTCCTCTTCGGGCAAGTCTTCGAGCGGAGCCGCCTGGCTGTATTGCAAGGCCCGGATGTAGGCCACAATGGCCCAGCGGTCTTCAGGTTTCACACGCGAGGCATAGGAGTACATGACGCCATAGCCGTTGGTTATGACGTCGTAGAAATAGCCTGGAGGCATCTCCAGCAGGCGCTGGCTGTGGTAGCTCTGGGGCTGCTTCAGTCCCCGTTGGACGATCATTCCGCGCCCGCTGCCGGTGCGTCCGTGGCAGGGCGAGCAGTAGACGTTGAAGCGGTTCTGGCCCCGCAGCAAGATCTCTTCGGTGATCTGAAAAGGAAAGAGGGGTGCGAAGTCGCCGTCGACTTTTCCAGTGTAGAGCAGTTCGTCCTCACGCAGGAAGCCGCGCGCCACGGTACCGTCCACCAGAGGACGGGAGGCCTGGCGGTCGGCGAAGAAATCCGACTTCTCCAGGGGCTCGTACTTGGGCGCGTCGTGCATGTCGAGACGGCATCCGGCGGCGGCCGAGAGAGCCAGCAGCAGGAGCAGGGCCGTCCTGGGCAGGCGCCAAGCTGTCGATGGGCTGGTTCTAAGGCTCAACTTCGTACACTCCCGTAGGATTAAGGCTCTCCAGAAAACTCCGTGTCCGGGCCAGGTCAAACTTCTGGTCCTGGGCCTCCACCACCAGGAAAAAGCGGTCGCGGCTGGCGTACTGAAAGCGGCGCACGTTGAATACCGGATGATAAGGCGAAGGCAGCCCGTTGAGGACGATCATCCCGATCACCGCCGCGAAGGAGGCGACGAGGATAGTCATCTCAAAAGTCACCGGGATGAAGGAGATCCAGGAAGCGGGCGGGCGTCCGCCGATATTGAGGGGATAGTCGACGGCGGAAATCCAGTACTGCATGCCCAGCCCGCCCAACAGTCCCGCCAGTCCGCCCAGGAAGACCAGCTTGGGCACGTGGCTCTTGGAGTGTCCCAGGGCGTGGTCCAGCTCCTCTACCGGCATGGGCGTGTAGCCTTCCACCTTGTGGTAGCCCTCCTTGCGGATCTTCCCGGCGGCCTCGACGATGGACTCGGCGTCCCCGAATTCGGCCATCAGTCCGAAAAGCTCGGCTTGTTTGGGTTTCTGTTGCATCTTCTCGTTCCAGTCCGCCCTTTAGGCTTCGCCTTCATGCTTCTGCTCCCGCCACAAGTGGCGCATCTCCGACATGGAGATGAAGGGCAGCACGCGGATGAAGAGGAACACCAGGGTGACGAAGAGCCCTATGGTTCCGAAATAAAGCATGTAGTCCCACACCGTGCCCCCGTAAGTGTCCCAGGAGGAGGGCACGAAGTCGCGGGCCAGCGATGTGATGACGATGACGTAGCGTTCCAGCCACATGCCCACGTTGACCACGATGGAGAGGATCCACAGCAGCAGAACGTTTCCCCTGATCTTGCTCGACCACAACAACTGTGGAATCAGAATGTTGAAGGAGATGAGCATGATGTAGACGTGGTTGTAGGGCCCGTCGAAAACACGGTAGCGCATCATATCGACTTCATAGGGGGCCGCCGAATACCAGGCCATGAAGGCTTCCATCATGTAGCCGTAAGCCACGATGAGTCCGGTGGCCAGCATCACCTTGCCCATGTTGTGGAGGTGGCGCATGGTGATGAAGTCCTGCATGTTGCAGAACCAGCGGACGGGAATCACCAGCGACAGCACCATGGCGAAGCCGGAGTAGATGGCTCCGGCCACGAAATAGGGCGGAAAGATGGTGGTGTGCCATCCGGGAATCAGCGAGACGGCGAAGTCGAAGCTGACTACGGTGTGGACCGAGAGCACCAGCGGAGTGGCCAGTCCGGCCAGCAGCAGGTAGGCCGTCTCGTAGTTTTGCCAATGCTTGGCGGACCCGCGCCATCCCAGGCAGAGGAAGCCGTAGAGCATCTTGAAGATGCGCTTCTTGGCCCGGTCCCTGAGGGTGGCCAGATCGGGAATCAGTCCCACGTACCAAAAGAGCAGCGACACCGTTCCGTAGGTGGAGATGGCGAAGACGTCCCACACCAGCGGCGAGCGGAACTGCGGCCACATCTGCATGGTGTTGGGATAGGGCAGCAGCCAGTAGGCCAGCCAGGGACGTCCCGTGTGCAGAATGGGGAAGAGTCCGGCGCAGGCCACGGCGAAGAGGGTCATGGCCTCGGCAAAACGGTTGATCGAAGTGCGCCACTTCTGGCGGAAAAGCAGCAAGATGGCCGAAATGAGCGTCCCGGCGTGTCCGATTCCGATCCACCACACCAAGTTGACGATGGCGAATCCCCAGCCCACGGGATTGTTGACGCCCCACACGCCCACGCCCCAATAGAGCAAGTAGCTGGCGGCCACCATGAAGCCCATGAAGAAGATGAAGGCGATGCTGAGTCCCACCAGCCACCATTGAGGCGTACGGGTACGCAAGACAAAGGCGCTGATGCGGTCAGAGATCGTCCCCAGGTCGTGGCCGGGCTCCATCACCTTGGGAGGCGGCTGGTAGCCGGAATCTAATTTTTGCGGTTGAGTCGCCATTTATTCTCTTGCTCCGCCTCAGTGATGCCCTTCTTCCTGGGCCTGCTCGATGGGTGTTTCCAGTCCCTCATGCGGATTGCTGATGCGCGCCAGATAAGAAGTGCGCGGACGCGTGTTGAGTTCGGCCAGCATGGCGTAGTTGAGTTCGCTCTGCTTGGCCCGGGCCACCCGGCTCTCGGCATCGCTGAGGTCGCCGAAGAGGATGGCCCCGGTGGGACAGGCCTGCTGACAGGCGGTCCTCACCTCGCCGTCACGGACTCTCCGGTCCTCCCGCTTGGCTTCGATGCGTGCGGCACTGATGCGCTGCACGCAGTAGGAGCACTTTTCCATCACGCCGCGGCTGCGCACCGTGACGTCAGGGTTGTACTGCATCTTGCGGGTTTCGGTGTCCCAGTCGGCGTAGAGATAAAAATTGAAGCGGCGCACCTTGTAAGGACAGTTGTTGGCGCAGTAGCGGGTGCCCACGCAGCGGTTGTAGACCATGTCATTGAGGCCTTCGTTGCTGTGGACGGTGGCCGCCACCGGGCAAACCGGCTCACACGGTGCATTCTCGCACTGCATGCAGGGGACCGGCTGATTGAAGGCCGCCGGAGCGTGGACGTCGCCTTTGAAATACCGGTCCACCCTGATCCAGTGCATTTCGCGTCCCCGAAGGACTTGGTCCTTGCCCACCACGGGGATGTTGTTTTCAGCTTGGCAGGCCACCACGCAGGCGTTGCATCCGGTGCAGGCGCCCAGATTGATGGACATGCCCCAGCGGTATTCTTCCTGGTAGCTCCATTCCGGGTAGAGAGTGGGCAGATGGTCGGAGGGCAGATGCTCCATCTCTTCCACGAAATGAGGATGCTGGCGGAAGTAGTCGAGCGTGGCGGCGCGGTAGTGATTGCGTCCTTCCAGGCTGTGGTGGTCCTGGACGCAAGCCAGAGCGTAGCGCCGTCCCGTGGGAGCGATTTCCACTCCCGAAGCGAAGCCCATGGTGTCCGAGGTCCGCAGGGCATAGGCATTGAAGCCGGTGTTGTTGCCCACCCGTCCGGCATGGCTGCGTCCGTGTCCCAGGAAGAGGGTGGCGCAGTCATCGGCGTGTCCCGGCAAGACCCACATGGCGGCCTGCAGGGTGCGTCCGCCCACCGTGACTTCGGCCATCTGGCCGGCCACGTCCCACTTGGTCATCTCACCTTCAAGGGCCGGGTCACTTGAGATTCCGCCCAGTTTTTCGGCTGTGGCGGGCGAGATCAGCAGAGCGTTGTCCCAAGTCAGTTTGGAAAGCTGCTTGGGGCACTCCTGAAGCCATCCGTTGTTGGCCAAAGAGCCGTCGTAGAGCGTGGGGTCGGGCAGGAAGGCCAGCTCCATGCCTTGGCTGGCGGGGGAGGGTTGGGGCAACCCCTCAGCACTGCCGCTCACCGGGCGGGCCGCTAGGGCGCTGTCCGCTACCACCCCATCATGCAGGCTGGTGCGCCAGAAGGACTCGAAATTGATCGAGGGACTGTTGTCTTCCCAGAAATCCCTCACCACGTCGGCGGTGCGGATTCCCTCGTCCCCGGTCAGGAAGGAGAGCAACTCGTAGACGCTCTTGCCTCCATACAGGGGCTGGATCAGGGGCTGCTGAATGGTGATGGTGCCGTCGTAGGCACGGCAGTCGCCCCAGGTCTCGAGGAAATGGACGCCGGGCACGTGCCAGTGGCAAAGGCGGGCCGTCTCGTCGACATAGAGTCCGTGATGGATGCGCAGCGGCACCTTCTCCAGCGCCTCCTGCAGCGGCACATCGACGGGGGCGTCGTAGACGGGGTTGCTGCCCAGCACCATCAGCATCTCGACTTGGCCGGCGTTCATGTCGTCCACCAGTTGGCGCAAGGACTGCCCCTGGTTTTCGGGAAAAGCGTCCACTGGATCGGTGAATTCCACCGTCTGGCCGATGCTGCCCAAGGCTTGATTCATCAAATAGGCCAGGGCGTGGACGACAGGAGGCTGGTGATCGCCCGCCACGACCAGCGCCCGTGGCCCGGCCGCCTTGAGGTCGGCGACGGCGGCTTCGATCCACTCACTGTGCTGGTCCCAGGACTGTCCGCCGCCAGAACCCAGGCCCTGAGCCAAGGCTCGGGCCGCCGCTTCGATCCTGGAAGGAGCCAGCGCCAGCCGGTGATCAGCGAAGGCCCCGGTGATGGAGTAGTTGCTCTCAGCCGCGTAGAGGCGGGCCATGGGGCCGTCCTGTTGGGGATCGCGGCGCTTGGCCAAGTCGCGGGCGTAGCGCACCGGGGCTTCGGAAAAGTGCAGGAAGTCGGCGTCCAACGAAACGACGGTCTCGGCTTGGTCGAAACGGTAGCGGACCTCCAGAGGCTGACCGAAGACCATCTGAGTCGCTTCAAAGATGCTGTCACGGTTGATCGGCGACCACTGATGCAGCTTGGCCTGGGGCAGGCGTTCCAGGACGCGCCGCAACTGGGCCGCCTGGGAGAGCGAATTGATGGTGCCGCTGAGGATGCGCAGTCCCGCTCCCTCTTTGCCGACTTGCTCTTCAATGGCTCGGCGGTAGCGGTCGGCGAAGACGCTCCAAGTGCGGATCTGTCCGGCATTGCGGACCACCTGGGAGCGGTCGGGATCGTAAAGCGAAAGCACGGCTGCCTGCGTAAACAGGTCGCTGGCGCCCAGGCTGGCCGGATGCTCTTCGTTGCCCTCCAGCTTGGTGGGACGTCCCATGTGGCTCTCGGCCAAGACTCCGCGGGCGCGTCCGCCCATGTTGAAGGCGGTGGCGAAGTAGAGGGGCTTGCCGGGCACGATCTGCTCGGGCTGGCGCACGTAGGGGAAGATCTTCTCCACGGGCTGCTTGGTGCAGGCCGTTGCGCCCGCCAAAGCGATGGAGGCACCCATCAGTTGGAGAAAGCGGCGGCGGCCCACCGGGTCCTTGACCTCGGCGGCACCATGGGGGAACTCGCGGCTGACATAGTCCTGAAATTCAGGAGTCTCGGCCAACTCCTCCAGGCTTTTCCAATAGTCGCGTCCGCCCTGATTGGCCGTCCGCTCCAACATCTTGTCGTACAACTCCCAGTACTCGGTGCGTCTGGGCTTGGAGTATTCCGTAGTCATCGGTGACAGGTCGAGCAGGATTCCAGGGACCGGATGCCGTAGTCTTCCACCAGTTGGAGTCCTAACTCCTCCTGAGTGGTGCCCTCGGGAGGAGCCCAATCGACGTTGAAGACTTCCTCGCGGGGACGCACATAAAGTTCGGGATTGCGGTGGCAATCCAGGCACCATCCCATATGAAGCGTCGCCGCCTGAAAAACCAGGGGCATCTTGTCAACCGGCCCGTGGCAGGTGACGCATCCGACACCCTTCTTGACGTGGACGCTGTGATTGAAATAAGCGAAATCAGGCAAGTCGTGGACGCGGTTCCACTCCAACGGAAGCTCGTCGCGCCAGGACGCCCGCACCGGCTCCAGCATGGGAGCCTCGGTCCACACCTGCGAGTGGCAGGACATGCAGGTTTCCGTGGGCGGGATGCCCGCGAAAGCGCTTTCCTCCACCGAAGTGTGGCAGTAGCGGCAGTCGATGCCCAGTCCGCGGATGTGGTGGCTATGGCTGAAAGGCACCTGCTGATCGCGGGGAACATATTGCCGCGTCAGATAAGGCGAGCCGTGCAAAGTGAAGGCCACCCAACTGAGGACAACCATCAGCAAAACCGCGAAGACAATGCTCAGCTTCGCGTACGTATTGGCGCTGCGATGAAATATCTGTCCCATTTGCGAACGTCGTCTGCTTTCCAATTCGTCGGAGAATTGAATCCGGTCCACAAGGCGGACTAATCCGCACCGACACCGGAGCCTTGACCGGGACGGTAAGAGAGGGATGCTCGGATCTGCTGCGGTGACCTGTGCCTCCCCTGGCAGGTCATCACCGTTCCCGTCTTCCGGGCGACCGCGCCTTCACGATCACGCGCCGTATTGTAGCCTGTCGAATCCTTCAGTTCAATTCCAGGCCGCTTTGATCCGCATTTCTCCACCAAAAGGCTTTTCAGCGACCCCAGAAGACGCCTCAAAGGCCCTATCCAGAAGGTTGGAAGCGTCCTCGATCAGTTATAATCGACCCTCTTTTTTGCCTTTGTTGGTGTGGTACTGTTCTAAGCGGATGAAACTTGCGAAAGAGAGGAAAGCTTCCAACCAGGAGGCCTGCGAGAAAGGATCAAGATATGGCGACCAATCGGCAGTGGCGGCTCGTCTCGCGTCCCGAGGGACGGCTGCAGAAATCGGACTTCAAGTGGCAGGAAACGGCCCTGGATCCGCTCCAGGAGGGCCAAGTGCGGGTACGGACCATCTATTTGTCGATGGATCCCGCCAACCGCGGGTGGACCAACGAAGGCCCCTCCTACCGCAAGCCGGTGGACCTCAATCAAGTCATGGACGGCATCGCCCTGGGTCAAGTGGAAGTATCGCGCCACCCTGACTTTGAGGAGGGGGATCATGTACAGGGCATGCTTGGGTGGCAGGACTACGCAACTCTGCCCGCAGATCAACTCACCAAGCTGCCCGTCCTGCCCGTGCCCTTGACAGCCTACTTGGGCGTGCTGGGCCACATCGGCCTGACGGCCTACTTCGGATTGCTCGACGTGGCCGAGCCGCAGGAAGGGGAAACCGTGGTGGTGTCAGCCGCAGCCGGAGCCGTGGGCTCACTGGTCGGGCAAATCGCTAAAATCAAGGGCTGCCGCGCCGTGGGCATTGCTGGCAGCGACGAGAAATGCCGCTGGATCACCGAAGAGCTGGGCTTCGACGCAGCCATCAACTACAAGACCCAAGATGTCGCTGATCGGCTCAAGGAAACCTGTCCGGACGGCATCGACATCTACTTCGAGAACGTGGGGGGAGAAATCCTCGACGCCGTGCTGGCGCGCATGAACCGCTATGGCCGGATCCCCGTGTGCGGTTTGATCTCCCAATATAACGCCACCGAACCCGTCCCCGGCCCCTACAACTTTGTGCGCATCCTGACCCAGCGCCTCAAGGTGCAGGGATTCATCGTCATGGACTACCTTGATCGCAGCGATCAGGCCTTTCAGGACCTGGCCTCCTGGCTGACTGCGGGCCGCCTCAAGTACCGCCTGGACGTCCGCCAGGGACTTGAGAAGGCACCCCAAGTCCTCAACGACCTCTTCGAAGGCGCCAACCAAGGCAAGCTCATCCTTCAAGTCAACCCCGAGTCGTCCTCGGGTTCCGGCTAGCCCTCGTTTCTCACGGGTTGTCGTCACGAGGGTCGGCAGGCGCCGTGATGACAAGGCGTCGCGACCCAGGCCCGCGTAAACGTACTGGTACGGGCCTTACCAAGACAAACGGCGGGGAATGCTTGACAACGATGTCTGTGATCAGCTAAGCTTCGTCTTGTGGAAACTTAAAAAACGCTTGTAGTTTTCTAGGGACTCTTGGCGGACGTGAACCAAAACGGAACACCGGAAAAAATCATCAGGGCGGCCGGAGAGGCTTTCTTCAGGGACGGCATCCGGGCGGTGACCATGGATGACGTGGCCCGGCGGCTAGGCATGAGCAAGCGGACGCTCTATCAGCACTTCGATTCCAAGCGATCCTTGCTGCGCGAAGTCATGCTCAGCCAGACGCGCCACATCGATGCGGTGCTGGAGAAGGCCTCGCGAGAGGACTACAACGATTTTCCCACCAAGCTGCGGACGGTGCTGACTCGGCTGGCCGCGGCTCTGCCCCAGCCTTCGCGGCGCTTTTTTCAGGACCTGCGCGGTCTGGCGCCCGAGGTGTGGGAAGAGCTCTCGCGGGAAAGACAGCGCATCCTCACACATCACTTCAGCCGGCTCTTCCACGAGGGCCGCCGCCGAGGACTGCTGCATGAAGGCTTCAGCCCCGAGTTGGTCCTGCAGCTTTTTCTCTCCATGATCCAGGGACTCATCAATCCCAACACGCTGGCAGAAATGCCGCTTTCCGCACCCCAGATTCTGGACCGAATCGTGACGGTTCTATTGACCGGCATTCTCAGGCCCGAAGCCGCGAACGACGGCAGCCAAGGAACGGAGAAGGCCGGTGGAGCGGGCTAATGAAACGAATACTGACCTTGCTTCCGTTGATCCTCTTCGCGGCGTCCTGGCCCCAGCCGAACTGGGCTGAGGGCACATCGATGGGGACGCCGCTGGCGCTGGTGCGCGCCGAGGCCGCCGACGCCCTGCGCCTCAGCCTTCGCCAAGCGGTCGAAATGGCCCTCTCGCCTCACGGCAACCTCCAAGTCGAGGCCGCCCGCGCCGAGTTAGACGGCGCCCTGGCCCGCACGGACCGCAGCCGTTCCGCCCTGCTGCCCCACCTCAGAGCCGCTCTGGACCAGAGCAGGCTGACCCGCAACCTGCAGGCCTTGGGATTGCGCGACGAGGGCGGCACCTTCCGTCCGCCCGACTTGGTGGGTCCCTTCAGCACTTTCGACGCCCGCTTGCGGGTAGAGCAGACGGTATTCGACTGGAGTGCCATCAAGTCGCTGCAGGCTGCCAAGGCTTCTCTGCAAGGCACGCGTCAGGACCTGGAGCGTGTACGCGACTTGGTGGCGGCCGAGGTCTCCCGTCTCTACTTGGACGCCCTGCGTGCCCGAGCCGACGTCGAGGCGGCACAAGCCGATGTCGACTTGGCCCGGTCTTTGCTGGACACGGCCAGCCGCCGGCGGGAGTCCGGCACCGGCATCCGCATTGAGGAAACCCGGGCAGCCGTCCAGCTTTCCAATCAGCAACAGCGCCTGCTGGTCGCCCAGAACCGCATGGGACGCGCCTACCTGCGCTTGCAGCGCGCTATCGGCGCCGACATCGGGATGCCCATGGAACTGACCGATTCGCTGCAAAGCGAGCCCTCTCCGCTCATGGATGCCGAGCAGGCCCGCCAAGCGGCTGCCCAATCGCGGGCCGACCTCAAGGCCTTGGAGGAAAAGGTGCGCAGCGACCGAAAACGGGTCAGGGCGTCCTGGGCCCGCAGGCTCCCCGTCCTGGAAGCCTTTGCCGACTACGGAGCGAGCGGAATCTATCCCAACGACTCGTTGGCCACCTGGACTGCGGGACTGCACCTGGAGGTCCCCATCTTTCAAGGCGGACGCATCGGATCCGAGGAAGCCGAAGAGCGCGCCGCCCTGCGCCGCCGTCAGGCCCTGCTTGAGGATCTGCGCCGCGAGATCGAGCTGGAAGTCCGCTTAGCCGTCACAGGCGCCCTGCTGGCCGGCCAGCAGGTGGAGGTTGCCGAGCAGGGATTGAATCTGGCTCAAGAGGAACTGGAGCGGGCCCGCCGACGCTACCGCAGCGGCGTGACCGGGTCGCTGGAAGTCACCCAGGCCCAAACCAACCTGGAAAGGGCCCGTGAAAACCTCAATTCGGCGCTCTTTGAGTACGGATCGGCCCAAGTCGATCTGCAAGCCGCCACCGGCACCATCCTGCGGGATCTGGGGGTGGCCGGAGGAGAAGAGGAACCGCGTCATGAATAAACGAATCACAGTGCTGCTGCTCGGCTTGGCCGCGGCGGCTTGCGGGGGACAGGATGGCGACCGCATCAGCCTAACCGGCACCATCGAAATGACCGAAGTCCAGGTCGCCTTCAAAATGCCCGGACGCATTGAGGAGATCAGCGTGAGGGAAGGCGACCGGGTCACCCAGGGCGACCTGCTGGCCCGCTTGGACGCCGACGAATTGCAGCAGCGGCGGCAAGAAGCCCAGGCCGCTGTCAAAGCGGCTTCAGCCCGCGTCGAGGAGTTGAGGGCCCAGCGGACTTTTCAGCAGGAGAGCCTGGCCGGCAATATCGAGGAGCGCCAATCGGCTTGGCAGGCCCAGAAGGCCGTCCTGGACGAACTGCTGGCAGGCTCGCGTCCTCAAGAAATCGAAGAGGCCGAGGCGGCTTTGCGGCGGACCCGTTCGCGCTTGGACAAGGCCCGCAGCGACCTCCAGAGAGCTCAGCCGCTGGTTGAGCACGAAGACATCTCGGCCCAGCAGTTCGACCAATTGCAGACGGCTGTTGAGACCGCCCAAGCCGAAGTCGAGCAGGCCTCCCAACGACTCGATCTGCTGCGTGAAGGCCCCCGCCGGGAAGACATCGAAACGGCTCGTTCCCGCCTCCGCCAAGCCCAAGCCCAACAAAAGCTGGCCCGCGCCGGACGGCTCGAAGTCGAGCGCCTTTCACGGGCCATCAAAACGGCTCAAGCTGAAATCGAGCGGGCCCAAGCACGAGTCGGGCAGATCGACACGCAGCTTGAAGATACCCGGGCTTATTCGCCGATCGACGGCGTGGTGCTGCTCAAGAGCAGTGAGGCCGGCGAGGTGGTGGCCGCCGGGACCCCTCTGCTCACGCTGGGCGATCAGGACCGTCCATGGATGCGCGGCTACGTCCCAGAAGGCCTGCTGGGGCGCGTCGAATTGGGCGCCAAGGTCAACGTGACAACCGACTCCTATCCCGACAAGGTTTACGAAGGGGAGATCACGTTCATCTCCTCCGAAGCCGAGTTTACGCCCCGCCAGGTCCTGACCCCCGAGCAGCGCTCGCGGCTCGTCTACCGCATCAAGATCAGCCTGGAGAATCCCCGGGGAGAACTCAAGCTCAATATGCCCTGCGACGCCGAGATTCCTTTGCAGCCAGCCAGCCAAGAAAATGAAGGAGAGGCGTCAGGATGAATCGGAAGAGCCGTTTCCACTACAGCGATGACTCAGGTCCGCCGGTACAAGCTTCTTCGAACCTCGAGGCGACGGAGCACCGTGACGACTCGAAGGACGGCCGGCGGGACAGAGATGCAAGCAACTCACGAGGCGGCGAGGACGATGCCACTGTGCTGTGCCGGGGACTGCGCAAGCGCTTCGAGTCCCTTGAAGCCGTGGCCGGACTCGATCTGCGGGTGGACAGGGGCGAGATCTTCGGGCTGGTGGGACCCGACGGAGCGGGAAAGACCACCACCTTCCGCATGCTCAGCGGACTGCTGGCGCCGGACGACGGCTGGGCCCGGGTGGACGGCCACCCCATCGAAGCCGGCCGACGGGCGGGACCGGCCCTTAAAGACAGCATCGGCTATATGCCTCAGCGCTTCGGACTTTACTTCGATCTGAGCGTGGAGGAGAACATGCGCTTCTACGCCGACCTCTTCGAACTTGAGGAGAAAGCCTGGAGCGAAAGAGGACGGCGGCTTCTGGAAATGACACGGCTGCAGGAATTCCTGTCCCGTCCGGCCGGCAAGCTGTCAGGAGGCATGAAGCAAAAGCTGGGCCTCACCTGCGCCCTGCTGCATGAGCCCAGAGTGCTGCTCCTGGACGAGCCTACCAACGGCGTCGATCCGGTGTCGCGACGCGAGTTCTGGAGGATCCTCAGCGAGTTGACTGGCCAAAACATCACGGTCCTGATGGCCACCGCCTACCTCGACGAGGCCGAGCGCTGCGACCGCGTGGGACTCATGTACAAGGGACGTCTGGTGGCCTGCGACCGGCCCGACCGGCTGCGCCGCTCGCTGGCATCACCCGAGGACCAAGAGCTGCCCTCCATGGAGGACACCTTCATCGCACTCGTCCGTCAGCAGGACGCCCAAGTCGAGGATGGGAGCGATCAGAACACGGCGCATTCTCAACAAGGAGCCCAAGGGTCGCAGGAGCCCAAACCCGAGCGCCCAGATCTCAAGCAGGCCGGGGAGGACTCATGAGCAGCGGGGTGCGAGTCCGCAACCTGACCCGCAGGTTCGGCGCTTTTACGGCCGTCGACCAAGTCACTTTCAGCGTTGAACCCGGCGAGATCTTCGGATTCTTGGGATCCAACGGCGCCGGCAAGACCACCATCATCCGCATGCTCTGCGGACTCCTGCACCCCACCTCGGGAGAGGCCAGCGTGGAAGGCTACGACGTCTACAGCCAAGCCGAGCAGATCAAGCAGAGCATCGGCTACATGTCGCAGAGATTCTCCCTTTACGATGAACTGACGGTGGCCGAGAACCTGCGCTTCTTCGGAGGCGTTTACGGGCTGCGCGGCCGAGAGGGACGCGAGCGGCGCAGAGAGATCACCCGCCGCCTGGGACTGGAGGATCGGCGCCACGAACTCACCGCCAAATTGCCCGGCGGTTGGAAGCAACGCCTGGCACTGGGGTGCGCCATCCTGCATGATCCGCCGGTCCTCTTCCTGGACGAACCCACTTCAGGAGTCGATCCCATCGCCCGCCGCCAGTTTTGGAAGCTCATCGAAGCCCTCTCCCGCCAAGGACACACCATCTTCGTCACCACCCACTACATGGACGAAGCAGAATACTGCGGCCGCCTGGCCCTCATGCACGCCGGACGCATCATCGCCCTCGACTCACCCCAGGGACTGAAGTCCCATCATGCCGGCTCCCAACCGGTCAGCATCGAGGACGTCTTCGTGCAACTGATCGAGCGCGAGGTTGAGCGGCGCAGCGAGGAGAATCCCTCATGAGCACCGGCCGCTTCCGCTGGCGTCGTGTCCGGGCCATGGCCCGCAAAGAGGCCTGGCACATCTTGCGCGACAAACGCAGCCTGATGATGGCCCTGGCCCTGCCGGCGCTCATGCTGCTGCTCTTCGGATGGGCCTTGACCCTGGATGTGGACCGCCTCCCCATCCTGGTGCTCGATCAAGACCGCACGCCCGCTTCAAGGGAGCTCATTTCGCTCTTCGAAGGCTCGCGCTACTTCGATATTCTAGGAGAGGCCGACGACTATTCGGTGCTGGAAGACTTCATCGACCAGGAGCGGGCTCTGGGCGGACTGGCGGTCCCGCCCGGCTTCCAGCGCGACTTGAAGCGCGGCCAGCGCCCCGCCGTGCAGTTTCTCCTCGACGGCTCCGATTCCAACACCGCCTCCATCGGCCTAGGCTATGCCGAAAACGTGATCAACCAATTCTCCCGGCGGATCGACCTGCCCCGCCCCCCATTGAAAGTTGGGAACTGGCCCTCGGAAGTTCCCTTGGAAGTGGATCTGCGCATCTGGTTCAACCCCGAGCTGGAGTCGAAAAACTATGTCGTGCCGGGATTGGTGGGAGTCATCCTGATGCTGATCGCCGCCTTGCTGACCTCGCTGACCATCGCCCGCGAGCAGGAAAGCGGTACCCTTGAACAGCTTCTCTCCACGCCCGTGCGTCCCGCCGAAATCATCCTGGGCAAGATGGCCGCCTATTTCGGCCTGGGGATCGTTGACGCCCTGATTGCCGTGGTGGTGGGCGTGACCGTCTTCCAGGTGCCGCTGCGGGGAAGCCTGCTGTTGCTGGCCGCCGCTTGCGCCCTCTTTCTCTTCGGCGCCTTGTGCTGGGGCATCCTCATCTCGGCGGCGGCCGACTCCCAACTCCTGGCCTATCAACTGGGCATGCTGAGTTCGTTCTTGCCGGCTTTCCTGCTCTCAGGGTTCGTTTTCGCCATCGAGAACATGCCCCGGCCGATACAGGCCGTGACTTACTTAGTTCCGGCTCGCTATCTGATCTCCATTCTCCAGGGAATCTACCTCAAGGCCTCGGGACTTGAGTTGCTGGCCTGGGAGTTCGGCCTTTTGGCCATCTTCGGCGCTGCCGTCTTCCTGATCGCCACCCGCGCCCTCTCGCGAAAGGCGGTGACATGAACTGGGGACGTATCCGCCACATTGTCTTGAAGGAGATCCTGGTCACTTTCCGCGACGCCAAGATGCGGGCCATGTTGATCGGGCCTCCGCTCATCCAGCTCATCATCTTCGGCTACGCGGTCAATCTGGACGTGGAGGTTACGCAACTGGCCTTCGTGGACGAGGACGGCAGCGCCCAATCGCGCCAATTAGCCAGCGCCTTCGAGGGCTCTCAAAGTTTCCGCATCACCCACCATCCTCGAGACGCAGGCCAAGCGGGGAGCCTTCTGCAACGCGGGCAGGTGCTGGCGGCCGTCCACGTACTGCCCGGCTTCGGCGCCGATTTGGCGGCCGGACGCCCGGCAGCGGTCCAAGTGCTGGTGGACGGCTCCGACTCCAACACCGCCGCCATCGTTTCAGGCTACCTGACCCGCACCCTGGAACAACTGGGGGCCCGCCTCCGGCCCGCCGGCGCGTCCTCTGCCAGACCGGTCGAGTTGCGAAGCCGCATCTGGTTCAACGCCGACCTGCGCAGCCAGGACTACTTCGTGCCTGGAGTGATCGTCAACATCCTGGGCCTGATCACTATTCTGCTGACTTCGATGGCGGTGGTACGCGAGAAGGAAATCGGAACCATGGAACAGCTCATGGTCACTCCCATCACCCGCCTCGAACTGATGTTGGGCAAGACCCTGCCCTTCGCCGTGGTGGGGCTGATCCAGATGTTTCTGATCACCTTGGCCGCCCTGCTGGTCTTCG
>DATIPO010000299.1:0-52156 GCA_035471925.1 Acidobacteriota bacterium
GATGTGGAAGAAGTTGCTGACTCTGGCCGTCCTCTTGCTGGTGCTGGGCAGCGTCATGTATCTGCTCACTTTCTCCCAGCCCCGCCGGCAAGTGGCCGCTCAAATCGGAGGTGCCGTCAACCAGGTGCGCGGACTGGGCGAGGACCGCATTCTCCGCCTGCCGCCACCGGTGCGCGATGAGGTGGCCCGAAGCGAGGCTGACATGCCCACCGTGGTCTTCCGCTCGGGGAGCAACCAAGCCGAAGAGGCCGGCGAGGGGGAAAAGAAAATTCTCTTCCTCAACACCTTTCCCGAAGACAGCCAGCAACCTCAGGCGGCCGTTGAAGAAGCGGCTCCGACCAAGACCGCAGGCGCCCAGGGTGCCTATGACCTGCTGCTCCAAGAGTCCGAAGCCGCCCGCAAGGTGGTTGAAGGCGAAGTTGAGGGATGGACCTTCCAGGAATGGAAGCCGGTGCAGAACAATCCTCCCCGCTTTTACATCTCCTTGCTGGCGGCTGATTCAGAGGGAAATGTGCAGCAGTTGATTTGGGAGGTCGACATCGAACAAGGCAGCGCCGTAGCCAGGAGCCAGTTGGCCCGCGAACTCGCCCGTCGACTGGACAGCAACAACTGATCGCTACCGAATCCGGCTTACGCAGTTCTGTCGGTCTTGGCCGCTTCAGTATTGCGGGCGACAACAAAAGGGGCATGAGAGACCTCGACCATGAAGACTGCACTGATTACTGGAATCACGGGCCAGGACGGCTCCTATTTGGCTGAGCTGTTGCTGCAAGAAGACTACCGCGTCGTGGGAATGGTGCGGCGATCCTCGACCGAGAACTTCCAGCGCATCGACCACATCCGCGATCAGATCGAGCTGCATCAGGCCGATTTGCTCGACCAGCTATCCATCATCGAACTTTTGGAAGAGGTCAAGCCTGACGAAGTCTACAATCTGGCCGCTCAGAGCTTTGTTCCCACTTCCTGGCAGCAGCCGGTGCTGACAGGGGAGTTCACTGCTCTGGGCGTGACACGCATGCTGGAGGCGATCCGCCTGGTCAACCCCAAGATCCGCTTCTATCAGGCATCGAGTTCGGAGATGTTCGGCAAGGTGCGTCAGACGCCTCAGAACGAGCAGACGCCCTTTTATCCCCGCAGCCCTTACGGCGTGGCCAAGGTCTATGGGCACTTCATCACCGTCAACTACCGCGAGAGCTACGATCTGTTCGCTTGTTCGGGCATCCTCTTCAATCACGAATCGCCCCGCCGGGGCAAGGAGTTCGTGACCCGCAAAGTGACCTACGGCGTGGCCAAGATCAAGCTGGGCTTGGCCGACAAGCTCTCCTTGGGGAACCTGGATGCGGCCCGCGACTGGGGCTACGCAGGAGACTATGTCGACGCCATGTGGCGCATGCTGCAGCAGGACGCTCCCAATGATTACGTGGTGGGAACGGGTCAAGCGAACACCGTCCGCCATTTGGTGGAGATCGCCTTCGGACATGCGGGCTTGGACTGGAGCGAGCATGTCGAACTTGACCCCTCCCTGCTGCGGCCGGCCGAAGTGGACCATCTCATCGCCGATCCCTCGCTGGCCCGCTCGGAACTGGGCTGGGAACCGGCAACCAGTTTCGAGCAGCTCATCAAGATGATGGTCGACGCCGACCTCGAACTCGTCTCCCGCCGCCAAGAAGCCGGCGACCGCCTGTAGGGTCCAGTCCGGGCAAGCGATTCGCCGAGTCCAGCGATCGTCCAAGGCCAAGTCGGGGCTCGCTGAAGGCGAGCCATAGGCCAGCCCAGGGTAGAGCGAAGCCGCAGGCTGAGCGCCACCCTGGGTTATGGCGATTACAAAAAAACATGGTAAGAGTGGAATAGCGTTGCTTGGGAGTGAGTCGTGAGAGCATTCGTAACCGGTGCAGGAGGTTTCGCGGGACGCTATCTCGTTAAGGCGCTCCAGGCCGACGGGTGGAGAGTCTTCGGTTTGTCCTCGCGGACCCGGCCGATCGACGACGAGCTGACCTCCGGTGATGTACTGGACATCCAGAGCTTGCAGGACCACCTCCGGGAAGCGCGTCCCAAGGCCGTCTTTCACTTGGCCGCTGCCTCCAATCCCTCTCAGTCGCTGGAGGCACCCCTGCGTCATTACCGGACTAACGCCCTCGGCACCGCCACGCTTCTGGAAGCTGTCCGCCGCGAAGCTCCCAAAGCCAGCACTCTGATCGTGAGCACGGGGCACGTCTACCGTCCTGCCAACATCGAAGGAGGGCTGGCTGAGGACAGCCCCTTGCATCCGTGCAGCCCCTACGCGGCCTCCAAGCGGGCCGCCGAAATCATCGCCCTGCAATATGCGGAGAGCTACGGCCTGCCCGTCGTGGTTGCCCGCTCGTTTAACCACGCCGGACCCCGCCAGAGCGTCCAATACGTGGTAGCCCAGTTTTGCTCTCAAGCAGCCGCCCTGGAACGGCTCGATGCTTCCGAGGAGGCCTCGATGAAGGTCGGCAACTTGGAAGCCGTCCGCGACTTCCTCGACGTGCGCGACGTGGTCAGGGCTTATCGGTTGTTGGTGGAGGAGGGGCAACCTGGCGAAATCTACAACGTGGCCTCGGGGAAGGGAACCGCCATCAAAGACCTTCTCAACATGGTGCTGGAGAACATCGGACGTCCCGTAAGGGTGGAGAGCAGGCGGGAGCGGCAGTCTTCAGCCGATCCGTCGGTGTTGGTCGGCAGCCCCCAAAAACTGAGGCGGGCCACCGACTGGCGGCCCGCCAAAGCATTGAACCAAACCATCCAGGAGACATTGGATGAGTGGCGACAGCGCCTCTCTGGCGCTTGAGACAGAAGATCTATCCGGCTCCCCGGCACAGCGAAGAACGAATTTTTCGAGCTAATCGGCGGTCCCGCTCCAGAGCGTTGCGTTTTTGCAGCCACGTCCGCATGGGCCCCGGATCGAGGCCCAAGATGGCGCAGATCCAGTCAAAGCTGCCTGCGCAGTCGTCGGTGGCGAAGAACCACTCCAGCGCGTCCGCCCGCACTTCGTCTCGATTCCTCTTGCTGGGCGAGAGAGCGTCTGAAAAGGCTTGAGCCAAAATGGCTCGCGCCAGCTTTTGGAGATTGTAATCGGGCGTCTGTTCGATCTGCCGCTTGAGAATGGCCGGCGATGTCACTTGTGTCATGGAGCTTCCACCCTTTCCCTGTTCTCTGTTGCGCACCCTGCTAGCGAGCAAGCCCCATGCCACTCCCACTCCCCGCCCAAATCCAGCATTCCTGCCCCCCGTCTCTCGCTTTCTGCGCCAAATCCCCCAACCTATCTAGGCCAAATGACAATCGGGAAGGCTGGATCGCCTCGGGTTGCGAACGTCGGCCCGAGCCTGCTGATCTCCGTCACCGCCACACGGTGGGACGGTGCCAATCGACAAGGAAGTGCCCGTGCCTGCGTACGCACATTCTTGCATCGAACTGTCATTTTATGACAGTATGGAGCATATGCAGACTGTAACTGAAATGGCTCTCATGGGGGCTGAGAGAGGCGTTTTTACCAGGGGACAGGCGGCGCTTTGGGCTCGCAGCCGGGGGCCTCGGTTGGACGGGCTGCTTAAAAGGGCCGTGGGTGAGGGAGAGCTTCTGCGTCTTAAGAAGGGGCTTTATTGCCTGTCGGACCGTTATCTGCGTCATCGGATCGAGCCCTTGGCGGTCGCTCAACAGCTTCATGGACCCAGCTATGTCAGCCTGGAGACTGCTCTCTCCTACCATGGCTGGATTCCCGAAGGAGTCCGGATCATCGCAAGCGTGACCTCCAAACGTTCATGCAGCTTCGAGACTCCCCTGGGCCTCTTCACCTTTACCCGAGTCCCGCAACGCCGGTTCCTGGCGGGAGTGCGGCGGACGTCAGCTGGTGAAAACGGTGCTTTTCTCCTGGCGACCGCGCTCAAGGCGTTGGCAGACCTCGTTTACGTCCAACGCCGCGACTGGCAATCCGCCCGTCCCGTGATCGAGAGCCTAAGAGTCGATGAGGCAGACCTCAAGACGTTGACGGGGGATTTATTCGATGAAGTCCAATCGGCCTACAAGCCCGGACGCGTTTCCCGCTTCCTAGACGGACTTAGAAGGGACCTCAATCTGTGAGCGTTCAGATCATCCAAGAGCGGCTTGATTCCTACCAATGCAAGTCGACCCTGGAGGAAGAGCAGGCCCTCCGCGAGATCACACAAGAGATCATGCTGGCCGGCCTGGGCCGCACCGATCTCTTCGACCGGGCGGCCTTCCAGGGCGGGACCTGCCTGCGCATCTTCCACAGCCTGAACCGCTTTTCCGAAGATCTCGATTTCGCCTTGGACACCCCGGATGCCGACTTCCAGATGGGTCCCTACCTGGACCATCTCGTCAAGGAGCTGTTGGTCTACGGCTTTCAGCCTGAGATTGACGACCGCTCCAAGAAGGGAACCCCAGTCCGGCAGGCCTTCGTTAAAGACGACGCGGTCACCGAACTTCTGGACCTCAAGTACCGACCCGGCCGCGGTCCCATGGGCAAGCTCCGCATTAGACTTGAAGTGGACGCCAACCCGCCCTCTGGCGCCTCCTACGAAATGCCGGTTCTGGATTTTCCTTTTCCCTCAGCGGTTCGGATCTTTGACCTTCCGAGCCTCTTCGCAGGCAAGCTCCACGCCCTCCTGTGCCGCGAGTATCTCAAGGGACGCGACTGGTATGATTTCATCTGGTTCACGGCCCGCAAGACTCCGATCAACCATGATCTGCTCTCCGCCGCCCTCGATCAGCTCGGTCCCTGGAAAGGTCAATCGCCCAAGACTGGCGATGCCTGGTGTGTCGATCAGCTCATGCGGATCATCCGCCAAGTCGACTGGGAGCAAGCCCGCCGCGACGTGGAACGCTTCCTCAAACCCCACGAACTCCCCTCGCTCGACCATTGGACAAGAGACTTCTTCCTGCAACAATGCACGAAGCTCGGGTTGAGATATTAGAGGTTGCGCCGGTCGGGCTGGCACAAGACAGGTCGCAGGGAAGACCATGTGACAAGGCCCGAATGAGAGGAATCGTGCTGATGTCCCCGGAGGGCCCCGCCGTCATCTCCAACTCACAATAGATGCAAGACAACTTTTTCGGGGCGGTTTCAGGCTTCCACCAGTTCCTCCACGGTGGGACAGGTGCAGTGGAGGTGGCGGTCGCCGTAGACGTTGTCGATGCGGCGGACGGGGGGCCAGAACTTGTTGTCGACCAGCCAGGGGGCCGGGTAGGCGGCCCGCTGGCGCGTGTAGGGGTGCTCCCACGACTCCTGGCACAGCATGGCGGCCGTGTGGGGGGCGTTCTTGAGCGGCGAGGATTCGGGGTCGGCGCCCCGCTCCACCTCGGCGATCTCGCCGCGGATGGCGATCATGGCGTCGCAGAAGCGGTCCAACTCGGCCTTGGATTCGCTTTCAGTGGGCTCCACCATGACCGTTTCGATCACCGGCCAAGCCACCGTGGGGGCATGGAAGCCGTAGTCCATCAGGCGTTTGGCGATGTCGTTGACATCGATGCCCACGTTGCGCTTGAAGCGGCGCAAGTCGAGGATGCACTCGTGGGCCACACGTCCGTTGCGGCCCTTGTAGAGAACGTCGAAGTGGCCTTCCAGCCGCTTGGCGATATAGTTCGCATTGAGGATCGCCACCTTGGTGGCCTCGGACATCCCTTTTGTTCCCATCAGCTTGATATAGGCCCAGGAAATGGGCAGGATGCCAGCCGATCCCCAAGGAGCGGCGGCGACAGGTCCGATGGCCTGGTCGCCTCCCACGGGAGCGTGTCGATGTCCCGGCAGGAAGGGCTTGAGGTGGTCGCGTACTCCGATGGGACCGACGCCCGGACCTCCGCCTCCGTGAGGGATGCAGAAGGTCTTGTGGAGGTTGAGATGGCACACGTCGGCGCCGAAATCGGCCGGCCGCGTGAGTCCCAGTTGGGCGTTGAGATTGGCGCCGTCCATGTAGACTTGCCCTCCCGCCTGGTGGACGATCTCGATCAGCTCGCGGATGGCTTCCTCGAAGACCCCGTGGGTGGAGGGGTAGGTGATCATCATGGCCGCCAGCCGTTGGCCATGCTTGTCGACTTTGGCGCGAAGGTCCTCGGGATCGATGTTGCCGTCGTCGTCACAGCGCACGGCCACCACCTTGAGTCCTGCCATCACGGCCGAGGCCGGATTGGTGCCGTGGGCCGAAGTGGGAATGAGGCACACGTCGCGGTCACCCTCGCCTCGTGAGCGGTGGTAGGCGCGGATGACCAGCAGTCCTGAGTACTCGCCTTGCGACCCGGCATTGGGCTGCATGGAAAAAGCGCTGAATCCGGTGGCCTCGCAGAGCAGTTCGTCGAGTTCGCCGATCAGTTGGCGATAACCTTGGGCTTGTTCCAGCGGGGCGAAGGGATGCAAGCTGGCGAACTCGGGCCAAGTGATGGGCATCATCTCGGCCGTTCCGTTGAGCTTCATGGTGCAGGATCCCAGCGGAATCATGGAGTGGGTCAGCGACAGATCCTTGTTCTGCAGGCGGGTCATGTAGCGCAGCAGTTCGGTCTCCGAGCGGTAGTCGTGAAAGACGGCGTGGGTCAGGTAGTCGCCGCTGCGCCGGTGCTGCTGGGGGACGCTGCTGTCGGCGGCCCGCGAGTCGAGGTCCTCGAGCGTCTCTCCGGTGAAAATCTCGACCAGTTGGGCCACTTCTTCGGTGGTGCTGACCTCGTCCAGGCTCACTCCCAGCCCGTCCTCGTAGAGGCGCAGGTTGATCTTGGCCTCGCGGGCTCTCAGCAGGACCGCCTCGCGCTGATCAGCCCCCAGGTCGAAACGCAGGGTGTCGAAGAATATCTGGTATCGCGGACGCAGTCCCCGCTTGTCGAGTTCCTCGGCCAGGATGCAGGTGTAGCGGTGAACGCGCTCAGCAATACGGTAGAGGCCCTCGGGTCCATGATAGACGGCGTACATGCCTGCCATCACGGCCAGCAAGACCTGGGCCGTGCAGATGTTGGAGGTGGCCTTGTCGCGGCGGATGTGTTGCTCGCGGGTCTGCAAGGCCAGACGCAGGGCCGGATTGCCGTCGGCGTCCAGGGAAACGCCTACGATGCGTCCTGGAATGCGCCGTTGGTAGTCTTCTTTGGTGGCGAAGAAGGCGGCGTGGGGACCTCCGAAGCCCATGGGGACGCCGAAGCGCTGCGAGTTGCCCACGGCCACGTCGGCACCCCAGGCGCCGGGACTCTCCAGCAGCAGCAGGCTGAGCAGGTCACAGGCCGCCACCACCAGGGCTCCGGCCTCATGAGCGCGCTCGACCAGCCCGCGGTAGTCGACCACCTCTCCGTCGCTGGCGGGGTACTGCACCAGTACGGCGAAGTAGTTGTCGTCGAGCGCCACGGTCTCGTGATCGCCCACTTCTACTTCGATGCCCACGGCCTCGGCGCGGGTCCGTACGACGTCGATAGTCTGCTGATGGCAGCGTTGGGAGACGAAGAAGCGTTCGCCTTGGCGGCGGCTCTTGAGGCTGTAGCACATGCTCATGGCTTCAGCCGCGGCGGTGGCCTCGTCGAGAAGGGAAGCGTTGGCCACCGGCAGTCCGGTCAGGTCGCTGACGGCGGTCTGGAAATTGAGAAGGGCCTCCAGGCGACCCTGGGCGATTTCAGCCTGATAAGGCGTGTATTGGGTGTACCAGCCCGGATTTTCCAGAATATTGCGCTGGATCACGGGAGGGGTAATCGTGCCCGAGTACCCTTGTCCGATCAGGGAACGCCAGACCTGGTTCTGAGAAGCCAGTTCACGGGCCCGCTCCAGCACTTCTGTTTCGGTCAGCGGCGGATGCAGATCCAGGGGCCGCTCCAAGCGGATGGCGCGGGGGATCGTCTCGTCGATTAAAGCGTCCAGCGAATCAGCCCCGACGGCCTCAAGCATCTCTTCGATCTCACTGGGGCGGGGTCCGATGTGGCGGCTGGTGAAGGAGTCAAATTCGTCGAATTTCTGCACAGGCGGCCTCGTCCTTTCTAGGGGGCCCTGCCTCCGGCTGAGGACATCCGTCGGGGACCCGGTCACAACTACGCCGCCAGTATACGTGATCCCCGGACCCTTCGGAAGCCAGACCCAGACTCAACACTATCAGGTGCGGCTGGTAGACTCTGTGTGTGAAGTATCGCTGGGAGACCATTGAGACGAACGAAGCCGAAGTGAGCCGCTTGGCGGGGGAGATGGACATCGATCCTTTGTTGGCTCGACTGCTGGTGCAGAGGGGATTCGGTGATCCGGACCGGGCGGCGGCCTTCTTGAATCCGCGGCTTGAGGATCTGCATGACCCTTTCCTCATGCAGGACATGGGCAAGGCGGTCGAGCGCATCGAACAAGCGGTACGGGAGAACGAGAAGATCCTCATCTACGGCGATTACGACGTGGACGGGATCACTTCAACCGTCGTTCTCAGGCGCGCGCTGGAGATGCTGGGGGGCCAAGTCGACTTTCACATTCCTGCAAGATTGAAAGATGGTTACGGGTTACAGCCTGAAGTGATGCGCGAGTATGCCCTCAAGGGCTACACCCTGATCATCAGCGTGGACGCGGGCATCCGCGCCTTCGAGGCCTGCCAGGCAGGACGCGAGGCGGGAGCCGACGTCATCGTGACCGATCACCACACGCCCGACGAGACCCTGCCCGAAGCCTACGCCATCCTTAATCCCAAGCGCTCCGACTGCCCCTATCCCTGCAAGGAACTGGCGGCTGTGGGCGTGGTCTTCAAGGTGGTGCAGGCCCTCTTCCAGCGTGCCGGACGGGAGAAGATCCTCCACCACTTCCTCAAGCTGGTGGCCATCGGCACGGTGGCCGACATCGTCCCCCTGGTGGACGAGAACCGCATCATCGTCAAGTTCGGACTGGACGGTCTGGAACGTCCCGCCAATCCCGGTCTGCGCCAACTGCTGCTGGGAGCCGGGGTGGAAGGCCCGGTAGGACTCGAAGACGTAGGCTTCCGCATCGCTCCCCGCATCAACGCCGTCACCCGCATGGGCGGCGGACGCGAAGTCGTCGAACTCTTCGCCCTCGACGATCATGAGGCGGCCCGCCGCGTGGTGGAGGAGATGAACCGCAAGAACGACGACCGGCGCCGCCAGGAAGAGGGCATCCTGGAGGAGATCGAGGAACAGATCGCCGACCGTCCTCAGGACTTCGACAAGCGCTTCCTGGTGGTGGCGGGGGAAAACTGGCACCGGGGCGTCATCGGCATCGTGGCCTCGCGCCTGGTGGACCGCTTCCACCGTCCCGTGCTGGTGCTCTCGGTCGGCTCCGACAACACCCAGGGGTCGGGACGCAGCATTTCGCCTTTCAACCTGGTCCAATCCCTGGACCGGCATGCCTCTTTCTTCCAGCGGCATGGCGGACACCGCATGGCGGTGGGTTGCACTCTTGAACTGGACGGCCTCGACGATCCGCGCCTGGGCGAACTCTCCGACAGCCTTAATGCCTATGCCGACCAGCGGCTCAGCCCCCAGGACTTGATCCCGCGCTTGAAAATCGCCGGCGAACTGCGCACCGAAGCGGTCAGCCTGGGACTCTTCCGCCAAATCCAACGCATGGCGCCCTACGGAGCAGGCAATCCCACGCCGGTTTTCGCCGCCCGGGGCATTGCGCTGGCCGCCGGCCCCTGGCTGATCAAAGAGCGCCATCTCAAGTTTCAGGTGCAATGCAATGGGTCGCGGGTGGACGCCATCTGGTGGAAGAACGCCCAAGCGGCTCAAGAGCTTTCCCGGGGACGGCCCGTTGACTTGGCCTTTACGCTGAGAAACCAGTTCTACCAAGGCTTGGAAAGCCTGCAACTGACCATTCGCGACATGCAGATCTAGGGGCCCTGCGGGGCCAATGACCAACTCCCAAGGCCCAACTCCCAAGGTGGGCGACGAGGCAAAGGTTGAGGCCGGACCTCATCCTTGGCGAAATCTCAGTCCCGGGCAGCCAGCCTGGCCCCTGAGACCGCCAGCCGGGGGCGAATTGAGGCACCCGGCGCGACAGGCGATTTGTTACCATGAGCAGGGCCCATGCAAACCACACGTTGGATGCGGCTGGGACTGGCGGTTGTCTTTCTGGCCGCCTTGGCCGCCATCATCATCAGCCTGACTTCAAGACAAGCGGACGCGCCTGAGCCCGTGGAGCAGCCGCTTCTTGAGCCCGACGTCGAGAGCCAAAGCACCCGCTTTGAGTACTCCGAAAAAGAAGAGGGACGCACCGTCTTCCGGGTGGAAGCCGAAAAAAGCACTCAGCGCAACGACGGACGCCACGAGTTGGACGACGTCCTGCTGGAGCTGCATACGCCTGACGGCCAAGTCTCCGACACCATCCGCGGACGCCGGGCCCTCTACCGCATGGGCGAGTCCAAAGTGGAGTTCAGCGAGGATGTCGAGATCCGCCTCATGGACGGCACGCAGATCCATTCCCAGCAAGTGCGGGCCGACTTGGATGAGGAGACCATCCTCATCGACCAGCAGTTCTCCTTCCGGCGGGGGGAGGCCGCCGGCCTGGGCCAGCGGCTGCTCTACCGCATTCAGATGCAGGTCGCCGAGATCTCAGCTTTCCGTGTGCAAGTCCCCTCCAGTCAGGTTCCCATCAGCGTTTCTTCAACCCAAGCCGTCTACGACCTGGGACGTCACTACGTCAAGCTCACGGGCAACTCCACAATCAGCCGTGTTCCGACCCTGCTCACGGCTCGTCAGATCGAAGTCTGGATGGATGAATCCGACCGCCTCAAACGCTTGCTCAGCCAGGGATCGGCCCGCTTCGCTCCGCGCGCTCAGCAAGCCTTCTCGGGCCACCTCATCGACAAAACTTTCGATCCCGCCACCGGACGTCTGCTGCGGCTGGAGGTCAAAGCCGCCCCCCAGGGAGAGCAGTCAGCTCCTGTCCGGGCGGCCTTTCGGGAAGAGAGTCCCGCCGGCACGCAGCGTCTGGAAGCCGATTTGATTGTGGGACGCCCCACCCAGGCTCGGGGGCAGGGTGCCGATGTGTGGCTGCTCAAGGAACTGGAAGCGCGGGGCGACAGCCGCTTCACCTCCCAGCCTCTGCGCATCCGCGAGGCCCTTTCCCAGCTATTCCTGCTCCATTTCGCCTCCGACGGGCGTCAGATGGAGTCTTTGATCTTGCAGGACGAAGTGGCCGTGCTGCGTCAGGAAGGAACGGAAGACCGGGAGTCCACTCAGCGGCTCTTCAGTTCACGCGTCGACCTGAAGCTGGACGAGCATGAACAGTTGAGGCGAGCCCGCGTCGCGGGTCCTGCCCGCCTGGAAGTGAACCGTTCGGGAACCTTCCGTCGTCTTACAGCCCAGGAAGGTCTGAGATTCGGCCTGCAACAAGGCCGCCTTGAAGAGATGCAAGCCTGGGGCGGCTGCCGCCTGGACAGCCGTGAGGGTCAAAAGCAGAGCAGCATCCAGACCCCTGAGATCCGCGTCCGCTTCCGGGAGGGACGTCCCCTCTCAGCTTGGGCCGGAGAAGGAGTTGAAGTCGAAATGGAAGAACGCCGGACCAGCAGCCGCGAGCTGACTCTGGAATACGAGAGCGGCGTGCTGGCGCGGGCCGTCCAAAGCGGCCTCTTCAGCTTGCTGGATCCTTCGGCCGGCATTGAACTTGAAGGGGAGGAGGCGGTCTATCGTCCCCTAACCAACCAAGTCCGGGTCGAGGGAGGGGAAAAGCGGCGCCAGTTGGTCTATCGTCGTCCGGTGAAGCCGGGGGAAGCCCCCGCCCAGCCCATCCGCACCACGGCCCAAGAGTTCGTCATCGACCGTTCCAGCGGAAACGTGACGGCTCTGCGCCAAGTCCGCACCCGTCTGCAATCGGGGCCCGAGTTTTGGCTTCTGGAGGCCCAGCGCATGAAGCTCGACCAAGATTCGCAGTCGGTGGTCTATGACCAATCACCCAGCCTGCGCCAAGCCGACAGCCTCTTCCGGGGGAAGCGCATTCTGCTCTCCACCGCCGGCCAGGACCTGCGGCTGGAAGGCGACGTGTACAGCCGGTTCCGCATGAATGAAGCCGCCCTGGCCGACAAGACCAACCCGGCCTCACGCCAGAGTTACGAAATCCGCTCTCAGGCCCTTCAGCTCGATCCTTCAGGTTCGCGGGCCGAGTACAGAGGCGAGGTGTTCCTCAAGTCCGATCAACTGGAGGTGGAAGCGCCCAATATGGACATCGTGCAGCTTGAGGCCGAGGTGCAAGACGCGGGCGGTCCGGTCACGACTTCAGTCAACGAATCGGGCCAAGCGGCCGCGGTCCGGCGCATCACCGCCTGGGACGAGGTGGAGATTCGTCTGGCGGACGGACGCAGGGCGCTGGGCCAGAGGCTGGTCTACAATCCCGCCTCCGATGAGGGCGTTTTGACGGGTCAGCCGGTGCAGGTCTTTCAGCCCGATCCCAAGAGCGGCAAGACCCGCAAGCTGCAAGGCGCACGACTGCTCTTCAAGGTCAACAGCGAGAGCTTTGAACTGAGGGGGACGCCATGAAGCCCCGCAAGTTCGAATCGCGCTTGGAGGCCGAGAACCTGATCAAGTCCTACCGCGGACGCAAGGTGGTCAACAACGTCAGCTTGGGACTGCGCAAAGGCGAGGTCGTAGGCTTGCTGGGACCCAACGGGGCGGGCAAGACCACGACCTTCTACATGATGGTGGGGTTAACGCGTCCCAGCAGAGGCGTCGTCAAGCTCAACGGCGAGGACGTCACTTCGCTGCCCATGTATCAACGGGCCCGCAAAGGCGTCAGCTATCTGCCCCAGGAGCCCAGCGTCTTTCGCCGCCTCTCGGTGGAGGACAACCTTTACGCCATCGCCGAGACGTTGGAACTGGCGCCTGCCGCCCGCGACCAACTGGTCAGCGAACTGCTCGACGAACTGGGCATCGCCGAGTTGCGCAAGTCCCCTGCCTACACTCTCTCTGGAGGCGAGCGCAGGAGGCTTGAAATCGCCCGCTCGATGGTCATCCGGCCCTCTTTCATCCTGCTCGACGAACCCTTCGCGGGCATTGATCCGCTGGCGGTGCTCGACATTCAGGAAATCATCGTCAAACTGAAGGCCAAGAACATCGGAGTCCTCATCACCGATCACAACGTCCGTGAAACTCTCAAGATCACCGACCGCGCCTACATCATCAAAGAGGGGCGCATCTTCCGGGACGGCACCCCCGACGTCCTTTCAGCCGATCTTGAGGTCCGCAAGGTTTACCTGGGCGAGCACTTTCGACTATACTAGAAGCCGTTAAAAGCATTTCCTTACAAGTGTTTGTGAGGTTCGGGGCCGGGGAGCCGCCGAAGACTCATTGGACTGTCTGCTCTTTACGGTACAATTCTTGCATGGCTAGACGGGTACAGCTCAGACCATCGCTCAACGTCGGCTTGCAGCAGAAGCTGGCGATGACGCCTTCGCTGCTGCAGAAAATCGAGCTGTTGCAGCTCAGCCGTCTGGAATTGTCGGAGATGCTGCAGACCGAGCTGACCGAGAATCCCGTGCTGGAAGAAGGGCGGGAAGAGAATCCGGAAGCGGCCCAAGAAGCCGAAAAAGAAGAGAAGGCCGAAGAGAATCCGCTCGACAACGACGACTTCGACTACGAGTACTTCTTTGGCGAATACCTCAACAGCACCCCCGCCCGCAAGGAATACGAGGCCGACAACGACCGTCCCTCCTTTGAACTGTTTCTGGCAGGCGAATCCTCCCTTATCGACCACCTCAACTGGCAGCTCAATCTGACCCAGATCAGTGAGCAGGAGAAGGAGATTGCCGAGTACATCATCGGCAACATCAATCCCGACGGCTTCCTGATGGTGGACTTGGCTGAGGTCGCCGAGGTCTTGGAAGTCAGCCAAGAGGACGTGGAAGAGGCCCTTGAGATCGTGCAGGAGATGGATCCTACGGGCGTGGGAGCCCGTGACCTGTCCGAGTGCCTGCTGCTGCAATTGCGGGCCGCAGGCATGGAAGACTCGCTGGCCGCCCGGCTGGTCGGCGAACATCTCGAATTGGTCCAGTCCAAGAAGCACGAGGAGATCGCTGAGGAGATCGGCTGCTGTCTGGACGAGGTGGAAGAAGCCCTGAAGACCCTGCGCCGATTCGATCCCCGTCCCGGCCAGAAATACAGTTCACAAAAGCCCCAGTACATCCAGCCTGACGTCTACATCTCCAGGGTCAACGGCGAGTATCAGATCAACATGAACGACGACGGCATGCCCCGGTTGAGCCTGAACCGGGCCTACCGCAAGATGCTCAAGGACTCCAAGACCAACAAGGAGACCAAGTCGTTCATCAAGGAAAAAGTGCGGGCCGCGCTGGAGTTGATCAAGAGCGTCGATCAGCGCGAGCAGACCATCTTCCGCGTTTGCCGGGCCATCGTGGCGCGTCAGGAGGGCTTCCTGGACAGGGGAAAGATGGCGCTCAAACCGATGCTGATCAAGGACGTCGCCGAGGAACTGGGAGTCCACTCCTCCACCATTTCGCGGGTGGTGGCCAACAAATACGCCCATACCCCTCAGGGCGTGATCGAGCTGCGCAACTTCTTCACGGTCGGTCTGGAGAGCGCCGATGGGGAGAACGTTTCCATCATCCAGGTGAAAGAGCGCATCAAAAACATCATCGAGGACGAAAACCCCAAGAAACCGATGTCCGACCAGCAGATCACCAAGGTGCTCAACAACGAGGGCGTACAGATCACGCGGCGCACCGTGGCCAAATACCGCGACCAGATGGACATTCCCGGATCGCGGGCCCGCAAGCGGGCCGCCGCCAAAGCTTAACCGGGTAATGAATCTTCCAGCTAAATCCCAGCCCGACGTCGGCGGACTGTCTTCATTGGTGCTGCTGACGGGCATGAGCGGATCGGGCAAGCATACCGCGGCCCGGGCCCTGGAAGACGTGGGTTTTTACTGCGTCGACAACCTTCCGGCGGCCCTGGTGCCTCAAATGGTGGAAATGGCCCAGGCCTCGCATGGGGCCATTTCGCGCCTGGCTGTGGTGCTCGACGTCCGGGCCCCGGAGCCGGCCTCCGAATTCGAGCAGTTGGCCCGTCGCCTCCGCCAATCGCACACCGCCTTTCAGTTGATCTTCCTGGACGCCTCCAACGAAGTCCTGGCGCGCCGTTTCTCGGTCACCCGCCGCCGCCATCCGCTGAGCGGGGAGTCGCTGCTGTTGGAAGGACTGGAGGAAGAACGCCGGCGCTTGGCCGGCATCCGCGAAGCGGCCGACCGGGTCATCGATACCAGCGATTACTCCGTCCACGATCTGCGGCGCCTCATGCACCAGGCCTTTCGCGACCGCGTGCGGGAAGACGAATTGGGTTTGATGTTGTTGAGTTTCGGCTACAAGTTCGGCATTCCCTCCAACGCCGACTTGGTCTTCGACCTGCGTTTTCTGCCCAATCCCTACTTCGAGGCCGAACTGCGCGATTTGACTGGACGCGACGAGCCCATCCAACGCTTCCTGGACGAGGCCGAAGGCAGCGCCGAGATTCTAGAGCGGCTGGAGGATTTGCTAACATATCTGATTCCGCAGTACGAAAGAGAAGGAAAGAGCTATCTGACCGTGGCGCTGGGCTGCACCGGGGGCAAGCACCGCTCGGTTTACGCCGTTGAGAGGTTGACGGCGCGCCTGAAAGAGCAGGGACGCCGCGTCAAGACCCTTCACCGCGACATGCGCAAATGAATGCAGAGAGCAAAAAGATCGGAGCGCTGCTGGTTACTCACGGGCAACTGGCTCAAGAGCTGATCACCATCGCCGAGATCATCCTGGACAGCGAGTTCGAGCACCTGGTTCCGGTGAGCATCGGCTGGCACGACGAGATGGAAGAGTCCAAGGCCGCCATCAAGGGGGCCTTGCGCCAGGCCGATCAGGGAAGAGGCGTCCTGATCTTGACCGACATGTTCGGCGGCACGCCTTCCAACATCGCGATGCCGCTGCACAAGAAGGGAGAAGTTGAGATCATCACCGGGGTCAACCTGCCCATGGTCATCAAGGTGGCGGGACAGGACGGCAGCGAGTCCTGGGAGGAGCTGATCGAGTCGGTCAGCGGACAAGGCCGCAGCCACATCTCGGTGGCGGGTCAGATTCTGGGAGAGTGAGCGGGAGTTGATCGAGAGGCGAGTCAAAGTCTGCAATGAGTTCGGACTGCATGCCCGGGCCGCGGCCAAGCTGGTCAAGGTGGCTTCCGCCTTCCGCTCTGAAGTCACCTTGCAGGCCGAAGGCCGTCCCGAGGCCGACGGCCGCAGCGTCCTCAGCATCATGCTGCTGGCCGCCGCACGCGGCACCGACTTGACTCTGAGGGTAAAGGGCGAGGACGAGGAAGAGGCCTCCAAAGCCCTGGTTGAACTGGTTGAAGGCCGATTCGGTGAGGAAAGATGAGCCAGATCGAAAGCAAGCCCAAGATGCTTCAGGGACGTCCGCTGTCGCCGGGCGCGGCTTTGGGCACGGCCTACCGGGTCACGCCCCGGGTGACGGGATTCTTCCGCCTGAGCATTCGCCTTGAAGAGGTCGAGGACGAAATCGAACGGCTGCAAAACGCCCTCAAGGATTCGCTGCGCCAGCTCTACCGGGTTCGCGACCGTCTGGAATCGAAGGTGGGACGCGAGCACAGCTTCATCATCGACGCCCATTTGGCGATTCTCGAAGACGGTCGCTTCCTGCAAGAAATCGAATCGCGCGTCCGCAAGGAAAGGCAGAGCCCCGAACGTGCGGTCCGGGAAACGGCCGAACGCTGGCTCGACCTCTACCGGGGAATCGACGATCCCTTTTTCCGCGAGAGGGGCAGCGACTTGGAAGAGGTGGCCGAACGCATCCTGGGCAACCTGCGCCGCAGCCGCAGCCGTGGAGAGGAGGCCGAGGAAGCGCCTCAGGACCTGGTGCTGGTGGCTCCCCGCATATCACTGCTGGTCTTGACCCAGTTTCGCCTGGACCGCATCAAGGCCCTGGTTCTGACCCAGTGCGGACGCATGTCTCATGTCAGCATCATCTGCCGTTCCTGCCGCATACCGGTGGTCACGGGAATCGAGCACCTCCACCGCTTCATCCGCTCGGGAGACACTTTGGCCGTCGACGGAACTCGGGGGTCGGTCTACCTCAACCCTTCACCCGAGGAATCGGAGCGTTTCCGCGACCGCGAAGCACAGCACCGTGAGCAGGAACCTCCCGGCGATCCTGAACCCTGCCGGACTCTGGACGGACAACACATCCGCATTCTGGTCAATACCGAGGTGGGGCGGGAAGTCGAGATGGGATTACGCCTGGGCGGCGAGGGCATCGGACTCTTCCGCAGCGAGTCGATCTACGCTGAACGCCGTGAAGGTCCCGTCGACGAGGACACTCAATTCGAGATCTACGCCGATCTGGCGCGCCGCGCACGCGACCGGACGGCCATCGTCCGCACGTTGGACATCGGCGACGAGGAACACCCCTACTTCTCGGGTTTGTCCGGCGTCCCGGTGCCCTTGCTGGGGCTGCGCGGCATTCGCCTTTCGCTGCGCTACCCGGAGCTGTTCCGCAGCCAAGTCAGGGCCATTCTCCGGGCTCGAGCCGAGGGCGATTTGAAGATTGCTCTGCCTATGGTCAGCTCGCCTGCTGAAGTCCGCCAGGCCCGCTCCATCATCGGACAGGTCGAGAGCGATTTGGATCCTCCGCCCGGCGAAGTGGGACCGGTTCAGGTAGGAATCATGGTAGAGGTTCCAGCCGCTCTCATTGAAATTGACTCGATGCTGGCCGAAGCCGACTTCCTTCTGGTGGGCTCCAATGATCTGATCCAGTTCCTGCTGGCTGTCTCGCGGACCGACGAGCGGTCCTCTGATCTTTACGATCCCTATCACCCCGCCGTTATGGCCTCACTCAATCGGGTGGCTCAGGCCTGCCGGAGGAGCGGCAAGATGGGTCTGGTGTGCGGGGAAGTAGCGGCCGATCCGCAGTACGCGCCTCTCTTGGTGGGAATGGGATTCGAGACGCTCTCTATGAATCCCTTTGCCATCCCCGAGATTAAGGAGAGGCTGCGTCATTTCACGGGCGATCACCTGCGCAAGCTCGTGAGCACTCTGCTCGACATGTCGGATGCGCGGGAGATCGAGCGCCGGGCCCGAAGCGAACTCCAGGCTCCGACGCAGGTTTAGGCGATCATTGCGCGGTGGGGAAGCGCACGAAAACTTCGTCGACGCCTTCAACGCTCTTGGCCAACGTGACCGCGCGGTTGAAGGAACGCTCGTGACCCGCCTTCTGCTTCTTGAAGCGCAGAGTCACGACTCGGTTTTCCACCTCAACATCAACCCATTCGCCGTTGACCAGGGAGTCCTCTTCAAAGCGCTTTTGATGCGCTCTTCGATCTGGCCGTCCTGATCTTCTCCCAGGAGGAGCTCTTCGCTTTCATCGGCGGCTTCTTCGCTGCCTTCAACGACGCCTTGCTTGGTCGCCTTGGCGGCTGTCTCGGCCCCTTCGGCCGTGGCCTCGGCTGCCTCCGAAGTGCCTTCAGCGGTAGCTTCAGCGGCGGTTGAAGCTCCTTCAGCGGTGGCTTCGCCGGTTGCTTTGGCACCTTGAGCCGTCTTCTTGGCGGCTGTTGTCGTCGCCTTAGCTGTGGCCTTGGCGGCTTTCTTGGTGCCCTTTGCAGTCGCCTTGGCGGCCGTGGCGGTCGCTTTGCCGACGGCTTTGCCCGCACTGGCTAAACCTTCGCCGGCCTTTTCGAGCAGGCCTTCGCTCTGCTCGTCGTGGTCGATGCCCAGTTTGTCCAGCGTCTTGCCGTTGATGCGGCCGGTCACTTCAAGGCCCTCGGCCGATTGGAATTCTCGAAGGCCGCTCTGCGTCTTCGGTCCCATGATGCCGTCGACGGGTCCGGCCTCGAAGCCCTTCTGATTGAGCGTCTGCTGGACGTTCTTGATCAGCTCGGCATCCAAGTCGCCGTCGTCGTGATCAGCCAGCGCCGTCCCGCACAGGGCCAGCAGGCCGATCATGACCGCCGCTAAGAGGGTCTGAAAATAGCTTTGTTTGTGGATAGTTGTTTGAATCCGTTTCATATCTTTGATTCGCTTTCGTCGTTTCTTCCTAGCTCTGTGGAGCCGCGGCCTCTGCATCCGCCAAGCTAAAGCGGCGGCGAGCACAGTCCGAAGCTCTCACAACACCAAGACGCAAGATCCATTCCAGACCCGGGGGCCAAGCCGTTGCTGAGGGAGCAACGGCGCCCGCGCGCGGCGCGCGCGGTGCAGAGATATCGAGAGCGGAATTTTTTCCCGGTAGGAATGGGACATGGGCCGCAGGGTTGCATGAGCCTGGGACTTGCCGCTACAGTGCGCTTGCACGAGCCGTCAGGCCGCTTCTGTTGCGGTCGCGGCTTGGGAATTTGAGGGACAGATCCATTGAGCCGCTGGGCGAAGCGTCATGACCTACGCCAATCAACTGACCATTCTGCGCATGATCATGGTGCCGCTCTTTTTGGTGCTGGTGGCCTACGGATATCCCGTGGCGGCCCTGGCGGTTTTCGTTTTCGCCGGAGTCAGCGACGTGGCCGACGGCTATATTGCGCGCAGATGGGCCAGCCAGAGAACGGAACTGGGCGAGGTGCTCGATCCAATCGCAGACAAACTGCTCTTGATCAGCAGCTTTCTGGCGCTCAGCCTTCAGAGCGAGGTCTTCGATCTGCGCATTCCTCTTTGGCTGGCGGCCGTCGTCATCGGACGCGATTTGCTCCTGGTCATCGCCGGAGTCATCATCCGCGTGACGGTGGGCAAGCGCCGATTCCTTCCCACCTGGTTGGGCAAGCGGACCACCTTCTTCCAACTTCTGACGGTTTTCCTGGTGCTGCTGAGCAGCATCATGCCGGTCCCCGAATTGTTTTTTCGCATTGTCTGCTATCTGACCTTGGCTTTGACAGTGATTTCGGGGCTGGACTATTCTATCCGCGGCGTGGGGATGATCAGGCGTCAGGAGCCTTGATGAACCATCCTCTCCGTCGCGCCCGAGCGGTTCCGGTCGAAAGGATCGATTTGCAACCATGGACCAATACAACAATCTTTCCATTCAGATCGAAGACGGAATCGCGCTGCTGACGATCAGCCGTCCCAAGGCGCACAACGCCCTCAATGAGGCTACGCTGGACGAGTTGGAAGGCGCCATGAACCGCTTAGGAGAGGATGCTCAGGTTTCCTGCATCATCATTACCGGAGCCGGGGAGAGAGCCTTCGTGGCGGGAGCCGACATCAAGGAGCTGGCCGGCTTGGACGGCCCCTCCGGACGCCGTCAGTCGCGGCGGGGACAAAGGCTCTTTTCGACTATCGAGAACCTCTCCAAACCGGTGATCGCGGCCGTCAACGGCTTCTGCCTGGGAGGTGGATGCGAGTTGGCCATGGCCTGCCACCTGCGCTTGGCGGCGCCCTCGGCCCGATTCGGCCAACCGGAGGTCAAGCTGGGCCTGATCCCCGGCTATGGCGGCACTCAGCGCCTGACACGCCTGGTAGGCCAGGGGCGCGCCCTGGAACTGGTGCTCACCGGCGAGATGATCCCTGCCCCTCAAGCCGAGGCCTGGGGACTTGTCAACCGGGTGGTGGGGGAGGACGCCGATTTGCTGGAGGAGTGCCGCAAGCTGGCCTCTCAGATCATCTCCAACGCCCCGCTGGCGGTGGAATATGGTTTGGAAGCCGTCCGCAAAGGGGCCGACATGCCGCTGGAGGAGGCTCTCCACTATGAGGCCGCTCTTTTCGGTTTGAGCTGTGCCAGCGAGGACATGAAGGAAGGCACTCAGGCCTTCGTTGAGAAACGCAAGGCCCAATTCAAGGGACGCTAGCAGAGAAGGGAAGCCGGATATGGAAACGTTTCGCGGCGGCCTCCAAGGCCAGGATCTTAAGTTTGGATTAGTCGTGAGCCGTTTCAATGAGACGGTGACCGAGAAATTGCTGGCCGGCGCAGTGGAAACCCTGGTCCGGGCTGGCGTAGCCGAGGACGATCTGACCGTCGTGCGCGTCCCCGGTGGATTTGAAATTCCCCTGGCGGCCCGGCGTCTGGCCAGGGCCCGCCAAGTCGACGCCATCATTTGTCTGGGATGCGTCATCCGTGGCGAGACCCCCCATTTCGATTACATCGCTTCCTCGCTGACCTCCGGCATCAACGAGGTCATGATGGAAGAAGACCTGCCCGTGGCCTACGGCGTCCTCACGACAGACGACGTCGACCAAGCCATGAACCGGTGCGGACTCAAATACGGCAACAAAGGCCAAGAGGCCGCACTGAGCGCTCTGGAAATGGTCAATCTGAGCAAAGAACTGAAAAAGCTATGAGCAGCCGCCGCAAGTCCAGGGAATGCGCCCTTCAGATGCTTTTTCAGGGCGAATTCAACCACTATGAGCCCTCCAAGATCTCGGGGATCTTCTGGTCCCTGTATCCCGCGGACCCCGAGACTCGTGGTTTCGCCCAGTTGCTCTTTGACCGCGTCAATGAGCATCGCGATGAGATTGACCAGCGCATCCGCCGACATGCCCAGCATTGGCGGCTGGAACGCATGGCCGGAGTCGACCGCAACGTCCTGCGCCTGGCCATCGCCGAATTGCTCTACTGCGACACTCCCGAAGCCGTTGTCATCGACGAGGCGGTAGAAATCGCCCGCCGCTTCAGCGCCCGTGAATCGAGCGATTTCGTCAACGGCATCCTCGATTCCGTCATGCGCGAGATCAAGGAAGAAGCCGAAACGCCTTCCTCCACCGTGCCCTAACTGGGGTCTGACCTTTTCATCCGCATTTGCTAGGCTAAGAAGGTGAAGTTTCAGTTCTTCGTGGCGGGACGCTATTTGCGGGCCCGGAGCCGGCAAGCCGTCATCTCAGTGGTCACCCTGGTGTCAGTGGCGGGAGTGGCCGCGGGTGTGATGGCCCTGCATATCGCCCTGGCCCTCAACGAAGGACTGCAACAGGAGTTTCTCACGCGAATTCTGGGGGCCACTTCCCATCTCAACGTCCGCAGCCTGACCAGCAGCGTCATCAAGAACTATCCGGCCTGGGTGGCCCAACTGGAACAGATCGACGAGGTCGTCTCGGCCACGCCCACGGTTTCCGGCTACGCCTTGCTGGAAAGCGCCCTGCGCGAGCAACCCGCCATCATCCGGGGCGTCGACCTCGCCGACCGCCGCGAGTACCAGCAGGTCATCGAGAACGTCAAGTCGGGGACGCTGGAAGGATTCGATTCCAGCGGGCGGCCCTCCATCATCCTGGGAGCCGGATTGGCGGAAATCCTCAGCGTAAAGGTCGGCGACCGGCTGACGGCCATCGGCACCCGGGGCAGCGTTTCGGCCATCGGGCGCATGCCCCGCCATAGGACCTTCGAGATCATCGCCATCTACGAGACCGGGCTGTGGGACTATGACACCAATCTGGCACTGGTCTCCATTCCCGCCGCTCAGAGCTTTTACGATTACGACGAAGGTCAAGCCAATCTCATCGAATTGCGCATCGAGGACCGCTATCGGTCCGAGGAGGTGGCCGAGCGGTTGCGTCAATTCCTGGGAGAGGGCTTTCAGGTGCAGACCTGGGTGGAGCTCAACCGTCCGCTCTTTGCCGCCCTCCGGCTGGAGAAGCTTGGACTGATGATCGCCATCGGGTTGATCGTCCTGGTGGCGGCGCTCAACATCGTCAGCACCCTGACGCTGATGGTGACGGAGAAGGGACGCGACATCGCCATCATCACCGCCATGGGAGGCAGCGCCCGCACCATCAACGGCATCTTCATGCTGCAAGGCGTCATTATCGGAATCGTGGGAGCCGTGCTGGGCACCATCCTGGGAGTGGCCATCAGCCTCTACTTGGACGCCTCCCAGGCCATTCCCCTTGATCCCCAGGTCTATCAAATCGCCTACGTCCCTTTCCGGGTGCAGTTCAGCGACGGACTCCTGATCGGCCTCTTCTCGGTTTTGATCAGCTTTCTGGCAACCCTCTATCCGGCCCGCGCCGCGGCCCGGCTTGACCCGGTGGTGGCACTGCGCAATGACTGAAAAGGCCCTCCTCGAAGTTCGCGGCTTGTGTAAGAGCTTCCCCTCGGGAGACCGGACGCTGGAGGTTCTGCGCGACGTCGAATTGCGGGTGCCTGAGGGGGCCACCGTCGCTGTCATGGGTGCCAGCGGATCAGGCAAGAGCACCTTCCTGCACCTCACCGGAGGGATGGAGAAGCCCGACTCAGGAGAGATCTGGGTGGACGGCGAGGACATCGCCCGCCTGCAGGGACGCCGCTTGGCCCTGTACCGCAACCGCAAGGTGGGTTTCGTCTTTCAGTTTCATCATCTGCTTTCCGAATTCAGTGCCTTGGAAAACGTCATGTTCCCCCTGCTGCTGCGGGGAGAATCCTTTGCCCAAAGCCGCAACGAGGCGGCCCGCTGGCTGGACGAGGTAGGCCTCTCCCCGCGCGCCCACCACAAGCCTGGACAGCTTTCCGGAGGAGAGCAGCAAAGGGTGGCCATCGCCCGGGCCCTGGTGGGCTCGCCCAGCCTGCTGCTGGCCGACGAACCCACCGGCGATTTGGACGACAAGACCTCCGACAGCATCCACCAACTGCTCATGCAGCTTCAGGGGCGCCACCGGCTGACTTCGGTCATCGTCACCCACGATGCTTCTTTGGCCGGGCTCTGCAGCCAGCGCCGCCGGATGGTCGGGGGGCATCTGGTTCCCGTCGACGATTAGGAAAGAGGTGGGGCTGAATCGGGCGGGCCAAGAGAGGGAAGTTCTTCAAGAAGGCGGTCTCCAGCGGGCTTTGAAACCATCCATCCCCGGCTTCATCACAACTGGTTGACAACCGAGAAGAAAACGACATGGGGCAGATTCCTGCATTATAATGACTGGCCAAAGGCGGCCATCCGCTACAATGGAAAAAAGTCGCCGAAAAGCCGATGATGGGCCTCTCGCCATCGCAGCAAGCATCGCGAAACGCCACAGGTAGAATTCGATATGTTCGAAAAATACACTGAGAAAGCCAGACGGGTCATCTTCTTCGCACGCTACGAAGCCAGCCAACTGGGCTCCCGCTATATCGAGACCGAGCATCTCCTGCTGGGACTGCTGCGAGAGGACAAGCATCTGACCGGACGTTTCTTTCAGCGCTCGGAATCGGCAGTGGAAAACATCCGCAAACAGATCGAAGGCCAAGCCGTAGGACGCGACAAGGTGTCCACCTCGGTGGAGCTTCCCCTCAGCGACGAATCGAAGAGAGTGCTGACCTTCGCCGCAGAGGAGGCAGACCGTCTGCTCTGCAACTACATCGGCACCGAACACATTCTGCTGGGACTCATGCGTCAGGACACCTCGACGGCGGCCGCTCTGCTGCAGGAAAATGGGCTGCGGCTCTCATCGGTGCGCGAAGTCATCGCGGGACCGGGCAGCGAGAAGCCCGTGCCCTCCAAGTCCAAGGACAACCTTACTCTGACCGAGTTCAGCCGCGACCTTACCGAATCGGCTCTGGCCGGAAAGCTCGATCCGCTCATCGGACGCGAGGCCGAGATCGAACGGGTGGTGCAGATCCTCTGCCGCCGCACCAAGAACAATCCCGTCCTCATCGGCGAGCCGGGCGTGGGAAAAACCGCCATCGTGGAAGGCTTGGCCCAGAAAGTGGTCAACGGAGAGGTGCCCTCCATGCTCTCCGACAAGCGCCTGCTGGCTCTGGACATCTCGCTGGTTGTAGCGGGGACCAAGTACCGCGGGCAATTTGAGGAACGGCTCAAGGCCATCATGAAGGAGTTGGCCGAGAATCCCCAGTTCGTGATCTTCATCGACGAGTTGCACACTTTGGTCGGGGCCGGATCGGCCGAAGGTTCGCTGGACGCCGCCAACATCCTCAAACCGGCGCTCTCTCGCGGCGAGATCCAGTGCATCGGGGCCACGACGCCCTACGAGTACCGCCGTTCCATCGAGAAAGACCGGGCCTTGGAGCGCCGCTTCCAAAGCATCAAGGTGGCGCCTCCGTCCGAAGAGGAGGCCGTCGAGATCATCTACGGCATCAAGGACCGCTACGAGGCCTTCCACGGCATTGAGTACACCGACGACGCGGTTTTGGCTTCGGTGCACCAGTCCAACCGCTACATTCCCGACCGTTTCCTGCCCGACAAGGCCATCGACGTGCTGGACGAGGCGGGAGCCCGGGTCAAGCTCAAGCACACCGTGCAGCCCGAGGAGGTCCATCGGCTGCAAAAGCAGATCAAGGTCATCGTCCGGGAATTGGACCAAGCTGTCTCCAGCAAGAATTTCGACGAGGCCGTTCGCCTCAAGAACCGCGAGCAGGAAGAGCGCGAGAACTTGGCCGTCATGCGCAAGCGCTGGAAGCTCAAGTCGCGCAAGCCCCTTGAAGTGGGGGCACAGGATATCGAAGAAGTCATCTCCCGCTGGACGGGCATTCCCGTCAGTTCGCTGCGCGAAGAGGAGATGGAGAAGCTGATGCAGATGGAGGACGCCCTCCACAAGCGGGTCATCAGCCAGGACGCCGCTATTTCCGCCTTGGCCAGGGCCATCCGCCGTTCCAGAGCCGGCATCCGCAATCCCAACCGCCCGGTGGGATCGTTCCTTTTCCTGGGACCCACCGGCGTGGGCAAGACCGAGCTGGCCAAATCACTGTCCGAGTTCCTCTTTGGAAGCGAAAAGGCGCTGATGCGCTTCGACATGTCCGAGTACATGGAAAAGCACTCGGTTTCCAAGCTGATCGGTTCGCCTCCCGGCTACGTAGGCCACGAAGAGGGCGGTCAGTTGACCGAGAAGATCAAACGCAACCCTTATTCGGTGGTCTTGCTGGACGAGATCGAAAAGGCTCATTTCGACGTCTACAATTTGTTGCTGCAGGTCTTCGAGGACGGCCAGCTCACCGACTCCCACGGAAACACTGTCGATTTCAAGAACGCTATCTTGATCATGACCTCCAACTTGGGCGCCCGTCATCTCCACAAGGGCTCTCAACTGGGCTTCGGCACCGGCGAAGGACAGAACCGCGAGACCGAAGATCTGATCATGACCGAGGTCAAGCGGGCCTTTAACCCCGAGTTTCTCAACCGTCTCGACGAGATCATCCTCTTCGAGTCGTTGACCGAAGACGATCTGCGCCAGATCGTTGATCTGCTGCTGCGTCAAGTCAACGAGAATCTGAACGCCAAGCGCATCACCATCGAACTCGATCAGGAGGTCAAGGACTGGATCATCCAGAAGACCTGCCACGACCGCTCCTACGGAGCCCGCCCCTTGCGCAGGGCCGTACAGAAGTACATCGAAGATCCGGTTTCGGAACTGATCATCCAGGGCAAACTGAAAGAAAAGCAGGAGCTCGACATCTATCTCAAGCAGGATGAGCTGTATCACCGAAGCAAGGGCTCCAAGAGCGAGGGGGCACCGCTTTTCGCGCCCGTTCAGTGACGCCGGCACCTGCCTCCGCCGGTCCTTCGTCTCCACTTTGATCGGCCCGTCCCAGCTTTACCGAGGCCGAGGCCCGTCCGGCGGCTTCTCTGTTATCGGTTGCCCCAAACCCCCATCAACCGCTAGAATGTGGCGTTTCACGAAGGGAGTATTGTAGTGACGCACAAGCGATTCCGAATCGGTTCATTTTTGCTCTCGCTGCTGGCGGCGGTCCTGCTGTGCGCACCCGCCCTGTCGGCTCCCAACATTCCCCAGGACCAGCCCCCCCAGAGAATCGAGGAAGTTCTCGTTGTCGGCAACCGGCGCATTCCTGAGAGCACGGTGCGCTTCTACATCCAGACCAAGGAAAACGACCCCTACAACGAAGATCAGATCCTGCGCGACTACCGCAGCCTTCTGCGCACCAGTTTCTTCGAGGACGCCACCGTCAAGCGTCAGCCCGGAGAAACCGGCGTCATCATCATTTTCGAGGTCAGCGAGCGTCCCTTGATCCGCGAGATCGAGTACGAGGGTCTGAGTTCCTTCAAGGAATCCGACATCCTGGAGAGATTCCGCGACATGCGGGTGGGGATGACGGTCGACACGCCCTTCGATGAGTCGAAGATTCCTTTGGCCCGCCGGGCTTTGAAGCAGCTCTTGGACTCCAACGGACGTCCTTTGGGCAGGGTGGAGGTCAACTCCGAGCGCATCACTTCCTCCACTGTCAAGCTGACTTTCGTCATCGACGAAGGGCCCAAGGTGCGCATCGGCAAAATCGATTTCAGGGGCAATGAAGTCGTCGAGGACCAAGATCTGCGCCAAGCCCTGGAGTTGAACAAAGAAAAAGGCCTGAGCACGGCTTTCAAGAGCACTGACATGTACATCGAAGACAAGCTCGAATTCGATGTGCAGACCAACATGATGGAGGAGTACCGCTCGCGCGGATACATCTTCGCCAAAGCCGGTGAGCCGGATGTGGAGATCGTGGAAGGCCCCCGCGGCTGGATCTGGGGATTCCGCAAGACCAAGCAGCAGTACTACATCGAAGTTCCCATCGAGGAAGGCGATCAGTACACGGTGGGCAAGTTCAACGTGGACGGCGCCGAGAACCTCCCTCCCGAGTTCGTACGGCGGGTGTATCCCCTGCAAGAGGGCTCGGTGCTCAACATGACCGCGCTGCGTCAGGCCAACGAAGATCTGGAGAAGTTTTATTCCGAGCGCGGCTATCTCGACATGACGGCCGTTCCCGACATCGATCCCGATCCCGAGGCCAAGACGGCCGACATCAACATCACCATCAGCGAGGGCAACCAGTACATCGTCGACCGCATCGAGTTTGCCGGCAACTCGCGCACCCGCGACAAGGTGCTGCGGCGCGAGTTCGTGCTGGAAGAGCAACAGACGTTCAATGGCAGGCTGCTCGACATTTCCGTCACCCGCCTCAACCAATTGGGCTTCTTCGAACCCATCGAGGAAGAAGACTACGAAGTAGTGAAGAAGCCTCAGGAAGGCGAAGTCGACGTGGTGGTCAACGTCAAAGAGCGCAGCTCGCAGTCGATCGGCTTCACCGGCGGCATCAGCGGCATCAGCGGCAGCTTCTTCGGCGTCAACTACTCGACCAACAACTTCCGCGGCAAAGGCCAGCGAATCGAAGTTTCCCTTCTGACGGGGACGCGCACGGCGCTCTTCAACTTCTCCATGACGGATCCCTATTTTCTCGACACCCGCACTTCGGTAGGGTGGAGCGTCTTCCGCCAGCGGTCGCGCTTCGACACCTTTGCCGCCAGTGGATTCCTGGTCGGGAACGCCAACGACGCCGTGACCCTGTTCGAGCGCATCAACACAGGATTCAGCGTATCCGCCAGCCGTCCCTTCTGGCGCTGGTCGCGCATCGGACTGAGCTATTCGCTGACCACCATCGATATCGACGACATCGACCCCTCGATCGAGGCTTTCGCGCGCGGGCAGTTGATCGGATTCACGCCCGGCGGCGACCCCGACAGCATCGACTCGGGGCTGATCCGCAGCGAGGTCACGCCCAGCTTCACCTTCAACAGCAAGAACGGCTTCTTCGAAGCCACCCGGGGACGCAGCTTGACGGTGCGCGTCCCCTTCGCGGGCGGACCCTTAGGCGGAACTTTCAACATCATCCGGCCCATCGTCGAGTTCCAGCAGTTCATTCCTGACCGCTGGCTGAGCGGGGGACGCCATACCTTCGCCTTCCGCGTGCTGGGACAGCACGTGAGGCCCTACGGCAATCTCGAAAGCGGCCAGGAGATGCAGGTGCCCTTCTTCGAACGCATCTTCATCGGGGGTGAGTTCAACCTGCGCGGCTTTGACATCCGGTCGGTCAGCCCCATCGCCATTTCCCGCACGCCGCGGGTGGACACCAACGGCAACCCGGTCCTTGATCCGGGCACGGGTCTGCCGCTGATCACCGAGAGCCTCATCGCCATCGGCGGAGACACCTCCATCGTGCTCACGGGCGAGTACCGAGTCCCCATCGCCGGTCCCCTTTCGGTGGCTGGATTCGTCGATGTCGGCACTTCCACGATCTTGGACGAAGAGGGCATTCAAGTCTTTGGTTCCGACACCTTTGTCGACTTGGTGGACGGAACCAACGGCGTCTGGCGCATGTCGACGGGAGCCGAAATCCAGTTTATGATGCCGGTGGTCAATCAGCCTTTCCGGCTCATCATGGCCTATAATCCTTTCCGCCTGCAGGACGAACTGCTGCTGGGAGGCCGGGCCATCCCCGTTCGCGAGCCCTCCACCAACGTGAAATTCACCGTAGGTTGGAACTTCTAGGCGGCGATTTCATCGCTTAAGGGCAAACGGGACATCGAATTGAATTGAGCAACCATAAGAGGAGCATCCGAAAATGAAGCCAAAGACTGTCATACATGTGCTGGTCCTTTTGACCGTGTGCGCCGCCATGAGCGTGCCGGCCTGGGCCCAGCAAAAAATCGCCTTCGTCGACACGATTCGGGTCATCACCGAGTCTGCTGAAGGCGGCCAGAAGATCGACGCCTGGGAGGCTTTCTTCGAGCAGAAGCGCCAGGAACTGGACGCTGATGCAGCCGAATTGCAGAAACTGCAGACCCAATATCAGCAGCAGCAGTTAAGCCTCAACCCCGAAACCCAGGCCGAGATGCAGCGCAACATCCAAGACAAGAGCACCAAGCTGCAGCGAGACCGAGAAGACGCTCAACGCGAGGCCCAGGCGCGCCGCGACAAGATTCTGCAAGAAGTCAGCGCCAAGCTGAAAACGCTGCTGGACGAGTACGGCCAGGCCAATAACTACGCCGCCATCTTCCTGCTCGATCCTGAAGCCCAGGTCTTCGTGGCCCAGGGCGTGGATATCACCGACGCCATCATCGAGCTTTACAACCAGAAACATCCCGCTCCCGCGGGCGGAGCCTCGGGGGGACGCTAAAGTCCGCGAACCCCAGCGGACCTAGGATGGAGAGAGGATAAGACGATGAAGAATCGAGTGAAAATGACAAGGTATGCGGCAGTCCTCCTTGCACTGGCCCTGATCGCGGCGGTCCCCGCGTTGGCTCAAGAGGCGGCTCAGGCCCCGGCCCAGAGCGGCGCCGAGGGCGTCATGATCGAGGAAAAGGTGGGATTCCTCAACTTTCAGCAAACCCTTCAGGCCACCAACGAAGTCAAGCAAGCCATTGCCGAAGTGCAGAAGTGGGTGGACGAGAAAAATCAGGAATCCACTCAGAAGATCGAGGCCATCAACTCGCTGCAGGAAGAGATCAGTGCCAAGGCCCGGTCTCTCAACAGCGAAACCTTAGCCGAGATGCGGGACCGTCTGGAAAAGATGCGGACTGACCTCAAGCGCTTTCAGGAAGACACTCAGAATGAGATCAACCGTCGGCGCGAGGAACTCTTCCGCACCTACGGTCCCAAGCTGCAGACCGTCATCAACGAATATGCCCAGGCCAACGGCTTTTCCGCCGTCTTCCTGACCGATCAGCAGAACTTCGGCTACATTAATCCCCAGTGGGATCTGACCGCGGCGGTAGCTGAGGCCTACAACCAGAAGCATCCGGCCGCGGCCCCTGATGCGGCCGCTTCGGACGATTCGTCCAATGGCGGAAACCAGTAGCTTCAAGGTCAAATCAGACGAGCATCCAAGGGGCCGAGTTTCGGCCCCTTTTTGATTGGGGTAGAATCGGCGGCGATGAGTGACGAACGAATAGCCACCCCGTTTGAGATTCGGGAAATCCTCGATTTCCTGCCCCACCGCTATCCCTTCTTGCTGGTTGACCGCATCCTCGACTTGGAGCCCGGCAAGCGCATCGTGGGAATCAAGAACGTTTCCATCAACGAGCCCTACTTCCAAGGCCATTTCCCCGGCGTCCCCATCATGCCCGGGGTTTTGATCATCGAGGCTATGGCCCAGGCGGGAGGCATCTTGGTCTTCTATACGCTTTCAGACCGCAAGAAGAAGCTGGTGTTTTTGGCCGGGCTGGAAAAGGCACGCTTCCGCAAGCCGGTCGTGCCGGGAGACCAAGTGCGTATCGAAATGGACGTCCTGCGGATCAAGAGCCGGGTCGGACGCCTCAAAGGGAAAGCCAAGGTCGACGGCCAAACCGTCGCTGAAACCGAGATGCTCTTCTCGCTGGTGGATCGTCCCGAGGATCCGGCGGAGGCTTTATGACTAAGATTCATCCAACGGCTCAAGTTTCCTCCCGCGCCAAACTAGCCGAGGACGTCGAGATCGGACCCTTCTGCATCATCGGCGCCGAAGTTGAGATCAGGGAAGGGACTCAAGTGGGTCCCCACACCGTCATCGAAGGTCCCAGCACCCTGGGCGCCCGCAACCTAATCTATGGTCAGTCCTCGATCGGCACCGACCCTCAGGATCTCAAGTACAAGGGCGAGGCCAGTGTTCTGCGCCTTGGCGACGACAACCGCATCCGCGAATTCGTCACCATTAACCGGGGTACCGAGGTGGCCGGCAACGAAACCATCGTCGGCAGCGGCAACCTCCTTATGACAGGCGTCCACATCGCTCACGACTGCCGTGTGGGTAACCACAACATCCTGGCCAATTCGGCCACCCTGGCGGGTCATGTGGAAGTTGCTGACGGGGCCACGGTGGGAGCTTTTTCCGGCGTCCATCAATTCTGCCGCGTGGGCGACCGGGCCTTCATCGGAGGTTACTCGGTCATCACCCGCGACGCCTTGCCCTTCGTCAAAACGGTGGGTGAACGGGGCGAGGCCAAGACCTACGGAATCAACACCATTGGGCTGGAGCGCATCGGCCTGGGTTCCAAGCGGATCAAGGCCCTTAAGAAGGCCTACCGGCTGCTCTTCAAGAAGGACCTTAAGCTGTCCCAGGCGTTGGAAGAGTTGCGCGATTCTTCTCCGAGCGAAGAGGTGGTGGTCCTGCTCAACTTCATCGACTCCTCGGAGAGAGGATTCGTACGCTGAGTCATGTACGGACTGATTGCCGGCAACGGACGCTTCCCTCTGCTGGTTCTGGAGGAGGCTTTGCGCCGCGGCGAAGGGGTGGCGGTGGCGGCCATCCGCGAGGAAGCCGACCCGTCCATCGAGGACTTCGAAGAGCGCAGCGGAGGCAAGATCCGGGTGCATTGGCTGGGATTGGGCCGCTTGGGCAGGCTGCTCAAGATTTTCGCCCGAGAGGGCGTGACCGAGGCCATGATGGCCGGCCAAGTCAAGCATGTGCGTATCTTCGCCAGGGACGGGCGTCCGGCGGCAGGCGTGCTGTCCAAACTTCCCGACCTGAAAATGCTCAGGGTGCTGCTGTCGCTGCCCCAGAAAAACACCGCGGCCCTGATCGGCGCCTTCGCCGACGTTCTCGCCCAAGAGGGCATCCGGCTGCTCGACTCCACCCACCTGGTTCCTCACCTTGTGGCGCAAGAAGGCGTCCTCACCCGTCGGGCTCCCAACCAGGAGGAGGGCAAGGACATTGAGTACGGGCGCCGCATCGCCCAGCAGATCGTGGCTCTCGATATTGGCCAGACCGTCGTGATAAAAGATCAGGCAGTGGTGGCGGTGGAGGCCATGGAAGGCACCGATGCCGCCATCCGCCGCGCCGCTGAGTTGGCCGAGGGCCGCTCGCTGACGGTCGTCAAGGCCGCCCGTCCGCAGCAGGACATGCGTTTCGACGTCCCGGTCCTGGGCCTGGGGACGCTTGAGGTCCTGCGCCGCTGCCGGGTGACAGCGGTTGCCATCGACGCGGGAAAGACCCTGCTGCTCGACCGGCAAGCCCTGATCGAAGAGGCGGATCGCATGAAGCTGGCCCTGGTGGCTCATTAGAGCCATCCATCGATGAGTCGAGTCATGAAGAAGACCGTTGCCGCCGTGATTGGAGTGGGAGCCCTGGGACGTCACCATGCCCGCATCTACTCCCAATTGCCGCAGGCTGAACTGGCCGCGGTGGTGGACATCGATGCGCCCCGGGGCCAGAAGATCGCCTCTCAATACGGCTGCCCCTTTTACGACCACGTGAGCAAGCTGCCAGAAGCGGTGGAAGCTGTTTCAGTGGCCGTACCCACGGTGGACCATGCCAAGATTGCCGTCCCCCTTCTGGGGCGCGGCATCCACGTCCTGGTGGAAAAGCCCATCGCCTCCTCTCTGACTGAAGCTGACGAAATGCGGGGAGCTGCGGCCACGGGTCAGGCCCGCCTTCACGTGGGGCACAGCGAACGCTTCAATCCCGCCCTGCGGGCCGTGCGTCCCCATATCGATCAACCGGGTTTCTTCGAGGTCCACCGCATGGGCGCCTTTTCGGGACGCAGCATGGACATCGATGTGGTGCTTGACCTGATGATCCACGATATCGACCTGCTGCTCCACCTGGTGGGACGTGAGATCTCCGAGGTCAGGGCCGTGGGCATTCCGGTGCTCACCGACAAGGTCGACATCGCCAACGCCCGTCTGCAGTTTGACAACGGGTGCGTGGCCAATGTCACGGCCAGCCGCATCTCCCTGGAGAAGATCCGCAAGCTGAGGCTCTTCCAGCCTCATGACTACATTTCCCTCGACTTGGCGGCCCGCAAGGTCGAGATGTACAGTCTGGACTCGTCCCAGGCCGATGCTTCGCCCAGCATCCTGCCCCGTCTATTCGAGATTGACGAGACGGAACCTCTGCGGGCTGAAATCGAAGCCTTTCTTGAGGACGCCCCCGAGGCGTGCAGCGGCAGCGAAGGCCGCAAGGCCCTGAGCTTGGCCTTGCAGATCCGGGAAGTGATCGACCGCCAGGAAATGGTCCGCCAACTGACGCAACAGTCATGAGACGCCGTGCCGACAGCCACCCTAAACGAGACTCGCACAATCAGGTGCGGGCGGTGCTGGGACTGTGGCTGCTCTTGACCCTGTTGCCGGCTTGGGGCTGCGGCGCCAAGAAGGTGGAGCAGAATCCTCCCAGGCGTCTCAGCGGGGCCGATTTGCCCGTGCCCGTCCAGGGAACACCGCGCATGCGCGTCCTGCTGGCCGAGGACTTCTCCAGCCTCGAGGTGGGCGGGGCGCTCTCCGGACAGCGCGTCCGCCTGCGTTTTCTGGGAGGCCACATCGAACTGATGCCCCTGGAGCCGGCCGGACCCGCGGTGCAGGGAAGCGGCTTTCGCCTGGAACCCGCCCGCTTTCAGCACCTTGTGTGGCAGGAAAGGGCCTATCGGGGCGTTTTCGAGGTCTTCATCAACCCGCTGGGACAGCCGGTGCTGGTCAACGAAGTGGGCATCGAGGATTACCTGAGGGGAGTGGTCCCCAACGAACTGGGTCCCAGCCGCGAGCGCCTAGAGGCCGTCAAGGCCCAGGCCGTTGCCGCCCGCACCTTCGCCATTACCAACCGGGGACGCTTCAACCACCTCGGTTTCGACCTCTATGCCGATTCCCGCTCCCAGGCCTACAGCGGCATTTCCGGTGAGGAAGCGCTGGCTACCCAAGCCGTCCTTGAAACGGCGGGGCGCATCGCGGTCTTTCAGGACCGTCCCATCCTGGCCATGTACTCCTCCACCTGCGGCGGCGTGACCGCCAACTACCAGAGCATCTTCCTGGCCTCTCCCTTGCAATACCTGCAGGGAGGCGTCCGCTGCCGCGACCGCTCCAGTCCCTACCATGAGTGGGAAGAGACGGTCGATCTGGCCGACCGCAGCGCCAGCCTCGAACGTTACGCTCCCGGCATCGGAAAAGTCCGCAGAGTCATCCCAGGCGCCAAGGACTCCACGGGACGCCTGGTGGAACTGACTTTGGAGGGAGAGGAGGGAAGCGCCACTCTGCGCGGCATCAACCTGCGCCTGGCCCTGGGACTGCGCAGCAATTGGATACTCGATCTGCGTCCCCGAGGTCAAGGCGACAAGGCCCTGAGCGGCCTGACCGTGCGCGGCAAGGGGTGGGGCCACGGCGTCGGTCTGTGCCAGTACGGCGCCGTGGAAATGGCCGCCTCAGGTTCCAGCTTCCGCGAAATCCTCACTCATTACTATCCCGGAACCCAAGTAATCGACTTTTATTCTCAACCCCGGTGATCTGCCGGTTTCGTGAGCCTCTAAGCGTCGTGAGTTGGCACCTGATGCTTTTGCCCACTCTCAGCGTTTGTTGACCTCGCCGCCAAAACCGAGGGTGAAGTCTCCCGTTCGTTGCGTTCGCCTGCGTCTCATCCTGGGGGCTGGGCTATGGCTCGCCCGCGGCGGGCCCCGACTTCCAACATCGTTGGCGGTGGCCATTTGTTTTCGATGCGTTCCGCTCCTTGTCGAAGCGGACGGGCGTGGTAGGCTTTCATTCGTGGACGAGAGCAAGGCCGGAAACTCCCATGAAAGGGCGCAATGCCGCAGTTTGCGCCGGTTGGTTGTGATTGCCGGACCGACCGCGTCAGGAAAGAGCTCGCTGGCCGTCAAGGCCGCTCTGCGACTGCAAGGCGAGATCGTCAATTGCGATTCCATGCAGCTTCACCGGGGACTGGCCGTGGGTACCGCCAAACCCGATGAGCGGGAACGCTGCCGGGTTCCCCATCACCTTTACGACCGCCTTGAGCCCGACGAGTTCTTTTCGGCCGGACGTTACATGGATGAGGCCCGTGAAATCTGCCGCGCCATCAGCGCCCGAGGACACCTTCCCTTCGTGGTGGGGGGCACCGGTCTCTATCTGCGGGCCTTGCTGGAAGGCGTCTTCGAGGGACCTTCGGCCCACGGGGAACTGCGCCGTCGACTCACTCAAAGCGAGCAGCGCAGCGGCCCCGGACATCTGCACCGCATGCTGCAGCGTTTCGATCCCCAATCGGCCTCCCGCATCCAACCGGGCGATGTGTTCCGACAGGTGCGGGCCTTGGAAGTCTATTTTGTTACCGGCACCCCCCTGAGCCTTCTTCGGGAGCAAAAAGTGCCCTTCAGGGGCTATCGCATTCTCAAGATCGGACTGCGCTTACCGCGTGAAAAGCTCTATGATAGAATCAATTTTCGCGTCTCCAGGATGCTCCGCGAAGGTCTGGCCGATGAAGTGCAGCGCCTTCTGGACGCCGGCTATTCGCAACAATCCAAAGGATTTGAAGCGCTGGGTTACGGTCATGTGGCCGACTTTTTGCAGGGTCGGATCAGCCGCGAGGAGGCCGTGGAACGGACACGCCGTGATTCGCGCCGTTATGCCAAGCGCCAGATGACTTGGTTCCGCCGCGAACAGGGACTTCACTGGATTGAGCAGGCCGGTGAAGATGAGGAGGCGTTGCAGGCGTTCATGAAGCTGTATCAGCAAGAAGATTCCTGGATCACCCTGCCGGAAAACGACTAGCGCCTATGGAGTTCGAACCCGTCATCGGATTGGAAGTGCACGCCCAATTGCTGACCCGCAGCAAGATCTTCTGCTCCAGCAGCACTGCTTTCGGCGATCCCGCCAACCAGCACACCTCGCCGGTCACATTGGGACTTCCCGGCGCGCTCCCCGTCCTCAACCGGGGAGCCGTGGAGATGGCCGTCAAAGCTGCTCTGGCTCTGGGATGCCGGATTAACCAGCGCTCCATATTCGCCCGCAAGCACTACTTCTATCCCGACCTGCCCAAGGGCTACCAGATCTCTCAGTACGAGGAACCGCTGGCGGAAGACGGCCGGGTCGAAGTCTGGACGGGAGAGCGGGACGACTCGGGCAAGGTGAGCGAAGAGCGGCTCAAGTCGTTCCGCATCTTGCGCGTGCATATGGAGGAAGACGCCGGCAAGAGCGTCCACTCGCCTGACGGAGGCTCCTACGTCAACCTCAACCGGGCCGGCGTCCCCCTCATCGAGATCGTTTCGGAGCCCGATTTTCGTTCCTCGCAGGAGGCCTACGACTACATGTCGCAGTTGCGCTTGACCTTCATGTACCTGGGCATCTGCGACGGAAATATGGAAGAGGGCAGCCTTCGCTGCGATGCCAATGTCTCGGTGCGTCCCAAGGGGAGCGAGAAACTGGGCACCAAGCTGGAGATCAAGAACCTGAATTCTTTCCGTTTCCTGCAAAAGGCCCTCGACCACGAGATCCGACGCCAGATTCGCGTGCTCAAGAAGGGCGGGAAGGTGCACCAGGAAACGCGCTTGTGGGACGATGCCAAGCAGCGCACCATCGTGATGCGCAGCAAGGAAGAGGCTCAGGACTACCGCTATTTCCCCGATCCGGACATCCCTCCACTGGTGGTCCAGAAGGAGTGGGTTGAGCGCTTGGGCGCCGAGGTGCCGGAGCTGCCCGAATCGCGCCGCCGGCGACTGGTGAGCGCCTTCGGATTGGAAGGCGAAGAAGCCCGGCAGGTCATTCAGTCGCGCGGATTCGCCGACTTCTTCGAAGAAGCCGTGGAAAGCGGCGGCGATCCCCGCCGGGTCTTCAACTGGATGGTGGGCCCCATGACCCGCGCCCTGAAGGACAGTGGACGTCAAGTGGGTGATGTGGCCATGAGCGGCATCGACCTGGCCAAACTGATCAAGCTCCAACAAGAGGGGGTGATCAGCGGCAAGATTGCCAAGAAGGTCTTCGAAAAGATGTTCGCCGAGGGAGAGGATCCTGAAGCCATCGTGGCTCGAGAGGGGCTGCGCCAAATCTCCGACGCCGCCCAATTGGAGGAGTTGGCGGAGCAGATCGTCCAGTCTAATCCCGACAAGGTCGAGGCCTACCGGGGCGGCAAGACCGGTCTGCTGGGCTTTTTCGTGGGGCAGGTGATGCGGGAGACGCGCGGTCAAGCCAATCCGCAACTGGTAAACGAGATTCTGAAAAAGAAGTTGGAACCCTGAAGATGAGGAAAAAACGCAAAAGAAAACCCTCTGGTCCGCCCATGGCTGTCATCGAAGAAGACGCCGACGACATCTACTCCATCAAGTTTATCCTTCAAAGCCTGGGCCACGACGTCCGCTCGTATTCCTATCACCAGGACTTCATGGCCGACTTGGTCGACTTTCAGCCCAAGGTGGTCATCGTGGACATGATGATTCCCGACGGCCACGGATTCGACGTCATCAAGCAGGTCAAGAGCTATCTCAGCCAGGTTCCCATTCTGGCCATCACCGCTGATGCCATGGAGGGCAGCGAGAAGCAAGTCCTCAAGGCCGGAGGCGAGGACACCCTGGGCAAGCCCTACACGGTTGGAGACCTGCAGGACAAGCTGGCCCAGTGGGTGACCATCGAAAAGGCCGAAGGATAGCGAGCCGCTCTTCAAGCCATTCGACGCCGGCTTCAGTTGCGGCTTTAACTTTCAGTGCGGTCGCCGGCATGAGGGCGAAAGACCTCTGCCGCCACGCGCCAGGCCGGGAGCGATTCGCTGTTGCTGCGGTTGGTTTCGCCCCCTCCAGGGCGAGATGGCGGTGGTCCGCAAAGAGGCCGTTTAGGAGGCCAGGCCAGACGGTGACGTCCTCTTCGCCTTTTCTGACCAGACCGGTTCCTAAGCTCAGACTTGATCAATCGAAGCGGATACGGGAGGCTTGGCCTTCCCTTACTACGACCTCCCTTTCTAGAATCTGGCCGCTCAAGAAGACCACCTGGACCCGCCATCTTCCCGAAGGAAGGCCGGGTACGGAGGCTTGTCCGCCGCGCAAGGGCCACCATGCGCCGGAGATAGAACGACTGATCCGGGAGGCCAGCCCGGGAGCCACGTCATCGAGCGAGTAAGGACGTCCCTGTGAATCCCACAGCTTGATATGAGTGGCCGTTCCCAGAGCCGGAGAGACGTCCACCTGGAGGCGGGACTGAGGGCTCCACTCAAGTTGGCGGACTTGGCCGGGGCGAAGAGTGAAGTCCAGGAATCGCATATCCGGCATGATGAGGCGGAAGCGGGTTTCGCCTGAGCCCAATTGGGTCATCGTCAACTCCTGACCCGAGTCGGACCAGGAAGCCTTGGGATCGACCAGCTTCCCCATTGGGTCAAAGCGCAAGACGGCGGGCCTGGAATGTTCCTCGGTGGGTGGATCCGCAAGCCGGGCTTGGGCCGTGCCGGCTTCCTCCAGCATCACCTGCAAATCCTTGACGGCCCCGTCTTCAGGCTCCGGCAAGGCGACCGACTGGAGTGCGAAGTCGGGATGATCGACCACGATGCGCTCATAGTCGGCGAGGACTCCCTTCAAGGTGAAGCGGCCTTCCGGCCCGCTCTTCGGAAGCTCGGGTGCCTGCCGGGTTGGAGAGGGCACCGCCTTGTCGCCGTGCGCAATGGCGGCGCCATCCACCGGCTCCCCTGAGGGGTCGAGAATCTCCCCCGAAATGTCGATCAGCTTGAGATCGAAGACGCGGTTGGCGTCGCGGGGCAACTGCACTTCATGGCTGGTGGTGCCGAAGGCGCCTGAAAGGGTGAGCCGATAGGTGCCCTCGCGCAGGCCGTCGAGATAAATGCGTCCCGAGGAATCGGCTTGGCCGTCGGCTGATGAGAGTCCCGCGCCGATCAACGTGTAGCGGGCCTGCAGAGGACGTCCGTTGCCCAGAACCTGAAAATCGACTGGGAAGCCAGGAGGGAAGTCGAGGTCAAGGCGGACTATGCGGTCCTCCTCTTCGACCCTCAGCGAGCGGGTAACCGAGTGGGCGCTCTCCTCCACCCGGGCCAACACCCGGTAGTCGCCCGGAAAAAGAGGCCGACTGACAACATTCCCGGCCTCGCTTGCCGAGGCTTGAGTAAAATAGGAATATTCACTGTGGCTGATGGAGATGCTGAGACGCCTGAGCTGGTCGGGATCCAGTCCCTGCACGCGCCCTTCTACGGGAATTCCGGGAGCCAGCCGGAGTGTGACTTGAGGCAGAGGATCCCCCCCTACCTCGATCCGGGCGAAGTCCGCCAATTGGTCCTGTTGAGCAGTCATCAGCACGGTGCCCTGCTCGAAAATCGGGTAACTCAGAGGATTGCGGCCGCCCCCGAAGGAAGATGTCGAATGACCTTGACGGACGGAAAGCATGTAGTCTTGCGCTTTCTCGCCATCTTGGCCGAGCACCAGAATATTGACCAATTGAGTAGGGTCCAGCTCGACCTCAAAGTGGTGCTCCCCTTCTTTCAAGTCGAGTTCCAGGCGCCGGGCGCCGACATCCGGGGCATGAGCCCTGAGTATGTAGGGACCGGGCTGCGGGAAAGTGGTTTGGAAGGTGCCGTTCTCGACCTCAAGCTGGGTCGACGGCGTGCTGGGGGCGATGGTGCTTTGCAGCAGGAAATTCGGCGTGATGGAGGCGAAGGCTTTCTCGACGAGTTCTCCATCAGGGGACAGGATGCGGCCTGTCACGGTCACCGGGGCGTCGTGCACGGTCACGACCATCTCCCGGTCCTCTCCCTCTTCTAAGTTGAAGGGTTCGCCAACTTGCGGGCCATGACCTTCGGGCGTGATTACGAAACGGTGGTCGCCTGCCCGCAGATTCCTGATTTCGAAACGCCCTTTCTCGTCGGAGTTGTTTCCGACGGATTGGTCGAAGCCCGCGTCCTTTTCGTCTGGGGGACGGTATTGCACTTGAACGCTGGCCCCGGCTACAGGTGTGCCTTGGGCGTCCACCACTTGACCCTTGACGGAGGCCGGACGCTTCAGCACGATTTGCAGCGGTTGGGGAGCATCGATGGGATACTCCGGCTGCCGGCTGTGGTAACCGTCCCGTTCCAGCAGAAGTTTGATCGATCCCTGGGAAGGGCCGTAAAGTGAAAAATATCCTTCTTCATCGCTGAGGCAGCGGGCTGGGCCTTCGTCGCCGAAAACATGAAGATCTTTGACCGCTGCGTCCCAGAGAACACTGACTCTTGCATCTTTAATCGGCCGCGACTGACTGTCGACGACTCGTCCCTCGACGACTTGGGCGGGTTCGACCTCCAGATCGCCGACATCGATGACTCGACCTGCTTCTTGCATGAGAACGAGGGGCGACAGGACAGGCATCCAGCCAGCCCCTCCGGGGAACACGGAGACTCTCAAGGCTTCGGCGGGCACTCCCTCGATGCGGAACGTCCCGTCGGGTCCGCTGAGGACCTGACGTTCAGAGATCGGAATGCCGGAGTAGGTCTCCAGCAGGATGGTACCGGACCGGGCCGGGGTTCGGTGCAGGCTTACCCAGGCCTCGGCAACCGGACGGCCCTTGGGATCGACCACCCGTCCCGTCACTACCCCGCCTTCGCTGAGGACGAGATGAACGGGCTCACCGTGAGAATTCTGCAGGTCGGGAGCCAGCCGCGGGTAGTCGGCCCGCACGGCGAGATCGGAGTTCGACGAATGCACCTCGATCAGGAAGGAGCCGTCTGGATGTGTCCATGCCTGGGCTGCATAAGTGTTGCGGCCCCAGTCTTCCGTAAGTCCACGATAGGCGGGCCTGCTGCGGACGCGGGCGGCGTCAATGGGATTCTCCTTCGAATCGGTTACCCACCCCTGAGCTACGATCATGGGAGGCAATCCCAAAGTCATGGACATGCCCTGGCGGGTCTCCCCCAGTCTGGCGGTCCTTCTGCGGTAGCCGACAGCATCGGCGACGAAGGTGGAGGAGATGGGCCAAACCTTCAAGGAGCACCGTCCGTTGCGGTCGGTCATGCACACCTGGTTCTGCTCTCCGAACCAGACAGCGGCATTGGCCACCCGGCGTGATCCCCCTGTTTCCGTAACCGCAATGGTCAAGTCTCCCGGGCGGGTCAGCGTGATGACGGAGGGAGGATCGCCGAGGTCGATGTGATCTTGAAAACCGGAGCCGTCGGGTGCCAGCAGCCTTAAATGGTCTCGCGTCGCCCTCTCGTGAACGAAGATCTCCACCATCCCGTGTCGGTCGCTGAGACCCTGGGCCAGTCCCTGACGAATGACCATCACGTCGGGCACCGGCCGACCCGCCTGATCGACGACTTGGAAGCGCAGCGGAGCTCCCTCCAGCAACCTAAGCTCGACACGGCCCGTTTGGGCGTTTCTGGAACGGACGTAAACCGCTACTCCAGGAGCCCATGCAGCCAACCTCGAATCCCTGCCGGGAAGTGCCGGATACTCGATCCAGCCGCCGTTGTCGCTGATCAACCGCATCCTCAAGGGCCCCCAGGGCGAGCGGCTCCATTCTCGCGGCTGGTTGCGGCGCGCAGGACCCATGACATCGACCAGCAGACCGCCCGTGGGTCGCCCATGGACAAGGATTTGGGAACGAGCTCTGCCGGCAGGCAGAAGCACGACATCGGGCATGGGAGTGCCTGGCAGAAACACCGTGGGTCCCATCTGCATGGGAAAGTATCCCGCCGTGACGACGCTGAGAGAGTAGAGCGAACGTTGGGAGACCCGCAGGCGAAACAACCCCCGCTCGTCGGTGAGGACGGCTGCCTCGGTGGGAGGTGTGGTTCGATGGTTCAAGCGCTCCCACCCTCTCTGATAGAGGTTGCGATGAGGGTGCAAAGCCACTTGGGCGCCGCTCAAGGGATGTCCCAGGGCGTCCACCACGCGGCCCTGCACCAGAGTGCTCTGCGCCGTCAGCGCTCCCAGGAAGCCGGGAATCAAGAGGGCTGCTGTCAGCAGCAAGTCAAGCAGGCGGTGTGGCCGGGCGGAGTCCAGATCACTGGGTGACTTGAAATCGGGTTGACTGTCGTCGATGCCGAGCGGTTCCCTGCGAAGACCGCTCCACATCCCTAGCCAGGAACGCGTCCAAGAAGGGAAGGCGAGGTTCATCGGGGGAAATAAACCTTTCTTTAGTTCGTTATTCTTTTGTTCGATTGTATAACGTCTTGCAGAGTTCAGTCCTTCAAGCTGACGACCCAGCCCTGTCGGAATTCCAACAATGGCTCTTGATGCCGCTCCGGCCTGCAAACCAAGCCAGCAAGGGCCTTGAGGCGATGCTACAATCACCGCCTATGGCCTTTATCGAATATGTGCGTTGCCGTGACTGGAAGCTTGATCCCGACAACATCCTTCGCATTCACGGGGTGAATCCAATGGTGCTTCGCAGTCACTTCAAGCTTTACAAGAGCATCATGCACGAGGACTCGCCGCTGAGTCGCGCCCAGCGCGAGATGATGGCGGTAGTGGTGTCGGCGGCCAACGACTGTCACTACTGAGTGAAGCATCACGGGGCGTGGCTCCGTAAGCTGACTCAAGATGAGGAATTTTTCGAGACGGTCTCGGGACCTGAGCCCCTGAGCGCCCAGGTGGCGGACGCCGACAAGGCCTTGATCGCCTTCTCCCTCAAACTGACCCGCGAGCCGGCCTCCATAGGCCCAGAGGATATCGACGAACTGCGCAGGCACGGCTTCAATGACAGGGCCATTCACGACGCCGTCCAGGTCATTTCTTACTTTGCCTACGTCAACCGGGTGGCCGACGGATTAGGCGTGGAACTGGAAGAGCGTTTTGGCGAGACGGATTGACATGACCACTTACGCGGCACTCAGCGACACGGGACGCAAACGGTCCAGCAACCAGGATGCCTGGCATGCCGACCCTGAGCGGCAGTTCTTCATCCTGGCCGACGGAATGGGCGGCCATGCGGCCGGAGAAGTAGCTGCTGAACTCACTGTCCGGACGGTCAGGGACTTCGCCTGCCGGGTGATGGACGACCGCGAGGTCACTTGGCCCTTCGGCTATGACGCTCAAAGCGGCTTCGAGCAGAACCTGCTGCGAACCTCTGCCCGCTTGGCCAACGCCAGAGTGTGTGGGGCCGCGGACAAGAGTTCGCAGTACGCCGGTATGGGCTCGACGCTGGTGTGCCTTTGGATGCGCGAAGGGCAAGCCTATTATTGCCACGTGGGAGACAGTCGGCTTTACCGCCTGCGCCAAGGACGCCTCAAACAGTTGACGGAAGACCATTCCCTGGTGCAGGAGCAGATGCGGGCCGGGCTGATCTCGCCCACCGGGGCCCGCCGTCACGCCCTGCGCCACGTGGTGACCCGGGCTATTGGCAGCCACGAGTCCTTTCAGCCCGACATCGGTCGACGGAAACTGCAAGAGCAGGATCTCTTTCTCCTTTGCAGCGATGGCCTCAGCGACCGCCTGGAAGACCCCGATATCACCTCCCTCATCGCTGTTGATGACTTGGAGGCCTCCTGCAGCCGCCTCATCGAGGCTGCCAATGAAGCGGGAGGAGACGACAACATCACCGTCGTCCTCGTGGCCGCGGGCTGAGACCACAAGGTGGCCTACAGGTCAGGCACGAGTCCAGTCCTGCCAACTTGATCCAGCAGCCTCATGCTTAGGGCAGTTGCACTTCGTGGGTTTCGCCGGGGAGGAGGCTCAAGGAGCGCTGGATCTTGGCGCCGTTGTCGAAAACCACTTCCAGAATCCAATCTCCCGGGGGGAGGGAGGCAGCGTGGCCGATGCGGTCATGAACAGGCCAAGCTCCCTCGGGTGCTCCGGTTAGGTATGAGATGGCGGCGCCTCTAGGCAGACCTGAGCTCAAAGGACGTCCTTGCTGGTCGAGCAGCCGCATGTAGCGGGGATCGTGTTCGAACTCGGCGGGCACCGTGACCTTGACTTGCGCGGCCGGCTCGGTTCGGACCTGCATCACCTCATGGGGACGCAGGGTGAGTTCGATGGGGACGACGGAAGGATGGGCGACCAACAAGCGGCTTCCCGCGGGCGCCAGTTGCCCGACTTCCAGCCGGTTGCCTTCTTTGAGCTCAAGAGGATCTTGCCGCAGGAGAATTCCATCTTCGCTGAGGCGCATTACCATGAAGCGGGTCGTCTCGATTTGGCCCAGATCCTGCATTTGGAGATAGCCTGTGCCACCGGCTTGCAAGCTGATCTCCAGGTCTCGACCATTTCCCTGAGAGGTCTCGGGCAGCGCCGCCGAGTTGAGGGCGAAGTCGGAATGGCTGATGACCAGGGGTCCGGCTTTGGCCAGCACGCCGCGAATCTCAAAGCGGCCCTCGAGATCGCTGCGCGGGCCGTCGCGGCCGCGATTCATCACCTGGAGGATGTTTCTGGCTTGCCAGACGCGAGCCCCAGCAACGGGTTGGCCGCTGGGATCCAGCAATGTCCCTGAGATGTCGATGAGTTCAAGGTCAAAGACTTTTCCCGCGTCGTCGGGAATGGTGACCGGCTCCGTCCTGAGGCCGAAATCTCCCATGAAAAGAAGTTGGTACTCGCCGGGTTGGAGACCTCGCAGCGAGATTTCCCCGCGGGGACCGCTTTGCCCCGTTGCGACCGGGCGGGCAAAGTCCATTAGCGAAAAACGGGTCGCTAAAGGCTGGCCGTTTCCCAAGAGCTGGAATCGGGCCTCCACTCCCGGCTCGAACTCAAGGTCCAACCAAGCCCGCTCTTGGTCGGCCGTGACGGTCAGAGTGCTCTGCATCCTGGGACCGTTTGTGACGGAGGCATCGACCGCGTATTCTCCCGGAGCCAGAGGCGGACAGACGATCGTTCCATCCTTGTCAACCTGCACCTGAGGTGAATTGTAGAAAGCAGTATCCCCATTGAGGTGGACTCTCAGGCCGCGCAGTTGCCCCTGGTCGAGTCCTGTGACTTGACCCTCAACAGGGACTTTCGGCCGCAGCCTCAGTTGGACGGTGACGGGTTGGCCCGAGCCGGACTGAAATCCGGCGCGGGCCCAGGACTCGGTGGTCTCCGCTAGGACTTCGCCGCTCAGGGGCTGATAGAAGTCGAGAACGGCCGAACCGTCCCGTGCGCGCAGCGAATGCACGAATTGGTCCTCGGACAGAACCTTGAGGTAGGCCTCGCTGACCGGATTTCCCTGGGCGTCCACAACCTGGAAGCGGACAAGGTTAGAGGGGTCGAGAAGGACGTCGACTGCTTCGACGCCTTCACGGAGGTCGAGTTCGACTTGTTGGGCTCCGATATCCTCGTTCTTGACGGTCAAAAGGTAGGTCCCGGTTTGCGGTACTGCGATTTCGAAGCGGCCGTCGACGACGGTGGCTCGTCCTTTGCGGTCGCGCGGATATTCCTGGGAGTCTTTGAGGTGCAATTCGGCCGAAGCACGCCTGACTGGCTCTCCTTCGGGCGTCAGCACCCGCCCCTGGACTACGATCCGCTTGCGGTCGATAACGATTTCGACGTCCTTTTCCTCGGCCTCCCGCAGGACTCCGATCGGCTCCGTCAGTACGGCCATGCCGGGCAAACGCACGTCGATCTTGAAGTGTCCTTCAGCCAGGTTGGCGCTCTCGAAACGGCCCTCCTGGTCGGTGCTCATGATGGCGGCCGCATTCCAGTACAGGGGAGGACTCTCCAAGGAGCGGTGCATGACGTGAACGGAGGCGCGCTTGACGGGCTCTCCCTGGGGATTGACGAGGCGTCCCCGCACCGTTACGCCGCGGCCAAGAGTGATGATCATCGATTCCTGAACCGGATTGGCGAAGGCCGCCCGTCCTGACTTGTAGCCCTGGGCATCGACCTTGGCCCACACTGGATGCTGCGGGGCACCCTCCAGTTGGAAGCGGCCCTGAGCGTCGGTAACGGCTGTCCAGCGGTCGGGCGCTTCGCCTGTTAGACGCCAATGAATGCCTGGAAGCATCTGATCAGGCGTCAGGGAAACGGTGGCGCCCGCCAAGGGTTCTCCCGAGGTGTCGACGACCTCGCCTGAAAGCGTTCGGGTGGGAGGCAACCCGATTTCTCCGACATCCTTGACCTGATCTCCCTCTGAGAGCGTGAAGGGGGGCGACACCGCCGAGGATAGTGTCTGACTGGAACTCCAGACTGATATCAACAGCCGGCCGGGAGAAAGGCCGCCGATATGAAAGCGTCCCGAGGCATCGCTGCGCGTCTGCAGATCAGCCAGGGGTCCGCCTCGGCTGAGTTGGGCTTGGGGGAATCCGGAGGCTGGCTGGGTGTGAACGCTGACCAATGCCTCCGGGACGGGATGGCCCTGGCGGTCCACCACTATGCCGAAGACTTCGGCACCTTGGGTCAGCCGGAGATCCACTTTCTTCCCGCGGGTGCGCACGACTTCGCTTCCCAGGTCAGGAAAGGAGGCCTTGAGCGCGATCTCGGGAGCCGGGGTGGGCAATTCCAGAAAGAAGGATCCATCGTCGCGCGTCCACCCGTAGGCTACGAATTGGGTGTGCACCCAGGACGAGGCTCCGCCTTGGCGACGCGCCTGAATACGGGCCCCGCCCAGCGGACTTCCGCCCGGTCCGGCAACCGTTCCCGACACCACGGCCGTCTTGCGCAGCTCCACATTCAGGTGCATTTGCCTGATGATGTTGAGGCGCTGAGCTTGGTAGCCGACCGCATCCACCCACATCTGACTGGAGGAGGACCAGGCGTCGATCTGGCACTGCCCCACGGAATTGCAGCGGCTGGCTTGGCTTTGGTCCGGTATCCAGATGACGGCGTCGGAAACCGGCCGTCCCGAATCACGGTCGGTCAGCCGGAGACTGAGTTGGCGCGGCGGGGAAAGCACGAGCTGTTGTGGCGGATTCGAGGGTTTAATGGGTGTCGTGAGGCTCCATCCTCCGGGACCCACGAATTGCAGCATTTCGCGGTCGGACTCGGTGTCCGGGTTAGGATAAATCGTGAGGCGCCCCTGCTGATCACTGATGCTTTCCGCCCATCCGTGTCTGAAGACCAGGACATCGGGCAGCGGGCGTTCGGAAGGGTCGCTGACGCGCAAATGAAGCGGTTCTCCCGGAGCCAGGCCGATCTGGGCCAGGACGCGGTCCTGAGTCTTGCTCGACTGGTAAACGGTGGCGCTGAAGGCCGAACCGGGAGCCCAAGCTCGAAGCCCGGGTTCTCCGCCGGGCAACATCTGAAAGTCAAACCATCCCTGGTCGTCGCTGACGCGGACCTGAGGCAGGGGAACCCAAGGCGTCGTCTGAAGGGCCGGCAGATTTCGCCGCCGCGCTCCTTGAACCCGGATGACAGCTCCTGGAACCGGTTCGCGCCTCTTAGACACCCCCAGCCTGCGGACTTGGCTTCGATAAAGCACGAGATCGGGCAAGGAAAAGCCAGGCTGGAAGACGGTCTCTCTCAAGTGCATCGGCAGATAGCCTTCTTCCTGCACGCTCAGGCTCCACATGGACTCCTCGGGAATCTGCATGTGGAAGAGGCCGCGGCTGTCGGTCATGGCCCGGGCCGCCACGGGCCTCTCGGTCTCCAGGCGCAACTGCGCCAGTCCGGCTTGATAGCGGTCCTGATGTGGATGAAGAAGAACGGTGATTCCCTGCAAGGGTTGGCCCTGGGGATCGACGATGCGCCCTTGGACCGTCGTCTGGGCAGCGGCCGAAACTGTGAAAAGCCCCAGGAAGAATCCGAGGGACAGTCCGATGAGAAGCTTCAGGGAGCGTGGCGCGACCAGGAAAGGATTCAACGGGAATCGTCTGGGAAGACGGCTGGAAACGGGCATGGGGGAATACCCTCCTTGGTGTTTAACGTCCCTTGAGTTGTGCCTTCGTAGATGACACAACGACGGCGAGCGTTCATTTATTCAAGGATTGTGCCTTTCCCGACAGACGGCTGCCGTGGCCAAGGCGCAGCAGAGCCCGAACTGTAAATCGAGCCGCAAAGGGCTTCGGACACCTAGTAGCGGCGGGGGACGTAGCCCATGCGGTGGCGGATGCTGAGTTTGGGCCAGCCGTCGGGAGCATCCAGCTTGACGCGGATGGTGCGCCAGTTGTCTTCGCCGGACTGGGCGCTGGTGGGGTTGTAGCCCACCACGTACTGGTGGCGCAACTCAGTGTGGATCAGGTCGCAGTAGTAGTCCAATTGCTTGAAACTGTCGGGAAAGAATGACCGTCCGCCCGTGATGCGGACCAAGTTGGCGATGATGCTGCGACCGTAGCCGATGTCTCCGCGCTCGCCGATGATGTAGATTTGGGAATTCGACTCGCGGGCCAGATCCTGAATCTCGCCGGAGGTGTAGCGGCTGGAATTGTCCTCGCCGTCGGTAATGACGATCAAAGCTTTCTTTTCGTGACGTCCTTCTTCCAGCTTCTCCAAGCCCAAGTAGATGGCGTCGAAGAGCGCCGTGCGTCCGCTGGTTCCGCTGAAGGCGATCTGCCCCCGGATGTTCTCGCCCCGGGGCGTGAAGTCCTGCGCCACTGCCGTACGGTCGTTGAAGGTGACCAGAAAGTACTCGTCGGTGGGGTCACCCTGCTCCAGAAAGCGGATGATGGAGTTGCGGGCGCTCATTATGTTGTCGCCCATCGATCCGCTCAGGTCGAGAACGAAGCCCACGCTGACGGGAGATTTGGTGTTGGAGAAATGGACGATGTCTTGCTCGACCTTGTCTTCAAAGACGCGGAAGAACTCCTTCTCCAGGCCGATTACGTTGCGGTTGAGTGCGTCGGTCACGGTGGCGCGGACCACCACCATATCGTTGCGGGCCTTGATGATAGGCGGCGCTTGAATCTCGTCGGATCCCCCGCCCGGCTGAAAGGCCATTCCGTTAACTGTTGCAATAGCGACGGTTACGAACAGAGCCAGACACTGGGTGATATGGCGCATTGTAAGCAAGAAGTATACATGAAATGTGCCCGGATGGAAAGATTTTTTCGCATCCTGGGCAGCAGGACGCCAGCCGCTCTTTCTTGACGCTTATGGGGCCGTGTGATACTACGGAAATCGAAGCAAACGAAAGGCGAATTTCTCGCTGAAATTCACATACGGCTGAAGTTTATAGAGGGAGAAGAAAACAATGGCATGGAACAGTTTGGAAGAAGTAGCCCAAGCGATGGTGGCGCCTGGGAAGGGCATCCTGGCCGCTGACGAAAGCACCGGCACCATCAAGAAGCGCTTCGATTCCATCAACACCCAGTCCACTGAGGAAAACCGGCGTTCCTACCGCGAACTGCTGATCACCACGGCTGAGATGGAGAAGTATATTTCGGGCGTCATCATGTTTGACGAAACGGTGCGTCAGTCGACTCAAGACGGCAAGCGCTTTGTGGACGAACTGACCGACAAGGGCGTGATTCCGGGCATCAAGGTCGACAAGGGTGCCAAGGATCTGCCCTTCGCGCCCGGTGAGAAGGTCACCGAAGGCCTCGACGGCCTGCGCCAGCGGGTCAAGGAATACCGTGAGATGGGCCTGCGCTTCGCCAAGTGGCGGGCTGTCATCACGATTGGAGAGGGCATTCCCAGCAGCTACTGCATCCGCGCCAATGCCCATGCTCTGGCCCGCTATGCCGCCCTGTGCGTGGAAGGCGGCTTGGTTCCCATCGTGGAGCCGGAAGTCCTGATGGACGGCGATCACACCATCGAGCGCTGCTCGGAAGTCACCCACAAGACGCTTTACGCCACCTTCCAGGAACTGGCCGCCCAGCGCGTCCCCTTCGAGCAGATTCTGCTCAAGCCCAACATGGTCCTGAGCGGAAGCGAATGCTCGCGCCAAGCCGGCGTCGAGGAAGTGGCCCGCGCCACTGTGGAGTGCTTTTTGCGCACTGTTCCCGCGGCTCTGCCTGGCGTCGTGTTCCTTTCCGGCGGACAGAGCGACGAACTGGCCACCCAGCATCTCAACGCCATGAACCGCATCTACAAGGGACAGTTGCCCTGGAAGCTCAGCTTCTCCTACGGGCGCGCCCTGCAGGCCCCGGCCCTGCAAGCCTGGAACGGGCAGGCGTCCAAGGTGCAGAGTGCTAAAGACGCCTTTCAGCACCGCGCCCAACTCAACGGCGCCGCCACTCTGGGCCAGTACACCGAGGACATGGAAAAGACCCCGGCATAGACACAACCAGGCCGGACTGAGCTTCAACCACTGAAGCCCGCGATCAAACACCTAGGTCCAGGCCGGTGATTGAATGCTTGGGTTCAGGCTGGCGATCGAACTCTGGAGTCCGGGCTGGCAACCGAACACTGGGCTCGAGGCGCGATCGGACACTTGGGTTCAGGCTGGAAGGTCGAGAACCAATTCCGGGCTCGCTGAAGGCGAGCCATAGGCCAGCCCAGGGTCAGCCGTCGGTGAGCGAAGTGAGACGGGGCGCCACCCTGGGTCACCAAGCCGAAATCCCAAAACGCTGAAAGCGTGAAATAGACGCCACGGGTTTGAATGAAACGGGTCTTCGTCACTTGCGACATCGGGTCTGAAGCGCTGGATAAACTGCGCCGTCGAGGATGCCACGTCGAGACGCACCAAGGCCAAGGCCCTCCCAGCCAGGAAGAGTTGCGGAGGGCCATGGATTCTGGAGCGGAGGTGCTGATCAGCACCGTCATCGATCCCGTCACGGCCTCCGTTCTTGAGGCTGGCCGGGGGACGCTCAAGGCCGTAACCCAATACGGGGTGGGCTACGACAATATCGACGTCGAGGCCGCATCGCGCTTGGGCATAGCGGTCACCAACACCCCAGACGTCCTCACCGACGCCACTGCCGAGTTCGCTTTCTTCATGCTGGGCGACCTGGCCCGCAAGCTCTACAACAGCGAACGGCTGGTGCGCGAGAATCGCTGGACGCGCTGGCACTCCACCCAGCCCTTTCTGGGCGTCGAGGTGACGGGCAAAACGGTCGGCATCATCGGCCTGGGACGCATCGGGAAGGCATTCGCCTGCAAATGGCTGGGATGGGGCGTGGACATCCTGGCCCACACCCGCACACCCGACGAAGACTTCGCCCGCTCATTCAATAAGTGTCTGGAAATCACGGCTCATCAGGAATTGTGCCCGCGCCAAGCCCATTTCCGTTTCGCCTCCCAGGAGGAAGTGCTGAGCCAGAGCGACTTCCTCAGCCTGCACGTCCCTTTGACGGACGAGACCCGCGGACTGATCGACGCTCCCGTCTTGAAGGCCATGAAGTCCTCGGCCCTGTTGGTCAATACCACCCGAGGACCGGTGGTGGACGAGGAGGCCATCGTTGAAGCCCTCAAGAACCACGTCATCGCCGGCGCCGCCTTGGACGTCTATCACCAGGAGCCCCTCCCCGCCGACTCGCCCTTGCGCGACCCTGCTTTGGAGGACCGTCTGCGCCTCTACCACCACTTCGGCAGCGGAACCCGTGAAACCCGACTTTCCGCCGAGCGCGACGTGGGCATGGCCGGACGCGCCGTCTACTGCGCCCTGCGCATTCTCGAGGGCGACCCGCCGACCTCCATCCCTTACTTGGTCAACCCCTCGGCATTCGAATAGAGCTTTGCCCCTGGCAGATGGCGGCAGCTTTGAGTAAAGTCGTGCTCGTGTTCCTACAGAATCGTAGCTGCGACCGGTGGTTGAGTCTTTTCCTGGTGGGTGCGTTGGCGGCAGGCGGACTCCTTGCCCAGCCTTCGCGCTCCGAGGAAGTCTCCCGGCAGATGGAGGCGATTTTCTCAGACGTGGCTTTCGCCCGCGGTTGGTGGGCCGTCAAGGTCAAGTCGATGACTACCGGAGAAGTGCTTTACCAGCGCAATCCCTACCGCTATGTCATGCCCGCCTCCAACATGAAGCTGCCCACGGCTTTGGCTTCCATGCGGCGGCTGGGACTCGATTTCAAGTACACCACTGTCCTGGCCCGCCAAGGGCAACTCGAGGACGGGACGCTGCGCGGCAACCTGGTGGTGGTCGGTTCGGGAGATCCTACCTTGGGGGCCCGGCTGTCGAGTTCCGATGTCGAGGACATCA
>DATIPO010000300.1:0-1544 GCA_035471925.1 Acidobacteriota bacterium
TTGGACGAATGCTGCAAAGTGGGAAAAATGTGGAGCTTGAGCTACCAACTGAACGTCTGTTTATGGCTAAAAGCGGACATTAAGTTAACGAGGGAAAGATATTCCCTGGGTGCAGCTAACCCAAGCTCTGTCATGCGACAAAAAACGGATATAGTCTTCGACGGCTGTGGCTGGCACCCGAGAGCCGGAGGCGCAGAGCCGCATTAACACACCGATGGTCGATGAGGAAAAGACGCCGTGATCATCGAGCAAATCTATACCGATAATGCCTACCGCAACTTCAACTACCTCATCGCCTGTGATGAGACCGGCGAGGCGCTGGCCATCGATCCGCTGGAATCCCGATTGTGCCTGGACGCCGCCAAGGACAAGGGGTGGGAGATCACCCAGGTGCTAAATACCCACCACCACCGCGATCACACGGGAGGCAACGATGCGGTGATCCGGGCCACCGGCGCCAAGCTGCTCGCCCATGCGGGTGCAAATGAACAAATTCCGGGAATCGACGTGGGTCTCGGGGCCGGAGACTTGGTGAAGGTGGGGCGGACGGTCGAGCTTGAGGTGCTGGACACGCCGGGCCACACTATGTCCCATGTCTGCCTATTGGCCCATGGGCATCCGCCCTCACTCATTTGCGGCGATACCCTGTTCAATGCTGGGGCCGGACATTGCCGGAGCGGAGGGCACCCAGAGCACCTCTATAATACCTTCGCCGAGCAGCTGGCCAGGCTACCTGATGATATCCTGGTCTATCCCGGCCACGATTACATCGCCAACAACCTGGGCTTTACCCTGGACCGCGAGCCCGATAACGCCACCGCCCAAGCTCTGCTGGGTGAGGCCAAGGCCCAGGATCCCCATGACGCCATGATCACTACCCTGGGGCTGGAGAAAGAGATCAACACCTTCTTTCGCCTCCATAGCCCGACGGTGATCGCCAGACTGCGCGATGCCATCGCCGACTTCCCCGACGACCCCAGTCCCAAGGATGTATTCTTGGGCTTGCGGACGCTCCGCAACGACTGGTGAGTGCCGACTTCCGTTGAACGGGGCGAGAGCAGAGTGATACGGTTCCGCTTCGGATGAACCTCACACACCGCGTCCCCAGCGGGACGCAGATTGGAACCGCCATGGCTGAGTCACTTCCCTCCGGTGCTACCAGGCTCGCCGGAAACCATCCCTCCATATGGAGCGCCTACCAAAGGCTGGGCGCGGCTTGCGCGGAGGCTGGACCGCTGGATGCGCGCACCCGCCGTCTCGTGAAGCTCGCCATCGCCGTGGGCCAGGGGAGCGAGGGCGCCGTCCATTCCCACACCCGCCGGGCCCTGAGCGAAGGCCTTACCAAGGAAGAGATACACCACGTAGCCCTGTTGGCCATTCCCTCCATGGGATTGGCAAAGGCGGCAGCGGGGATGACGTGGATCGGAGATATCCTGGACCGCTGAAGGGCCGTTGACGGAACCAAACTGGTTATCGGCTCCGCGCACCAGGCGTCTTCGGACCGCGCGCGGCGCAGGATCTGCCGCAAAAAGAAATGTCCGCTA
>DATIPO010000301.1:0-1795 GCA_035471925.1 Acidobacteriota bacterium
ACCGACCCGCCTGACGATCTTCTATCCTGAGCGGATGAATCACAACCAAGACGAATTCGCGCAGCTTTTCCCGGCTCTTGAGGGCGAAGAGCTGGAAGAAGCCCGTGAAAACTTCGACCGCTACCTGATGACTGTTTTCCGCGTCCAAGAGCGGATCAGGCGGGACCCGAAGGCCCAGCGCCGACTCAGGGCCTTGACAGAATCGCGAGATCACGACACCATTCAGGGCAGGTCGAATCCATCATTAAACCAACATTCGCAATGAAGGACTATTTCGCCTACATTCGCGTCTCCAGCGCGAAGCAGGGCGAAGGCGTGTCCTTGCAAGAACAGCGCGATGCGATCAGGCGCTACGCCCAACTTGAAAGCCTGCGCATCGCCGAATGGTTCGAAGAAAAAGTAACCGCCGCCAAGCGGGGCCGCTCAGTCTTCGGACGGATGATGAAGGGCCTCAAGAAAGGCGCCGTCTCCGGCGTGGTCATCCACAAGATCGACCGCAGCGCCCGCAACCTGCGCGACTGGGCCGACCTGGGAGAGCTATTGGACCGCGGAATCGATGTCCGCTTCGCCCAGGAAAGCCTCGACTTAAGATCCCGCGGCGGACGGCTCTCAGCCGACATCCAGGCAGTAGTGGCCGCCGACTTCATCCGCAACTTGCGGGAGGAGACTAAGAAGGGCATCTACGGCAGGCTCAAGCAGGGCCTCTACCCCAGGCCCGCTCCATTGGGCTACCGCGACAACGGATCGGGTAAGCCCAAGACCGTCGATCCGGCCAAGGGTCCGCTCGTCAAACAGGCCTATCACCTCTATGCGACTGGACAATACGGGCTCAAGGACTTGGCCGAGAAGATGCACGGTCTGGGCCTGAGAAACCGCGGCGGGGGCCGAGTGTCGATCAACGCCTGGTCTATTCTGCTCAAGAATCCCTTCTATATAGGCCTCATCCGGTTGCAGAAATCCGGCGAGACCTTCGAGGGTGTCCACGCTCCGCTCATCGCCAAGAGCCTTTTTGACCGCGTCCAGCTCATCATCGAAGGCCGGGCGCCGAAGAGGGCCGCAGTGCACGACCATCTGCTCAGGCTCCGTCTCAAGTGCGGCGCCTGTGGCTACCATCTGGTCGGAGAACGGCAGAAAGGCCGGGTCTACTACCGCTGCCATACAAAGAAGTGCAGCGCCTCCGTACGGGAGGACCGGGCAAACCAAGCGATCCTGAGGGCCTTCCATCCGTTGGAACTCTCGGACAAAGAGATGGCCTACGCTTCACGGCGGATCAAGCAGCTCCGCAAGAGCGAAGCGCAAGAGGCGGAGAACGCCCGAGAGGGAATCCAACTGGCCCTGTCCAAGCTCAGGGAGCGCGTGGGTCGCCTGACGGACGCTTTCCTGGAGGGAGTCGTGGACCGTGATCTATTCGAGGAACGAAAAAAAGCTCTCCTCATGGGGAGAAAGGATCTGGAAGAGCGCCTGCGGCGCAATGAAAATGGCTCAGCGCTTGATCAAGCCGCCGGATTCCTTGAACTGGCCAAATCCGCTTGGTTGACATACGAACTCGGCCAGCCGGAGGAAAGACGCGATCTGCTCGACAATCTGACCTCGAACTGCGTCGTGGACGGCAAAAACCTCATGGTCATGCTCCGAGAGCCGTTCCATCTCATCGCAGATCGGCCAAGATCGTCATGTGGTACGCCATCTCGGGGAACTCTTCGAACTTTGCTGGGAAAACTCATCGCCTTCGCCCAAGATATCCACAATAAGACCTGAATTCTGGAACCGGGCTCAACTCTTCCCGCCCCTCGTC
>DATIPO010000302.1:0-2267 GCA_035471925.1 Acidobacteriota bacterium
GTACAGCACCGCCTGAACGCCCTCGACTCCCGCCGTGGGATAAAGGGCGACCGTGCTGAAACCGCTGGGCGACTGAAGCGAAAGAAAGCGGGTCGTCTCAGGCGAGTGGATGTCTTCACGGCAATCGCTGTCGATGGTCCAAAACCCGGTCTGGCCATCGGCGCCGAAACCCCGCTTGGCGACGTCCGTCAGGTACTCGCTGATGCTTCGGATGGCGGCGGAGAGCCGGAAATAGCGGCAGTCGGCGCTCCTGGTGTCGGCCATGGCCACCGCCTCGGTCAAAGGCAGGTTGTCCTTCAGGACGTAGCGGCAGCGGGGCGGCTGGCCCTCGATGCGGGCGTGCATGGCGTAGAGGATGTCTTCGTGCTGGCCCCGCTCGCAGGCCACGTAGTAGGAGCGCGGCCCCCGCGCCTCGCGACGGTACGGGATCGCCGTCACCAAGCGGTGGGCGGCGAAGGCGTGGACATCGCCTTGGGCCTTTTCCCTCGGCAATTCCGTTTCCGCTGTGACAGTGGGTCTTGCTATACTTGCCATGTCTTCATATCTCCGAGAGGCGGCGCGGGAAAGCCTGCCACGGGTTTAAACCCGCGCCACCTCCCCACCCTCGCGAGAATCCCCGCAAGGAACTGAAACTTCAACCGGCTCAAGGGCCTCATGCAATTCAAGCCCAAGAAACTGCGCGATTCTTCTCAGCGTGACAGTGCTCGGATCACGCGAGTCGGAAAGAAGCACGCTCACGTAGGGCTGAGAGATGCCGAGCTTGCGGGCAACAGCCAATTGGGAGGATTCTTGAACCATCTTCCCGAGCATTGCTTTATAGCGCGGCGTCGTATTCATGGGGGTCAGTATTACACACCGCTATTTTCATGTCAAGCACAAAATTACCCGGCATGATATGAAAAGTCAATTTATTACCCGGAGGGGCAGGTATGGCACTCAGCGCGCAACTCGTAGATACTGGTGGGGTGAGTGAGAAAGTAAGCCCATTGCTCGCCAAGCTGCGCGAGGCGTTCGAGATACAGAAGAAGCGGGTCGGGCTCACGACCGCTGCGCTGGGGAAAAGAGCCGGGGTGTCGCAAGGCTACATTTCGCAGATTTTCAGCGGCAAGAGGGGGCTGAGCCTTTCGACCATGGAGGCTCTGTGGAAGGCGTTGGAGCTTCCGCCGCTGGAAGCTGTGGTGGAAACGACAGGCGAAGCCACCGACATTTACCACCTGCTCTTCGACCTAGCCGAGCGCGGCTTCGTCCCCGAACTCTCGGCGGTCGCAGGCCAGCTCGAAGAAGTTCTGGCGGGCGGGCAGGCGCAGTTCGACCGGGTGGTGGAGAAGTCCGAAGCCGAAGAGGGGATTGCGCTGTGGCTGCGGGGCGGGAGCGCCTACCCGGTGTTTCGAACCGTCTCAGCCGCTGAAGGCAGGGAGCTGGCCGAGCGCTGGTTGCACTCCGAGACGCTGCCCGATGGGTGGGACGTGGACAGGACGCTGGAGGGCGACGGGCTCATAGCCGCCATGCTGAATGCCGGGAACGAAGACTGGAAAAACACCTGGTTCCACTCAGGACGTTACTTCCCCTGGACACTTGAGACGCTGCCCAAGTTCATTCACGATGCGCTCAAGAATCGCTGAGGCTGGAAACAAAGACGCGAAGGGAGAGAGCGATGCCTAAGCCGGTCGTCAGCGCCGCCTCCAGCAGGCCCCTGCCCAGAAGATAGCGCCATAGCTTGCGGCCCTGCTGCCGCACCGCCTTCAGGTTCACCGACAAAACCAAGTCGCAAGCCATCCTCGCTTGCAGGTATCCGGCCATCCGGTAAAACTGCCCCGTCTGCAAAGAGCGCCTGACACAGATCAGCTTTTCCGTGTCCAACTCCCTCGCGGGCTCCGCCAGAGCGGCGAGCAGGGACGCGGCTAGTACTGAGAACACAAATATCGCAACTACGCTGACCACAACGAATATCATAGTGCCTCCCGGTGACGAAATGGGACGACGGGCCTCACAACTGGGAGCGGCACCGGGGCTGTCCATACAGCGTGCCTGACGCGGTATGCGATAAAGCCCCAGGCCGCCAAGTGTCCCAGCGCGACCAGGGTGTGAAGCGGCATCAGCCAGACGGGCCATCCCAGCAGATAGGTGAAGGCGTATCGGGCCGTTTCGATACCCGCTATCATTCCCAGCCCCGAAAGCAGTCCCAGGCGGATCCCGTCCAGATCGGCGGTTCGCTTGGAGGATATCGCCGCAAGGGTGGTGAGCATGGCCACGGTGGCCAAGGCATC
>DATIPO010000303.1:0-45523 GCA_035471925.1 Acidobacteriota bacterium
CTGCGCGACGACATCCGTCCCAACGTCTTCTTGCCCGCGCAACAGATGGGCTCTTCCTACCGGCGCTCGACCTTCTATGTGCGCTTCAGCGGCGCAAGCGAAGCCCTTGGACGGCGCATTGAAGAAACAGTGCGCCAGTTCGATCCCAACCTCCCGGTCACGAACCTGAAGACTTACCGCGAGCAATTCCGCAACAACGTCGAGCAGGAGTATCAACTGGCCCGCATTTCCTCCTTCTTCAGCTTGACGGCCTTGCTTCTGGTGGCCGTAGGACTCTACGGAACGCTCTCCCACTCAGTGGCCACGCGACGGCGCGAGTTCGGGATCCGCATGGCGTTGGGAGCGGACGCCCGACGCATCCTGCGGCTGGTCATGCGCGAGATCGGCGTGGTTAGTGTCGGTCTTGTGGCCGGCATCCCGGCCTCGCTGGCGGCAGCCCAGATGCTCTCCAGCTTCCTCTACGGCATTCAGCCGGGGCATCCTCTGCCCCTGGCGGCGGCGGCCGTGGTGATGCTGGCGGTGGCCTCGCTAGCCGCTTACCTGCCCGCCAGGCGGGCCGCCCGCATCGATCCCATCTCGGCGCTGCGGGAAGAGTAGGCGGCAGGAAACACCCTTGGAACCAACCGCCTTCAAGACCGCCCTCGCGGCACTTGCGCATAAGGTTGGAACCTCAGTCCGAATTCGGTGCGCCAGCCGCAGAGGCCGGGAATCGGCACCTTAGAGCTGCTTGAGCGCCTTGAGAGTCTCCTCGGGTTCAGAACGTGTCGTGTAATCGGGATGCACGTCGGCCCAGCGGATAACGCCCTGCGTATCGACGACATAACGGGCAGGCATGGGCAAGGTCCAAGACTCGTCGCCGTTGTAGCGGGGCAGATTCAGGTCGAATTGCTTGTAGACGTTCTTCAGATCGTCGGGCAGCTCGAAGACCAATCCCAGTTCCTTGGCGTAATCGTTGCCCTGGTCGCTGAGAACGTCGAACGACAGATTGTGCTTCTTGACCATTTGGCGGCTGAACTTGGATTGGATGGGCGAGATGGCGACCAACGAAGCCCCTTGCTCACGAAACCGGTCAGCGTATTCTTCCAGAGCTTCCAGCTCCAGGTTGCAGTACGGTCACCACACGCCCCGGTAGATGCTCACTACCAGCGGACCCTGCTTCAACAGCTCTTGAGAACGGACGCTTTCGCCGTTCGTGTTGGGCAGTTGGAAGTGGGGCAGCCGGTCGCCTTGGCCGCGAGCTTCTTCGGCCCGACCCGAATCGATCAGGTCCTGCGTGGCCGCAATCATCACGTCCTGAGCCGCCTGGGGCGCCTTCTTCTTGAATCCGGCCTTATACTCGTCAAGCTTCTCTTGTAAACTCATGATTTCCTTTCACTTAAGTCGGTTCCAGCGTTCTCTACTGAGACGCCCTTGCAGGGGCGTCCGTTTCGATTCTTGCCGCAGGCCGGTTCGAGATTCGACACTTCATACGGTCAGGAAAGAGGAACATGAGAGCAGAGGGCGGGCAGAGGATCGGTCAGGCGCCAACCCCCATCGGCAAAGCCGTCCGCTGAGGTCCGGTTTGGGCGCCTCCGTCACCAAGCATTATTGAAGCGAGAGAGAAAACGCGATGCCCGAGGCCCTGGAAGCCCCGGGCATCGCTGACCGCGGTCACCGGTCCGAATCTGACAGGGGCTTGTCGGGGGAGCTGCCGTCAGAAGCAAGAACCGGTTGCGGATGTCGAAAGCCTTTAGGAGTCCGTCCTTGGCTTGGCTTTTTCAATATCGTGCAAGCGCCAGCGATAAAAAAAGTAGGAGTGCAGCACGTTGACGCCCTCCTGCAAACGCAGGCTGATCTGAGCCGTTTCTTCGGGATCAGCCTCCCCCGCCGACTTGTTGCGCATCTCCATTTCACGCTCGCTCAGTTCCCGGATCCGGCGGCTGACGTCGGCGGCATCCTCCAGCACCAGCCCCGCCTCGCCGACCATGCCACGCAAGACCCGAATCAATTCCACATCCATGCCGTCCAGCCGGCTCGATCCGGGGACCGGAACCAACAGCTTGAGGTCCAGCAGTTTGCGCACCCAGCACTCTTCCACTCCGGCCTCGCGGGCCGCTTCGGAAACGGTGAAAGTGCCCTCGGAGGCTGCCGGCGCTGAACCCAAAACGGCCCGCTCAAGCGCCACGGCCACGTCGGGTTCCACACCCTCAGAGACCAACTGAAGCACGCGGCGCATGAGAGGAAGCGGCAAGGGACCCGCCGGGCCTTCCCTTAACTTCCCGACGGCCTTGACAAGTTGCAGGTGACGCTGATCGTAAACCGCTGCATTGTGGGCCGTCTTCTTGGCCGGCGGAAGCAAGCCCTTGCGCAGATAGAAGTGGATCGTCGAGCGCGGAACTCCGCTTCGGCGCTCCAACTCGGCCATCCGCATCTCCCGCATGCAGGAAGTGTAGAGCACCACTCTACACTTTGTCAAGGACTTAGAGTCTACGCAACTATCATTGCCCGAACCAAAATGATGGGCCTCTAAGGACAGGAGCCCAGATTGAAAGAGGAAGCGATGTCGATCCAAGAGAAAGCCGAGGCAGAACGGTCGTCGTGGACGGCGAAAGAGGCTACGTCATTTACCGTAAGACGGGCAATCCTGCAAAGCGCCGAGATCGGAGAAAATAACGTGAAGACGGCGTTAAGGTCGGGTGAATTTGCGGCTCATTTATCGCGGCCTATTTATCCTCCGATCGCGGGGGCTGGCTGTTCTCAAAGACTTGTTCCGAGGTCATGCCATAGATGGGGCGGGTGGGGATGCCCAGGAGTCCGAGGTAGACGAAGAACTGCCCGCGATGATGGATTTCGTGCTCGACCATGGCCCGCAGCCATTTCCAGGTCGTAATGGGGAGTCCGGCTGGAGTCAGGCACTTCGATTGAAGCTGCCGCGGGCTTAAGGCGGAGAAGATCTCCACCGACTGGGCATGTAATTCGTCGAAGTAGTCCAGCACCTCTCCATAGCCCGAAGCGAACTCGGCTCCATGGCCCGCGTAGCGGCTGGGATGTCCCCGGACGTTCTCAGCGTACATCCAGCGTTCGATATTGGCCAGATGGCGTATCAAGTCGCCGAAACTCCAACGTCCCCGGCCAGGGCTCCACTCGATCTTTTCAGGAGGAATCGACTCGATCACGCGCTTGGTGCGCCCGCGGATCTTGGCGTAGTAGTCAAGGAAAGGCTCGATGGCGGTGATCTCCATCGCTCGATTATAGAGGCTTCACGGCTCACCCGGAACTTGCCACTGTGAAGCCGTGTCCAAGATGAACACCGGAGGTCCCCAGTGAATCTCAAAGCTCAAATCAACATCACGCCCTATATCGATATTCTGCTGGTCCTGCTCATCATCTTCATGGTGTTGCAGCCGGTCAGCCGCCATCAGCTTGAGTCGCGTCCCGTCGAGGAAGCCTCGACGCCAGCCGCCGCGCCACAAGCAGTGATCGTGCTATCGGTGGACGAGCAACTGAATCTCAGCCTGAACGGGGAGGAGATCCCCTTCAACCGCCTGGGGTCACGGCTGTTCGACGTCTTCAGCGGCCGCTCCGACAAGCGGCTCTACCTTGCCGGCGACCCTGCGCTGCCCTTTGGCGACGTGGTCCGGTTAGTGGACGTCGCCAAGGCCTCGGGTGCGGGAGATATCGGCTTCCTTGAACTGAAAAGCGGAAGCTGAGAGAAAGGGCCGCTTCAGCGGGCGCCGCGTGCGGTGAAAACGGCGGGGATGGTGCGCAGCATGATGCGCAGGTCTAGCCAGAAGGTCCAGTTGTCGATGTACTCCAGATCGAGCTCCATCCAGCGGTCGAAGTCGATGTCGTTGCGCCCAGAGACCTGCCAGAGTCCGGTCAAGCCGGGTTTGACGGAGAGGCGGCGGCGCTGGCGCAGACTGTAATGACGCACTTCCTCGGCCAGGGGCGCCCGGGGACCCACCATGCTCATCTCGCCCTTGATGACGTTCCACAATTGGGGCAGCTCGTCGATGGACGACATGCGCAGGAAGCGTCCAAGGGGCGTCACCCGAGGATCATTGCGCATCTTGAAGACGGGACCGTCCATCTCGTTGAGATGGCGCAGCTCCCAAAGGCGGTCTTCCGCCCCTTCGTACATGGTGCGGAACTTGTAGAGAACGAAGCGGCGTCCGAAGCGCCCGTAGCGGACCTGCCGGTAGAAGATCGGTCCAGGACTGGTGAATTTGACCAGAACCGCCACCACGAGCATCAGCGGAGACCACAGCAAAAGCATGGTGGAAGCCACTCCGAAGTCCAGCATGCGCTTGGCCGCCATGGCCATGGTGTGGTCCGGGACGGTGGAAAAGGTGATGAGCGGCAGGCTGTCGAGATACTCCAGCGAAACCCGGGCGATCGAGGTGGGAAAGAAGTCGGCCGCCACTCGCGTGCGGATGCCCAGGGCTTCACAAAGCTGAATCATCTGCTCGAAGGTTTCGGGATCTTTCTTCTGGGAACCCACGAAGATGATCTCGTCGACCACAACCTCATCGCGCAGCAGGTCGGGCAGATCGTGGAGACGCCCCAGGACATTGAGGCCGGAGACTTCCACCGGCTGGCCCCGTTGCGCCAGATGTCCGACAACTTCGTATCCCCACTTGCGCAACCCGGAAAGGGTGCGGGCCGCGTGGCGGGCGCGCTTGTCGGTTCCCACGATGAGAATCTTGATCTGATTGTGCTCGTTGAGAACCCGGCTGCGAAAAACCCAGTGAGCCAGGAACCGGTTGCCCACCATGAACAAGCCGGTAAACAGAATGAAACTGAGCCAGATGGGCCGGCTGACGTCGAGTTGGAAGAAGAAGAGAAATCCGCCGCTCCAGAACGCCAGGGCCACGGTGAAGTGGAAGACACGAGCGTATTGGCGCCGCATGGGACGGTGCAGCATTTCCGGGTAGCGCTGCGTCACCCAAAGAAGCAAAACCAGAAAGGGACCGAAGAGGATCCAGTAACCGAAGTAGTGGGTGAAGGGGAGCAACTCCCGCATCAGCAGGCTCTTCAGCTCGAAGAAAGGGATCCAGTCGTAGTCGCTGCGTAAGCTGTAGGCAATCCACAAGGCCGGGAGACCAGCAAGGATATCGATAGCCAGCAGGATGGCGGTGTAGAGACGCCTCTGATACTCAAACATTCCAGATTCAATTCTACAGAAGATCTGTGAAAAATGCGAATTTTTTCGCTAAAAAGCTCCCTCACCGGCGCTCGCTTCTTTGACCAGCGCCCTCCATTGTGTGCCGGAAAAGCTTCGAGATCAAGCCTTAAGGGGATCATCGGCACGCACAAGGCGTGAGAAAAGGAACCCTTCGGCGTAGCGACAGCCCGATTGGGTGCCCAAATGATGGTGAAAGCTGCGCACCCGATCCAGGAAATCGGGTTGGGAAAGATAGGTGTCGGGCTGAGACGGATCGCCCCCAAGTTGTGAGCCATAGGCTCGGACTGCCTCTTCCTTGCGGGAATAGAAATCGGAGATGTCTACGCAGAAATGGGGAGTGCAGGGCTGCTCGTAGCTGATCCAGAAGGCGATTTTCTGAGGACGGTGACGCTCCTGGCCGGTGTCGAGGGAGGCCAGTCCGGCGTGGTGGACGGCTTCCTCCACCAGTTGAGCCGTCTTGCCATGGTCGGGATGCCCGAAACGTGAGTGGGTCAGCACCAGATCGGGACGGCAGGACCGGATGAGGCGGATCAACTTGAGGCGCGAGGAAGCATCGACGGCCAACTCGCCGTCGGGCAATTCAAGGTTGGCGCGAAAGGCCAGTCCCAGAATGCGCCCAGCCTCTCGGGCCTCTTCCCTTCTCTGCCCGGGCGTTCCGCGCGAGGCCATTTCGCCCCGCGTCATGTCAGCCACGGCGGTGCGGTAGCCCCGGGCGGCCAGCGACAGCAGCGTACCTCCGCAGTTGAGTTCCACATCGTCAGGATGAGAGCCCACCGCCAAGACGTTAACTTGAGGATAGTCGTTTCGCCGCTCCTGGTTCATGGCGTCCTCGGGCTCAAACGAAAACCACCTGATGCTTGTGGCTGAAGGGATCGACCGACCGGATCAGGCGGGGCACCAACGTGGGACCTTCCAGGGCCAGATACTGATTGAAGTTGATGAGGCGTTCCTGAGGCTTGCCTTTGGGCAGAAGCTGAGAGTAGAGGTAGTCGAGGTGACGCCCTAGAGCTTCATTGCGCTTTTCATGGTTCTTGACGAAACGTCCCCGCACGCGCTCGATTTGGTGCTCCATCTTGGCGCCGGCGCCTCTGAGCATGTCGGCAACCGGCGGATCCTCGGCGCGGATGGCCTCGTCCAAGGCTTGGAGGCGTTCGCGCAGTCGACTTTCCAGCTCTTCAAACTGATCCAGAACTCGCTTGGACTCCCCTTTTTCCAGGATCTTCCGGGTGGCCTTCAGACGCGAGTCTTGAAGGATGTTTTCGAAGTCCAGTCCGTGCTTGTCGAAGAAGCGCTGAGCCTTGCGGTCGACAACCGTCAGGCTCATTCGGGGGAAGACCGCCATCTCCAAATCCCAGAACGGGGCGATGGCCTGAATCTGACTGTAGTAGGCCACTTCCGATGGCCCTCCCACGTAGGTGACTGTGGGGAAAAGGTGGTCTTGGAGAATGGGGCGCAGCAAGACGTTGGCCCCAAGTTGGCGACAGCCCGTGTCGAGGGACTCCCGCAGATCATCGTTGAACTGGCGGCCATCTTTGCTCTGAAAGACACCGTCTTCATAGCGGATTTTGAAACGCTGCTGGCCTTGGCGCCAGAAAAGAAGCGTCTCTTCCTGGCCGCAGTGGACTTGAGCTGCGTATCCGGCTTTCTCCAGATCGAGGGCCCGTTGGCGCAGGGCCTCTACGATGTCCCCGCGCTTTTCCACGGCAGTGCGGAAGACCGGCGCGGCCAATTGCTGGTAACCCTCGGCCAAGGCGTCGAAGAGCACCAGGCCCTGGTCGGCGAAGAGACGGGCCAGCCAGCGGGCGTAGGCCGAGCCGAAGTCGCATCCGCTGCAATATTGCTCCTCTAACTGATCGACGACTTCGCTGGCGAACTGGCCGGGGAGTTCCTTTTGGCGCAATTCCTCAATGCAGCTTTCGATGCCCTCCAGCGAAGTGGGGCCCACCATCTGTTCAGCGGGGACGTCTTTGCCCGGGAGCCCGACTTCAAAGAGCTCGCCTTGGCGGTCGAAGAAATGAGTTTGCCGGACTTCTTCCAGATCAGAGTCGTTGGACGGCAACCAGAATACGGGGACGGCTTGAATGCCCTGTTCCTGCAGCAGGCAGGCGAGGCGCACGGCGGTGGCGGCCTTGTGGAAGGTGTAGGAGGGTCCTCCGAAAAGCCCCAACTGCTGGCCGGTGAGGATGGCCACTGTCTCAGGCGACCGCAGGCGCTCAATGTTGTCCAGAGTCAGTTGAGAAGCACCGGCCCGCCGGTTGACGTCGAGGAGAATGTCGGCCAACTCCTGACGGGGATAGCTGCGGTCCGAGTCGCGTACCGCCTGGGCCCGGGCTTTCAGCTTCTCCAAGCTGAGGTGGGAGTCCTGATAAAAGCTGCTGACCTTTTCCGGGGCATAGAGAAAGTCGAGAAAGAGGGGATTGGCACCCGGCAGGAGGCGGTAGTCGAGAGACCGGGTCTTCATGGAGGGAGGCTGATCGTCCGAGTGTAGGGACTGACAGGGCGCGGTGGCTGCACACATGGGGATCTCCTCTATCTCTCGCCCTCGCCTCTCAGACGGCTTCCAGGAGCTTGGCGGCCAGGCGAGACTGACTCAGAGCGTTCTCGATGTCCTGCATTTCTGGTTCTTTTAAGGGAAGCAGCGGCAGACGGCAAAGCCCCCCCTTCCAACCCAGCAGGTCCATGGCATATTTGACTCCGGCAACGCCGAACCGGCTGGTTAGGGCTTCTGCGATGGTGAAGAGCTCTTCTTGCAAGGCACTGATGTCCTCGTCGCGGCGATAGGCTTCCAGCATCAGGGCCGGGAGCTCGGGCAAGGCGCAGGCTACCGCCAAAATGGCCGCCCGGATGCCCAAGCCCAGGGAGGGCCCAAAAATCTGGGCGCTGCCCAGAAGGACCTGAAAGTCGGCGTCCCGGGTGCGGTAGAGGATCTTTTGCAGGTATCCAAAATTGCCCCAACTGTCTTTCATGCCCACGATGCCTGGGTGAGCTGCCAGACGGACGACCAATTCGGGAGAAAGGGCCAAGCCCGAATACTGGGGCACGTTGTAGAGAAGCAAGGGAGCCGGCGCAGCCTCGGCCAGCCGCAGGAAATAGGCCTCCAGCGCCTCGTCGCTCATGCGGTTTTTGTAATACGTGGGGACGGAGGTCAAAAGGGCGTCGACGGGCAATCCTTCCAACGACTCCACGAAATCGACGGCTTGAGTCAGGGCCGCGAATGAGACGCCCACGAGAATGCGGCGGTCTCGGGGCAGGGTCTCGCAGGCCAACTGCACCGCCTGCAGCCGCTCCGAAGTGGCCAAGTGGGCGGCTTCGCCGTTGGAGCCCAACATCAAGACGCCGCTGACCGGCTTTTCGATATAGCGTTCCAGGTTGCTCTTAAGGGCCGGCCAGACAACCGCTCCGTCTTCGTCAAAGGGCGTGGTTACAGGAGGAATGATACCGGCAAAAGAAGCCTGAGAGTGGTTGTGAGAGGTACTTTGCTGCATATCTGGTTGCTCGGATACCGCCATGCGTCGCCGCGGCGGGCGAATTTGCTCTTCGGCTCTAAGAGACGAAGCAAGGGACCGGCAAGATTCCTTTTTTTGAAAGGGGGGAGGGATGAACTCCCCCCTTGGTGCCTTGTGGACGGGTTGACGCCGTCCCTCAGCGGTTTCCACCCGAAGGTTTTTCCGGTTTGTCCTTAGAGGCGGGAGCCACCACGATTTTGTCCTTGAGGGATTCGAACTTCTTCTCGCCGATTCCCGGGACGTTCATGAGGTCTTCCACACGCTTGAAGGGACCGTTCTCCTCGCGGTGCTGAATGATGCGCTTGGCCAGGGCCGGGCCGATTCCCGGCAACCTCTGCAGTTCGACACTGCCGGCCGTGTTGAGATCGACCTTGGCATCGTCGGCTTCAGCCAAGCTCGGCAGAACCGTGAGCAGAAGGACCGCGATGAAGAACAAACAGGTCGTTCGATGCCAGTAGATGGGCATGCGTTACGCTCCTTTCGTCATGCTTTCGCGAACTTCCACTCTCCATAACGCGCCTCAGGCCGTTTGAGCGACGAAAAACGGAAAAAAATGCCTCAAAGCCGAAAAAGAAAGCCGTTATGGGCCGAAAGCGGTTGCCCGGCGCGGTGGGGGGACTGTTACAATAGCGACCTGCAAGAATGGGCGCCGCGCCCTGCCCGAGAGACACGGCGTCCGCACTGCTGCAGAAATGCTCATGCAAGTGTCGCAAACCAACCGGCCGCCTTCATCCCCTCCTGACCGACAAGAAGGATTCCATGGACTCCACCGCTGACGTCTTGAAGACCAACCTCCTGCAGGACTTGTGCCGCCAAGTCGAAGAACGAGTCAATGAAAACCGCCCCACCGTCGAACTCTTCGTCCGGCACTTTTATGGTCCGGTGGCCCAGGACGACCTCAGGGCCATCGGAGAAAGCAACCTGCTGGGCGCCGCCTTGGCGCTGTGGAACTTCATGCAGGCCCGGGAGCCGGGCCGCCCCAAGATCAGGGCCTACAATCCCAATCTAGAAGAGGACGGATGGAAATCGCGTCATACCGTGATCGAGGTGGTCAACGACGACATGCCCTTCCTGGTCGATTCGGTGACTATCGAGATCTCCAGACGCAATCTCAACATCCACGTGGTCATTCATCCCGTCTTCGGCGTCAAGCGCGACTCCGAGGGCCGCCTGCAGGAAGTTTACGAGGAGTCGTCCGAGGACGCTCCCGGCGAATCGCTGATGCACATCGAAGTCGACCAAGTCTTGGAGGGTAATGACTTGGACGCATTGGTCGAGGATCTGGAGCGCGTGCTGGGAGACGTCCGGACGGCGGTCCGCGACTGGCACGCCATGCGGCGCAAGCTGCGCGAGATCGTTGACGGGATGGATCCCCGCAAGCTCCCTGTGCCCAAAGAGGAAGTCGAGGAGGTGCGCGAGTTTCTGCTGTGGGTAGACGACAACTTCTTCACCTACCTGGGCTATCGCGAGTACCGCCTGGAACAGCGTGAAGGGGATTACTATGTGGTGCCCGATGAAGACACCGGCCTGGGCATTCTGTCGAACATGCTTCCGGAGGCCGAAGAGCGGGCCCGTACGCCCCTCTCGCCTTCGGTGGTGGAGTACGCCAAACGCAAGAACCTGCTGCTGGTAACCAAGGCCCACAGCAAATCCACCGTTCACCGGCGGGTCCATATGGACTACATCGGCATTAAACGTTTCGACGAAAACGGAGAGGTGATCGGAGAGCGCCGTTTTCTGGGACTGTTTACTTCCTATGCCTACAATCAGAGCGTGCGCCGCATTCCTCTGTTGCGCGAGAAGGCGCGCCGCACGGTGGAACGGGCCGGCCTCTCGCCCACCAGCCACGACGGCAAGGCCTTGGTCCACATCCTGGAGACCTTTCCCCGCGACGAGCTCTTCCAGATCTCCGAGGACCAGCTTTACGAAACCGCAATGGGCATCCTGCAACTCCAGGAACGCCAGCGGCTGGCCCTCTTCGTCCGCCAGGACGATTTCGAGAACTTCGTCTCCTGTCAGGTCTATGTGCCCCGAGAGCGCTACGACACGGCTCTGCGCAAGAAAGTCCAGGCGGTGTTGGAAAAGACCTTCTCAGGCGAAATCGAAGCCACCCACTCGCATTTGGACGATTCGGCCCTGGCCCGCTGGCATTTCGTGATCCGCACCAAGGCGGGACGCATACCCGATTATGACGTCAAGCAGATCGAGAACCATCTGACCGAGATCTCCCGCACCTGGAGCGACCGCCTCCGCGAGATTCTCGTCCGCAACCTGGGCGAACAAACCGGCCTGCGGCTCTTCAAGCGCTATGAGGACGCCTTTTCCACGGCTTACCGCGAGACGTTTGGCCCCGAGGCGGCCCTGAGGGACATCGAATGCATCGAAGAAGTGGTGGAAGAGACGGGCCTCAAGCTCAACCTCTACCGTCCTGTCGAACTTCCTGAGAACGAGGTCAAGTTCAAGATTCTTCACCGCGGCAACATTCCCCTCAGCCGCATCCTGCCCATCCTCGAGAACATGGGCGTCAACGTCAACACCGAGATCCCTTACGAGGTGCGTCTGCCCGAGGACGACGCACCGGTGTGGATCCGCGACTTCGGATTGGAGTCGGGAGACGGGAGCCCCATCGACCTGCGCGCCGTGCGCGATCATTTTCAGGAAATGTTCGCCTGCGTGTGGACGGGGGACGCCGAAAGCGACCTGCTCAACCGCTTGGTGGTCCGATCGGGACTGACGGCCCGCGAAGTGACGATTCTGAGGGCCTACACCAAGTTCCTGCTGCAAGCCGGCATCACTTTCTCGCAGGAATACATGAGCGACATCCTCTTCCACAACCCCGACTTGACGGGCCTGCTGGTGCGTTATTTTGAGGCCAACTTCGATCCTGCGCTGGAAGGCGACCGCAAGGAGCGGGTGGAAGAACTGAAGCAGGAGATCGGCACCTCCCTCAAGCAGGTGGCCAGCCTTGACGAAGACCGCATCTTCACCCGTTATAGGAATCTCATCAACTGCACCTTGCGCACCAACTTCTTCCAGAATGAGGACGGATGCGCCAAACCCTACTTCTCCTTCAAGCTCAAATCGACCGAGGTGCTGGAGTTGCCTGACCCCCGGCCTCGCTATGAGATCTTCGTCTACTCGCCGCGCTTTGAGGGCGTCCATCTGAGAGGCGGCAAAGTGGCCCGGGGAGGCTTGCGCTGGTCGGACCGGCGAGAGGACTTCCGCAGCGAGATCCTGGGACTGGTCAAGGCCCAAATGGTCAAAAACGCCGTCATCGTTCCGGTGGGCGCCAAGGGCGGATTCGTCCTCAAGCGCAACGTGCCCCGCGAGCAGCGCCAGGAAGAAGGCAAGGCCTGTTACCGCCTCTTCATCCGGGGACTGCTGGATCTGACCGATAACCGCAAGGGCCACGAGATCATCCCGCCGCCCGACGTCGTGCGCTATGACGACGATGACCCCTACTTGGTGGTGGCGGCCGATAAAGGAACCGCCACTTTCTCTGACCTGGCCAACGAAATCGCCGCCGAATACGACTTTTGGATGGGCGACGCCTTCGCCTCGGGAGGCTCGGCCGGCTACGACCACAAGAAGATGGGCATCACCGCCAAGGGCGCCTTCGTCTCAGTGACCCGCCACTTCCGCGAGCTGGGACACAATATCGAGGAAGAGGAGTTCCCGGTGGTCGGCGTGGGCGACATGTCGGGAGACGTGTTCGGCAATGGAATGCTGCTTTCGCGTCACATCAAGCTGATCGGGGCCTTCAACCATCTGCACATCTTCTTTGATCCCGACCCCGATCCCGAAGCCAGCTTTTCGGAACGCGAGAGGCTGTTCAACCTCCCCTCCTCCAATTGGACCGACTACGATCCAGAGCTGATCTCACAGGGCGGAGGAGTCTTCAAGCGCGACATCCGCTCCATCGACGTCACCCAGCCCATGCGCGACCTGCTGGGAATCGAGGGCGAACAGGTGAGTCCCAACGAGTTAATCCAGTCGATGCTCAAGGCTGAGGTCGACCTGCTTTGGTTCGGCGGCATCGGCACCTTCGTCAAGAGCAGTCAGGAACGCCACTTCGAGGCCGATGACAAGGCCAATGACTACCTGCGTGTGGACGCCAATGAACTGCGCTGCCGGGTGATCGGCGAGGGCGCCAACCTGGGAGTCACCCAGCGCGGACGCATCGAGTACGCCCGCTTGGGCGGACGCATCAACACCGACGCTATCGACAACTCAGGCGGCGTGGACGTCTCCGACCACGAGGTCAACATCAAGCTGATGCTGGGCCAAGTGATGGCCGAGGGCGACATGACCCTGAAACAGCGCGACAAGCTGCTGGGCAAGATGACCGAGGAGGTGGCCGAACTGGTGCTGCGCGACAACTACCTGCAGACCCAGTCCATCTCCATGACCGAGGAACTGGCTCTGTTGCGCTTGAGCCGTCACCGCCAGCTCATCACCTTCCTGGAAAAGCACAGCAGCCTGAATCGCGACCTCGAGCATCTGCCCAACGAGAAAGAGATGACCCGGCGGGAAAGCGAGGGCCAAGGCCTGACCCGTCCTGAAATCGCCGTCCTGCTGGCCTACGCCAAGATCTACCTCTATCAGCAATTGCTGCATTCTGACCTGCCCGATGATCAGCAGTTGTCGTTGGACTTGGAGCTTTACTTCCCCAAGCCTTTGCGCAAAAAATATCGCAAGGCCATCCAGAGCCATCGCCTGCGACGCGAGATCATCGCCACCTACGCCACCAACAGCATGGTCAACCGGGTGGGACCGTCCTTCGTCGCCCACATGGCGCTTTCGACGGGCATGGCCTCCAACGAGATCGCGCGAGCCTACATCATCACCCGAGAGGTCTTCGGGCTGCGCAGGGTGTGGGAGAGCATCGAGGCCCTCGACCACAAAGTCCCAGCCCGAGTGCAGTTGCGCCTGCTTATCGACATCGGAGAGCTGGTGGAGCGCTCCACCCGTTGGCTGCTTCACCACCGTCCCCATCCGCTGGACATCGAAGACAACATCGAGCTCTTTGACAAAGGCGTCGGCAAGCTGGCCCGAGTTCTTGAAGACATCCTGCCCCGCCCCGATCTGAAGGCCTTCGCCAAGCGTCAGCAAGACTACCAAAGCCAGGGGCTGGACGAGGATCTGTCCCAACGGCTGGCCGCGGTCGCCAACATGGAATCGGCGCTCGACGTGGTCAAGCTCAGCCGCCGCCACGGAGTCGAGGTGGAAGAGACGGCGCGCATCTATTTCCGTCTGGGCAACCGTTTCCAACTTCCTTGGCTGCGGGAAAAGACGGCCGAGATCAAGAGCGCCACCCATTGGGAGAAACTGGCCCTGGCGGCCCTGGTGGACAAGACCTACGAGCAGCAGGCCGAACTGACCGACTGCGTGCTGCAACGTGAAGACCGCGACATGAAGGCTTGGCTGGAATCGCGTCACGGCATGCTCAACCGGGCCGATGACATCCTCACCGACATGAAGTCCACCGGCAGCGCCGACCTCAACATGCTCACGGTGGCCAGCCACCAACTCCGCCTCTTGAGTTCAGGTTAGCTCAAGAGCGGAGGCTTCTGCGGCGCATTTTCGTTGACCGAAATGCCAACCGGGTGCGGGAGACCCTATAGGCCAGTCATCCGACCGTCCCTGTGGAAGCCGCCGGCTCTGCGGCTAGCGCGCTCCAAGGCGGGTCTGGGTGAACTTCTCACCATCCAGCGCGTCCACCTTGGCTCTGAACTGGGCGGCCTTGTGTTTTCCTTCGGTCAAGTAGCGGGTAAAGTCGGGCCTCTCCCGCAGCGCTTCGAAGGCCGGCTCCCGTTCGTCCCAATCGGTGAACAGCCAGCCGGCCTGCTGAGCCCGTTCCAGCCAGTCGAGGGCCATCCCCTCCTGTCCTTTGAGGGCTGAAATGACGGCCAACATCCAGTAGTCACGTTCTCCGCCGATGAGGGGCCGGTTTTGAGAGACGCGGCGGTGGAGAGCCTGCAGCACAGCATCCAGCCGTTTCTTGCCCTCCGCCTCGTCTCCGGTGAGGATCTCGACCTGAGCCAAGCGGAGCTCGGTGTAAGCACCCTTGTCGGAGACGCTCTGAAAGTACCTTCCTGCCTGTTCGGGCTCCTCAGCCACCAGAGCCAGCTCGCCCAACAGTTCAAGGCACCCGTCGCGTCGGACAACCTTATCGAGCGCCCGGCGGCAGATCGTCTCCGCTTCGCTGGGACGCGACTCCAGCAACGCCACCCAGGCCATCGAGGCCATGAAGTCCCCGCCCAGGGGATCGAGCTCCAAGGCCTTTCGCAACCAGAACCGAGCGGTGTCGTAGTCTCCGATCGCCGCGTGCAAATTGCCCAACGAATTCAGCGTTCCAATCTTGAGCGGCTCCAGTTGGGCGGCCCGCTTTTGCCACTTGATGGCTCCGTCAAGGCGAGCCTGCACGCGCCGGATGACGGCCATGTTTTGCACGGCTTTATAGAAACGGGGATCGAGTTCCAGGGCCCTTCGGAACTCGGCCTCGGCTTGGTCCAGTTCCCCCAGAGCGAAGTGGGCCAGCCCCTTGGCCTTGTAGGCTTCGGGCAATTGCGGATCCAGCGAAATCGCCGTGGCAGCCCTTTCCACAGCCAGCTTGGCGTGACTGAAATCGTCCCCGAAACGAGCCGTCTTTATGGCCAGCGCGTCGGCCAGTCCGGCATAGGCTTGGGCTGAGTTGGGGTCGAGTTCAATGGCCTTCTCGAACATCAAGACCGCCCTGTCGTTGACTTGAGGACGATACAACTTGAAATAGAAGCGGCCCTGTTCGATGAAATCTTGAGCGGATCGCTGCTCTGGGGGCGAGCTCGCCGATTGGGTGGAGTCCGCAGCCGGATTCAGAGGAGTCACTCCCATCCGCCACGCCCCCCACGTCGCCAAAAGGACGGCGGTAACGGCCGCGGCGGCGATTCCCCTTTTGAGCCAATCCGGTTTGGCCGTCAAAGGCCGCGCGGCGGCCTGATCTGCTCTTGCCGGGGCGGAAACAGGCTCGACCGCGACGAGAAGGCGATAGCCGACCTTGGGGATGGTTTGGATGACCCGTGGCTTGACGGGATCGTCGCCGAAAAGGTCCCTGAGCTTGCTGATGTTGCCGGTCAATACGCTGTCGCAGACCTCGACATCCGGCCACACCGAATCCAGGAGTTCCTCGCGCGTGACTACTTGGCCCGCGTTCTCGGCCAGCAAGGCGAGAACGGCCATCATCTTGGGAGGGATGCGTTGAGTCTCGCCTGAGCGGTTCAATTCGTTGGCGCCCGGATCCACGACCCAGTCGCAAACGCGGAAGGTTACACGATCTGATTTGCTCATCTGAAAGTCGCCCGGGCCGCCCTGCCCCTTGGCGGCACTGTGGAGGGGGATGGCTTCCCAATCGTCCGCCCTCCAAAGCACAAGTTACTACAGCCGTAGCAGAGGGGTCAAGAAACCGATCTACTCGGGTCCATGTCCCGCCGTCGACCGCTCAACCTCGATGGCGAGGGCCGCCGCTAAGCCTCTGCTCCGCAACCGTGCACGACCCCGAAAGAGGACCGTCCCCAGCCGCGCCCGGAGGAAATGCATGAAAAATGTGAGCTTTTTACTAGCTTTTTCCGAGGACATTTTGCGGCATACCGGCTGACATTCTACAGCGTTAAGTGCGCAGGGGAGCGGCGCACACTAAAGGGATGCGGAAGCTCTCCAGGAGGTTCAAGACTCTTTTGGCCTCGGAGGCTCTCGTCCCGACATCCGAGATCGTTGTAGCAGGGGACCCCGGGTTCCGGAGATGGGGGAGGTGGAGTTTGGTTCGGGAGTTTGGAGTGTGGGCCCAAGCCCGCCGGGAGGGGTTCGCTTTAGCCGGCCGCAACTGGGATCTGGTCTTGTACCGGGTCTACGCCGATTTGGCCGGAGAGGCGGCGCGAACCTACGCTCGCCACTTGTGGTGGGTGCTTGAGCCCGCCCTAGCCATCCTCACCTACTATTCCGTCTTCCACCTTATTCTCTCCGTGCGCTCCTCAGACTCCGTCGTCTTCCTTGTGGTGGGCATCCTTTTGTGGCGCTGGTTCCAGGCCAGCGTAATGCAAGGCGCAAACTCGATTATGGCAGAGCGGGCTTTGATGCAGCAGGTACGCGTCAGCAAGCTCGTCTTCCCTCTGACGGCAGTGCTTTCCAACACGGTGCGTTTCCTGGTCGTCTTTTCAGTACTGCTGGTGTTCTTGTGGTGGCGGGGACACGCAACTTCTCCGCACGCCCTGGCTCTGCCCGCCCTATTGCTGATCTTGTTCGCGGTGATCACAGGCTGCACCTTGATGGCCGCCTCGGTGGTCCCCTTTGTTCCCGACTTGCGGACCGTCCTCGACAACGTGCTGAGGCTGCTCTTCTTCGTTTCGGGCGTCGTCTTCCCACTGCAGAACATACCCGCACCCTACCAAAGCCTCGCTTACCTCAATCCGATAGCCGTTGTGATCGATGCCTTCCGCGACGTTTTGATCGTCGAAAAGTGGCCGCAGTGGGGTTGGCTGGCGGGAGTTTTCGCGCTTTCCCTTGCACTGGTAGCCGCGGCGGCCGCCATCGTCGCCCGCTACGACGACGTTTATCCGGAGCTGGAATGAACCTAATCAACAGCCCACACACGAACGGCGGTGAAAGCCAGACCGTGATCTCGGTGCGCAGCTTGGGCGTGTGCTTCAAGGCCCGCCTCGGGCTTTTTCGGAAGGCCCGGCCTTTCTGGGCTTTACGGCAGGTGACCTTCGATGTCCTGGCCGGAGAAACCTTCGGCATCATCGGCCCCAACGGTGCCGGAAAGAGCACCCTGCTGCGGGTCATGGCCGGCATCCGAAGGCCGACCGAGGGGTCGGTGGAGAGCAACGGCTACGACGTCACCCTCCTGGCGCTCCAGGCGGGGTTCCTTCCCTATTTGAGCGGTCGGGCCAACGTGATACTCAACGGAATCCTCTTGGGCGCCACGCGCCGGCAGATGGTGGACCGCATGGACGAGGTGGTCGACTTCGCCGGCCTGAGAGACTTCATCGATTGGCCGCTCTGGAGCTATTCCTCTGGAATGCGGGCCCGGCTCGGTTTTTCGACGGCCTACCATGTCGATCCCGAGGTCATGCTGATCGACGAAACACTGGCGGCCGGAGACGCCGAGTTCTCCCGCAAGAGTGCCAAGGCCATACGCCAGCGCCTTCGTTCTGACAAGACCGTGGTGCTGGTTTCCCATCACCTCGAAAGCATCCGGTCGCTTTGCCAGCGTGCCCTGTGGCTGGAGAACGGGCGCATCCGCGCCGTCGGCCCCTCCTCACAAGTCGTGGAGGCCTATCAGAACAGCTCCCAGAAACCCAAACACTTGGCAGTCGTGAAGGTATGAAGAAGGCGGTTTTCACCATCGTCGCCCGCAATTACTTGCACTTCGCCCGCTCCCTGATGCGGTCGGTGGCACGCGTGCATCCCGAACTGGCCCGCTTCGTCGTGCTCCTGGACGGCCGCGCCGACGAGGCCGGTTTGGACCTTCCCGCCGACTTCGAAACCATCGGGCTGGAGCGGCTGCGCCTTCCCAGCCCCAAAAGGTTCCTCTTTCGCTACAACCTGCTTGAGATGAGCACGGCCGTTAAACCATGGGCATTCGAGAATCTGCTGGCCGACGAGGGCTTCGACCAAGTCGTCTATCTGGATCCGGACATCCATTGCTACCAGCCGATGACCGAGGCCTTCAACCGTCTCGACGCGGGCGAGATGATGGTTCTCACGCCCCACCTGACCGGCCGGCTGGACGACGAGCGGCATCCCGGAGAACTGCAGATCCTGCAGTCGGGCGCCTTCAACCTCGGCTTCCTGGCGCTGGCACGGCAAGCTGCCGCGTCCGAGTTCGTAGACTGGTGGAAGGGGAAGCTGGAACGGCATTGCACCGTCGATATCCGGCAGGGGCTGTTCGTCGACCAGAAGTGGATTGACCTGGTCCCGGGACTGTTTCCGGGAATCCATATCCTGCGTCACCCAGGCTACAACGTCGCATACTGGAACCTCAACCACCGTCCCGTCTCTCGCCGCGCCGGAGGTTTGAGAGCCAATGGCGCTCCTTTGATCTTTTTTCATTTCAGCGGCTTCTGCCCTTTTTCGCGGCGCTTCTCCAAGCACCAAAACCGCTTCTCCCTGAACACGCTGAGCGCGGCCGCTCAGGAGCTTGTGGAGAACTACCGCAAAGAGCTGATTGCGCAAGGCGCCGACCGCTACCGGAAGATTGCCTATGCCTACGACCGCTTCGACAACGGCGCTCAAATTCACCAGTCGGTCAGGCGGTTCTACAGGTCCCATCCCGAGGTCGAAAAAGCCCTGGGAGAGGACCCTTTCAAGACGGGGCCTGACTATTTCGGGTCGGCTGACTTGCCTGCGGCACCCGGTCGTCCCCTCGTAACCAAGTTAATGCGGGCGGTGTGGGAGAACCGCGAGGATCTGCGCAGGTGCTTTCCTGATCTCAAGACCGCGGACCGCGTCCGCTATGCCCATTGGTTCGTGGGGCGCTCCGCCAAGGAAGAGTCCATTTCGCCCTGCTTTGTGGAACCCGTCCGAGCTTCCCTGGCGGCGGATCAGAATGTGGCGCGGAAGATCACCTGGGAGGACCGCATCCGCAATGCCTACCTGGGCGCCAAGACGTTCGCGGCACCTGCCAGCCTATGGATTCCGACGGGCTTGAAATCGATGCTCAGGAGGCACCTGGAACCCAGGCTGCTGCCGGGCTTCGCCAGCATCGGGAACGGTTCCGGCGGCTTCCGCCCGGCCAGCGTGGAGGGTCACGGATTCCACACTCAAGATCGCATCGAAATCGCCCGGGGCGTTGCTTGGATGGGACGGCGGGCCGTGGTCGAACTCCCCGACAACGCCCGGGGGGCAATCGTGATCGAGGGGATCCACGACCGTGGGAATCACCGCCGTGAGGGCGGCAACGGCGCGGTGAAGATCACAGTGTCAGCGGGGAATCGCCGCAAGACAGCCGCCGTGAAATGGTGGGGCCGCTTCGAGTTGACCTTCGAGTTGGGAGAACTGGCGGAGGCTGGTGAGATCGTACTCGAAGCCGACCGGACCTTCGTGCCCAAGGAGTTGGGGATGGGTGAGGACGCACGCGAGCTATCCATCCAGGTGCGCAGGATTCGTGTGGGCAAACAGGTCCTGGTAGACTTCCGCGCCGTTCCGGACGCCCACGCCGGGGGCGCAACGGTGAAGCGGGGCGGCTTGAACATCGTCGGCTACTTGAGGACGGCCACCGGAGTAGGAGAGTCGGCCCGAAACGCGCTGGCCGCCGCTCAGGCGGCCCGCCTGGGAGTGGCCATACGGGACGTCAGCGACTGCGCCGTGGCCGGAAGGGTGGATGAAGATGCCTGGGGATCGCTTGAGACGGGCAATCCCTACTTCGTCAGTCTGTTTCACATCAATGCCGACGAAACCGTGCGCACGCTGCGCATGCTGGGGCAGGGTTTTTGCCAGGGGCGCTACAACATTGGATTCTGGCACTGGGAGCTGCCGCAATTTCCAGACAAGTGGCGGGATGCCTTCGATCACCTCGATGAGGTCTGGGCCCCCTCCGAATTCGTCGAGAGGACGCTGCGCGGGGTCTCGCCCGTGCCCGTTTTCCGCCTGCCTCATGCTGTGTGGTTCGACCCTCCCTCGGGAGTCCCGCGAGCCAAGTTCGGCTTGCCCGAAAACCGCTTCCTCTACTTGACCATGTGCGACTGCCTCTCGGTTCCTTCGCGTAAGAACCCGAAAGCCGTCATCGAAGCCTACTGCCGGGCCTTCCCGCGTCCCGCCGGAACCGGCCTGATCATCAAACTCCAGAACTCGGGACGGGATCCAGCGGCCCGCAAGCGGCTGGCCCAGATGACCCGAGGCCGCGACGACATCCACTTGTTGGATGCCACGCTCAGCCGTCATGAGGCCTATGCCCTTGAGTCGGTTTGCGACTGCTACGTCTCCCTGCATCGATCTGAGGGGTTCGGACTGCCGATCGCCGAGTGCATGTACCTGTCCAAGCCGGTGATCGCCACCGCTTGGTCGGGCAATGTGGACTTCATGGATGAGGGCAACAGTTGCCCGGTCGACTTCGAGCTGATCGAACTCGCGCGCGACGTGGGGCCCTACCCCAAAGGAAGCACGTGGGCCGATCCGGATGTATCCCAGGCCGCCTTCCTCATGCGCAGGGTGCTCTACGACGCCCGATTCCGACAGAGCATCGCTCGCCAGGCCGGGAAGGACATCAGGAAAAGACTCTCACCAAAGGCCGTGGGACGGCTGTACTGGAAACACCTGCGGCGTATTGAAAAGGAGTTCTTCTAGACGCCGGCCCCTACACGACATGAAGAGGCATATGAGAAACACAAGTATTTTCGCCGATCGCGCTCCGATTTCGACACTCCGCGACCAACAGCCCGGAGCGGTCTTCTTCCTGCACATTCCCAAGACGGGCGGGGTGACGATGCGCACGCTGCTCCGGGATGTTTACGGCCCGGGCGCCCTGTGCCCGTACACGGCGTTAGAGGATCTGGCGTCCGCCTCGCCATCCCAGTTTCGGGAGTATCCGGTCGTGGCGGGAGAATTCCCTTTTTACGTGTCTGAGTTGCTCACAAGACCTCTCTTCAGCTTCACGTTTCTCCGCGACCCGGTTGAGCGAACGCTTTCGGTTTACAAGCACCTTCGCCGCGATGTTAACCACCCCGACCATGCCAGGATGGCCGAAGTGGCGGATCTGGCGGAGTTCCTGGCCCATCCAGCCTTGCGCACCCATGTCGTTAACGCCCAGACCCGCTTTCTGGGATGCCATTCCGACTTGGCCCAACAACTGGAACGATGCAGACGGGACGCTCTTACCCCAGAGGCCTCGCGGCCCTATCTCAAAGCCCCTATCAGGCAGGCTGCCGACGAAGTCACTCTGCGCCAGGCCTTGGTCAACCTGGAGAAGATCTCCTTTGTGGGCGCCACAGAACGGTTCGCCGAGTGCTGCCGGGCACTTTTCAATCGACTTGGCTTCAAGGAGCCTCTCCCCATTCCCAAGGCTAATTGCGCCCCTGCCAAGCAAGGCCCCAGACTTGAGGATCTGGACCCAGGCATGGTGGCTGCCATCCGCCGAGTCACTCGCTTCGACCGGCATCTTTATGCGGTTGCCCGCAGAAGGGTCGAAGACTCTCTCGGAAGGGCCGAGGCATGAATTCCCGGAAACTGCCGGAAAGGAGCATGCCAGGGTCCGAGAGAGCTAGCGGCAACCCGAGGAGGAAGAAGGGCTCCCCGGAAAGGAGAAGCCACCCGGCCCGCGCAGACGGCTTGCAGCCAAGAATCGTATTCCTCCATGTTGCAAAGACCGCTGGGGTGACAGCGCGCGCCTACATGGGGCAGCACTTCCGCCTTTCGGAGATCCACCATATCGTTGACCCGAGAAAGTTTTTTGCGTCGTACAGGCCGCAGGAGCTGCTCGGCGCCAGATTCATCCACGGGCACTTCGACTATGCCTCGATGTGCAGGCTCGAAGGGGCTTTCGAGGCCGTTACCTTCTTGCGCAATCCGATTGACCGGATCATTTCCCAGTTTGACTTCTGGCGTAATTATCCAGCCCCCAGCAGCTTGGGCAACGACGCGGCAGCTAACGTGCGTCTGGCCCAGAAGCCGTTTGCTGAGATCTTCGACAGCCCCAGGCCCGAGGATAGAGGCCTGACGCGCAATGCCATGGCAAGGATCTTGCTGGGGAAGCCGGGAGGACGTTGGCCCCCGGCACACCTCGGCAGCAGAGCCAGCCTTCTGGCAAGGGCTAAGGAGAGGATCGACTCTTTCACCGTCTGCGGCATCACCGAGATGATCGGTCCCTCGCTTCTCCTGCTGGCCGACAAGTTCGGTTGGTGTCCTCTCCATGTGGTTCCCAAACTGAATGTCACTGAGCATCGAACGATCCAGGAGGAGATTGACGATTCAGAGATGGAAAGGCTCCATGAGGAAAATCAACTCGACTTGGAAATCTACAGGTATGCCCGGCGGCGCCTGCGGGAGCGCATCGCCGGGCTGAACCACCCAGCATTGCTGAAACGCTTCGAAAACCGCTTGGAGCGATGCTGGCAATGCCTACCCAGCGGGTTCTCGATGCGAGGCCCCCTTTTTGGCTCGGGCTGGTATGAACGAGAAGACCGGGCGGGGGGCAGTTGGCGATGGACCGGTCCGGACCGCTGCGCGGTCGTCTACTTGAGGCTGGCGCATTCAAGGCCGAGCGAACTCCGTGTGGAGCTGAGGCACACCGGTCTGGCCCGGGCCCGGCGACTCAAGCTGCGGCTGTGGGGGACTCCTCTGCCATTCGAGGTGGAGCGAGGTCCGGGCGGCCGACAGGAGTTGCGGGCCAAGATTCCAGCTTCGGCTGTAAAGGGCCGGACTTGCGCGAAAATCGAACTGATCATGGACGAGACATTCGTCCCCGCCCAAGCCTTAAGAGGGGCGGGCGACCGACGTCGCCTTGGGGTGGCGGTCGCTCGCATCGGCTTGCACTGAAGACCCTGGGGGTTGGTTATGGATGCTGAACGGCTAAAGGAAAACGCGGCAAAACTGAGGACCAACGATGTAGTCTTGGCGTCCTTTCCAAGATCAGGTTCCCTGTGGCTTCGCAGCCTACTCTACAATGCCTGGGAGGTCTCCAAAGGCGGTCCCCTGCCGCCTCGCGGCTTCTTGTCATCCGCCTTTTCGCCGACCTTGGAACTGCCCGCTTTCACCTCCGCCGAGGCCCCCCGGGAGGTTTTCCGGCTGGTTAAGACGCATCAGGGGTACGGTTTGATTTCAGCCAGCGGATGGCGAGGCAAAACGATTGTCCTCTTCCGCCGTCCCGAGGACTGCTTCGCGTCGGCTTGGACCAAATCCGTGAAGGCTTCAAAGCTAAGTCACCATTCCCCTGAAACCCGCAAGCTGGCTCAGCGCGTCGGGCGCGGAGTGGAGGCTTATGTCCGCGAGCACGCTCTCCCCTGCTGGCGGGACCACTCGCTCGGATTCCTCTCCGCATTCGCCAAACGCCCAGAGGCCCTGATCTTCGTGTCCTACGAAAGGCTGCACGAGCGGCCCGGTGAGACCCTCGACGGCCTCCTCGAGTGGATGGGAGTGCATCTGGACTCGGCCCGTTTGGACTCGATCGTAGAAAACTGCGCCTTCGCTCCCGTCCTCGCCAAGGCGCGCAAGATCTCCGGCATGGCCTCCCTCCCCCTCTGGAGGGGCAAGCCGGGAGGCGGGAAACAGGTGCTCGGAACCGACCTTCAGGCCCATGTCGAAGAGGAGCTCGGGGCCCTCTATCGCCAAATGCAGGAGGCCATGGCGACCTCCTGGAGGCGGGAGCGGCGGCCTTCGATTTCGTCACAGCCCTGAGAACTTGTCGGGAAATGAGTGCCGCGCATGGTGCACCCGGATTGGGAAAGGAGACGACCCCAAGAAGGAGGTCAGGGTGCGGCACTCATTTCCCCACGAGTCGTGAGCAAAATGCCTGGGCGTGCCGGCCCCAGGCCACAGTTCCGGCGGCGGCCACGGTCCGAAAGACGCTCCTTCGCTAGTCAGGACCGAATGGTCCGGCACTAAGCGCTCGGCTCCGGTCGGCAGGAAAAAGCCACAGATTCTCCCGGTTTTTGTGAGGACGAATGAGCACTGCCGGTTCGATACTCCTTGCATGCGCTGTTTCCTGACCAAGATTCCGCCAAGCAACCATAGGCCTAGTCGTACGAGGGCCCGCTCCGTTCGCTCTGGCGGCTTGGTTCTTCCGCTTCCCCGCACCTGCTCTCCGCCAGGTGCCGACAAAATTGCGCCTGGGTTTGACCGGCCCAGGCCAAAGTTCCGGCGGCGGCCGCAAGGGTTCCGAGCTACACTCCTTCCCTGGCGTAGGGCTGGAAGTCCGGCCCAAACGGCTCGGCACCGGCCGCCGCCGGAAGTGGAAGCGTTTCAGGGCAGGCGCAAGCGGCGAACTTCCATCGCTGTCATGCGGTTAGCAGGAAAAATCCATACATTCTACAGGTCTTTGTGAGGACGGATCCGCACCACAGACTCGATACTCCCAGGATGCGCTACTTAGACACGACCGCTTTTCAAGGCGGACATAGGCCTCGACATACGAGGCTTGCCCTGCTGGCTCTCGCCGCCTGGTTGTCCTGTGTTCCGGCGGCGGCCTTCCAGGAGATTCCCGTAACCGGGGAATCGGTCCCGAGCCTGAATCACCTCGACCCCGTGATTGTCTCGATCCTGCGGGACTACGACATTCCCGGGGCTTCTCTGGCGGTGGGCTATCGCGGCCGCTTGGTCTTCTCTAAGGGATATGGATTATCCGACCGGGAGGCGGGAACAGAGGTGAATCCGGCCTCGCTGTTCCGCATCGCCAGCATTTCCAAGCCGTTTACGGGACTGGCGGTCATGCACCTGGTGGAGACGGGACGGCTCTCACTGGACGAACCCGCCTTCGCCCTGCTGGAAAACCTGGAGCGCACCTTCGGCACGGGTCCCGATCCGCGCTTGGATTCCATCACCATCCGCCACCTGCTGCAACATTCGGGAGGATGGGATCGGAACACCACCTTCGAACCCATGTTCAACCCTTTCATCAGCACTTCCGCGGCCGAGCTTGCGGGTCACTCCCCTCCAGGCTCCTGCCGGGACATCGTGCGCTACATGAAGGGCCGACCTCTGCAGTTCCAGCCCGGCAGCCAGATGGTCTACGCCAACTTCGGCTACTGCGTGCTGCAAATGGTGATCGAAGAGGTCAGCGGGGTCGGCTACGAACAGTATGTGCGGTCACTGCTGGCCTCGATGGGTATCCACGGGATGAGGGTAGGCAGGACCCTGCCTTCCCAGCGCTACTTCGGCGAGGTCCATTACTATGACCACCCTTCGGCCGCCCTGTCCGCTTCCATCTTCCCAGGTGTAGAGGGGCCAGTGGCGCGGCCGGACGGGGCCTTCGCGGTCGAAGCCAAAGCTGCCGAAGGCGGCTGGGTCGCCTCGGCGCCTGACTTGGTTCGTTTCGCACAGCATTTCAACGGGCAGCGGGACCCCGCGCCGCTCTCCGACCCGACGGTCGAGGAGATGCTCTCCCGACCCTCCTTCCCCACTTCGCCGGGCTACTACTACGGACTCTCCTGGGAGGTCCAGCCCAGCTCGGGCGGCAGGAATTGGTCGCACAGCGGATCAATGCCAGGCACTTCAAGCCTGCTCTTCAATTCGCCTTCGGGACTGACCTTCGCGGTCATTTTCAATTCCGCGCCAGCCAACCACACCCAATTCTGGAACGATTTTCCTTCTCGTCTTAGTACGGCCTTCGCCACTGTGGAGGAATGGCCTGACAACGATCGGTTCGGTGAGTCGCACCTTACCCTTTTCCCTCAATTCGCCTCGTCCGAATCGATCTCCTCCACGGTGGTGCTGGTCAATCCCGACGCGACGGTGCCCGCCCTGGGCACCGTCCGTCCACGGGATCCTGAGGGGCAGGAAATTACCGCACTGATGGAGGGGCTGCCTTTCGAGGGTGGATATTCCTTTGAGATCGCTCCCGGCGGAACCGCCTTTCTGCAACTGAGTACGGAAAGCGACGAGTTGCTCCAAGGCTGGATCGAGGTGGCTTCGGACCGGCCTCTCAACGGGACCATCATCTTTGGAGGTTCTTTCGGTTTGGCAGGCGTTCCCGCCGCCGTCCCCACGCAACGCTTTCGAGTGCCGGTGCAGGTCCGCACCCAGCAGAATCTCAACACAGGCGTGGCCATTGCCAATCCAGACTCGCAGCCAGCCGTGCTGGCCGTGACTTTGGCCGACGAGGAGGGTAGCCCTGTGCAAGGCGGTCAAAAGGAGGTCACCGTCCCCCCAAGAGGCCGCCTGTCGCTTTTCGTCACTGAGCTCTTTCCCGAAATCTCCCTGCAGGAGTTCCGAGGCTCGATCATGGCCGAGGGAGACCAGCCGGTCACTGTAATCGGCCTGCTTACGACAGCGAATCAGTTCGCCACTCTGCCGGTGACCCGGCTCGACCAGTGACTCCCGTTGATCGTGCCTCCAGAAAAACGGAACGAAATTGTCGCATTTTCGCAAGGCCAAGCCTGACAGGCCTGGCCGACACTTTGATTAGGCGGGCAAAGCGTAGCGCGAGGCCGAGCCCGCCACGGAGAGGGGCGTCTGAGTTTTAAATCCGCCGCCCCTCTCCCGCTTGACCCTTTTGAGACTACGGTCAAGGGCGCTTTTAGGCAGCCCTTGACCAGGAGGAACACCCATGACTCTCTCCGCACAGCGGCGGTTGGCCCTGATCGGGCTGGCCCTCGCCTTGTTCAGCTTTTCTTCGATCGTCCATGGCCAGAATTTCGTCAAAGTCACGCAGGAGCCGTTCGCGTCCGACACCGGAAGGACTCGCGGCGCCGCCTTTGTCGATTACGACGGCGACGGCGACGATGACTTGTTCATTTCCAACTCGTCCATCAACTTCCTGTACCGCAACAACGGCGACGGCAGCTTCACCAAAGTCGCCTCTTCTCCTCTCCTCAATATCGGTTCGACCACGACCGGGATCTCGTGGGCCGACGCCGACAACGACGGCGACTTGGACTTGGCCCTGGCGGGCACCCCGTCGCTTCTCTTCCGGAACGACGGCGGCGGAGGCTTCACCCGCATGAACCTTCCGGTCAATTCCCTCAACGGCTGGTCCTGCGCCTGGGGCGATTATGACAACGATGGGTTGGTCGACCTGGTGATCGCCCGGCCATTCGGATTCGTGCCGGGAGCCCAATCCAACACTCTGCTCCGCAACCTGGGAAACTTGACCTTCGAGGCGGTAACCGACAGCCCTGTCGTCACGGGCCTCGACACCTACACGATCCCCGCTTGGTCCGATCCCGACCAAGACGGCGACTTGGACCTGTTTATCGGCGCTGGCCCGGCCGGTACCGCAGCCCTATCGCCCGACTACCTCTACCGGAATCTTTTAGCTGAAACCGGATCGGCCGAGTTCGAGCGCATCGAGGAGGGTCCGCTGGCCACAGATAACCGAGACGGCCAGCTTTTCAACTGGATCGACTACGACAACGACCGCGACCTCGACGCCTTCGTCACCAACTACGGTAAGGGGGCGGGAGGATTGGCGAACAATCTCTATCGAAATGATGGAGACCACTTCACCAAGATCACCGAGGGGACCATTGTTACCGACGAGGACGTGTCTCTGAGTTCGATCGCCGGCGATTTCGACAACGACGGCGATCTCGACTTGGTGGTGCCAAGCGACCAGCTGCAACCCAACCGCTACTACCGAAACAACGGGGACGGTACCTTCAGCCGGATGGACAATGCCGTTACCGCCGAACCGATGCGTCTGACCTGGGCCGGCTCGGCCAGCGACTACGACGAGGACGGCGACCTGGATCTTTTCATCGCCAGCGGGGGCGACGCCCTTTTCGAACCCAATGCTCTCTTCCGCAACGATCTCGACAACGGCAACCATTGGACGGCCATGAGCTTGACTGGAGTCGTCTCCAATCGGGCGGCCATCGGAGCTCAAGTCAGCGTTCTTGCCACGATTTCCGGTCAGCCCGTCTGGCAGCTTCGCGAAGTCTCCAGCCAGAACACCTTCGCCGGCCACAACAGCCTGCGGGTCCACTTCGGATTGGGCGACGCCGACCAAATAGATGAAATCCAGATTCGATGGCCTTCGGGGATCCTCCAAGTACTGAGGAATGTGGCCGTCGACCAGTTTCTGGAGATCGAGGAGTCGGTGGTCATGGACATGGACGGGGACGGCCTGGAGGACAGCGTCGAGGACGGCGCCCCCAACCAGGGAGACGGAAACGCCGACGGAGTCCCGGACCGCGATCAGGCCCACGTGGCTTCTCTGCCGGCGGCCGACGGTTTCTCCTATGTCACACTGGCGGCCCAGCCGGGAGGCATCTTCGCCAATGTGGAAACCGGCAGCCGGCTTCCCGCTGCCGAGGATCCGCCGGCGTCACTGTGGTTCCCCATCGGATTGGTCAGCTTCGATTTGCTGGGCCTCGAATTGGATGAGGGCGATCAGGTCGTCGAGATGTTTGTAGGAGAGGTGCCCCAACTGGACACCTTCTACCAGTACGGTCCCACCCCCGCTGATAACCAGCCTCACTGGTATCCCTTCCTTTTCTCGGAAACCACGGGAGCGGAGATCGATGGCGGCGGGGTGACCATCCACTACCAGGACGGCGGACGCGGCGACAACGACTTGGAGGCCAACGGCCAGATCTCGGTAACAGGAGCCGGACCCGCCGTCCAGCTCACCCCCTCCTACATCCCCCATCTGGGAGACGGGACGGTCCTGGGAATCGGATTCAACACTACTCTCCTGCTGACCAACGTCGGCGAGGACACGCTGGCCAGGATCGAGTTTTTCGAGACCGGCGGCGCTGGCCCGCTGGTCGTCGACTTGGGCGACTTTGGTTCCGGTTCAAGCTTCGACATTCCTTTGGCCCAGGGAAGCACGGTTGTCTTGGAGACGGCTGCCGCGGGCCCGCTTCAGGTTGGTTTCGCGAGGATTTTCGGCGGTCCGGGCGTCAACGGAGTGGCGGTTTTCACCCGTTCGGAGCTGGAAACCGAACCCAGCCAGCAGCTCCCCGTCACCGAAGCCGGCTTCCTGGTAGCGACACCCTTGCAGAGCTTCTCGCTCATCCTCGATTCCATCGGCGTGCGTGACACGGGCCTGGCCATTGTCCATCCGCCGCTTGAGGACGACAGCCCCGGCCCCTCTGCCAACGTGACCCTGAAGCTGTACTCCCAGTCCTTTGAGCTTCTCGGGGAACATACCTTGGATCCGCTGCCGCCGGGAACCCACGTGGCGCGCTTCATCAGCGAGTTCTTCCAGGAGCAGCCTGAAGTCGCAGCCATGGCTGCCGAGATGAGGGGCTTGGTGACAGTGGAAAGCGATCGGCCTCTGGTGGCAGTCACCCTGCGGCAAACCGATGACCCCCAACTGCCGTTTCCCATGGAAGTCCCGATCCTAACCGGCTTTCCGGTCATTCCTGGGACCCCCGAGTCGCCCGATCCCTAACTCCGGTCTGCCCGCCCCAAGGATTTCCTGGTCCGTGATGTGGCCGACTGCTGAACGTCCCACCCAGCGCCCTGGGCTCAAGTCGGGGATGCCGACTACGACCTGAGCCTGGGGCGCGAAGTGGGCATCGATGTTACGCGGATGGCTATTCGCGGCGCAGGGCGAGGACAGGATTGAGGGAGGCGGCGCGCAGGGCTGGGAAGAGGCAGGCCGAGGCTGCCACCACAAGCAGCAGGAGCGTGCCCGCTCCGATGGACCAGGGGTCGGCTGGGGAAACCTGGTAAAGGTGAGAGGCGAGCAGGCGCCCCAACAGCAGAGAGCCGACGATGCCGAGGACCAGCCCCAGCACGGTCATGGAGAGTCCTTGGCGCAAGATGAGAGCCAGCACTCCTTGGCGGCGCGAGCCCAGGGCCATGCGCAATCCGATCTCGCGGGTGCGCTGACCGACCAGAAAGGACAGGACGCCGTAGATGCCCAACGCCGCCAGAGCCAGGGCGGCCAAGGCGAAGGCTGAGAGCAAGGTTGCGGCGAAGCGGCGTTCCGAGAGCGAGCGCTCAAGCACCGACCGCATAGTGGCCACGCTGTGAACCGGTTGCGAGGCGTCCATCTGGGACACGATGGCGCGCACCGAGTCGGAGAGAAGCGCGGGATCGCCTGCGCTGCGCAAGGCCACCTGCATGTTCTCCTCCGGACGTTGCGCCAAGGGCAGATAGAGCTGGGGACGGTCGTCGCGGTCAAGGCTGTAGAGGCGGGCGTGGCGGACCACTCCTACCACTCGCGCCGGATTGTCGCTGCCCAGTGTCTTGCCCAAAGCATCCTGGCCGGGCCACAGGCGGCTGGCCAGCGACTCGTCGACGATGACGACCGGGGCGGCCTCGGCGTCGTCCCGCCAAGTGAAGTCGCGTCCCCGCAGGACCTCGATGCCCAAGGTGCGGAAATATCCAGGGGCGGCCCGCATGATGTCGATGAGGATCCTCTCCTCGGGACGGTCCGTGGAGGCCACCGACGTCTGGTTGGCATTGGCACGCAGGGGCAACGACTCAACGGCTCCTGCCGATTCCACCTGGGGCAAGGCCTGCAAGCGCTCCAGCAGGCGGCGCATGAACTCGTGCTCGGGCTGAGGGCGCTCTATGCTGAAAGTGAGGATGCCGGCGGGACGGAAGCCGGCGTCGGCGACCGACAAAGCCTGAAAGCTGCGCAACAGCAACCCAGCTCCGGCCAGCAGCATGACGGCCAAGGCCACTTCTGCCGTCACCAGCAGCGAGCGCAGGCGCGAGGGGGCGGCGGAACTGCCGCGTCCGGCATGGCTGAGTCCGCCCACCAGTTGCAGGGAACGCCACTGGGGTATGGCCGCCAGTCCGCACAGAAGCCCCGTAAGCAAGCCCAGTCCCAACGCCAAGAGTCCGGCCGGAGCGTCCAGCGAGATGCTGTGACGCAGGGGTAAGTCGGCGGGTGCCAGTGCCACTAGAAGCTGCACGCCTGCGGCAGCCAGCAGCAGGCCGAGGACGCTTCCCAGCAGGCCCAGTGTCAGTCCTTCGGCTAAAAGCTGGGACAGGAGTCGAGTGCGTCCGGCGCCCAGCGCCTGACGCACGGCAAACTCGCGGCGGCGGCGCTGAGCGCGGGCCAGCAGCAGAGTAGCGATATTGGCGGCCGCGATCAGCAGCACGAATCCCACCGCGGCCAGCAGCATCCACAGCGACTCGCGGACGCCTGAAACCAAATCGCCATGCAGCGGAACCGCCCTGTAGGTGAATCCCTGGTTGCCGAAGTAGCTCTCATCGGCTCGGCGTCCCAAAGCCCGCAGTTCCTCACGGGCCTGGGCCAAGGTGACGCCGTCTTTCATGCGTCCTAACACGGCCATGTTGTGGTTGCCGCGGGGTACCTGGCTCAGGTCGCGTTGATGGGTGACCCACAGATCGGCGCCGCTGGGGGCGCCCAGCGAGGAATGGACCAGGAAGCGGAAGTCGGAAGGAAGCACTCCGATCACGGTGTAGGACTCGCCGTCGATGTCGATGGGCTGTCCCAGCATATCGGCACCGCCGTAGCGGCTCTGCCACAAGCTGTACTGCAGCACGACCAGATTCTCAGCGCCTGGTCGGTCTTCGCCCGACTGGAATGTGCGTCCGATGTGGGCCTCGACGCCCAAGAGGTCAAACAGGTTGTCGGAGGTAACGCCCACAGTGACCCGTTGGGGCTCCTGCCCGTCCCCAGTCAGCCGGACGCCGCCTGTCTGCAAAGCCGCGAAGCCCTCGAAAAGCGAGGTACCCTCCCTCAGAGTCTGCACTTCAGATGGCATGACCCAGGCCCGGGGGACGCCGATCCAGTCCAAGCCGTCCCACACAAAAACCAACTGCTCGGGCGCCCTGTAAGGCAGGGGACGCAGCAGTACCGAATGGACCACGCTGAACACCGAGGCGTTGGCGGCGATGCCCAACGAGAGGGTCAGCAGAACAGCGGCGGCAAAGCCCGGATAGCGTTTGAGATTGCGCAACGCGAGGCGGACATCGGACAAGAAGGCGGTCAACATGATTCCTCCGAAACGCGGACGCCCCCGGCGAGAGGCTTGCAGGTCGGTGCGTCGGAGCTGAAGGCGCCGCTTGAGGCAGGGCCAGAGCGAGCGAAGAGCCTGGGACCGGTACCAGCGAGCGGCCCGCGCCCTCCCGTCGGCGTGGACGCGCTGGGCAAACTCTTCCTCCAGATCAGCCAGCAGGTAGTCACGGTCGTGCAGGCAGCAGGTCTGCTTGAGCATCCAGCGGCAGAATTGCGGGGGACGCATCAGCTTTCCTCTCCCAGTTCAACGCGGGGAGCCAGGTCGACGCCCTGCATCATGCGTCCCAGCATCTCGGTGGAATGGCGCAGAGCCTCGCGTCCCGGAGCGGTCAGGTCGAAGTACTTGCGCGAGCGTCCTCCCTGCACCGGCAACGGATCCGACACCCGGTGGCGGACCATCCCCTTGTCTTCCAGCCGTCCCAGAGTGGCGTAGACGGCGCCGATGGAAACCGGGCGTCCGGTGCGCTCTTCGATCTCCTGGCGGATGGAGACGCCGTAGGCCTCGTCTTCCAGCCGGGCCAAGGCCAGCATGATGTAGATTTCGAACTCGGCCAGGTATTTGCCCTTCGACATGCCCAGTATCTTATACAAAAAGATAGATAGGGCGCAAGCCCGTTGCTTGTTGCTTTCCGCGGCTGGTCCCGGAGATTAGTCTCGGGTTCCCGAATCTGGGCAGGAGATCAGTGCGTCTAAACTCCCGCGTGGTGTAAACTGTATCTTCGCCAGTACTGAAAGGACTTGAATGCACCCCAGTCGGATCGTGAGGCGCCTGGCGCTGCTGTTGTATGTTGGCGCAGCGGCTTCGGTCGCCGTTTTTTCTCTTTTTTCAGCTCAGGCTGCCGACCGTAGTCCGGTCGGCTACACCGAGGCCATTTCCAAGTCGGTGCGGGGATCGGTGCGCTTGCCCGGATCGGTGGTTTCGCGCACGGTCAGCACGGTGGCTGCTGAAGTCGAGGGACTGGTGGTCGAGATGCCGGTTCGGGAGGGTGACCGGGTCGAGAAGGGCGACAAGCTGGTGGCCCTGCGCCAGCGCAGGATCCAACTGCAATTGACGGCCATGCAGGCTCAGCTCAAAGAAGAAGAGGCCCGCCGCCGCTTTGCCGAGCTCAACTACCAGCGCATGCAGGACCTTTACCGCGATGCCGTCATCAGCAAGCAGGAGTTGGACGACGCCAAGTACGAGTTGGACGCCCGCATCGGGCGTACGGAGCGGCTCAATGCCGACATCGAAAGTTTGCAGGACGACTTGGAGCGCAGCATCATCCGGGCGCCCTTTGACGGCGTGGTGATCGAAAAACTGTGCGAAGTGGGCGAGTGGGTGTCGGAGGGCGGTTCCATCGTCGAACTGCTGGCGCTCAATGCGCTGGAGGTGCAGGTGGAGGTTCCTGAGCGCTATTTCGGCAAGCTTCAGCGTCGGGCCCCGGCCACCATCCAGTTGGAATCTTCGCCGGAGGTGCAGATGCGGGCCGTGATTGCCACGGTCATTCCCCGCGCCCTTCCAGAGGCACGCACCTTTCCCATCCGCCTGCCGCTCTCGGCCGACGAGCGCCGGGTAGCGGCCGGCATGACAGTGCAAGTGACGCTGCCCTTGGGCGAGGCGCAGAAGGCCGTGATGGTGCCCAAGGATGCTGTCTTGACGGATTCGGCGAATCCCCGACTTTTCGTCATCGGCGAGGGCGATACGGTGCGTCCGGTGACGGTGGAAATGGGACGCGGCGAAGGCCAGTGGATTGAGGTGAGGGGCAGCGTTTTCCCCGGCGACCGGGTGGTGACGCGGGGCAACGAGCGCTTACGCCCGGGACAGGAAGTCGAACCCAAGTTGCAGGAATATCCCCTTCCCTGACGAGAACGCGAGCAACCCATGAAGGTCATTGAAGAGTCGATACGATATCCGGTCACGACGGCGGTGGGCGTCATCTTGCTTCTGCTGTTCGGCGGGATTGCGCTGGCCTTGATTCCGGTGCAATTGACACCGGAAGTGCAGCGCCCCACCATCAGCGTGCAGACGCGCTGGCCCGGCGCCAGTCCGCTGGAGATCGAGCGAGAGATCATCCAGGAGCAGGAAGATCAGCTCAAGAGCCTGGAAAGCCTCCTCAAAATGGAGAGCTCTTCCAACGACTCGCAGGGATCGATCACCCTCACCTTTCCCACCGGGACCGACATGGACAGCGCCTTGCTGCGCGTCTCCAACCGCCTGCAGCAGGTGCCCGAGTATCCGCCCGACGCCCTTCGCCCCGTGATTTCCAGCGTGGGCGCCAACGACAACGCCATCGCCTGGTTCATGATCGTCCCCCGCGAGCAGGATGGATACGAAGGCGACATCGCCAAGCTCTTCGATTTCATCGACGACTTCATCAAGCCTGAAATCGAGCGCGTCCCGGGCATCGCCGGATCCAACATCTTCGGCGGACGCGAGCGCGAAATGCAGGTCCTGGTCGACCCGGCCAAGCTGGCCGCCCGGCGCATTACGCTCAACGAGTTGGGAGCGGCTCTGGGGCGCGAGAACGACAACTTCTCGGGCGGCGACTTCGACGAGGGCAAGCGCCGCTACATCGTGCGTACCATCGGCGAATACGAAGGTCCCCAAGACATCGACAACATCGTCATCGCCGTCCGCGACGGAGTTCCTGTCTACGTCCGCGACGTGGGTTATGCCGAACTCGGATACCGCAAGGCTTCGGCCAAGGTCTTCATGCTCGAGCAGCAGGCCATGGCCATCAACGCCATCCGCGAGCAGGGCTCCAACATCCTCGACGTGATGGACCGCCTCAAGGCCACCATCGACAATCTCAACCGCAACGTGCTGGCTCCCCGCGGCCTGATCATGATTCAGAGCTACGATGAGACCCAATACGTCAACAGCGCCATCGACTTGGTCCAGCAAAGCCTGATCATCGGAGGCATCCTGGCCGTCGTCATTCTGCTGCTCTACCTGCGCAGCGCCACCTCGACCCTGGTTATCGGCGTGGCCATCCCGATCTCGCTGGTGGGGGTCTTCCTGATGATGTACGTCTTTGGACGCACCCTCAACGTTATCAGCTTGGCCGGTATGGCTTTTGCGGTGGGGATGGTGGTCGACAACTCCATCGTCGTGTTGGAGAACATTTACCGCCATCGCCAGATGGGCAAGACCCGCTACAAAGCCGCCTACGAAGGAGCGCGTGAAGTCTGGGGCGCGGTGTTGGCCTCCACCCTGACCACGGTGGCGGTTTTTGTCCCCGTGGTCTTTATCGAGGACGAAGCGGGGCAGCTTTTCGGCGACATCGCCGTGGCCATTTCCTGCGCCGTGGCCCTTAGCCTGATCGTCTCAATCACCGTCATCCCCTCCCTCTCCTCTAAGATCCTGGGAGGAGCGGGCAAAGGCGAGAGGAAGGCCTGGCGTTTCGGCCTCAAGCGTTTCGGCACGGCCTTCGCCGACGGCATCAGTTCAACCGTGGGGTGGATCAACCGGTCCATCGTGCGCCGCATTGCCGTCATCCTCCTGCTGACCGTCACATCGTTGGGGCTCAGTTGGTGGCTGATGCCCAAAACCGAGTATCTTCCCGTGGGCAACAACAATTTCCTCTTCGGAGTGATTTTGCCGCCCCCCGGCTACAACGTAGAAGAGACCGCCTCCATCCGGTCCTACTACGAAGAAGCGCTGGGACCTCTGCTGAAAGTGCCTCAAAGCGAGGAGGAAAGCGCCCAAATGCCCGGCGGCGGCATCCAGGGATTCTTTTTCGTGGCCACCACTAACCGGGTCTTCATGGGCACCCGGGCCCGCGATCCTCTACGGGTGCGTGAACTGCTGCCAGCCATCGAAGAAGCCAGCGCCAAGATCCCAGGGACCATTGTGGTCACCAACCAGCGCAGCCTCTTCTCGCGCGGCTTCGACGAAGGACGCAACATCGACGTCGAGATCACGGGCCCCGATCTGGCGCGCCTGATCGAATTGGGCGGCGAGGTCTTCGGCAAGGTCCGCCAACTGATGCCCGAAGCTCAAGGACGTCCCATCCCCAGCCTCGACTTGGGCAATCCCGAGGTACGGGTCATCACAGACCGCAGGAGGGCTGCCGAGGTGGGCATCAGCAACCGCGAGCTGGGATTCGCTGTTTCGGCTCTGGTGGACGGAGCCAAGGCCAGCGAATACCAGTACGAGGGGCGCGAGATCGACCTGCGGGTCAAGGCCCAGGAGACCGGCGCCCACCGCACTCACCTCCTGGAACAAATGCCCATCGCGACGCCCCGCGGAGAACTGGTGACGCTCTCTTCGGTGGCCGACGTGGTGCAGGAAAACGGACCAGTGTCCATCAATCACCGCGAGCGGCAGCGGGCTATCACCATCCGCATCACGCCGGCTGAACAGCAACCATTGGAGGAGGCCATGGAGCTGATCGAGGATCAGATCCTGGCTCCCATGCGCTCTGGAGGACGTCTGGCCGGACTTTACAGCGCCAGCCTGAGCGGCACTGCCGACAAGCTGGCCCAAACCGCCTCCACCTTGCAGTGGAACTTCCTGCTGGCCCTGGCCATCACCTACTTGCTGATGGCGGCCCTTTTCGAGAGCTTTCTCTATCCTTTCGTGATCATGTTCTCGGTGCCGCTGGCAGCTCTGGGGGGCTTCCTGGGACTGGCGGCGGTCAACGCCTTCATCGAATACCAGGCTCTGGACGTGCTGACCATGCTGGGATTCATCATTCTTGTGGGAACGGTGGTCAACAACGCCATTCTCATCGTCCACCAATCGCTTAACCACATGCGAGAGGAGGCCATGGAGCAGCAGAAGGCCATCGTCACCAGCGTGCGAAGCCGCATCCGTCCCATCTTCATGAGCGTCTCCACCAGCGTCTTCGGGATGCTTCCTCTGGTGCTCTATCCGGGTGCCGGCTCAGAGCTCTACCGCGGCTTGGGCAGCGTGGTGGTGGGCGGGCTGGTCTTCTCCACCGTCTTCACGCTCTTCCTGGTTCCGGCGCTCCTCAGCCTGACCCTTCAAATGCGCAACGCTCTGGCCCGCGCCATCCCCGTCATTGCCCCCGAGCAAGCTGACGAGTCCGCCGCCTGAAGATCTGGAGACGGCCTTTCCCTGGGACATGCAGGGGGCACCCGCGGGGTCAACTGACGCTTCCGGTCCCGCGGCCGGCATGCTAGAATTCTCCGATCATGAAACGAATGGTCGCTCTGGGGGGCCTTCTGGCACTCTGCATCACTTCGCTCTTGGCGGAAAAAATACGCCGTGATTGGAACCGTGACCTCGACTTCCAGCAGTTCGAGACCTTTGCCTGGATGGAGGACATTAAACTCCCCTTCTCGCCCAAACGCGATCCTCAGGAGATCGACCGTTTGATCCGTGGGTCGGTTGAGGCGGAACTTCAGCGCCACGGGATGCGGAAAGCGGAATCAGCGGATCGAGCCGACCTGAATGTCAAGTATTTCGCCTTCGCCCGAGCCGAGATGGAAACCCAGGAAGTCGACGAAAAGGCGGGCATGGGTCCCAACCGCATTCCCTACGGTCACTGGAGGCCTTTTGGATCGACCCGCATTGAGTCGAACCTGCGCCGTCAGGGGACTTTAATCGTCGATCTCGTCAACCCCTCCAACGACCAATTGGTCTGGCGCGGCACCCTTGAGAAGAGCTTTAAGGACGGCGACGAACTGATGAAGAAACTGCCCAAGCACGTCAAGAAGCTCTTCAAAAACTTCCCCCGCAAGAACAAATAGGGCCGCAAGACGGCCATGAGGTTGACACAGGAGTCAGCCTTGGCGATCGGATCCCGCCCTCCTAATTGTTTGCGACGGAAGGGCGCTGTCCGCCATCACTGGCTCGGTGTCCTCCAACCGCCGCGGTTGAGGGAGGGTCTGGACGATGTGATTTGCGGGCGCAGATGCCGCCGTTCCCTGTGTTAGACTCTTCTCGATGCCGACCGTTTACTTGACGCGGAGGGCCGTCTTCGCGGCCTCTCACCGCCTCCACAGCCAGGATCTGTCCGAAGAAGAAAACCGCCGCATCTTCGGCAAATGCAACCATCCCCGAGGGCATGGCCACAACTACGTCATCGAAGTCACCATCAAGGGCGAAGTCGATCCCGAGACCGGCATCGTCTACAACCTGACCGACCTCAAGGACGCCATCGAAGAAGCGGTCATGCGGCCCATGGACCACCGCCACCTCAATGAGGACGTCCCTGAGTTCGCACAACTCAATCCCAGCGCTGAGAACATAGCGGTCGTCTGCTGGAAGCGGTTAGAGGCTCTTCTCCCATCGGGACTACTCCACCAAGTCCTCATCCGTGAGACCGAGAACAACTTCGCCATCTACCGCGGGGAGTGACGACTCCCGCGGTTCACATCGCCTCCACCCGGAGATTCATTCCATCGCTCTGGTCGCGTGACAGCATTTTCGTCGCTCATGGGACACAAAAATAGGCCCATATTGAAATTTTTTGCACTTTTTTCCACAGAAGGGCTAAAGAGTTTTCCACAGCTCCCGATATGGAGGCTGTCAACAACATCACCTCCCTTTCCACAGAGTCGAGGGCGGAGGCGACAAAGTGCCCAGTCGCCCGCCCTCGCCCTCCTTCCCTCTCACCTTCGACGCTCGCGGTTCTGCTAGGATCGAATTCTGGATTGAAACTCCAACGCCATGAGGAGCTGTGAGCACTCGCCCTCCATCTGAAACAACAGGAACCGCACCCAAGGCGGAGAGACCGTCCTCAGAGTCAAGGACGGTTTGGCGCTGGGCTCGGATAAGAGTGTCGGTTCTGGCCTTCAGCGGCTTCATTCTGGTGGCTTCTGGCCTGGTTTCGCGATTCCCTTCCGTCGTGGAGGGCTATTACTCCAACGGCATCAGCGCCCAACTGAGTCACCACCTGGCCTGGCTTTCCGCCTTCACGAGCCACAGTTTGGCGGAATGGGTGATCGTGGGAGCCTTGTCTTGGACCGCTTTTCTTGCCGTTCGCGGAGCCTGGAGGCTGTGGCGCGACGCTTCGGACTGGAAGAGAACGCTCCTCTCGGCGCTCCTCCACGCTGGCGCGCTGGCGGCGGGATTGGCGGCGCTCTTCTACCTGATTTGGGGACTCAACTATTCGCGTCCCCCGCTGATTGAGCGCATGGGCTGGCAGCAGTGGGACCGGATTCCCGAGGCCGATCAGGCCTGGCGCGAACTGGAGCAGGTCACCGCTGAACTGATCCGCCATTCCAATCAGGCTTATCGTGAGTCTTTCGGAAGCGACCAATGGGCCTCGGGCCGGGCGCCGGTCGAGCGCCGCCGAATCGACCAGGATCTCGAAGATGCCTACGCCCGTCTGGCGCAAAAGCTCGAGCTGCCGGTGATATGGGGACGCAGCAAGGGTCCGGCCAAGCCTCTGGCCGCATCGCTGCTGACCAGCTACCTGGGCATCTCGGGCGTCTACTTCCCCTGGACGGGGGAGGCCAACTTCAACCACATGGTCCCCAACTACCAACTGCCCCACACCATGGCCCACGAAAAGGCCCACCAGCGCGGGATCGCCGGCGAAGACGAGGCCAATTTCTTCGGCTTCCTAGCCTGCCTGGAGGCCCAGCACCCCTATGTGCGCTACTCGGGACTGATTTTTGCCCAGCGTCAGCTTCTGAACGAGATCTATCCCCGCAATCCCCACTTGGCCCGCCGCCTCTCCTCTCAAGTCCTGCCGGCCATCCGCATGGACATCCGCCAAGGCAGTCAATTCTGGAGGCAGTTCGAGGGTCCCGCCGCCGAGGTGAGCCAGGCCGTCAACGATTCGTACCTGCGCCTGCACGGCGTGGACGAAGGCATCCGCTCCTACACCCTTTCCACCCGCCTCATCCTTGTCTACCTCCGTCAAAACGGCGGTAGCTTTTGAAGTCGAGGGGCTTCGGCGCCCGACTTCCAAGCGGCTCTCAAACCGGTTACCATTGAATCCGCACCGAAGTCGACAGACGACAGAAGCCTGGAGGCGAAGATGAGTACCGAGTTTTTTGAGGCGATCAAGAAGGGTGAGGGGGAGCGGGTGGATGAGATGCTGGGGGCGGACGGGTCCTTGGCGTCGGCCAGCAATGAGCAGGGTGTTTCGGCACCGCTTTTCGCGCTTTACAATCAGCAGTTTGAAATCGCCGACCGCATCGCCGCCGCCCGAGACGATTTGAACGTTTTCGAAGCCGCCGCCTTAGGGGACGTCGACCGCCTTAAAGGCTTGGTCAATGAGCTTCCCCAGAGAGCCGTGGAGCCCTCTTCGGACGGCTTTTGCCCCCTCCATCTGGCCTGCTTCTTCGGGAGAGTGGAGGCCGCCCGCTACTTGATCGATCAGGACGTCGACGTCGACAGGCCCACCAGCAATCCCATGGAGATCCGTCCCCTGCACTCGGCCTTCGCCAACCGGGACGCCCAGAGCAAGAAGCGCATCATCGAGACCCTGCTGGAGGCCGGCGCCGATCCCAACACAAAGCAGCAGGGCGGCTACACCGCTCTCCACTCGGCAGCGCTGCACGGAGAACGAGACTTGGTCGATCTCCTCATCGAGCACGGTGCCGACCCTTCCATCCCCGCCGCTGACGGACGCACCGCTGCCGGATTCGCCCAGTCGCGGCAGCACAGCGAACTGGCCGAGTGGCTCCAGTCCAAGACCGTCAGTCCCGAGATCGACTGAAGGACCGCAAGAGAAGTCCGCTCGGACTTCTCTTGTCGACCTCAGATTCGCCAGAGAGTGTGACCGCCATGCCGGTTCAGGCCGGTCCTGTGCGCGCGCGCAAAATGAAGGGCTGCTACGGCCCTTGTGATGTTTGCTTGGCCCCTCAGCCTCCAGTATCGTCGTAAATAGAGGATGCGTCATCTTTCGATCTCCGTCCCGCCTGAGAGCGGCTTCACAAGCGGAGAGGAAGGGGCGGTCATGGAATATAGGGCATCTTCCCCCGCTGACAGTTCCCGCCTGGGACGCGTGGTTTCGGTGCGCGGTAGCGTCATCGACGCCGTCTTTCCTCATCGTCTGCCGGCAATGAACCACGAGTTGAGGGCCGGGGCGAACGAGGACGTCGTCATCGAGGTGGCCGGGCAACTCGATCCCCACACCATCCGCGGCATTGCGCTCAATCCCGTGGCCGGGCTGGCCCGAGGGGCTCCGGTACGCGATTTGGGACGGGATCTGCGGGTGCCGGTGGGCAAAAAGCTGCTGGGCCGCGTCCTGGACGTCTTCGGCAACACCATCGACGAGAGGGATCCCTTGAAGGCTGCCAGCTTGCGCAGCATCCACCAAGCCCCGCCGCCCATCCAAAGCCGGGTCACGCAGGCAGAAGTCTTCCACACCGGGGTCAAAGCCATCGATCTGCTTTCTCCCCTGGAACGGGGCGGCAAGGCCGGGCTTTTCGGGGGCGCCGGGGTGGGAAAGACCGTCCTCATCACCGAATTGATCCACAACGTGGTGGGCCATCACGAAGGCGTCAGCCTCTTCTGCGGCATCGGTGAACGCTGCCGCGAGGCTGAGGAACTCTATCGCGAGATGGGAGCCGCCGGCGTCCGCGACAACACGGTCATGGTTTTCGGACAAATGAATGAACCGCCTGGCGCCCGCTTCCGGGTGGGTCATGCCGCCATGACCATGGCCGAATACTTCCGCGACGAGGCCCACCAGGACGTCCTGCTGCTAATCGACAATATCTTCAGATTCGTGCAGGCAGGAATGGAAGTGTCGGGACTGATGGGCCAGCTTCCTTCGCGTGTAGGCTACCAGCCTTCACTGGCCAACGACTTGGCTGAACTTGAGGAGCGCATCTGCACCACTGACTCGGGGGCCATCACGTCAGTGCAGGCGGTGTACGTCCCCGCCGACGACTTTACCGATCCTTCGGCGGTGCACACCTTCTCCCACCTCTCAGCCTCGGTGGTGCTTTCCCGCAAAAGGGCTTCCGAAGGCTTCTATCCAGCCATCGACCTTCTTCAGTCCACTTCGGAAATGATGCTGCCCCAAGTGGTGGGCGAGCGTCACTACGAGATCGCCCGGGAAGTCCGGCGCACGCTGGCCAACTACGAGGAGCTCAAGGACATCATCGCCATGTTGGGCATGGAAGAGCTTTCGCGGGACGACCGGCGCATCGTCAACCGCGCCCGCCGACTGGAGCGCTTCCTCACCCAGCCCTTTTTCACGACCGAGCAGTTCACCGGCCGGGAAGGCCGCCTGGTTGACATCGAAGACACTTTGGAAGGCTGCCAACGCATCCTCGACGATGAATTCAACGACTACCCGGAACGCGCCCTTTACATGATCGGCGCCGTCGACGAAGCCGAAGACAGCAAGGGAGAGGACCGCCATGAGGCTTAAGCTGCTGTTGCCCAGCCAAGTGGTCGTCGACCAGAAGGTCGCCAAGGTGGTCGCTGAGGGCGAGCACGGCAGCTTTTGCCTGCTGCCCCGTCACGTCGACTTTCTGGCGGCGCTGGTGCCGGGACTGCTGGCGTTCGAGGACGAAGAGGGTCGGGAGCAGTTCGCTGCCGTGGACGAAGGCGTGCTGGTCAAGCGGGGGGACGAGGTCCTGGTCTCGACCCGCCAGGCCACCCGCGGCGCCGATCTGGAAGAACTGCGGCAAACGGTGCGGCAAGAGTTCGTATCCCTGAGCGAGCGTGAAAAGGCTGCCCAAGCCGCCACGGCCAAACTGGAGGCAAGCTTCCTGCGCAGTTATCTCAAGCTGGCCGAGGAGCAGCCATGAAAGGCCATGACGACCGGCATCGCGCCCGCCTTGATCTGGAAAGGAGGGTGGCCCGCAAGCAGAGGCGCAAAATCGAGGCCCGCCAGGAAGGCGAGCACTCGGCTTGGTTCGGACTGGGAATGTTCGGTTTGGTGGGCTGGTCAGTGGCCGTTCCGGCCTTGATCGGCGTAGCCATCGGACTGTGGATCGACTCTCGCTGGCCCAGCCGCTTTTCCTGGACGCTGATGCTGCTGGTGGCAGGAGTCGTCGTGGGCTGTCTCAACGCCTGGCGCTGGGTTGAGCGGGAAAGGAGTGCATCGGCGAAAGACTAGGGCCACCAGGTGGCCAACGATGATCACCTAAAAGTCAGGTGGTGCGAACTTGGTCAGCGGCTTGGTGTTTCCTCAGCGGTCTGAAGCTGCTCGCTGCCTCGAGTAGCTCACCGCCACGAATTCGGCCTTGACATGAAGAACATGAACTCCATGGGCGCGCCCGCGCAGGGAGGAAGAAAAAGAAGATGCTGGAGAGTATTCGATGGACCGAAATGATCGCGGCCCTGGTGATGGGGCTGGTGCTGGGCTCGCTGTTTTTCAGCGGCCTGTGGTGGACGGTACGGCGCCTGCCAGGGGCGCGGCGTCCGCTGCTGCTCTATTTCGTCAGCTTGTTGTTGCGCACTGGTGCCGTTATGGCCGGATTCTACCTGTTGCTGAGCCGCTGGCAATGGCCCCACCTGCTGATTGCCCTCAGCGGATTTCTGGCCGCCCGCCTCCTGCTCGTCGGCTGGCTGAAGCCCGCTCGGACAGGATCCTCGGAAGGGCCAGCAGACACTCCCGCAGGGGCCCGCTCACAGCAGGAGGCCGCGCAATGATCGCCATCCAGATCACTCCTGACGAATGGATCCTGTGGCACTGGGCCGTCTGGCCAGCGGTGAAGATCAATGCCACCATTTTCTACTCCTGGGTGGTGATGGCGATTCTGGCTCTCGGCTCGCGCCTCATTACCTGGCGCCTCTCCAGCGGACCGAAGTTCTCGCGTCTGCAGAACCTTCTGGAGGTGCTGGTGACGGGCATGCGCAGCCAGATTCGCGACGTGAGCCGGCAAGATCCCGGACGCTATCTGCCTTTCGTGGGTACGCTCTTCCTCTTCATAGCCACTGCCAATCTCCTGGCTGTGGTCCCAGGATACCGTCCGCCCACCGCATCGCTGTCCACGACGGCGGCCCTGGCCACTTGCGTCTTCGTGGCGGTGCCCCTCTACGGAATCGCCTCCAAGGGCCTGGGCGGGTACCTCAAGCAGTACGTCCGGCCGACGCCCTTCATGCTGCCCTTCAACGTCATCGGAGAGTTTTCGCGCACCCTGGCCCTGGCCGTGCGCCTCTACGGAAACATCATGAGCGGAACTGTGATCGCGGCCATCCTGATCGGCTTCGTCCCACTCTTCGTTCCCGTCCTCATGCAGCTTCTGGGGCTGCTCACGGGAATGATTCAAGCTTATATTTTCGCCGTCCTGGCCATGGTTTACATCGCCTCGGCGACACGCATCATGGAAGGCAAGCAAGAAACCGCTCAATCGGGCACCGTTCCGCAGGCAGTCCCGGCAAACGGAGAACGGTCTGAGGACGATTCGTCCGCAAGCACCCTAGGAGAAACTCATGGACACTAACGCACTCGTCGCGGTGGCCTCCATCGTCACCGCCGGACTGACCATCGCCTTCGGCGCCATGGGACCAGCACTTGGCGAAGGGCGGGCCGTGGCCCAAGCCCTCAGCGCCATCGCCCAGCAGCCCGATTCTTCCAACACCATTACGCGCACCCTGTTCGTAGGCTTGGCCATGATCGAATCGACGGCCATCTACTGCTTCGTCGTTTCCATGATTCTGCTCTTCGCCAATCCCTTTTGGAACTTCTTTACCCAGTGAGGCCAGGCCCTTATGCAAGTCGAAGATCGCCATCGTCCGCGCCGCTGTGGGAGCAAGTCATGAACATCGACTGGTTCACCTTCATCGCCCAAATCATCAACTTCCTGATCTTGGTGGCTCTGCTGCGCTGGCTCCTTTACGGCCCTATCGTCAGAGCCATGAAAAAACGTGAAGAAACGATTTCCAACCAGTTGGAGGAAGCCGAACGGAAGGTCCGGGAAGCGGACGAGAAAGCTGAAGATTATCAAAGCAAGATCTCGGAAATCGACGCCAAACGGGAGGAGGTTCTGAAGGCGGCCCGGCTGAAAGCTGAAGAGGAGCGCCGCAAACGTCTCAAAGAGGCTCGCCGGGAGGTCGACGACCAACGAAAGGAATGGCAGCGTTCCTACCGCCGCGAGTTGGAGGACATGGTCTCCGATCTGCGCCGCCAAGCGGGAAAGGTCAGCCTCAAGGCAACCCGGCAGACCTTAGCCGAACTAGCCGATGCCGACTTGCAGGAGCGCATGTGCGCCGTTCTGGTATCGCGCCTCGAAAAGCTCGATGATGATCAACGCCAGGAGCTCACCCACTCCCTGCGTCAAGGCGAGGGCGGGGATGTCTTGGTGCGCAGCAGCTTTGAGCTTTCCTCGGACTGCCGCCAACGCCTGCACGAAGTCCTTTCGCAGCGATTCGACTTGCAGGGCGAGATCGATTGGACCCATTCGCCGGATCTGATTTGC
>DATIPO010000304.1:0-1618 GCA_035471925.1 Acidobacteriota bacterium
TGAATCGATCGAGCGGAGGTTCGGCAGCGAGGTGCCGATTCGCCCGAGGCTGGGTCAAGGTTCCTTCCGCGTCATCGTCACCGATGCATACGAGCGCCGGTGTGCCGTGACAGGCGCCAAGATCCTTCCCATTCTTGAGGCTGCCCATGTCCGCCCTTACTCCTCTGGAGGGGAGCACGAAGTCGGCAACGGGCTGCTGCTGCGAAGCGATGTCCACACGCTGTTTGACAGGGGCTACCTGACAGTCACACCCGAGCGCCACCTTGAAGTCAGCAAGAGAATCCGGGATGAATTCCACAACGGCCGCGAATACTATGCTTTGCACGGGCAGCCCCTCCGGCGCCCGCAGCAGGCCGGTCAGTCCTTGTCCGAAGAGAACATCCGCTGGCATAACGAGCGAATCTACTTAGGGGGCTAGCCAATAAGGAATTTCTGCCTACTCCTTTCATGCCGCATAATCCTCGGGAATCTCGATGTCCCAGATGCCCAGCCGGCCCTTGGCGGGGATGGGTTCGGGGAAGGGACGCGGGTCTGCTAGCAGCCAGCCGAACTGCTCGGGCGCCCTCCATGGACCGCGGGCACGCTCGTCGGCTCCAAAGGACTGCTGACGCGGATCGAAGGGCGGATCGCAGCCTGTCACGCGCACGGTCCCAACCGCTGCGCCAAAGACCAGCGATCCGGTTTCGGGCGCTTCGATTCCGAGCTGCTTCAGCACCCCGTGGAACCACTCCCCCTGCCAGTCCCTTCGGGATGCCGAAGCGGCGAGCACAAGGCGCCGGCCGATAAGGCGCCGATGGGGCTTCCAGGTGCGGTTCTCGATCGGCTCGTGCCCCGCCATGATCGCCCAGAGCCAGGGCTGGCGGATGCTCAAGGCGGGCAGGATGATCTGGCTCATAACCCGCACCTCAGCTCCACTTCGACGCCGGTCTTCAGCGCCCCCTCGATCACTTCCCGGTAGTGGGTCGAAAGCCATCGGACAAAGTGGTGGTTGGGAGTAATGACGAGCAGCCAGGCACCTGCCTCGAAGCCTTCTTGGCAGGTGGCCTGGAACCAGGTTTTGAAGTTGCTTTCGCTGACCTGCTCCCTGATTAGCTCCAGGGCCTCGTCCCAGGTGACGGCACCTTCCGGGTTGGTCCCTTCAAGCCGGGCCGTTGCAGGGCCCTTCGGCTGCTGCTCGCCTTTGGCGAAGGAGTCGTCGGGCTCTCCCTGCATCTCGGCCTCTGTGCCCTCCAGCCATTGCCTGGTCCCCTCGTTGCCGGGACGGTTGATGATCTCCAGAAACTGTGCCGGGCCTTTGACCTTCGACCGCTGCAAGCGCCAGGCGAGAGCCTTCAGGACGGGCTCCACCATCCCGGCCCGCTCGGACTTGGGCCACTGGTTGAAGTGGCTGGCTATGCCTTCGGCGGTGTGCAGGTCCAGGCCCCGCCCCTTCGGGAAGTACTTCGGGTGAAGGTCGACCAGACGCTGGGCGACGTCGGCCCGCCAGTCGCTGGAGAGGTCCGCTGGAGGGGTGAAGCCGATGGGGATCTTTTGGGTACTCTTTGGGGGCCTTTTGGGGATGTTCTGGGGGTCTCCTCCCGGCGACGCCCGACTTTCCGCATGCCCTAGCTGCTGCCCG
>DATIPO010000305.1:0-2129 GCA_035471925.1 Acidobacteriota bacterium
GGGCTGCTGACTGCGCTGGAAAGGGCGATGATTAAGGAAAAAGCGCAGCAGATCCAGATAGCGGGGACCGATCTGGCGGCGCAGGAAGAAATAATTGCGCAGCCGACTGTTGAGGTTCTCCACCAGGGAACTGGCCCGGTGGACGTGGTGGCGCAGCTCGAGCAAGGCCTGTTGGAGGGGATAGAACTGACCCCGCAACGGGGCTTTGCATGAAAAACACCGAAAAGGCGCTCAGTCCCGCGTCCACCAGCGTGTAGCGCTTGTTCTTCCCCCAGCGCGGGTCGGTAAACCCTTCAAAGGTGCTGCGGATCTGGTTCGTGATCTCGTCCCAGGTCAGGACATAGGGGCCAAAGGGTACACTCATTACGGTATTTCCAAGCAAAAGAGGGCGGCTACTTTAGCGCCTCATCGTCAAAATGAGAATTGCTGGCACACCCTCAGCGCGGTTGACGAATTTTCGGTGGTGCTGTTATCCCTCTGTGTCAGGATAGTTGCAGTCTCACAGACGTCATAGCGAGTGAGAGGGCAAAGGTGAGAAAGATGACCGTATATCCTGATGAACAAAAGATGAATCTGATCGAACGGATGCTGCCGCCGCAGAACGCGGATATCCCACAGCTATCCCGAGAGACAGGTATTCCCAAGGACACCTTATACGGGTGGCGCCGTCAGGCGCAGCGGGCACGTGGGATAGCACCCACGGTATCCGCTAGTGGCGCCGAGCGTTGGAGCGCTAAGGAGAAGTTTGCCATGGTGGTGGAGACGGCGGCTCTGAACGAGGCCGAGCGGGGCGAATACTGCCGCAAGCGCGGGCTGTATCCCGAACAGCTTGAGGCCTGGCGCCGGACCTGCGAACAGGCCAATGGCGGCCAGGCGGTGTCCCGACCGAAGCGTGATACCGCCGACCAGCGTCGGATTCGCGAGTTGGAGCGCGAGCTTTCGCGCAAGGAAAAGGCCTTAGCTGAGACGGCGGCCCTGCTGGTGTTACGAAAAAAAGCCCAGGCGATCTGGGGGGAGAGCGAGGCCGTATGATCAGCGCCCCGGATCGCCAGCAAGCCGTCGAGCTGATCGATGAGGCCCGCCAAAACGGTGCTCGATTGAAGCCTGCCTGTCAGGAGCTGGGTATTGATGTGGGCACCTACCAGCGCTGGACCCGAGACGGTGGGATCAAGGCCGATGCCCGCCCCGAGGCCCTACGCCCGGTACCGGCCAACAAGCTGAGTCCGCAAGAACGCGCCCAGGTGCTGGCGATTTGCCATGCGCCGGCGTATGCGAGCCTGCCGCCCAGCCAAATCGTACCCCGGCTGGCCGATGAAGGCCGCTATCTCGCCTCGGAGTCAAGCTTCTATCGCATCCTGCGTGAGGCGGATGAACAGCACCACCGAGGGCGCAGCCGTTCACCGCGAGCGCGGCGTGACCCCCCGCGGTTGTGCGCTCGGGCACCCGCTGAGGTCTGGACCTGGGATATCAGTTGGCTGCCCGGACCGGTCAAGGGGTTGTTTTTCTACCTCTATTTGATCGTCGATCTCTATAGTCGCAAGATCGTCGGCTGGGAGGTCTATGAGCGCGAGGCGGCCGAGCATGCCGCTGAGGTCGTGCGCCGGGCGGTATTGGCCGAGCAGTGTGTGGATCGGCCCTTGGTCCTGCATGCCGATAATGGCAGCCCGATGAAGGGCGAGACCTTGTTGGAGACGCTGTATCGGCTGGGCGTCAGCACCTCTTACAGCCGACCGCGCACGAGCAACGATAACCCTTATTCCGAGGCGTTGTTTCGCACCTGCAAGTATTGTCCGGCCTATCCGGCAGGCGGCTTTGCCAGCCTGGAGGCAGCTCGTGCCTGGATGCAGTCGTTCGTCGCCGGTTACAACCAGGAGCACCGCCACAGTGGGATCCGCTTCGTGACCCCCGCCCAGCGCCATCAGGGCCAGGACTCTATTATCCTCGTCCAGCGTCAAGCCGTGTACGAACAGGCACGTGCGCGTCATCCGCAACGCTGGTCAGGGCCTATCCGGAACTGGCAACCCATCACCGAGGTCTGGCTCAATCCCAGCGCCGAGGTGATCGATACTCCGGCTCAAGGCTCACAGAGGAAATGAATTTAGGTTGCAACTATCTTGACAACTACCGAT
>DATIPO010000306.1:0-23167 GCA_035471925.1 Acidobacteriota bacterium
GGACTGAGCAGCCAGATCACGCTGCTCAACCTCAACGACGAATCAGCCGCCTCGGCCTCTGTCGAGATTCTCGATCAGCAGGGAGAGCCTTTGCAGGAGCCGCTGACGGGCCTGCCCGAGGGTCAGACGCTGGGCGACTTCACCGTCCCGGCCTCGGGCGTCCTCAACCTGCGCAGCGACGGCGAGGGAGAGGTCCAGGTGGGCTCGGTGCGGGTGACTTCCGACCGTCACGTTGTGGGCGTGGTGACCTTCGGCGGCGATGTGGGACTGGCGGGCGTGGGCGCCAGCGAGTTGTTCGAGGAAGGACTGCGGGCGCCCGTGCGCTCCAACAGCGCCGCGGGACTGCGGACCGGTCTGGCCCTGACCGACCTGAGCGGCGGCCAGAACGCGCTCATGCTGGAACTGCTGGACGGCGGCGGACAGGCGGTGGCCCAAGCCGTCCCGGATCCGCTGGCCGCCTCGGGCCAGACGGCCCTGTTCGCCGATGAAGTCGATTGGGACAGCGAGGTCGACTTCAGCGACTTCAACGGCTCTCTGGCCGTCACTGGGGCAGGGGCGCTGACGGGCACCGTGCTGGAAACCGTCCCCGGCGAGTTCATCACCCTTCCCGTCTCCGAGCTGACCGCCTCTCAGGATGGCCAAGCCGCAGTCCTGGGACAGGCGCCGACGCCGCGGGGAGAGGCGCCTGTCCAGCATGTGCTCAACTTCGCCCAGTTCGCCGACGGGGCGGGATTGAGCAGCGCTCTGGTGCTGGTCAACCTGGACGGCGAGAACCAGGCCGCCGCCACCATCCTCCTCAACGATGCCGGGGGCCAGCCCCTGACCGCCGATCTCGAGGGAGAGGCGGTGGAAGGCCAGACCGAGATCGTGATCGCCGCCGGAGGCATGCGCGTCCTGGCCAGCGACGGCGAAGGCGATCTGGCCCAGGGATCGGCCCAAGTCGTCTCCGACCATCCTCTGGCGGGCGTGATCGTCTTCACGGGTCCCGGACTGGGATCGGCCGGCGTGGGAGCCGGAGAGGAGTTGCCGGAAGGCTTCCAGGCACCCATGGAATCGGACACCATGCTGGGAATCAACACCGGCGTGGCCCTGATGAACCTGGAATCCGAGGACAACGTGCTGGAAGCGCAGCTTTTCGACGCCCAAGGCGCCCTGGCGGCGGAAACCGAGATCACCCTCACCGCCCTGGGACGGGACGCTCTCTTCGTCAACCAGTTCGACTGGGACCAGGAAGTCGACTTCGGTGCCTTCGAGGGCTCGCTGCGGGTCCGCACCTCGGGACGCCTGGCGGCCACCGTCATCCAGACCCGCCCCGGCCAGTTCGCCACCCAGCCGGTGGCCCTCAAGCCGGCCCAGTGACCCTTGAGGAACACCTAGACGAATTCCTCACGTAGACGGATTCCTCACGGGTAGTCTTCTGCGGTGCCGCATCCATCCGCCCTGACTGCATTGCGCTCGGCCGGCCTGTTTAACGCACCCTACAGTACTTCTGCGCGGGCTTCAGTCCAAGATCCTTGTCGGCTCAGCGACAATTCCTTCGAGTACCGAGAGCGCCTGCTCTTAACGGCCCCGTCCGATTCATTCTCGAGCCAGTACCCACTTCACCTCAAGCCCCGGCTGCTGGTGGCCAAAGAGAAGCCCGGAGAGCCACCTCTCGATGCCTTCGATGCCTTGTTCGCGATCGGTCAGCTAGCTGCACATTAAATGCACACTTTATACATTTCACCAAAATCGCAAAACAAGTAGGAAATTACGTAAAGTGTCCGTCCCAGGTCTACGAACGCGCGAGAAACAACGGAGACCAGGTCCTCGGAACCCTCTCCAATTCCTTACCGGCGTACTTGAATCACGAAAGGGGAAGTCATGATGAAGTCAAATATTGCATCGCTTGGCCTGTTTTTGGTGTTGTGTCTGTGCTCGGGGCAACTGCTCGCCCAGGACGTTACCGCACCGACTATCACCAGTGCGCTCGCCGACCCGAACAGCATCGACGTCACTTCGAGCGGCCAATCGGTCACCCTGACCGTCACCGCAACCGACGACCTTTCGGGTATCCGCGTCCCCGGTTCCGATACGAGGATCATCTGGCGCAGTCCTTCCAACCAAGTCGTCCAATGCAGTCTCTTCCTGGCCTCCGGCACCCAACTGGACGCCGTGATGCAAGCGACCTGCAGTTTTCCTCAGTTCTCCGACACTGGAGAGTGGGTGGTGGACGTGCTTGTCCAAGACAACTCGGGCAATTTCACCGGCGAACGCTTTACCGGGCTGCTGAACGTTGTCGGAGGCAGCGACTCTTCACCTCCGGTCATAACCAGTGCGGTCGCGTCGCCGAGCACTATCGACCTCTCCTTGAGTGGTCAGTCCGTCACGCTCTCGGTAACGGCTACGGACGACCTCTCCGGGATTCGAGTCCCCGGCCCCGACACACGGATTATCTGGCGCAGCCCCTCCAACCAAGTGGTCCAATGCAGCTTCTTCCTGGTGTCGGGCACCCAGTTGGACGCCACCCTTCAAGCAACTTGTGGATTTCCACAATTCGCAGAGTCTGGAGACTGGGTCGTGGACGTCATCATGCAGGACAATGCGGGCAATTTTACGGGAGGCCGGTTTACAGGGCTGCTGACGGTGGTTGGAGAAACAGATTCCACACCTCCAACAATCGGCAGTGCTTTTGCCACACCTGCCGCCATCGACATCTCCTCAAACAGTCAACTGGTCACTTTGACCCTGACGGCGACGGACGATGTGTCGGGCATCCGCGTCCCCGGTTCCGATACGAGGATCATCTGGCGCAGTCCTTCCAACCAAGTCGTCCAATGTCACTTTTTCTTAGCCTCCGGCACCCAACTGGACGCCGTGATGCAAGCGAGGTGCAGTTTTCCCCAGTTTTCCGAAACCGGCGATTGGGTTGTGGACGTCATCGTCGAGGACAATGCAGGGAACTTCACTGGAAATAGATTTACAGGGTTGCTGACGGTTGTCGCGACTCCCCTCCCGCAGTTCGCGCTTGAGGACAAGGTGACGGCTCTGGATGCTTCGAACGGCGACACTTTCGGGTATGCCGTGGCACTCAAAGGCAGGACAGCCTTGGTGTCGGCCATCGGTGATGACGATAGCGCCTTATCTACTGGTTCGGTCTACGTATTCCGATCAGATGGCGCCATCTGGGCTGAGGAAGCCAAGCTGACGGCCGACGATGCGGCTCAATTCGACGCCTTCGGAGTTTCAGTGGCGCTAAGCGCAAACAGGGCGTTGGTGGGTGCTTCGGGTAACGATGAGGGCGCTTTGACCGATGCCGGTTCAGCCTACGTCTTCCGCTTTGACGGGACAGACTGGCTGCAGGAGGCCAAACTCACGGCATCTGACGCAGCCGCAGGGGACATCTTTGGACATTCTGTCGCGATCGTGGGCGACACCGCGCTGATCGGTGCTCCCCGAGACGACGATCATGGCGATTCCTCGGGTTCGGCCTATGTGTTCCGCTTCGACGACACGACGGGCCTGTGGGAGCAGGAGGCCAAGCTGACGGCCTCGGATGCGGCCGCCTTCGCGGAATTCGGCGTGGCTGTTGCGATGAGCGGCAATCGGGTACTGGTGGGTGCGCGCGCTGACAACGGCGCGGCAACCGGTTCCGGCTCAGCCTACGTCTTCCGCTTTGAACCGGAATCGGGCTGGGTCGAAGAGTCCAAGCTCATTCCGGCGGGCGGTCAAGGCGGAGCCTTATTCGGCGACTCGGTGGCGCTCAGCGGTGACCGGGCCGTGATAGGAGCCCGCCTTGACAACGACCGCGGCACCCACGCGGGCGCAGCCTACGTCTTTCGCTTTGACGAGCCGAGCGGAGAGTGGCAACAAGAGGTCAAGCTGGTCGCCTCCGATGGGAGGGCTGAAAGCCAATTCGGTTCCTCCGTGGCGCTGGCTGGTGACCTGGCACTTGTCGGCAATCCCAATGGAGACGGGAATCAGACCGACTCCGGCTCAGCCTATGTCTTCGGCTTGATAGATGGACAGGGCTGGGTCGAAGTGTCCAAGATAAACGCCCCGGACGGGGAGGCCTTCGACCGATTCGGCATCTCGGTAGACTTGAGCGGCGCTCGTGCGCTGATCGGCGCCTTCGGTGACCGAGAAAACGGCCCGTCCTCGGGTTCCGCCTATGTCTTCTTCGACCCTGCCGCCTTATCCGACATCGACGGCGACGGGGTGGCGGACGTGGATGACCCCTGCCCCGCCGATCCCCTGGACGAATGCGATCCTCAAGGCTCGGCGGCACAGGAAATCTCCTCTGGAGACGGCGGAACCATCGAGACGACAGACGGCGGACTCATGATCGACGTTCCGCCGGGTTCGCTGGAAGGCGACACGACCGTCTCAGTCACCGCCACCGAGACGACGCCCAACGACCCGCCGGTAGACGTTCAGCTCTCCAGCGGCAAGGGGGTCGGTCAAGTCATCGCCGAGTACGACTTTCAGCCCGACGGCACCACCTTCGACCCCCCGGCCGAAGTCACCATCACTGCGGACGTTTCGGCTTTGAGCCAACAGCAGCAAGACAACCTGACGATTTATCAGTTCGACCCGGACAGCGGAAACTACCAGCCCGATCCGACCTCCTCTTGCCAGGTGGATCCCACAACTCAAGTGGCTACCTGCACCGTCCTGCTGAGCCATTTCTCGACCTACGCCCTGCTGGCTCCCGCCGACAGCGACGGGGACGGCGTTTTGGACCTGTTTCCACCCCAGCAGGACTTCTGCCCGCTGACTCCCCAGACGGACACCACCAGCGACTATCAGGGCGATCTGCTGGTTGCCATCGACGGCTCAGGGGCGGCCACGGTCCGCTTCGCGGCTCAGTTGTTCGACTCGGCGGGTTCGCCGGTCACAGGAGAGACCGTTGAACTGCTGGTCACCAACAGCCAGGGCCAGATCGTCTTCGTCAACGATCCGGCGCTCACTTGCCAGGTTACGACCGATGCCGCAGGAGTCGGCGAATGCACATTGGCCGGGCTGCCACCGGACGTCTACTCCGCAAGCGTCTCCTTCCCTGAAGTGGCAGGCTGCTACGGTTCGTCGCAGGCCGAGGCCTTGGTCGTCGTTTTCGACCCCAGCCAACCGCGCGCCACCGGCGGCGGCTTCATTCTGCCGGATGCGGAAAGCACGCGGCCCGCCGAGTCGAGCCGCGACAAAGCGCACTTCGGCTTCATCGTCGAGATCAACCAGCAGAGCGAGGCCGACGGCAATCTGGAGTTCCAGTATCGTGCCGCCGGCATCAACCTGCACAGTTCTGCCATGGAGTGGTACACGACCAGCAACAACCGGGCCATGTTCCAGGGCACGGCTACCATCAACGGCTCCGGCCTTTACACCTTCCGGGTCGCAGCCGTTGACGGCGATCAAGCCGGGGGAGCGCCGGATGCCTTCGACATCAAGATCTGGGCTGGCACGGACACCGAGGCCGATCCGGTACACCGTGCCAAGAACGACTTGGCAGGAGGCAGCATCATCATCCATCGGCGCTAAACGCCCTCGCGACCAAGTCACGACTCCAGGCAAGGATCATCGGTGGTAGCACATGCTGACGCCGGATCGGAGCCGAGCAAGATCTCCTCGGCAAGCCGACCAGTGGTCCTTGCCAGGGCAGACTGGCAAGAAGCGGGCGAGTTTTATGGCTTGACAACTTGCCCGGACCTCACTATAGTCATTTCGACTATAATCGCGGAGACCAGAACGTCGAGGCCCTTGTGACTTCACAGAAACGCCATCCCGAATCCGCTTTGCCGCTCAAGCCGGTGGACTACATGGTGCTCCTGGTCCTGGCCGCAGGGGACCGTCACGGTTACGGCATCGTGCAGGACATCGAGAAGCGTTCCGAGGGCCAGATCAGCCTTGAGCCGGGCAACCTGTACCGCACGATCCGCAGGCTCATGGGCCAGGGACTGCTCAAGGAGACCGACCGCCGCCCCGCCCCCGAGTCGGACGACGAACGCCGTCGCTACTACTGCCTGACCCCCTTCGGACTGCGTGTGGCCGAGGCGGAGACCGTCCGCCTCAAGCACCTGGTGCGCTTCGCCGAAACGCAAAGCCTGGCTGGGGGCGTGGAGAATACGCCATGAATGCCGTCCTGCGGGGATCGGAACGCCTCTTCCGCCTGCTGCTCTACCTTTTTCCCTCTGAGATGCGCCGCCACTTTGGACGTGACATGGCCGAAGTCTTTCGCGACCGCCTGCGCGCCGCGCTGCGCGAGGGGGGAGTGACCGGGATGCTTCGCGGATGGGCCCGCTCCTTTCTTGACCTCCTCGCCAGCGCCTTCATGGAGCGGGTCCAACAGGCCCAAGAGAAGCTGAGGGGATCTTCCGGGAGCGCTCCAGCCCGAGGCGGACGCTTCCCCTCGGGACGTGGAGTAGGCGACGACCTGCGCTATGCCTTCAAGTCGCTGCTGCGTCATCCGGCCTCCTCTCTGCTGGTCCTCTTGACCTTGGCCCTGGGAGTAGGAGCCAACGCCTCCATGCTGGGTTTGACCAGCCGCCTGCTGCTGAGCGCTCCGCCCCACGTGGTGGAGGGCGCACGATTGTTTAAGCTGCAGTTCGCGGGCAGCGACTTCAGGGGCAATCCGGTCGTCAGCACCACAACCTCCTATCCCGTCTACGACAAGCTGCGGGAGTCGGCTCAGAGCCTGAGCGCGGTTGCTGCCCGCCACAACGGCGAAATGGTCTTGGGTCGCGGCGAGTCGGCGCGCAAGGTCCAGGTCTCGATGGTGTCGCGGGACTATTTCGTCCTGCTGGGAGTCCGGCCCCAGGTGGGACGCTTCCCCAGCGCGGAGGAGCATCAGCCTCCGGCGGGTATTCCGGTGGCGGTCCTCAGCCACTCATTCTGGCAGCGCGAGTTGGGAGGCACGAGAGAGGCCCTGGGGCACACTCTGACGCTGGACGGCACAACCTACGGCGTGATCGGGGTGGCGCCGCCGCGTTTCAGCGGCGACGATTTGCAGGTGGTCGATGTATGGGTGCCGCTGCTCTCAGGCATGTCCGGGCGTCCCCCCGACTGGCGCTTCTCGGAGATGTTGCGGACGGTTACGGTATTGGCACGGCTGGCCCCCCAGGCTTCCCTTGTCCAAGCCCGCCAAGAAGCCGCCCGCATCCTGCAAGGCGGCCAAGGTCCCATGCGCGAGTGGGAGACCGACTGGGCTTCGCTCATTCCCGGCCTGCGATTGGAGCCGGGGGGCGCCAGCGGCCGAATCTCCCTGTGGCTCACCGCAACGGCTGCTTTAGTCTTCTTGATCGCCTTGGCCAACGCCTCCACCTTGTTGCTCCTCAAAGCGCTGCGCCGCCGACGCCAAACTGCGCTGCGATTGGCTTTGGGATGCAGCCGGGGACGCATCGCACGCCAGTTCCTGACCGAGAGCCTGCTGCTTTCCACCGCTGGCGGCTTGGCCGGACTGGTGGCGGCTTATTGGTGCGGTGAAATGGTGCGGCGCATGCTCATGCCGGAGATGGCGCCTTCCCGCTGGAGCGACTCGGGCGTCCTGGCGGCTGCCGCGGCCTGCGCCCTGCTGGCGGGCCTCACGACGGGACTCATCGCTCTCTGGCAGAGCGGCACGTCCTCTTTGATGAACACTCTGCGAAGCGCGGGAAGCACCTTGCGCTGGCGCCGGTCGCGCCTGCAGTCCGGCTTGCTGGTGGCCCAAACCGCGGTTTCGATGCTGCTGCTGGTGGGTGCCGGACTCTGCCTGCACAGCCTCTATCAACTGATCAGCCAGGACTTGGGATTCGATGCCGATCGCCTGGCGCTGGCCCGCGTGGAGTTTCCCTCCTCGCTGGGCCCTGAGGACCGCGACCGAATCTATCGCCGCCTTGAGGAACTGGCCGAGCGGATGCCCGAGGTGACTGAAGCGCTGCCGGTCGAGTCGTTGCCTTTCGGTCCCCACACGACCTTTCCGGTGGGCATCCCGGGACGCGATGCTCAAGAGCTGTTCCAGGGACAGTTCCCCCGCCTCTACGGAGCCGCTCCCGGCTACTTCCAGGCCATGGGCATCGAGATCGTGAGAGGGCGCGGCCTGGGTGCCTCCGACCATGGCGAGGCCGAGTTGGTGGCCGTGATCAACCAGTCGATGGCGCACGCGGTCTGGCCCGAGGAGGATCCGCTGGGCAAGTGTCTGCGCACCGGATTCGACCCTTCCGTGTGGCCGCCCCGTGTCACCGACGACATGCCTTGCCGGCGCATCGTGGGGGTGGCCGAGGACACGCGTCCTCAGCGCCTTCGCCTGGAGCAGGAAAACACTGCCCTGCAATACTACCTGCCCTTCGATCAACTGCCCGACCTCCCCGGACCGCCCCGCTCCCGCGTTTGGACCCTGCTCGTGCGGACCGAGGAAGCCGCGGGGCCCCAAGTGGCCCTGCTTCAGGAGACGATGCGCCGCGCTCTGCCGTCCAGCCAATATGAGTATTTGGAGGTGCGCCCGTATCATGAGCTGATGGATCCGCAGGTGCGTCCCTTCCGTCTGGGAGCGGCTCTCTTCAGCCTTTTCGGCCTCTTGGCGTTGGCCATGGCCGCTGTTGGACTGTACGGCGTCCTGGCCTATTCGGTGGCCCAGCGACGTGCAGAAATCGGGGTCCGCATGGCCCTGGGCGCCGCCGCGGGACAGGTCGCGCGCCTGATTGCCCTGCAGGGACTGAGAGTAGCCCTGCTGGGCGTCCTGCTGGGAGGCGCCGCGGCACTGGCCGCCGCTCCCCTTCTCTCCTCTCTGCTCTACCGAACCCGGCCCTACGACCCCTGGGTGTTGTCGACCGCCGTCCTGACCCTGGTAGCCGCGGCATTGCTGGCCGCCCTGCTCCCCGCCTACCGCGCCTCCCGCACCGACCCCAACCAAGTCCTGCGGACTGACTGACCCGGCAAACCGTCCGAGATACCTGCCAAGGCTGGCCTCCTCCAAAAGTCGGACGGTGAAACCCTTGAAAAGGGATCTCAGGCGGGGCTACACTGGTCTCATAACTGAATTGTCAGGTAGGACGAAAGAGAGAGCCTCGTGGAGATCCTGCACGACTTGCGGTCGTCCGTGCGCAGCCTGTCGCGTAAGCCCTTCTATCCGCTCGCAGCGGTAAGCATCCTGGCCATCGGTCTATCGGCCGGGATCGCCGTTTTTACCTACGCCAACGGCTTCTTCCAGCCCTTCCCCGGCGCAGACGCTGACGGTCTGGTGCGCATCTACGGCGTCGAAAACGACGACGTCTACCAGGACATTTCCTTTCTTGACTTCGAGGACTATGCCGAGGCGGCGGCTTCGGGTGGAGCCTTGCAGGCCCTGGCGGCGGGCCAAACCAACTACGCGGCCAGCGTCCGCCTGGAAGACCGCACCGAGGTGGCCTTCCTGGAAGCCGTCACCGGCCGATACTTTTCGGTGCTGGGCATCGAGGTGGCCCTGGGGCGCGGCATCCTTCCCGAAGACGACCGGCCTGGAGCCGAGTCGGTGGCCGTCCTCGCCCATGATTGGTGGCAGAACGGCTTCAACGCCGACCGGCGGGTGCTGGGTCGGACCATCTACCTGAACTACCGCCCCTTCACCGTGGTGGGTGTCATGCCGGCCGACTTCGTAGGCGCCACCGCCGACCGCCGTCCCCACGTGTGGATTCCGATTGAGCCCTTCCGCGACCGCTACACACGGTGGGCGGGCATGGCCGAGGACCGTGACATCCCCCTGGTACGGGTTTATGGACGCCTGCGCGAGGGCTCCAGCCGCCGTCGAGCCGAGGAGGAACTGAACGCCGTGGCCGCCGGTCTTGATGAGGCCTATCCCAGCCGCGACGTGCCACGCCAGGTGCGGCTCGACAACGCCACCTGGATCAGTCCGCGGGCTCGGCTGGCCGAGATGCCTACGGTCCGCCTGATGATTGCCGCGGCTGCCGGCCTGCTGCTGCTGGTCTGCGCGAACGTGGCCAACTTGCTCCTTGCAGTGGCCCTGAGGCGCGGACGCGAGATGTCTGTCCGCGCGGCGCTGGGTGCATCGCCGGGACGCCTGGTGCGACACCTGCTGATCGAGAACCTGCTGCTGTCGGGAGCGGCAGGCGCCATCGCGCTGCTGGTTGCCGTCCCGGCTACGACGCGGCTGGGATCGTATTTTGCCCGCCCCAGCGTGTGGGGTGAGAACGTGGCCCGCCAGGCTTCTCTTGATCTGCGAGTGGTGCTTTTCGCCCTGGTTGTCTCCGTCCTCACCGGCCTGCTGGCCGGGCTCCTCCCGGCATTACGGGCCTCGCGGCAGGACCTGCTGCCCAGGCTGCGAGGCAGCGGCAGCGAGGTTTCCAGCGCGCCGCGGCGCATGCTGGGCTGGCGCATGCCGGGCGTCCAGGACTTGTTGGTAGCCACTCAGGTGGCGCTCTCGGTGGTGCTCCTGGTTGCCTCCGGACTCGTCCTGCGTACCCTTTCGACGGCGGGCAGCCTGGATCCCGGATTCGACTATGACCGCCTGGTAGTGACCCACATCTCGACCTCCAGCACCGACCTCGAACCCGAGCAGCGCGAGCGCTTTTTCCGCGAACTGGCCCAGGAACTCGAACACGAGCCATGGGTCGAGTCGGCCACCGTGGCCGACTACCCGCCTCTCTCGCCCCATCCTGCGGCGGAATTACGTCTGGAAGGCAAAAGCGATCCGGTCAGGCTCACCTACTCCCGGGTGCATCCGGGGTTCTTTCAGTCGCTGGGCATCGAGGTGCGCCGCGGACGCGCTTTCCACCTGACGGACCGCAGCGGCGCTCCAGACGTAGCCATCGTCAACCAAAAACTGGCGGACCGTTTCTTCGCCGGCCAAGAACCCATAGGCCGGCGCATCTGGTGGCCGACAGTCCCCGGCCGAAGCGGCGGTCGGAACGATGACGCCGGAGCCGCGAGCGAACGCCAGTACGAGATCGTCGGAGTGGTCAGCAATGCCAAGTTCCGCGACTTTTTCAGCCAGCCGGAGCCCATGGTCTACACGTCCTATCCTCAGCATCCCTATCCCACCGGAAGCGCGTTGCTGGTGACCATGCGTCCCGGCCCCGCGGCTCCCAACTCCGCTGCGGCCGTCCCCCTCCTGCACCGCTGGCTGCGCGGATACGAGGCCCACCTGGCCATCGTCAATGTCATCCCCTACACCGAAGTCGTGGCCGGGTTTCTCTATACCTACCGCATGAACGCAGAGCTCTTCTCGCTGCTGGCTGTCCTGGGACTCGGGCTCTCCACCGTTGGGATCTTCGGCGTGGGAAGTTTGGCTGTCAGCCGCCGACTGCACGAAATCGGCATCCGCATGGCCATCGGCGCCAAGCGACGCGAAATTCGACGCTTGGTCCTTTCGCGCGCAGCCCTCCCAGTGGCATTGGGCCTGGGCGCCGGACTGGCGGCCACCTTGGCCTCCGCCAGCCTGCTCCAAAGCTTGCTCTTCGGCGTTGAGGCGACCGATCCCCTGACGTTGGCGGCCGGATCGTTTCTGCTTGTGGCGGCTGCTTTGGCGGCAGCCTACCTCCCCGCCCGCCGCGCTGCCTCAACCGATCCGGTCATCGCTCTGCGCCGGGAATGAGTGAGGCTACTCGCAGCGCAGGATGCGGGCCGGGTCGAGGGAGGCGGCGCGGCAGGCCGGCAGCAGAGCCGCGAGCAGAGTGACCGCCGCCAGAAGGACGACCACCGCCAGGTGAACCGCGAAATCGTCTGCAGCGACGCCGTAGAGGAAGCTGGAGACCGTCCGCGAGGCAGCCCAGGATCCGGCCAGACCCAGCGGCAGTCCTAGAATCAGCAGCACAGCGGCTTCACGCAGTACCAGCGTGAGGATGCCCCGGCGTTGAGCGCCCACCGCCAGCCGCACGCCCATCTCGCGGCGTCGGCGCTGCACCGAATAAGAGAGGATGCCGTAGATTCCCAGGCAGGCCATCAGCGTCCCCAGACCGGCGAACCAGCCGGAGAGGTGAGCCAGCATGCGTTCGCTGCGGATGGTGGAGTCGACCTGCTCGCTCATCAGGTGGACGTCCCGCACCAGCGTCGACTCGTCGAGCCCTTCGATGGCCTTTCGCAGGGGACCGGCGACCGAGGCATAGGGAACCTCGAGACGGACCTGGATGGAACGCATCTCCATGCCCCACTGGGTAGCGGGGAGCAGGAAAATGGGCTCGTTCTCGGCGCGGAGATCATTCCACAGAAAATTGCCGGTGACGCCCACGATTTCGACGTCGGCATCATCGCCGCGCATGCGGAAGGTGGCGCCCAGGGGCGAACGTCCGGCAAAGTAGCGGTCTGCGAAAGCCTGGTTGACCAAGGCCACCTTGGGCGCCTCTTGGTTGTCCGAGGGCAAGATCGGGCGTCCGGCGCGCAGAGGGACGCCCATGGTCTCCAGGTAGGAAGGCGTGACGGTATTGAGGCGCACCGCCGTACTCTCGTCGGGGGCCGGTTTGTAGCCTGAGATCTCAAGGTTGGCGCCCATGTCCGATCGCGTAAACACGCCCAGCCAGGAGGCTGAAGCTGAGCGTACGCCTGGAACCGCTTTCAAGCGTTCTTCGAGGGAGAGGCGGAAGGCGTTTCGGCGCTCCCGAGGAATCTCAAAGGAGGCCGAGGCCACCGCCAGGCTTTGCTGCTGAAACCCGAGGGGGACCGCGGCCAGTTCTTGCAGGGAGCCGAGCATCAATCCGGCACCTGAGAGAAGCAGCAGCGAAAGCGCGATCTGAGCCACCAGCAGTCCTTTGGCGAAGCGCAGGCGGGGGCGGCTCATTCCGGCTTCGCTGCGGGCGCTGCCCAGGGCGGTGCCGGGATCGCGCAGCGCGCTCCAAACAACCGGGGCCAGTCCGAAGAGCAGTCCGGTGATCAAGGAGGCTGCCAGCGCGTATCCGAGGACGCGCGGGTCGGGTTTCAGGTAGAGCAAAGCGGCGTCCTCGGGCGAGGCGATGAAGGAGGCGATGAAGGGGCTGGCGGTCCAGGCGATGAGCAGTCCGCCCAGGCCGCCGGTGACGCCCAAAAGCAGGCTTTCCAGGGTCAACTGGCGGGCCAGCCGCAGGCGTCCGGCACCCAGGGCCAGGCGAGTGGCCATTTCCCTGCCCCGCGAAGCGGCTCGGGCCAGCATGAGATTGGCCACGTTGAAGCAGACGATGAGCAAGGCCAGGGCGGTTGCCAGGGTCAAGACCTTGAGAGGCATCGAGTAGGCGCTGCGCAAGGCGTCGAATCCGTTGCGGGCCGGGTCGAGCAGGACGCGGTGATCGGCAACGCGGGCGTCTTCGCGCACAACCGTGGGACGACCTGCTTTCGAGTCGGCCTCCAAGACATGGCGGAAAAGTGCCGACAGCGACTCTTGGGCCTGTTGCAGGCTGACGCCGGGCTTGAGGCGTCCCATGATGTTGAAGAAGGTGCCCGTCCGCCAGTCCAGCGAGGACTCCGAAACGGAGCGGTTGATGGGCAGCCAGAGGTCGGCGCGGGCGCCCACGCGGGCCCCGAAGAACTCGGGCGGAGCCACTCCAACGATGGTGAACGGAGAGCCGTCGACTTCGATGACGCGTCCCAGCGCGCTCTCGTCGCCCCCCAGGCGGGTGCTCCAGAAGGTGTGGCTGGCGACGGCAACGCCGCCGCTTGCGCCGCGCTGGTCGTCCTCGGGAGTGAGCAGGCGTCCCAGACGCGGACGTACGCCCAGCAACTGGAAGTAGTTGCCCGAGACCGAGGCCACGCGGAGGTCGGAAAGGCGTCGTCCGTCCATGCGGGCCCGCTCCAAGCCCGGTGAGCAGTCGGCGAAGAGCCCGATCAGGGCGTCCTGGCGCTCGGCCATCTCGGTAAAGACCGGGTAAGAGATGGAGACGCGCCCGTCGCCGCAGCGTCCCGCCATCGCCACCAGGCTGTCCGGGTCGCGCACGGGCAGCGAGCGCAGCAGCACTGCGTCGGTCAGGCTGAAGACGGCGGTGTTGGCACCGATCCCCAGCGACAGGGTGAGCACTACAATCAAAGTGAATCCCGGATGTCGCCCCAGAGAGCGAAGCGCCATGCGGATGTCTTGCACTACGGAAATCATCCATCCCTCCTGAGCCCTGGAACGTCCCTGGCGGGGGAATCTGATGGCATCAGAAAAGCGGACGCGCAAACGCTTTGCGGCCAGTCGGGGGATGCGCAGCAGGTAGCCCAGCGCTTGGCGGCGGTACCAAACCGCAGCCTGCCGGGAGCCCAGTTCAGCCCGTTTGCGCCAGCCGGCCTCCAGATCGCCCATCACGTCCGTCCGCCAATCGCGGGGCAGGATGCGCCTCAAGAGCCCTTGCCAAATGCGTGGGGGAGACTCTGGAGTCATGGGGCGGTCTCCACTCCTTCCCACATGCTGAGCAGGGCCGTTCGGGAGACATCCAGCAGACGGCGTCCTTCAGGCAGGACCTCGAAGAAGCGCTTGGCCCGTCCGCCCCGCTCGGCGGTGGGCCGGCCCATGCGCGAGGACACCAGTTCCTGCTCCTCCATGCGGCGCAAGGCAATGTAGACAGCGGCGTGGGCCACCTCGCGTCCGGTTCTGGTGCGGATCTCGTCCACTACGCCTCCAGCGTAGGCCTCGTCTCCCAGCCGCAGACATCCCAGCAAAACCAACTGTTCAAACTCGCCCAGTGTTTCTTTGCTCATTTTTCTAGCATTGCTAATTCCTAACATTGCTAAGAATAGACCGCTCCCACCGTCCGGTCAAGGACTTTTTACATGGGGAAAGGCATTCCGCCCAGAATGTCCCGGACTGGAGGCAAGAACAATCGAGTGCGCCATCGCCTGTGGGGCGCGAATCAAGGGGGATGCCGAGACGGCGGCGCACTGGAGGCCTTGGTTCCGCGTCGTTGGGGCTGACCGGCAACCCTTACCCGGGGGGATTCTCGAAGGCGCTCTGGACGGCGGCGATGTCGATCTTCTTCATTTTGAGCATGGCCTGGAATGCGGCTTCGCCGGCTGCAGCGTCGTCGCTGGTCATCCACTGGGCCGCAGCGGTGGGAACGACCTGCCAGGAGACGCCGAAGCGGTCCTTGAGCCAGCCGCAAGGGCCTTCTTGGCCTTCCTCGGACAGAGCCTCCCAGTAATGGTCGACCTCGGCTTGATCCTTGCACATCACCTGCAGGGAGACGGCTTCGTTGAAGGTGAAGCCGTGGTCAATGTGGCTGTCCATGGCCACTAAATCTTGGCCGGCCAGGACAAAGCGGCCGTGCTTGACGGTGCCTTCGGGGCCTTCTTCGGCGCCGTAGCGGGCAATACTGTGAACACCCGACTGGGGGAAGAGGCCGATGTAGGTTTGAATGGCCTCCTCGGCGCGTCCGTGCTCTTCCCCGGCAAACATGAGGCAGGGCGCGATGACCGACCCTTCCTGGCGGCGGTGGCCCGTCATGACTTGCCAGGAGACTCCGAAGCGGTCCTTGACCCAGCCGTAGCGTTCGCTCCAGGGATAGTCGTCCAGCGGCATCAGCGCTTCTCCGCCCTCGGCCAAGGCGGCATAAAGCCTGTCGGTCTCCTCGGCGGAATCATTGAAGGCGAAGAAGGAGATGCTGGGATTGATGGTGAAATGCGGCCCTCCATTGAGGGCCGTGAAGCGCTGTCCGGCCACCTCGAAGTCAACCGTCATGACGCTGCCAGGTGGCTTGCCGCTGGGATTGTCGAAGGATTCCGGGAACTTGGCCAAGCCCCTGATGCGGCCCTCGGGAAAGGTCTGCGTGTAGAAGCGGGCGGCTTCTTCAGCTTGGTCGTCAAACCATAAGCAAGGCGCGATTCTTGCGTCGCTCATGGGGTGAGAGTTTAGCCCCTGCTCTTCTTATCTGCAATCGCCGAGATATCGGCTTAGAGGAGCTGGATAGGGAGCCAGATTTCTCCATGGCTCATCTTTTGTGTGATCTGAAAACCATGACGGTTTGGCCGGCCAGCAGGGGAATCAGGCTCATGACCAAAACCAGTCCCCAGCCGGCGAATCCGGGCGGTGTGATGGCCAGGACTTGCGAAAGAATGGGAAGGTAGACGGCCCCAAGAAGCAGCAGCGAACACAGGGCCAGGGCGCCCCACACGTAGCGGTTGCGGGTGATCTCATTGCGGATCAGTCCCGACTCGGGGGTGCGCATGTTGAAGACGTGCCAGAGTTGAGCAAAGGCCAGGGTCAGGAAAGACACAGTGACCGCCTCTTGGGCATCCATCCCCAGCCACCGCCGGGCCAATATCAGCGCGCCCAGGACCGAAGCCGTGAAGACCAAGCCGTAGAGGGCCACGCGACGCCAGCGCCGGCGTCCCATGATGGGCTCGTCAGGGTCGCGGGGCGGCCGCTCCATGATGTGCTCGTCACCCGATCCGACACCCAGGGCCAGGGCCGGAAAGACGTCGGTCACAAGGTTGAGGAAGAGAATCTGCAGGGGCAGGATGGGCAGCGTGGTCCCAACCAGCGATGCCACGGCGACGACCGTGACTTCGCCCACATTGCATGACATGAGGTAGAGGACGAAGCTGCGGATGTTGTGGAAGATGGCCCGGCCCTCGCGTACGGCGGCCACGATGGTGGAGAAGGCGTCGTCTTTGAGCACCATGTCTGAGGCTTCCTGAGCCACCTGCGTCCCCCTTCGGCCCATGGCGATGCCGATGTCGGCTTTCTTGAGGGCCGGCGCGTCGTTGACTCCGTCGCCCGTCATGGCCACGATGTGTCCGGCCTTCTGGTGCAGTTCGATCAGGTCCAGCTTCTGTTTAGGGCTGACGCGGGCAAAAAGACGGGACTGGAGCGCCTCTCGGCGCGGGCCCTCGTCCAGGTCATCGAGAGGCTTCAGTTCGCCGCCACTGACGACTGCTTCGGAGTTCTCCGGCTCATCTTCCACCAATCCCACGGCTTGGGCGATGCCTCGGGCCGTGACTGGCTGATCTCCGGTGACCATGACCACTTCGATGCCGGCCCGGCGGCACTCGTCAATGGCTTGACGAACCTCCTTGCGGGGAGGATCGAGCAGTCCGGCAAGGCCGAAGAAGGTGAGCTCTTGGTAGGGTGTTTCTTCGGCGCTGCCGGTCTGTTTGCCGGCCAGAGCCAGAACGCGAAGTCCTTGGGCGGCCATGGCTTCATTGCGCTGCCGCCACTGGGAGCGCTGACGCTCGTCCAAGGCACCTGTCCCGTCTTCGGTGAGGATTTGGGTGCAGGCCTCCAGCACCGGCTCCGGAGCGCCTTTAACGGACACGCGGCATCCGTCTTCACTGCGATGGAAAGTGGCCATCATCTTGGTCTCGGGATCGAAGGCCTCCTCCCGGACTTCGGGTAGCTGGGACAGCAGGTTCTCGCGGTCGATTCCGGCTTTCTTGCCAGCCACCAGCAAGGCGACTTCCAGCGGATCGCCAGTGGCCTGAGAAGCGGCTTTGCCGGCACTGTTGCCCTCGTCCGCATCATTCGCCTCGGAGGAGCCGGACACCTGGGACGAGGCCGCGTTGTCGGCAGGCTCATCGGCTGCCCCATCCGAGTCGCCGTTGAGACGCCCATGTTCGCTCTGCGAGTGGCCTTCATCCTTGCCGTCGGCGGCGCCCAGCGAGGCGTTGCTGCACAGGAGGCCCGTCTCAAGGGCCGCTCGCAAGATCTGGTGCTGGGCGGGATCGACCGGCTGACCGTCGAGCCGAAAGGAGTGCGGTTCGGACCCGATTTCCACTTCTCCGCAAGCCAGGGCCAAGCGGGTCAAAGTCATCTTGTTCTCGGTCAACGTCCCGGTCTTGTCGGTGAAGATGACGGTGGTGGCGCCCAAGGTTTCCACCGACGACAGGCGGTTGATCAGGGCGTTTCGCCTAGCCATGCGGCGCATTCCGCGGGCCAGGGCGATGGTGGCCACTATGGGCAATCCTTCGGGAATCGCGGCTACGGCCAGAGCCAGTCCGGTTTCGATCATGAGCAGCAGGTCTTTGCCGGCCAATGTACCGCTCAAGGCCACCAGCGCCGTCACTCCCAGGGTGGCCCAAATCAAGCGGCGGCCCAATTGGTCGAGGCGGACTTCCAAAGGAGTCGCCTCCTCTTGGGCTTCGTCCACCAGGGCCGAAATCTGGCCCAGCTCGGTCTCCATGCCTGTAGCCACCACCACGCCCGCTCCCGAGCCCCGAGTGACGGCGGTGCCCTTATAAAGCATGCTGGGACGCTCTGCCAGAGGACTCTCCCGGGCAACCGCCTCGGTTTGTTTGCCCACCGGCATGCTTTCACCTGTCAGGGCCGATTCGTCCGCCTGCAGCTTGGAGGCTTCCAGCAACCGCAGATCGGCGGTCACCACGTCGCCGCCCTCGACCAGCACCACGTCTCCAGGAACCAATTCCTGTGCCGAGATCTCCAGCACGTGCCCGTCCCGCCGCACACGGGTGGCGACGCTTCCCAGAGCAAAGAGGGCCTCCATTGAACGAACCGCCCGCAACTCGGTGAAGAAGCCGATGGCCGTATTGAGGATGATGACAACCGCCACGGCCCAGCCCTCCAACGTCTCACCGAAGATGAAGGCCACGGCCGAAGCTGCCATCAGCAGCCCCACGATCAAGCTCTTGAACTGCGCGAAGAGAATGCTCCAGAGGCTGCGGACGGCATGCTCACGCAGCCGGTTGGGACCGTAGCGCTGCTTCCTCTGTCGAGCTTCTTGCTCGGAGAGTCCCTTCTCCAGATCGCTCTCCAAGGCCTTGAGCACGCCGGCAGCCTCCTCAGCGTGCCATGGATCGCTCTTCTCAGCGGCAGCCTGTGACAAAGCCGTCAATTGTAATGGGAGTGCGCTCTTCATCATGCAACCTTGCGCCCGCCCCGGCTCGGTTCGGCACAACAGCTCCAGCCGGCCCAAGCGGGCTCTCGAAGCCAGTGTATCAGTCCAAACTGCAAGATCTGACGCGTCCAGAGCCTTTTCAGCGATTATCCCTACAAACGTCCAAGACTCTCGCATTTTCGCAATCCAGGCGCGTTGTAGAAGGTATGAGAAACGAAAAGGCACGTGATACAATTAGGGCTTTCTTGTACTACACAGGAGAATCCGAGATGAAAAGCGTTCGGCTAGACGAGACCTTGGAGGCCAGACTCGAAGAAGCAGCCCGCGTCAGCGGTCAGTCGGTCTCGGCCTTCATCCGCCAGGCTATTGAAGAGCGATGCGAAGGCATTTTAGGGCGGCGCTTGGCGCCACGCTTGAAGGACGTTGCCGGAGTGATCAAGAGCCAGGGCGGCCGGGCCCGTCAGTCGGGTAAGGGCTTCACCCAACAGGTCCAGTCGGCGGCGAAAGGGAAGCGCGAATGATCTTAGTGGACGCCGGTCCTCTTGTCGCCATCATTGACCGGGGAGAAGCCGATCACCAGGCTTGCCTTGAGGCGCTCTCGTCCTTGGCCGCACCCATGCTGACGACATGGCCGGCTTTTACGGAAGCGGTTTATCTCCTGGGCGCTGCGGGGGGATGGCCGGCTCAGGATGCCCTCTGGAAGCTTGTGCAACGTGGGGACCTGAGGATCATCGAATTAGATCGGCACGGGCGGCAGCGCTCGCGGGAGCTTATGAGAAAGTACCGTGACAGGCCCATGGACCTAGCTGACGCAACGCTGGTCGCGGCTGCTGAAGCGATCGACACCAGCAGGATCTTCACTCTCGATTCGGATTTTCACGTTTACCGACTCAAGGACAAGAAGTCGTTTGAGGTCATTCCCTAATCCGATCCCTGGGGAAAAGCCTTGAGCACTTCGCGGGTGAGGTCCCAGCGGTCGAACCCCTGGCGTCCGAAGTCGAGTCCCCGGCGGACGATCACCAAGTCATGGGACGGAACCACGATGACGTATTGGCCCCGGTTGCCGGCCGTCGAGTAGGCGGTCTTGGGCACGTCGTCGCGGTCGTCGGGAACCAGCCACCACTGACCGCCGTAGAAGCTTCCGCGCTGGCGCGTTGAGGGCGCGGGAGTGCGCACGAAGTCGATCCAATCCTGGGAGATGATGCGCTCGCCCTTCCACACGCCTCCCTTGAGATAGAGGAGTCCGAAGCGGGCCAAGTCGCGGGCGTTGGTGTAGATCTGGCTGCTCAAAATGAAGTCGCCGAAGCGGTCCACCCCGGGGATGGTGTTGCGCATGCCGATCTTGTCCAGCAGGGCCGCGCGGGGGAACTCCAGATACGTTTGAGGGTCTCCAATAGCCTTCTTCATGGCATAGACGGCCAGCAGCGTGTCGTAGTTTTCGTAATCCCAGTAGGTTCCCGGCTGGCGGATCAGTCCGCGGTTGCGGGCCCCGTTGACCGAACTGGCGCCGGCCCAGTAGGCCAGGCCCGAGCCCGTGGCGTATTCGACGCCGTTATCCACCGGGTAGAGTCCGCTCGACATGTGCAGGACGTTGCGCAAGGTGATTTCGTCCCGCGGATCGGTTTCAGCCGAGCGCACCTCCGGCAGCCATTCGAAGCCCAGAGGCTCATCCAGCGCCAGCTTTCCTTGGTCGACCAGGATCCCGATCAAAGTGACGGCGATGCTCTTGGCTGTCGACCAGGTACGGGTCTTTGTGAGGTAGTCGACTCCGGGGGCGTAGCGCTCCAGCACGATGCGTCCTTCATGGACGACGATCAGGCTGAGAGTGACTTGCTCGGTGGTCCCATGGGTTTCACGGTCGAAAGACCAATCGGCGGCCGCTTCCAGGGCCGCCTGGTCGATCTCCTCGGGAAGCGCCGATTCCTCGATCAAATCTCCCTCCGGCCAAGGGATCTCAGCGGGATCGCCAGGCAAAGGAGGTGTTTCCAGCTTGGGAAGCGTGTCGATGTCGTTGAAGTCCTGGTCGGGCGCCATGATGACGCAGCCCAGCCCTTGACGGTAGGCGGCCCGCATGGCGGGAAGGTCGTCCGAAAGTCCCACAGCCACGGCTTTCTTCTGGCTGTCGACCAGAAAATCCTGGGTTTCGACTTGGCCCAACCTCCCGCTGATGTAGACCAATTCCTGCTCGAAGATTTGGTCGAGAGTGCGGCCTGAGGTGAAGAGGCCGTTGCACATCATGAAGGCCTGAACGCCTCTTCTGATGACGGCCTTTTCAAACTGCCAATAGTCGAAGTTCTCCTCCTGCTGAGCCTTCAAGCCGGCAGGTAAGAGCAGGAAGAGAATGAGAACCAAGGATAAGTGCTTCATGCGGGTTGCCTCTGGGCTATTCACTTGCAGGCGGACACGGTTTTCGCGCCGCACCTCGCCCCAAGATAGTGGCTTTCCGGCCGGGCTTGCAAGAGCCTGACAACTCCATCGCAGCGATTTCGGGGCGGACCCAACTGCAGTGGCGCAAGGCGACGAGCACTAGCCGGCTTGGTCCTGAAACAGGGTTTCGCCCTTGATGAACCAGGAGATGCCGAAACCCCAGAGGGCGAAGGTCTCCAGCCAGAAGACGGGTGAGAACCTGGCGAAATCGCTCTCTTCAAAGAACAGGTAGAAGAGACCGATCAGAACAATGCAGGACAACATCACGACGCCGCATGTCCGGTAGATGGCGTTGCGCAGCTTCTTGCGGGGAGTGGGATCGGACTTGGACTTGGTGAAGAGGAACATCGCGAAATAAGACAGAACCAAGAAAAACCCGGCTGCCGAAAGGAAATGGATGCGGGCCTCCCAGGGTGTCCCGCTGTTTGGAAAGAGGGCCACGCCCAGTCCAAAGAGGCAGGCCAGATCTCCGGCGATGTCGTCCTTGGGCTCATAACCCTTGTAGGTGAACAGAAACCACGCCGCAACGAAGAGAATGCCCACGAAGGCGTCTCCAGTGCGGCCCTTGTAGTAGTCGCTGATGGAGGGCAGCAAGGTTCCATACAAGGTGAGCCCCCACACCGCTACGACGATGGGGAGGCTGACTCCCAAGATGCCCACGATCTTCCTCAGGGTGAGATAGGAAACCTCCGGCGTATCGCGTTTCTCGAAGTCATACATGACGACCTCCTTATAGAAACTGACGGACAAAAAGAGGGAAATGCCTCTATTCGATGATCGTGCAGGGCCGGCCAGTTGGCAAGCCATCGCCGCGTGTTCGCAGCCGCGTCAAAAGAGGGAGCGATGGCGTCCAAGAGGTCTGCCAGTATTTCGGGCGATACAGGAGGCAGCTCTTCCATTCAGCTTGACTCCGGGCCCGAGCTTCAAATCGCCGCCTTGCAGAAAGTCCTGCGGGCGGCGCGGGTCACAGGGGCTTGCCGCACTTGCGGCAGTAGACGGCGTCGGTGCGGTGGCCCTCGGCCATGCAGTAGGGACAGGCCTGAGTCGAGATTCCGCGCCTGCGGTGGGAATCGATGATTTCGGCTGAAACGAATCCGGTGGGGACGATGATCAGGCTGTAGCCCACCAGGATCAGGAAGGCCGAAAGTACCTTGCCCAGACTAGTGATGGGGACGATGTCGCCGTATCCGACCGTGGTCATGGTAATGATGGCCCAGTAGATCGATTGGGGAATGGATGTGAATTGGCTGTTGTCGCCTCCATAGCGGTTTTCCACCTCATACATGGCGGTGCCGGCGATCGTCACCGTGATCATGACAACAGCCAGAAAGACCACGATTTTGGCCCGCGAACGCCACACCGCAGCGCCCAGGTGCTCCGATTCGCTGGTCAGGTGGATGAGCTTGAGGATGCGGAAGACGCGCAGCAGGCGGAAGGAACGGACAACGGCGAAGGATGTCACTCCTCCCGTGATCAATCCGAAGTAGGAAGGGAGGAAGGCGATCAAATCGATGATGCCGTAGAAGCTGGCCGCGTAGGCCACCCTGTTGCGCACGGTGATCAGGCGCAGGAGGTACTCGATGGTGAAGAGTCCGGTGAAGAACCACTCGGCAGCGTTCAACCAAGAGCCGTAGGCCTGCGCGACGCCTTCCACCGTCTCCAGGCAGACCGCCGCCACGCTGAGCAGAATAGCCCCCAGCAAACCGATGTCGAACCATTTCCCGGCCCGCGTATCGGCTTCGAAGATAATCTCGTAAAGGCGCTCTCTCCAAGGCGCCCCTCGCACGGCACTCATGCCCCTAGTCTACTTTGAGGGTCCGGCGGCGCAACTCGAGGGCCGAAAAGACCAACCATTTGCCTGCTTGCCCAGTCCAACTTCCCGTGGCCGGACTGCCAGCGACCATTTGGCCGGTCGAGTTTTTGCATCTATTTGTTTTGCAAAAGCGTGGAAATGCTGTAGGCTGGGCCTGGGACGATCTTATGAAAGGCGACAAGCTGGGCGAATTCGAAGAGTTGGTGCTGCTGACGGTTCATATTCTGGGCGATGAGGCCTACGGGGTTTCCATCCT